>JBDNHK010000076.1:0-20518 GCA_041688815.1 Acidimicrobiales bacterium | reverse complement strand
GCCTGGGCCAGGGCCCCGAGGCACACGTCGGCCACCCGCTGGCTGACCTCCACGTTGCCCGCCCCCACGGCCGCAGGGGCCAGCGCGGCGACGATCGAGCCCGGCCGGGTACGCACGTGCACCGCCCGCAACGCCCCACCGTTGACCGGCAACGTGGGGTCGAGCACGGACCGCAGGGCGTACACCGCGGCGCTCACCGTGACCGCCTCGACGGCGTTCACGTTGCCCGAGCGCTGGTCGTCGCTGGCGGTCAGGTCGAACGTGATCGTGTCGCCAGCAACGATCACCTCCACCCGCACGTGGGTGTCGACCTGTTGGTGGGGGGCGGGGCCGAAGCTGTCGATGACGTCGGCGAAGTGCCACGTGCCGTCGGGCAGGCCGGTGAGGGCGGCGCGCATCCGGCGCTCGCCGTGGGCCAACACCTCGTCGAGCGCGGCGTCGGCCAGCTCGGCCAGGCGCTGCGCCCCGCGACGGTTGGCGCCGATCTGGGCGTCGAGGTCGCCGCTGCGTTCGTCGGGGGTGCGGGAGTTGGCGAGGATCACCGCCCGCACCTCGGCGGTCAGGCGCACCGGTGGGAGGCGCAGGCCCTCGGCGAAGATCTCGGTGGCATCGGCGGGCATCGACCCGGGCGCGGCCCCACCCACGTCGGCGTGGTGGGCCCGGTTGGCCACCCAACCCACGAGGCGCCCGTCGCGCCGGCACGGCGCCACCACGGTGATGTCGTTGAGGTGGGTGCCACCGGCGAACGGGTCGTTCAGCACGATCTGGTCGTCGTCGGCCAACGTGGCCCACCCGGGCGTCCCCGGTCCGAAGCGTTCGATGGCCGCCGCCACCGACGCCGGCATCGACCCGAGGTGCACCGGGATGTGCTCGGCCTGGACCAACAACTCGCCGGCGGCGGTGAACAGCGCACACGAGTGGTCGTGGCGCTCCTTGATGTTGGGACTGAAACCACTGCGGGCCAGCACCGCCCCCATCTCGGTGGCGATGCCGGTGAGGCGGGCGATGAGCACCTGCAGCGCGGCGGCGTCGAGCGCGGTCACGGGGCGCTCCCCCGGCGGCGCAGCACCAGCGCCCCCGCCGCACCGGGCTCGGCCACCCAACCCTCGGGCACCCAGATCGTGCAGTCCTCCTCGGCGATCACCGTGGGGCCGACGGCGGCGACGCGTTCGACGGGGGCCAGCGCGGTCACGTCGACCGGCGACGGCAGCCAGGCCCGGGCCCGCACCGCCACGATCTCCACCGGGTGATCGGGCCGGTCGTAGCCGTTGCGCCGGCGGTGCTCGCGATGGAAGCGACCGGGGTGACGCACGGAAAGCTCGTGGCTCTGCCCGGCGTAGCGGCAGTCGAACATGGTGTCGAGGTGCACCCGGTGGTGGGTGGTGGTGACCCCGACCAGGCCCGGGGCGATCTCCTCGCGCTCGGGCGGCGGAGGCGACGGCGCCTGGGCGAGGAGCTGACGCTCGGCTTCGACCACCAGCGCGTCGGCCATCCGGCGCGCCGCGGCATGGTCGAGCGGGTCGGGTACCGAACGCACGAGGTCGACCTGGAGGGGTGCGCCCAGGATGCCGACGGCCGACAGCACTCCCGCCCGCGCCGGAACCACCACCGCCGCCATGTCGAGGGCCTCGGCCAGGGCGCAGGCATGCAAGGGGCCAGCGCCGCCGAAGGCCACCAGGGCCAGGCCCCGGGGGTCGACGCCCCGCTCCACCGACACCACCCGCACCGCCTCCTCCATGGCCGCGTCGACCACGGCGATGACACCCTCGGCGCTCACCCCCGCCGACGCCAGCGCGGCCTCGGCGGCAGGCCCGTCGAGCACGCCCAGACCGGGGAACGCGGCCGTGGCCGGGATGCGACCCGCCGCCAGGTCGGCGTCGGTGACCGTGGGCCGGGTCCCCCCGCGGCCGTAGCACGCGGGCCCGGGCTCGGCCCCGGCGCTGATGGGGCCGACCACCAGGGCCCCGCCGTCGTCGAGTCGGGCAATGGATCCGCCGCCGGCCCCGATGGTGTGCACGTCGAGCGAGGGCAGGCGGACCGGCAGTCCGCCCACCTCGCGCTCGGCCGCCGGGGCGGGCTGACCGCCCAGCACCAGGCACACGTCGGTGGAGGTCCCACCCATGTCGAAGGTGACGGCGTCACCGAAGCCGTTGGCCACCGCCGCCGCCGCGCCGGCCAGCACGCCCCCGGCCGGACCCGAGAGCAACAGCGCGGCCGGATGCTCGGCGGCCTGGGCCGCCGGCACGAGACCGCCGGCCGACGTCATGACCAGCACCGATTCGGCGGCCCCTTGGAGGCCCCGCAGGTAGGAGCGGCACACCGGTCGCAGGTAGGCGTTCACGACCGTGGTGACGGTGCGCTCGTACTCGCGGAACTCGGGGCTCACGTCGCACGAGCAACTGACGTCGAACCCCCGGCTCTCGAGCTCGATGGCGGCCAGGATCTCGTGGGCGGGCTGCAGGTCGCTGTGCAGGAAGCACACGGCCACCGCCTCCACCCCTTCGGGCACCGCCGGCACCTCGCCGAGGGGCACGAGCTCCGAGCCGTCGGCGTCGAGGCGCTCGACCACCTCGAGCCGTAGGGCCCGGGGCACCAGGGGCTCGGGGCGCACCACCGACTGGTCGTAGAGCGACGGGCGATCCTGACGGGCGATCTCGATGAGGTCGGCGAACCCCGCCGTGGTGAGAAGCGCAACGGTGGCACCGGTGCGTTCGAGGAGGGCGTTGGTGGCCACCGTCGTGCCGTGAGCCAGCACGGCGGGAACGGCGGCGCCGAGAAGATCGGTGAGCCCGGCCCGCACGGCCTCACCGGGGTCGTGGCGGGTGCTCGGCACCTTGGTGATGCGCCCGTCGTCGGTCACCAGATCGGTGAACGTGCCGCCGGTGTCGCTGGCCACACGGGCCTCACCGGTCACGGGAACAGCGACCGCTGCTCGGCGGTGCCCGCCTCCGGGTCGCGACCGGCCGGCGCGCCCGGGCGGGGCCGATCAGGCGGACCGAGCCGGGCCGGGGGGTCTCCGCCGCGGCGACCCTGCTGGCTGGTGGCCGCCTCCACCGCCAGCCGATCGACCAGGTCGTTCATGGGGTCACCGGAGTGGCCTTTCACCCACCGGAAGGTCACGTCGCCGCGTTCGAGCACCAGCTCCACGAACGGCTCCCACAGGTCCCGGTTGGCCACCGCCTTCTTCTGGGAGTTGCGCCAACCGCGCCGCCGCCATCCGTCCCACCAACGGTCCTGGAAGCACTTCACCACGTAGGTCGAGTCGCTCACGATCTCGAGGGGCCCGGGCAGGGCCCGCACCGCTTCGAACGCCGCCTGCACCTCCATGCGTTGGTTGGTGGAGTGGGCCTCGGCGCCGCTGCCGAAGGCGCCGCCGGGCACAGCCCAGGCCCATCCGCCCGGACCGGGGTTCCCGCTGCACGCCCCATCCGTGTAGGCCACCGTCGTCATGGTGCCAGCGTCGCACACGCCTCGTCATCCAGAGTTCTCCGCCCTACCCACCGGTAACCGCACCGCGAGGGGCATCATGGACACACACTGGTCCACAACCGCCGGAGAGGGCATCCCCCGTGAACCTCGATCAGCACGTCAGTCAGCTTCCCGACGCCGACCCCGCCGAGACCGGAGAGTGGCTCGACTCCCTCGACGCCGTGATCAGCGCCCGCGGCAAGATGCGGGCCCGCTACCTGGTCTCCCGCATCACCGAGCGGGCCCGCGAGCGCCAGGTCGGCACCCCCGCCGAGGTGTCGACGCCGTACGTGAACACCATCCCCGTCGACGAACAGCCCTGGTTCCCCGGCGACGAGTACCTCGAGAAGCGCCTGCGCCGGTTCGTGCGCTGGAACGCCGCGGTGATGGTGATCAACGCCAACAAGCAGGCCGACGGCATCGGCGGGCATCTGTCCACCTTCGCCTCCTCGGCCATGCTCTACGAGGTCGGGTTCCACCACTTCTTCCGCGGGAAGGAGGACGGCCAAGCCGGCGACCACGTGTACATCCAGGGCCACGCCGCGCCCGGCGTCTACTCCCGGGCCTACCTCGAACGACGTCTCGACGAGTCCCAGCTCGACAACTTCCGACGCGAGATCGGCGGCGACGGCCTGTCGAGCTACCCCCACCCGTGGCTGATGCCCGACTTCTGGGAGTACCCCACGGTGTCGATGGGCCTCGGCCCCCTCAACTCCATCTACCACGCCCGGTTCAACAAGTACCTCCACAACCGCCGCCTCGACGACACCGCCGACAGCCGGGTGTGGTGCTTCCTCGGCGACGGCGAGACCGACGAGCCCGAGACCCTCGGCTCGATCTCGCTGGCCGGACGCGAGCAGCTCGACAACCTCACCTGGGTCGTGAACTGCAACCTGCAACGCCTCGACGGCCCGGTGCGCGGCAACGGCAAGATCATCCAGGAGCTCGAGTCGGTGTTCCGCGGCGCCGGCTGGAACGTCATCAAGGTGATCTGGGGTGCGGGCTGGGACGAGCTGCTCGCCCGCGACGTCGACGGCGTGCTGGTGGGCAAGATGAACAGCACGCTCGACGGCGAGTTCCAGAGGTACGCGGTGGAATCCGGCGCCTACATCCGCGAGCACTTCTTCGGCCCCGACCCCCGCCTGCGCAAGCTGGTCGAGCACCTGAGCGACGAAGAGCTGCGGGCTCTGCCCCGCGGCGGCCACGACTACAAGAAGGTCTACGCGGCCTACAAGGCGGCCACCGAGACCAAGGGCGCCCCCACGGTGATCCTGGCCAAGACGGTGAAGGGTTGGGCGCTCGGCTCCGAGGTCGAAGGCCGCAACGCCACCCACCAGATCAAGAAGATGTCGATGGCCCAGCTGCGGGTGCTGCGCGACCGCCTCCACCTCGAGGACGTCATCGCCGACGACGCTCTCGACGACGAGGACACCCCTCCGTACTTCCGCCCCGCCGAGGACTCCCCCGAGTTCGCGTACCTCACCGGTCGCCGTAGGGCCCTCAACGGTTCGGTACCGACCCGCTCGACGGTGGTGCGCCGTTCTCTCACCCTCCCCGACCCCAAGGTGTTCGCCGAGTTCGACAAGGGATCAGGGGGCCAGCAGGTGTCGACCACCATGGCCTTCACCCGCATGTTGCGCGGGATGTGCCGAGACGCCGACTTCGGATCGCGTGTCGTGCCGATCATCCCCGACGAGGCCCGTACCTTCGGCATGGACGCCCTGTTCCGCGAGCTCAAGATCTATGCCTCGCAGGGCCAGCTCTACGAACCCGTCGACGCCGCCCTGCTGCTCTCCTATGTGGAGGGCAAGGACGGCCAGATCCTCGAGGAGGGCATCACCGAAGCGGGGTCGATGGCCAGCTTCACCGCCGCTGGCACCAGCTACGCCGCTCGTGGCGTGCCGATGGTTCCCTTCTTCATCTTCTATTCGATGTTCGGGTTCCAACGGGTGGGCGACCTGATCTGGGCCGCGGCCGACGCCCAGGCCAAGGGCTTCCTGATCGCCGCCACCGCCGGGCGCACCACGCTTCTCGGTGAGGGCCTCCAGCATCAGGACGGCCACAGCCTGGTGCTGGCCTCCACGGTGCCCACCTGTCACGCCTATGACCCGGCTTTCGCCTACGAGATGGCCACGATCATCCGCCACGGGTTGCACGAGATGTACGGCGGGCCGGGTGGCACCTCCCTCGATGGTGACGGTGGCTTCTACTACCTCACGGCGTACAACGAGAACTACGAGATGCCGGCCCGCCCCGACGGGGTGAGCGACGACGACATCGTGGGCGGCCTCTACCGGTGGGCCCCGGCGCCGGGCGACCTCCAGCCCCAGGCCACCCTCGTGTTCTCCGGCACCGCGCAGGCCGCCGCCCGCGACGCGCAGGCCGCGCTGGCCGAACAGGGCATCGGCGTGGAGCTGTGGTCGGCCACGTCGTACAAGTCGTTGCGCGAGGACGCCCTGTCGGTGGAGCGCTGGAACCGGCTGCACCCCCTCGACCCTCCTCGCGTCTCGCGGGTCGCCGAACGGTTGGGCGCGGCGCCGGGCCCGATCGTGGCCGTCACCGACTTCATGAAGTCCGTGCCCGACCAGATCGCCCGATTCGTGCCGAAGCGATTCGTGCCCCTCGGCACCGACGGCTTCGGGCGTTCCGACACCCGTGAAGCGCTGCGCCGGTTCTTCGAGACCGATGCCGCCCACGTCGAGGTGGCCGTGTTGTCGGCCCTCGCCGGCGAGGGAGTCCTCGACCCCACCGCCGTCGCCGATGCCATCAAGCGCCACGAGCTCGACGTCGACACCCCCGACCCCAGAGTCCTCTGATGCGCGCCCCGTCGGTAGCCTGACCCCGTCATGCCCACCAGGTCGATCCCCGCCACCGGCATCCCCGAGGCCGACCGCCTCCTCGTCACCGATCCTCTGGCCCTGCTCATCGGAATGCTGCTCGACCAGCAGGTCCCGATGGAATGGGCGTTCAGGGGTCCGCTCACGCTCCGAGAGCGCCTCGGTCACCTCGACGCCGCGACCATCGCCGCGATGGGGCCCGACGCCCTGGTCGAGGTCTTCGTCGCCAAGCCGGCCCTGCACCGCTATCCGGCGGTGATGGCCCGTCGCACCCACGAGCTGTGCCAGTTCCTGGTCGAGCACTACGACGGCGACGCGGTCAGGGTGTGGAAGGGCGTTCGCACCGGTGATGAGCTGTACCGCCGCCTGCGCAAGCTGCCCGGCTACGGCGACGAGAAAGCCAAGATCTTCATGGCCATCCTGGCCAAACGCCTCGGCAAGAAGCCCACCGGGTGGGAGCAGGTCGCAGCGCCGTTCAGCGACAACATGCCCCGCTCGGTCGCCGACATCTCCTCGCCGGAGGCGGTGGCCGAGGTTCGCGCCTTCAAGAAAGCCCAGAAGGCCAAAGGCAGAGGCAAGGCCGACCCAGCCGCCGGCTGATCGGACCCGTTGAAACGCTCGCTCGTCGCGGGCGGCTCCTCAAACAGTGCGTTCCGCGACGGTGAGAGAACGCTGGCGATTCAACCATCCCAACAGCACGGCGATGGCCCGGGGGTCGTGGCGCAGCTGGTGCCCCCCGCCCTCGATGATGCGCAGATCGGCGTCGCCGTGCGCGTCGGCCAGGACCCGGGCATCGAACACCGGCACCGCTTCGTCGTCGGAGCCGTGCAACAGCAGCACCGGACGTGGTGCCACCTCGGCGATGGCCGCCACCGCCCGCACCTCGCGGATCTCGCGGGCCCACACGTCGAACGCCGGAGGGAACGACGCCGACCGGATCATCCCGGTGTCGCGCGCGTGCTGCAGCAGCCGCCGGGGGTGACTGGCCCAGTCATCGAAGTCTGCCGGTGCCCCCATCGCCGCGACACCCCGGATGTCCGGATCGACCGCGGCGGCGCACAAGCTCAGGGCGCCACCCGTGCCGAAGCCGGCCGCCCACACCCCCCGCACCCCGTCGACGCTGCGAAGGAACCGAGCCGCGGCCAGCAGGTCGTCGAGCCATCCGCCCAGCGAGAAGTCGCCATCGGACTCGCCGCACCCGCGAAACGTGAACACGAGCGCCATCCAACCCATCTCGGTGGCGATGCGATCGGCCAGCTCCGGGAACGAGCGGGCCGACAGTTTGCCGCCCTCGTTCATGTTCGGGAATCCGTGGGTGATCACCAACCCGGGCACCGCCGTGCCGGGAGCGATCCGCGGGCGGGCCAGATGCCCGGCGATCCCGAGCGCCGACGAGCTGAACAGCTCCTCCACGCTCTACTCCTGGCGGCGCGGAGCGCCGCTGATGCGAGGCCCGACGCTGGCGCTTCCCGGGCCTCGCCTGGCCGGACCCACCACGGGGATCGAACAACCGGAACGCAACGCAACGAAGCGCGCCCCGACCGTCACTCCGACGCGCCGCTGCCGCTGCCGTCGCCCTTGTAGGGCTTGTAGCCCCGATTGCGGGCCTCCGGCAGCGTGTCGGGTCCGAACCCGATGAACGTCTCGGCCACCATGAGCTCCTCGATGATCTCTGGTTCGGTGAGGTTGTCGACGTCGTAGACGACCTGGGTGCGCTTGTCGCCCACCCATCGGTGATCGGTGAACTTCCCTGGACGTTCCATCGCGACTGCTCCATCCGTGCGAGGACTGTTGATCATCGTAGGGCCAGGCGCGAACAGGGGAGGGCACGAGGCCCTCCCCTGCCACTGCTGATTGACCGGATGGACGTTTGGGTACCGGGCGGGACAAGTTCCCGGCCGTCGTCACCGGCGGTGACTGGTGGTTTTCACCAGCCGGCCCAGCTCGCCGCACTAGCGGCCAGCCACCTCCGAAGTCCCACATCTACCGTCGTTCATGTTATGGACCACCTCCTTTCCTCGGTCCCATCAGTGTGCCAGCCCTCAGGAGGTCGTGTCGGGTCGGTTCCGTGAACAGTTCATGTCGACGGGTCGGGCGGTTCGGGCACCTGGTCCCCGATGGCTCCGATGGCCTCGAGATAGGCACTGGAGGCGTCGAGGACCTGCACCACCCAGGTGTCGTCGATCGTCATCCCGGCGTCGGTGGCCCGGCCGAGCACATAGGCCAGCGCCTCGTCCTCCGCCGCCACCAATGGGCCGCTGGTGACGTTGTCGCCCGAGTCGCGGGCCACGCCCCGGTCCTCGAAGTAGTCGAGGTGCCAGAGCAGCAGCGCGCGCACGTCGTCGTAACTGAGCTCGGCCGTGGTCTCGCCAGGGAGGCGGTCGGCCACGAACTCGACGGCCTCGGCCACGTCGAAGACCGACGTCGGGGCTTCGTCCTCGAGTCGGTAGCTGAGGCGCCCCAAGGTGACCAGGGCGATCACGACCACGGCCACGACCGCCAGCACCACGAAGACGAAGATCACAACCCGACACTAGGGACGAAAACAGCCTCGGACCGCACGCGTGGTGCGGTCCGAGAAGCGATCGTCACGACCAGAGGCCCGTCGGACCAGTTCAGATGCCGATGCGTTGGGCCAGCAGCTCACGATGGTAGGTGGGGTCGCCGAACAGCAGCTCGGACGACTTGGCCCGCTTGAAGTACAGGTGGGCGGGGTGCTCCCAGGTGAAGCCGATGCCACCGTGGATCTGGATGTTCTCCGCCGCGGCGTGGAAGTAGGCGTCGGAGCAGTAGGCCTTGGCCAGCGAGGCCACCGAGGGCAGCTCGTCGTTCATCTCCGAGGCGCACCAACCGGCGTAGTAGGCCGCCGACTTGGCCGACTCGACCTCGAGGAGCATATCGGCGCACTTGTGCTTGATGGCCTGGAACGAACCGATCGGCCGGCCGAACTGCACCCGCACCTTGGCGTACTCGACGGCCATGTCGAGGCACATCTGGGCGCCGCCGACCTGCTCGGCGGCGAGGGCCACGGCGGCGAGATCGAGCACGGTGGACAACGTGTCCCAGCCGGCGCCGTCGGTGCCGACGAGGGTACCCTCGACGCCGGCGAACTCGAGCTTGGCCTGCTTGCGGGTCTGGTCCATGGTGGACAGTGCCGTGCGGGTGAGTCCGGCGGCGTCGCCGGCCACCGAGAAGAGGCTGACGCCGGCGCCGGTGCGGGCAGCGACGATGACGACGTCGGCCACGTGACCGTCGAGCACGTACATCTTCGTGCCCGTGATCTTCCAGGTGGCGCCCTCGTTGGCGGCCGTGGCCTCGACCCCCGTCTCGTCCCACCGGCCGTTGGCCTCGGTGAAGGCGAGGGTGGCGATCGACTGGCCCGAAGCGATGCCCGGCAGCAGGGCGGCCTGGGCGGCGGCGTCACCGGAGTGGATGAGGGCGTTGGCGGCGAGCACCACCGAGGAGAAGTAGGGGGCGCACAGCAGGGCCCGGCCCATCTCCTCGAGGACGACGGTGAGCTCGACGTAGCCGAAGCCCTGGCCACCGAACTCCTCGGGGATGATGAGGCCTTGCAGGCCGAGCTGCTCGCCCATCTGCGACCACACCTCGGGGTCGAAGCCGCGCTCGGTCTCCATCTGCTCGCGCACGGCGGCCTCGGATGACTTGGCCTCGAGGAACTGCCGGACGATGCTGCGGAGTTCTTCCTGCTCTTCTGAGAATGCAAAGTTCACGGCTGCGGGCCTCCTGGAGGCGGCGGGAACCGGCCGAGCCGGTGCCAGGTGCGGACGTCGTCGCGACGAGTGCCGCGGGTACGCCTTTCTACTAGACCCGGTGGTCAAGCGGCACATCTGCTCGTCGCGGCCGCACCCCGAGATGCACCACTCGACGGATCGAGCGAGGATGCAACCATGGCACTGCTGCTGAGCGACACCGGTTGGGAGCTCCACAACGTCGTGGTCGGACCGGTCGACAACAACGTCTACGTGCTGCGCTGCACCGAGACCGGCGTCGCGGTGCTGGTGGATGCCGCCAACGAGCACGACCAGTTGCTCGAGCTGTGCCGGGCCCTCGACGTGCGCACCGTCGTCGAGACCCACGGGCACTGGGACCACATCCAGGCCATCCCCGCCATCCGAGACGCCGGGTACGAGGTGGGTATCACCGCCGCCGATGCCGACATGCTCGACAGCTACGACTACGTGCTCGAGGACGACACCGTGCTCCCGGTCGGACGGCTACGCGTGCGCACCATCGCCACCCCTGGCCACACCCCGGGCTCGATGTGCTTCCTCGTCGAGGGAACCCCACTCCTGCTCAGCGGCGACACCCTGTTCCCCGGGGGCCCCGGGAACACCAGCTTCG
The DNA here is from genome assembly GCA_041688815.1 of Acidimicrobiales bacterium. Classification (GTDB taxonomy): domain Bacteria; phylum Actinomycetota; class Acidimicrobiia; order Acidimicrobiales; family Acidimicrobilacustridaceae; genus Rhabdothermincola_A. The sequence continues at coordinate 9,851 of JBDNHK010000076.1, read as the reverse complement.
AACACAGCGACTTCGCCACCATCATCGAGTCGATCGACCGGCGCCTGTTCACCCTCTCTGCCGACACGATCGTGCTGCCCGGACACGGTGACCGCACGACCATCGCGACCGAGCGGCCCCAGCTCCAGGAATGGGTGGACCGGGGCTGGTGACCGGTGCCACGCCTATTTCTCCTACGCGGATAGTGCGAATGCCACCCGTTGCCTAGACTGGCGGACATGGCCACCCCTCTCTTCGCCATCGACGACCTGCACGTCAGCACCGCCGCCGAGCAGCCCACCGAGATCCTCCGCGGAGTCGATCTCGCCCTCGGCGCCGGAGAGGTCCATGCCCTCATGGGCCCGAACGGCTCGGGCAAGTCGACGCTGGCCTCCACCCTCCTCGGCAGCCCCGAGTACCAGGTGACCTCGGGGCACCTGCGCCTGAACGGCGACGACATCACCGACTGGAGCACCGACGTGCGGGCCAAGGCCGGCATGTTCCTGGCCTTCCAGTACCCCCAGGAGATCGCCGGGGTCTCGGTGCTCAACTTCCTGCGCCAGGCCCTGAGTGCCCGCAAGGGCTTCGACCTGTCGATGCTCGAGCTGCGCCTGGCGATCATGGAGTGGATGGAACGCCTCGACATGGACCCGTCCTTCGCCGACCGCTACCTCAACGAGGGCTTCTCCGGCGGCGAGAAGAAGCGCAACGAGATCCTGCAGATGGCCATCCTCGAACCCGACGTCGCCGTCCTCGACGAAACCGACTCCGGCCTCGACATCGACGCCCTCCGCGTGGTCGCCAAGGGCGTGCGCGAGGTCAAGGCCGCCCGACCCGAGCTCGGGATCCTGGCCATCACCCATTACCAGCGGCTGCTCGACGAGTTGCAACCCGACGTCGTGCACGTGCTCATCGACGGACGGATCGCCGAGTCGGGTGGCATGGAGCTGGCCGAGAAACTGGAAGCCGAGGGCTACGACGCATGGCGCTGATCATCACCGACCCCCTGGACACCAAGCTCGTCAAGGCCGACTTCCCACTGCTGGCCCGCCCGATCGACGGCAAGCCCATCGTCTACCTCGACTCCGCCGCCACCTCCCAGAAGCCCATCGCGGTCCTCGACGCCATGGACACCTATTACCGCACCACCAACGCCAACGTCCACCGGGGCGTGTACCGCATCGCCGAGCAGGCCACCGCCGACATGGAAGCCGCCCGCGAGAAGCTTCGCCGGTTCATCGGTGCGGCCGACGCCCGCGAGGTCGTCTTCACCAAGAACGCCACCGAGTCGCTCAACCTCGTGGCCCAGTCGTGGGGTCGGGCCAACCTGGTCGAGGGCGACGTGGTGGTGCTCACCCACATGGAGCACCACGCCAACATCGTGCCCTGGCAGATGATGGCCGCCGAGAAGGGTCTCGAGCTGCGGTGGATCCCCCTCGACGAGCAGGGTCGGCTCGACCTCACCGGTCTCGACGAGCTGCTCGTCGGCGCCAAGGTGCTCGGGGTCACGGCCATGTCGAACGTGCTCGGCACCCTCACGCCCATCCCCCAACTCACCGCCGCCGCCCGCGCCGCCGGGGCCATCAGCGTGGTCGACGCCTGCCAGTCGGTGCCCCACATGGCCGCCGACGTGCAGGCCATGGGCGCCGACTTCGTGGTCTTCTCGGGGCACAAGATGTGCGGTCCCACCGGCATCGGGGTCCTGTGGGGTCGGGCCGAGCTGCTCGAGGCCATGCCCCCCTTCCTCGGTGGCGGCGAGATGATCCGCGACGTGCGCCTCGACGGCTTCACCACCAACGAGCTGCCCTGGAAGTTCGAGGCGGGCACCCCGCCGATCGCCGAGATCATCGGGCTGGGTGCGGCCGCCGACTACCTCACCGGCCTCGGCATGGACGCGGTCCGGTCCCACGAGCTGGCCCTCAGCACGTACGCCCTCGACACGTTCGCCGCCCGATTCGGCGACGAGCTCCGGGTGTTCGGCCCCGCCGATCCGGCCGAGCGGGGTGGGGTGTTCAGCTTCGCCTACCGCGACCTGCATCCGCACGACATCTCCCAGGTGCTCGACGAGCACGCGGTGTGTGTCCGCGCCGGTCACCACTGCGCCAAACCGTTGATGCGCCTCCTCGGCGTCGGGGCCACGGCCCGGGCCTCGATCTACGTCTACAACGACACGGCCGACATCGACGCCCTGTGCGACGCCCTCGAGGCCACCGGCAAGTTCTTCGCCCTCTGACCCCGGCACCCGGTCACGCCCTTTCACCGACCGCCACGCCTACGCTGTCTCACTGCCCTCTTCCCCGCCTTGGAGTACGCCGCCGATGCCCGGCCTCGAAGACCTCTACCGAGAGATCATCCTCGATCACTACCGCAACCCCCGGAACCGGGGCGAGCTCGAGGCTCCGCCCGCCCACAAGGTGGAGGGCTTCAACCCGCTGTGCGGCGACGAGATCGTGATGTACCTCGACGTTGCGGCCGACGGCACCGTGAGCGACATCAAGATCTCGGGTCAGGGCTGCTCCATCAGCCAGTCGTCGGCCTCGATGATGTCGGCGGCGGTGAAAGGGAAGACGATCGGCGAGATCCACGATCTCTCCCGGGCGTTCAAGGCCATGATGTCGATCCACGAGAGCTCGCTCGAAGAGGGCGGCACCGACGACCCCACCGGGGAGACCGATGGCGTGCCCGACGTGAAGCTCGGTGACCTCGAAGCGCTGCGCGGCGTGGTGAAGTTCCCGGTGCGCATCAAGTGCGCCACCCTGGCCTGGAACACCCTGGCCCAAGGCCTCGACGAGGCCACCTCACCGGCCTGAAATCGCGCTCAGCCCGGCTCGTCCTCGGCCTGATAGCCGGCGAGCAGAGCCTTCTCGGCGTCGGCCTCGGGGAACATGAAGAACACCAGGGCCGCGCCGGCCAGAACGGCGACGATGCCGGCGAAGTAGGCCCAGTTGGACCCGTCGACGAACGACTGCTGGGCCCCGGCGATGATCTGGTTGGCGTACTGCGGGTACTGCTCAGCCGTGTTGGCCGCGCTCGAGAACGACTTGGTGAGCTCGCTCTGGACGCTGCTGGTGATCTGATCCGCAGCCGGCGACGAGGCGATGGCGGAGGAGACGGCGGTGGCATACCCCGCGGTGAGCAGCGCCCCGAAGATCGACTGCATGATGGCGCCACCGAGATCGCGCTGGAGGTCGGCGGTGCCCGAGGCCATCCCAGCCTTGGCGACCGGCACCGAACCGGTGAGCGAGTGCGACGCCGGCGTGCCGGCGAATCCGACCCCCGCCCCTACGAACGCGTAGCCGAGGCCGACCTGCCAGTAGGACGATCCCTCCTTCCAGAGCAGCAGCATGGTGAGAAAGCCCAACAAAACGAACACGTAGCCGAGCAACAGGGTGAACCGGGCTCCCTTGGTCTCGACCAGCTTGGCCGACCGGGGGGCGCACAGGACCATGAACACCGCGGCCGGCAGGATGGCCAGCCCGGCCTCGATCGTGGAGTACTCGAGGACGTTCTGGAGGAACTGCTGGCCGATGAACATCGCGCCCATGAGTGAGCCGAACACCACGATGCCGGCGATGGCCGACACCCAGAACACCCGACGGCCAGCCATGTGCAGGTCATAGAGCGGGTTGGCGACCCGACGCTGCCGGATGACGAACCCGACGAGAGCGGCGGCCCCCACGAGACCGAAGCTCACGACCAGGGTTCCGGCGTCGGGCACCGCGCCGAAGTTGATGGCCAGGATGAACCCGCCGACGAGGACAGCCGACAGGAGGCCACCAAGGTTGTCGACCGGGTCGGTGGCCTCGTTCACGTGGGCCGGGATCACCTTCACCACCATCGGGACGGCGACGAAGACCAGGGGGACGGTGACCAGGAAGCCCGAACCCCACCAGTAGTGCTCCAGCAACACACCGGCGATCAGCGGCCCCAGGACCGAGATGCCGCCACCGATGGCCGACCACAGGGCGATCGACCGGGTGCGGGCCGGACCCGACCACAGCGCCGTGATCAGAGCCAGGGTCGTGGGATAGGCCATGCCTGCCGCGACGCCGCCCAGGACACGGGCGCCGATGAGCACCTCGATGCTCGGAGCCCAGGCCGCGACGAGGCACGCCGGGAGGGACAACACGATGCCGATGAGCAGCATCCGCTTGCGGCCGTAACGATCACCGATGGCGCCGAGCCAGAGCACCGACATGGCCAACCCCAGCGAGTAGCCGACGGCGACCATGTTGAGCTGGGTCTGCGACGCGTCGAAGGCCTTGCCGATGTCGGGCAGAGCCACGTTGGCCACGGCCAACGGCACGTTGGCCACCGCCGCCACCAGGATGAGCGTGCCCAACACCGCACCCGGGCGAGCCGGCGCCGTCCCGCCGTCGACGGATGACGGCGGAGGGGCTGGGGCCTGGCCGGTCATGGACACCCCCGTCTCTCGATCGATGCATCAACACCCGTTGATGCATCGACAACATAGATCGCGCGACAGGAATCCCAGCGGCTTCCTGAGCGCGGCGTCCGGTGCCCGCTCAGGCGTCGGATGCGAAGGTGTCGATGCGAGCGGCCAGGTCGAAACAGGTGGCGGTGAGGCCACCGGCCTCGTGGCTGACGATGTCGATGACCACTTGGTTCCAGCTGTTGGACCAGTCGGGGTGATGGTCGAGCTTCTCGGCGGCCAGGGCCACGCGAGTCATGAAACCGAAGGCCTCGGAGAAGTCGGCGAACGTGAGTTCGCGGTGCAGGCGCCCGTCGACAACCTCCCATTTCGGGACGTCGGGCAGGCGTGCGTCGATCTCGGCAGGGGTCAGTGCGGTGGCCATCGGGTACCTCCGGGTCGGTCACTCAGGCCAGTGGGTCGGCGAAAGGATCGGCAAACATGCCCCCGGGTCCACCGGCCCCGGGGTGCATCGACGGATCGAGGGTGCGGGCCTTGGCCGGGCCGGCGGTGGCCAGCTCGTCCTCCTCGGCGTAACCGGCGTACCCGCTGCGCTCGAGCTCGTCGGCCAGCTCGGGCCCCCCGGTGGCCACGATGCGGCCCTTCGACAGGACGTGGACCACGTCGGGCTTCAGCTCGTCGAGCAACCGCTTGTAGTGGGTGATGGCCAGCACCCCGAGATCGGTCTCGTGGGTGGCGGCCTCCACCCGGCGGGCACAGGCCCGCAGGGCGTCGACGTCGAGGCCGGAGTCGAGCTCGTCGAGCACGGCGAAGCGAGGCTTGAGCACGGCGAGCTGGAGGGTCTCGTTGCGCTTCTTCTCGCCGCCGGAGAGGTCGACGTTGAGGGCCCGCTGGTGCAGGCGCTCGGCGAACCCGATGCGCTCGGCCTCGGCGGCGATCTCGGTGGGCACCACCGAGACGTCACGGCCCGCGGCTCCGAAGGCCTCGGCGAGCAGATCCTCGAGACTGACCCCGGGCACTTCCACCGGATACTGCATGGCCAGGAAAAGCCCGGCCTGGGCCCGCTGCCAGGTGGTGAGGCTCAACAGCTCCACGCCGTCGAGAGTGACCGATCCGCCCGTGACGGTGTAGCCGGGCTTGCCCATGAGCACATGGGCCAGCGTGGACTTGCCCGAACCGTTGGGTCCCATGACGGCGTGCACCTCACCGGAGCCGACCACGAGGTCGATACCGTTGAGGATGGTGCGGCCCTCGACGTCGGCGGTGAGGCCCTCGATGCGCAGTTCGGCCATGTCAGTCGATCTCCACGTAGACGTCGGCACCATCGACGGCGACGGTGTATGTGGGGGTGGCCTTGGTGGCGGGCATAGCCGACGGCTCGCCGGTGACGAGCGAGAAGCAACTGCCGTGCTTCCAGCATTCGAGCTGCAGCCGGGTCGGGTCGACCTCGCCCTCGGAGAGAGAAATGTCCTGATGAGTGCAACGGTCGCCGATGGCGTAGAAGTCCCCGCCGACGTGGACGACGGCCACGCTGACGCCCCCCAGGTCGAAGCGTCGGGCCCCGCCGTCGGGGACGTCGGTGACGGCACAAACTCGTTCGAGGCTCACGACTGGTCCCTCCGGTCGAGCCGGGCCTCGATCAACGCTTCCACGAGGGGGCGGGCCGCCGGCACGGCCAGCTGCTCGAGCACCTCGTCGAAGAACCCGGCGACGATGAGTCGTTCGGCGATCTCGGTCGGCACCCCGCGGCTCTCGAGGTAGAAACGCTGCTCCTCGTCGATCGGGCCGACGGTTGAGGCGTGGCTGCAGTGCACGTCGTTGTTCTCGATCTCGAGGTTGGGGACCGACTCGGCCCATGCGTTCTCGGAGAGCTTGATGTTGCGGTTGGTCTGGAAGGCGTTGGTGCCCCGAGCCTGCTTCTCCACCTTGATGAGACCCGTGTACACCGACCTCGAGTCGTCGCCGACGACCCCCTTGTAGAGCAGGTTCGAGGTGGTGTCGGGGGCGGCGTGGTCCTGGAAGGTGCGGAAATCGAGAGTCTGGCTGCCTTCACCGAAGTACACCGCTTGCAGGTTGCCCGTGGCCCCCCGCCCGGCGAGACGACAGTCGGTGCGCACCCGGGCGTAGTCGCCACCGAGACCGGCGTGGGCGGAGTTGAGGGTGGCGTCGGTGTCGACCCTGCTGATCTGAGAGGTGATCTGCCACACGCGGCTGCCACGGTCCTGCACCTCGGTGTACCCGAGGCGGGCGGCCCGGCCGACGTCGAGCTCGACGACGGGGGCCACGAAGGCGGCCACGTCGTCGGAACCCTGCCAGGTGAGCACTCGCAGCTCAGCGTTCTCGCCCGCTCGGATCACGAGACGGGGGAAGACCGACGCGTTGTCGGCGTCGACCCAGTCGATGATCACCACGGGAGCATCGACGGCGAGACCTCGAGGCACGGAGATCAGCACAGGCTCGGCCGAGAAGGCATCGTTCAGCACACCGAACAGATCAGTCGCCGACTCCGATGTCGCCCCGAGGGCTTGCTCGGGCTCGGGACCGTCGATCAGTGGGCCCGCGAAGAGCCCGGTGCCGACCCAGTCCGGGTGGACCTCGGCGTGAACGACGAAGCCATTGGCCACCACGACGGTGGCCGCCCGCTGAGGCAGGGCATCGAGCACGACCGCAGCCCGGTCGGGGATGGCGACGGGTCGTTCGACAGCCAGGGCCCAGTCGTCGAGATCGACGTCGGCGACACGGCTGTAGCGCCACACCTCCTCGTCGGCGCTGGGCATGGAGCGCCCGGCCGCAGCCTCGGCGGCGGCTCGGCGACGTTCGGCCAGCCAACCGGGACCGCCCAGGTCATGGGCGACGGCGGGCGTCAGGCTGTTCAGGGGAACCACCTCGGAGATGACGACAGACAGAGAGAAGGACGGAGCGAACCGCATTGACACTACCGCCGTAGGAGAAATTCCGGCCAACCCGATCAGGGGGTCGGAGGCGCGTCAGCCCTTGCGGCCGAACCGACGCTTGAGCTTCGAGAACACGCCCCCGGCCTGCTGGCGAGCGCGCTCGGCCTCCACCTCGGCCAGAATCGACGGACCGGCAGCGTTGACGATGTCCTCGGCCTCATCGAGGACTTCGGCGATCCCCTCACCCTGGGGCTCGTCGGGCGTCGGCGGGGCCACGAGGGTGCCGTGCCTCCAGTCGATGTCGACGAGGCGCGGGGCATACTTCGGGCAGTTCTCCGGGCAGCGCCACGGCGCCTCTGGGGCGAGATCGAGGTTGCACTTGCGCACCGTCTCACCGGTGGCGTAGGCACGGCTCTCGAACTGCTGGCACTCCTCACGCATGGGCATCGGGTGATTCTGCCAGCCCCGGAGGAAGACGCCGAGTCACCACGAGCCCGGACGGCACCGGCGGGCGCCTGCGGTCGAGCTCAGCCGACCGAGCCTTCCATCTGGAGTTCGATGAGCCGGCTCCACTCGACGGCGTACTCCATCGGCAGGGTGCGGGTGACCGGCTCGATGAAACCGTTCACGACCATGCCCATGGCCTGCTCCTCGGAGAGGCCGCGGCTCATCAGGTAGAAGAGCTGCTCGTCGGCCACCTTCGACACCGTGGCCTCGTGACCGACGACGGCGTCGCGAGACCCGATCTCCATGTACGGGAAGGTGTCCGATACCGAATCGTCGTCGAGGATGAGGGCGTCGCACTGCACGTGGCTCTTGCAGCCGTAGGCGTCGTCCTCGACCCGCACCAGACCGCGGTAGGAGGTGCGGCCGCCGTCCTTGGAGATGGACTTCGACACGATCTTCGAGGTGGTCTCGGGCGCGGCGTGCACCATCTTGGCGCCGGCGTCCTGGTGCTGGCCGGCGCCGGCGTAGGCCACCGAGAGCACCTCGCCCGAGGCCTTGGGGCCCACCATGTAGACGGCCGGGTACTTCATGGTGAGGCGGCTGCCGATGTTGCCGTCGATCCACTCCATGTGGCCCTCGGTCTCGACCCGGGCCCGCTTGGTGACCAGGTTGAACACGTTGTTCGACCAGTTCTGGATGGTGGTGTAGGTGACCCGGGCGCTGGGCTTGACGATGATCTCGACCACGGCCGAGTGCAGTGAGTCGGTGGTGTACACCGGAGCCGAGCAGCCTTCGATGTAGTGCACCTGGCTGCCTTCGTCGGCGATGATCAGTGTTCGCTCGAACTGGCCCATGTTCTCGGCGTTGATGCGGAAGTAGGCCTGCAGGGGCATCTCGACGTTGACGCCCGGGGGTACGTAGATGAACGAGCCGCCCGACCACACCGCCGAGTTGAGGGCGGCGAACTTGTTGTCGTTCTTCGGGATGATGGTGCCGAAGTAGGCCCGGACGATCTCGGGGTGCTCGCGCAGCGCGGTGTCCATGTCGGTGAAGATGACGCCCTGAGCCTCGAGGTCCTCACGGTTCTTGTGGTACACGACCTCGGACTCGTACTGGGCGGTGACCCCGGCGAGGTACTTGCGCTCGGCTTCGGGGATGCCGAGCTTCTCGTAGGTCTGCTTGACCGATTCCGGCAACTCGTCCCAGGCGTCGACCTGATGAGCGGTGGGCTTGATGTAGTAGAAGATCTTGTCGAAGAAGATCTCCGACATGTCGCCCCCCCAGTTGGGCATCGGGCGGCGCAGGAAGTGCTGGTAGCTCTTGAGGCGGTAGTCCCGCATCCAGTCGGGCTCGCCCTTCATCCACGACATCTCGCGGATGATGTCCTCGGTGAGGCCTCGCTGGGGCTTGAAGACGTAGTCCTCGGCATCGCTCCATCCGAGCTTGTACCGGCCGAGGTCGAGGTCGAGATCAGTGGAGGCCATGGGACACGCTCCTGGGTTGGGCGGGTGATGAGAGGAATCTCGGGGGGTATTTCTCCTATGGCGATAGTAACAAACCCATGGCCGAGCATCACCCTCCCGGGCCGGATTTCTGGGCCCGGGGCCGGGAGAATCAATCGGTCCGTCGAGCCGCCGCGCCCATGACACCGACGACGTCGAGTTCCCGGCACTGACGATCACCCGCATCCGGCCCCGACGCCTCGTTCAGGCGGCGGTGGTGAGGGGTGGGGGGAGGTCGTGGGCTCGGCGGCGGGCGAGGGCGATCTCGTGGTCGCGGTTGGTGGGGGGTGTGTCGTCCCAGGTGGTGGTGTAATGCGCCGGGCCGCGGGTGCCGGTGGTGGGGCGGCCGCGCTGGTCGGTGGTGGTGACGACGAGGGGGTGGGTGATCGGTCCGGGCGGTCCGGGTTGGTCGGTGGTTCTCGGAGTTCCGGGTGGGCCGGCCGGTCTGGGGTGGAGGGGGAGCCGGTCGGGTCGCCGGGTTCTTGGTGGGGGGCTGGTGAGCGTTGACCGGTTCGGGCGGGTGAAGGTGGCGGTGCCGTCGGGGTGCACGGTCATCGACCAGTCGTGGCGGTGCACGACGCCGTGGTGGGCGGCGCAGAGGGCGATGAGGTTGTCGAGGTCGGTGGGGCCGCCGTG
>JBDNHK010000075.1:0-10249 GCA_041688815.1 Acidimicrobiales bacterium | reverse complement strand
GTGATCGGCCTGACCGTGATCGACCTGTGACCACCGGTGGTGCTCCTGCCTGGAAGGCAGTTCGGTGATCAGGTTCGCTCGGGTCCGTGAGATCTGCCGGCTAGCGACCCTCGATTGTCCAGGGGCTCAGCCTGACGAGGTCGCTCCTCACGAGCTGTGAGGCGTCGGCAGGAGGAAGCAGCTGCACCAGCCGAGCCAGGTCGTGCGATTCGGGCAACGGCACGGCTCGGAAGATGACCAGGGCCTTCAACGCCTTTTCGGCCGCAAGATGCGCATGGAAGCACGCTGCCCGTACCGGCGATCGCTTGTCGGCGAGCAGCACCTCCACCACGACGAGTTCCTCTTCGGCCTCCCCAAGCCATCGCCGAGCTTCTTCAACCTCGTCAGGCGACGGTTCGCTCATAGACGACCTCGCCTTCGCGACATGGCCAGTACTTCATCGAGCCGTTGACGTCCTTGCGACGCTCGTACTCCTCGACGTCGGTTACGAAGGTATCGATGGCGGCTGGAGCGGTAACCGCGAACCGGATCGTTCCCATGAGGTGCGCTCGTTCGGCAGCGTCGAGGTGATCCAACACGACAAGCAGGTCGAGATCGCTCTCGGGGCCAGCCTCTCCCCTCGCGACCGATCCGAACAGGATGACCCTGGCCGGGTCCACCGTCGCCACCACCTCGTCGAGAATCGACGGGACCAGCTTGCGAAGGGCTTCTGATTCGGGCGTGGTGACGGTCATGTTGGTTTCCTCGCCCAAAGGACAGGTGTGCCTTGCCCAATGCGATGCCCACGTGCGTACCGACAGCATGCACGGCTCCGCCTTCGATCTGTTGGAACCGACGCCAACGTGGGATGACCTCGAATTGCTCGTCAGCGACGCCGCAGTCACCGACCTCGTCGCGATCGGCCGAGCCCTCGCAACCAGCGAGTCGAGCGGCTGGCGAAGGGAACCGCCCACACGGTGCTCGCGAGAGGCAACCGCTACTACGCCGTCGTCTACGAAGGCACCGACCCGGCCACCGGCAAGGAGCACCGCCGCCGATCAGATGCGGTCGGAGTAGGCCACGAGATCGGCGAGCAGACCGCCTGCTTCCAGAGCGGCCCGGCGGTCACCGACGACGATCATGCGCGCCCGCGCACGAGTGAGGGCCACGTTCAGCAGATTCGGGTTCCCTGCGAATCGGACCAGCCCCGGCGGGGTGTCACTGGCGATGCCGAGCGAGAGGATCATCACATCGCGCTCGTCACCTTGGAAGCCGTGAGCCGTGTCCACCGCGATGTCGAGTTGCCCGAAGCGTGCGGCGATGAGATCAGTCAACAGGCGCTTTTGTGGACTGAACGGTGTGACCACACCGAGGGTTCGCTCGGACCCCTCGAGTTCGGCCAACACCTCGGCGACCACGTCGACCACGGCCTTCGCCTCGGGCAGATTCTCGGTCGAGCGACCCCCGGGTCCAGGCGCATGGGCCCCAGGGGTGTCGCGCCACACGAAGCCAGCGCCGGAAAGAAACTGCGATGGGTCGGTCTCCACGCGGAGACGCCCTCCGTAGAACGCCTCGTTGGAAAAGCCGATCACGTCCGGATGCGAGCGGAAATGTCGGTCGAGCAGCACCGGGTCGCCGGAGATCCGGGATGCGGCCAGTCCGTAGAGGCTGACATCGCGGTAGGAGAACCGGCCGTGGTCTTCCTCGCTCAGGCCCGCGTCGTCGGCGAGACGCTGATCGAGGACAGGGCTCAGGTTGGTGATGTGGGCGAGCTGGCCCGGGTCGCCGACGACCATGGCCCGCTTCGCCCGGAACAGAAGCGGCAACGCCGACGCCAGGTCGCTCTGCGATGCCTCGTCGATGACCACAAGGTCGAAGAGCCCCGCGTCGAGGGGAAACCAACTCCCGGCGACGAGGCTGGTCACGCTCCACACCGGGAATACGTCGAGCGCGGCGGGGAACTGGCTACGAATCGGGGATATGGACGAGCCCGACTCCGCCCGGGCGGCGAGAGCAGCCTGGTACTGACGGGCTGCGGGGCGCCCGGGGGCGCCATCCCGGAGGCGTTCGACCCAGAGCGAACCATGAAGGTCACTGGCGGCGGCATGGCGCAGGAGGTAGGACGCCGAGATGGCATCGTCGGTGGTGCGGGGGTCTGGCAACACGGCCAATCTGGTGTCCAGCCCGGCGAGCGCCTCGTGGGCCTGGACCTCGGCGAGGATCTTCCCCGCGAGGTCGAAGAGAGTCTCGGGGTCACCATCGGCAAGCGCAGCCTGTGCAGCCTCGCTGGCGCCGGCACCGATCAGGGTCGCCACCGTCATCAACGACTCGTCCATCGTGGCTTCTGCGGCGCGCTTTCGGCGGCGTTGCCAGAACCAGCGCCCCGGCGTCGCCACCCACTCGTCATGATGGCGGCGGGCGCGTCCCACGGCAGCGGCGAGGGCGTCGATCTCGACTGTCGACGGGTCCGTCAGCGTCCCAGGTGGAAGAGCCGTTCGGGCGATGTCGATCCGACGCACTGCCACCTCGCGTGCCTCGAGCACCTGCACCCGTTCCTCGGCCTGGCGGTATGGCCCCTGCACCGACTCCTCGACTCGCTGCCACTTCCGTCGGGCGTTCGACGCATCGGACCGGTCTGGCTGCGCGGCGGTAAGAGCTGAGTTCATGGCCCGTGCCGCTTCGGCGCGCAACGCCGCTTTTCCTGCTCGGATCGGGACCGCGTCGCCCGACATCGATCGCACACGTTCGTGAACGACGTCGATGGCGTGATTGTTCTTCGACGCCAGGAGGACGGTCTCGCCGCGGGCCATGGCTGTAGCGACGGCGTTGGCCAGCACCTGGGACTTACCCGTGCCCGGCGGGCCGGTGACCACCGTCAAGACACTGTCGGAGGACTGGCAGATCGCCCGTTCCTGACCAAGGGTCGTGGCGAGGACCGCGGGAGTGGGCCGCAACGTCACCCCCGCGAGCTGATCCGAGACACCAAACAAGGCGCCGAACGGACCCTTCTCCAGGTCGGAGGGCGCAGATTTTCGAAGCGCCGCGAGATCGGCCAGAAGCGTCCGCGTGAAGGCACTCGTGCCGCCATCGCCGACCCAGACGAGTGCCGAGGGAGACAGCCCTGCGCCGGGAATCCTCGGGCCGAGTTCCGACGGATCGAGATCCGGAGGCATGAGCCCATGACCGACAGCGAAAGCGATCGCGACGCTGAGCGCGTCGTCGGTTCCCCCGGAAAGCATCGCGGCGAACGAGTCGAGGAGGTCGAGTCGTTCGTCGGTGGGAACACCGAGCGCCCTGAGCCCGGCCTCGTCCAACTCGACCGCCCGTGACGTGGGTACCACCCGTTGACGCCCGGCCAACTCGGGGTCGGGCTGCACCGCGACCTCGGTCCGCAACAGCCCGGCCACCACGACGCCCCGTCGTCCACCGGTGGTGTCGAAGTCCTGGACGAGCGGCCAAGCGGCGTACAGCGAGCTCGATCCGGCGCTGCGCTGGCGGCTCAGCCACCGCTGGGTTTCGCTGTTGTCATCGAGCAGCACAGATCCCCCTCCGAGCGGCGCCGCTCCTGAGGTCGCAACGATGACGCCTTGCACGCCCAGCACAAGTTGCTGGCGGGCGTCCTGCTCTGCGGTCACGCACGCGGCCAGGTAGTCGATCACGCGGTGGGCGTTCGAAATCGGATCGGTCACCGTCCGATGCTGGATCCGCCCGCCCCTCGCCACCTCTCCATGATGCCCTGCCCGCGCCCGGGTTGCTGCTGTGCCGGTGAGCCGCCATCAGGACGATCCGAGCGGGCGTATCCGGTTCGGGGCTGGCGGGGAACCACATGACGGTTCGGGCCGAGCACCATCGCTGGAACGACCGCCATCGTCGCCCTCGTCATCTTGGCGACCTACGTCGCGCTACGTAGCGTGTCCCGTGCCATCCGCTGAACCCAAGGAGCAGAGGGTGAACGAGCCGATCGACCTCACCGCCTTCGCCGACACCCATCTCGATGCTGTCATCGCCGCCATGGCCGGGTCGGGTGCAGAGCCTCGCCCCGACCAGCGCCTCGCGGTGCGGGCCCTGGTGGCGGAGCGGTCCCGCGTGCTGGTCGTTCAGGCCACCGGCTGGGGGAAGTCAGCGGTGTACTGGGCGGCCACTTCGGCGCTGCGCGCAACGGGTGCCGGGCCGACCCTCGTGATCTCACCGCTGCTGGCACTCATGCGGGACCAGATCACCGCCGCAGGTCGCGCCGGGCTCGTCGCGGTCACGGTGAACTCGTCGAATCGCGACGACTGGAACGACACGCTCGAGGCCATCTCCGGCGGCGGTGTCGACGTGGTGCTCATCTCCCCCGAGCGCCTCGCCAACCCTGAGTTCGCCGCCCGGTCCGCCAGTCTGCTGGCCGGGGCCGGACTCATCGTGATCGACGAGGCCCACTGCATCTCGGACTGGGGTTTCGACTTCCGACCGGACTACCAGCGGATCTCCAGGCTGCTCACCTCGGGACGGGACACCCCAGTGCTCGCGACCACCGCGACCGCCAACCGACGCGTCACCGACGATGTCGCCGCCCAACTGGGCCGCGACACGACTGTCCTGCGAGGCACGCTCGCCCGGTCGTCGCTGCGCCTCGCGGTCATCGACGGAATGCGCTCGCTCGAGCGCTACGCCTGGGTGGACACCGCGCTGCGGGAGCTTCCGGGCTCGGGGATCGTGTACGTGCCGACGGTCGCCGACACAACGCGGCTGGCTGGGTTCCTGGCCGACCGGGGCCACGAGGTGGCCCCGTACTCAGGGGCACTCGAACCCGACGAGCGGATTCGGGTCGAGGACGACCTGCGGGCCAACCGGCTCAAGGCTGTTGTGGCCACCTCCGCGCTCGGGATGGGCTACGACAAGCCCGACCTGGCCTTCTGTGTGCATCTCGGCTCTCCTGACTCACCGGTGGCGTATTACCAGCAGATCGGCCGGGCCGGTCGGGCGCTCGACGACGCCGTGGCGGTGCTGCTGCCCGCCGAGACCGATGAGGCGCTGTGGGAGTACTTCGCCACTGCGTCGATCCCCCGCCCCGACGACGTCGCCGCCGTCCTGTCGGTGCTGGTCGACGCTGAACGTCCGATGAGCGTCCCTTCGCTCGAGACGTCCACCGGGCTGCGCCGGGGCCGCATCGACCAGTTGCTACGGGTCGTCGCGGTCGAAGGTGCGGTCGAGCGGACCAGCGGCGGTTGGGTGGCAACCGGAGTCCCCTACCAGCACGACGATGCGAAGTGGGACCAGATCCGATCCCTCCGCCGCGCCGAAGCCGACCTCATGAGGTCGTACGCGAAGGGGCAGGGCTGTCTGATGAGGTTCCTGCAACGGGCCCTGGACGACCCTGAACCGGCGGACTGCGGCCGCTGCTCGGTGTGTACCGGTGAGCTGCCCGGCCCCGGGAGGCGCATCGACCCCGAGGCGCTCGACGCAGCACGAACGTTCCTCCGCGGCGCCGACGTCGTCTTGGCTCCCCGTAAGCGATGGCCAGCAGGCATCGACCGAAGCGGGACGATCGTCGGCTGCGAGGAAGGGCGGGCGCTCGTCTTCGCCGACACTCCCGGCTGGGACGACATCATCGGCGAGCTCGAGTGGGGCGACGAACCAGTGTCTGACGGGCTCTTCGACGGGCTCGTCGCCGTGCTCGGCCGCTGGCGAAGGAATTGGTCGGCGCGACCGGTTGCGGTGGTCCCCATGCCGTCACGGCACCGTTCCACCCGCATCGCAAACCTCGCCTCCCGCATCGCTGAAGTCGGCCACCTGCCGGTGATCGACCTCCTCGCCATCACCGGACCAACCCCACCAAGCGACACCGCAGCTCGGCCTCGCGTCGAACACCTCCTCGCCCACATGACGGTCAACGTCGGGGGCGGACTCCCTGATGGTCCGCTCCTACTGGTCGACGACACCTACCGAACCGGATGGACGATGACCGTCGCCGCCTCCCTCCTCCGCGATGCCGGAGCCACAGCAGTGCTACCCCTCGCGATCCACCGGCTGCCCTGAACTCAGCAATGGAGTCAGCGGCGACACACCGCAGCAGAGCGGTGCAAGCAGTTGAGGGTCGCCCTTCTGACCGGTCACCCCGCAAGGTTGCCCTTTCGAGACAAACCAGCGCGCGTCACCCTCTCGGGGGAGGCGGCGCCATGCCATCCCTCGCTTACAGTCGTGACACCCCGGTTCACCGGATAATCCCGACCAGAACGGAGGTATGGCTGTGACCCAACGACCAGCCGGGTCAACCCCGAACGGTGGGCGTTCGACCGCCGATCGGCGGCGACCCCGGGTGACTCGCGAAGAGGGCATGGCCCGCTTGGTGAAGGCGACCATTGCCCTGGCAACAGAACGTCCGGTCGGCGAACTTAGCGCCCGGGAAATCGCCCGGCGCGCCGAACTCAACCATGCCAACGTTCATGTGTGGTTCGGGTCGAAGGCGGGGCTGCTCGACGCCGCCTGCCAGCGCTTGGGCGACGACCTGCGGGTTGCTTTCACAGCGGAGCGACTCACCTCCACGGCCCTCCAGGACCCGAGGGTCGAGCTGCTCTTCCAATTGCTCGCCCGCCTCCAGAACGAGCCGGGCGGCATCGAACTGGCGGGCGTCCGGCGACGACCGGTGGTTGAATTCGTCGAACACCAACTTCGTGCCAATTTCGGGATCTCCCGCGAAGAGGCCGCGGATCTCGCCGAACTGGCCGTCATGGGTGCCGCTGGCGCGGTGCTGGTGGGCCGGGTTCTCGGGGTCGACCTCGACCGTCTGACCGCCACTTGGTGGTCGTTCGCCGGCCGGCAATCCAGACCGCTTTGACGTGGCGTCAACCCGCAAAAGCCATATTGCGTTAACAGTGCAAGATGTGCGACAGTCAGTGACTTACGGACGGCCCTCTGCCTCTATCTCCAGGAGCCACACGAGCAACATGAGCAACCCGCTATTTTCCCCGAGACGATCGGTCACGGTCCTCGTAGCCACCATCGTCGGACTCACCCTGCTGGTGTCGAGCTGCGGTTCAGACAGCTCACAGAACACTTCGGTGACCCCCCCGCTGTCCGAGACGTTCCGTATCGGCCTCGAGGCCCCGCTGACGGGCAGCCAGTCCGCAGTCGGTGAAGGAATGCTCCGGGGCGCCCAACTGGCCGCCACCGAACTCAACGAGACGGGGGGGATCCTCGGCAAAGAAGTCCAGATCGTGCCGATCGATGACAAGGCCGACCCGGCAGCCGGTGAGGAGGCTGCCAAAGCCGCCATCGCCGAGGGCCTCGACGCCGTGGTCGGACCTTACAACTCCGGCGCAGGTGCCAAGACGCTCCCCCTCTACATCGACGCCGGCCTCGTCCCGTTGCGCCTGACTTCCGCCGACAGCACCGCAGGGCTCGGGTTCACGCTCCAGCCCATGACCTCTCAGATCGCCCCGACGGCAGTCACCGCCATCACCACGTGGGCGGGAGCGAAGTCTGTGGGGATCATCTACGACTCGACGCAGGACTACACCAAACAGGCCACCGAGGCCATGCAACAGCTCCTTCCGCCCGCCGGGGTGACGATTACCTCCTCGGAGGCCATCACGCCCGGCGCAACCTCCTACACCGACGCCCTCAACACGGTGTTGGCCAACGGACCCGACCTCATCTATGTGGTCGCCTACTATCCCGAGGCGGCCGCCATTGCCAAGGACGTAGTGGCCAGCGGCACCTCGGCCAGCTGCCTCATCGACTACGGCGGCTTCGACTCCGGCTACATCACTGCTGCGGGTGTGCCTGCCGCCCAACGCTGTCCAGTCGTCGGGGTCCCGGCCCCCGACGACTTCCCCAATGCCGCCCGCGACATCGAGGAGTATCTCGAGCTGTTCGGGGATGCCCCTGGCACCTGGTCGCCCTACACCTACGACTCCGTGCGCCTATTGGCCGACGCCATTGCCCGGGCCGGCGGCGCCGACGCCGAAAAGCTCACCGCTGCCCTCTCAGCTACCAGCGGCTGGCAAGGCTGGACCGGCACGGTTGCCTTCGACCCCGCCACGGGGAACCGTGAGCCCGACCCGGTGACGATCATGAGCGTCGACGCCAGCGGCGCCTTCCATGTCGACACGGCGTGGGCCACCGCCGTCAGCTTTGGCTTCTGACGAGGGCCATTTTCGCAGGGACTCCCCGCCGAATGGCCCGCCTCCGCCGCCGTGTTGGAGCCCGACCCACCCCTACTGCAACTCCTGGTGATCCGCTCAGGAGCTCGATGACCATTTCACCTTCTCGTCCCCGCGTCCACCAACGCTCCGGCCATCGACCGCTCTTCAGCGCCGGCTTTCGCCTGGTGGTGGTCGCTGCAGCCCTCAGCCTGGCTGCCGGGTTGGCAGGATGTGGGGACGGAGGGACGAGCGCGACGGACTCCTCGGCTGCGGCGCCAATGACGACCACCTCGGCGCGCAGCGTGCGCCTGGAGGTCCCCGCAGAGCTGACCTCTGCGGAATCCCACCTCATGAAGGTGGGTGAGGACGCCAGCAAGACCTACGGGTGGAACACGCTGGTCGGGCCCTCCTCCACGGATCTCGGGACCTTCGACGTCGAGATGCTGGGGAACGTCGACTACGAGAACGGGAACGGGCCGTTCTTTGGATTCGTCACCCTCACAGACCTGTCCGGCGATCTCCTTGGCCTACGCATGGACGGTGAGGCCAGCGTGGAGGCCGACGGCAGCTCGGCGCTGGAGGCCACCTTCGAGGTGATCGGCGGCACTGGACAGTACTCGGAAGCGTCGGGCACCGGCACCTTGACCGGCACGAGAATGGCGGCCGTGGGCGCGCCGATTGAAATCGTCATCATCGTCGACCTCATCGGCGTGGCGCTCTGACGTTGCCGATTACACGGCTCGCTCGCTGCCCACCGATGCCGCCGGGCGCGGCCGCCCCTCGATCCAACCACTGGTGGTACCAATCGCTTGCGTAGGGGTCACCGAGTGCCGCGTTCTTCAGGTGAAGCGCTATCGGTTGTGATTCTCTGCGGCTGGTGGGCGCAGTGGATAAGAGCCTGTTCCCAGATCACGGGGCCAAGTGCCATCTGGCGGATGGTGTCGGCGAGATCGTCAATGTCATCGATGTGCTCGAGATCCCCTCGAGCAATGACGTCGGCGGTTGTTCTACCAGGTCGTGAACCTGCGCTACCAGAAACAGCCCTCCACCATCGTCACCACTAACGGACCCCCGGACTGGGGCGAGATCTTCGGCGACACCGTCGGCGCCGCAGCCCGTCCTCGACCGGCTCATGCCCGACGCCGTTGTGTCCAACATCAAAGGCCCCTCCTGGCGTCCACGCGAACACCAGGCCCTCACCACCGCCGCCCGGCGGAACACCCCCACCACCGAGAATCGGGCTCACTCGCTCTTTCGTTCCTCTCAGATCCACCGCTTCGGCGACCCACGCCGAGGAACTGGTCCTCGTCCCGTTGAGATTCGCAGATCAGAAGGGACTGCCCCAGGACGTGAACTTGCCGAGGTTGCCGTTGGTGAGTTGCTCCCGGTTCAGCAGATCAAGGGCCTCGACGAAGGCGAGGAACTGGAGCTTGGCCGCTTCGGACACCGCCGCGTACTGTCCGGGCAGCCGAGCCTCCATGGCGTTGGGCACGTAGTTCTTCAGCAGCTGCTGCAGCATCCGCCGGGCTCGCGGATCGTCCGGCGTGTTGTCGAGCTCGAGCCGCCCCCGCTCGGTCGCGTAGTCGTAGAACTCGAGCTCCATGCTGCGAGGGTCGATCCGAGCCGTGCCGGGCAGCCAGTTGGCGTAGACCCCGAGCTTCGCCTTTTCGGTGCGCAGGGCGAGGACGTAGCGCGGCGCGTCGTTGAAGTTGAACTCGATCGGTACCACCTCGTCTGTCGCCATCACCAGCGCCCGACGACCGCGCGCTCGCCGCGACCGCAGCAGGGCCGAAAGATCGAGGCGCTCGGCATAGATCGAGGCCAGGTCGCCCGACCTCCAACGCTGGCCGCCGGTGCCGAGGGTGGCCAGCAGCGGCACCAGGTCGACGCTGGAGGTCAGCTGGCGGCGCTCGGTCTCGATGTCGGACGTGTAACGGCCGGTGAGGTCGGCCACGATCAGCGGCACGTGGAACGCTTCTTCGTACGCAGTCCCCGCCTTGTTGGCGGGGAAGCCGTGGGCCCCGGCGAAGTCCCCGTGGTCGGAGGTGAGGATCACGACGGTGTTGGCCGCGATGGCCGGCGGCAGGGCACCCACCACGGTGCCGATGTGCTCGTCGACCATTCCCAGGATCTGCGTGTAG
>JBDNHK010000012.1:0-17485 GCA_041688815.1 Acidimicrobiales bacterium | reverse complement strand
GGTCTCGGCTCGCAGATCAAGCCCCACATCGAGAAGCGCTACGGGTCGCGATGGGGCAAGCCGGTGGCCCAGATGCGCGAGTGGGTGCTGGCGCTGCAGATGATGTTCGATCATTTCGAGGGCAAGGGTCCCTTCGACTTCCAGGGTGAGTACACCCGGCACACCCTGATGACCCCGAACTTCAACCCCGGTCCGAATCCCTTCGGACGCCCGCCGGTGCTGGTCGGGGCCCTCGGTCCGAAGATGTCCGAGATGACCGCCGAGGTGGCGGACGGCATCCTGGTCATGCCGTTCAACAGCGCCAAGCACATGGTCGAGCGCACCGTGCCGGCGCTGCAGGCGGGACTGCGCAAGGCGGGTCGAACCGGCGGGGACTTCGAGGTCATCGCCGAGGTGATCGTGGCCTGCGGACGCAACGACGAGGAGATCGCCGCCGCCATGGCCGGGGTGAAGTTCCTACTCGGCTTCTACGGCTCCACCCCGTCGTACAAGCCGGTGCTCGACGCCGAGGGCTGGGGCGAGCTGCAGCCCGAGTTGAACGCCCTGTCCAAGCAGGGCGACTGGGCCGGCATGGCCGCCCGCATCGACGACGAGGTGGCCCGCACCATCGCCGTCGTGGGCACGCCAGCCGAGGTCGGTGCCCAGATCATCGACCGCTTCGGGCCCTACGCCTCGCGGGCCTGCATCTACTTTCCCGGCTATCCGATCGACGACGAGACGATCGCCGCAGTGATCTCGGCCGTGAAAGTGGAGTCGGCTGCTCGTGGTCTGGCTGGTGAGGTACGGGTATGACCTCCATCGACACCGGCACCGACGATCTGCTCGTCGAACTGCACGACGACGGCGTGGCCGTGGCCACCCTCAACCGGCCCGATACTCGCAACGCCTTCAGCGGGGCCATGGGCGAGGCTCTGGGTGCGCTCTACCGGCGAGCCGACACCGACGACGCCATCCGGGTGGTCGTGGTCACCGGCACCCCACCGGCCTTCTGCGCCGGGGCCGACTTCACGTCCGGCAGCGCCGTGTTCGAGCGCAGCGACGCGCCCTCGTTCCGCGCCTGCCCCGTCACCCCGACGGCGTGGCAGATCCGTAAGCCGGTCATCGCGGCGGTGAACGGCCATGCCATCGGCATCGGCTTCACCCTCACCCTCCACTGCGACCTGCGCATCATGGCCGTCGACGCCAAGTACGGCGTCGTGCAGGTGCGTCGGGGGGTGATGCCCGACGCCTTCAGCCACTGGACCCTGCCGCGAATCGCCGGCATGGGCAACGCTGCCGACATCTTGCTCACCGGCCGGACCTTTCTCGGTTCCGAGGCCAGGGAACTGGGCGTGGCCAATCGGGTGCTGCCCAACGACGAGGTGCTGCCGGCGGCGTTGGAGATCGCCCACGACATGGCCGTGAACACCGCTCCGGTGTCGGTGGGGGTGGCCAAGCGGCTCATGTGGGGCTCGTTCGGGTTGGGCCCGGCCCAGGTCGACCGGGCCGAGACCGACCTCCACCACCACCTCATGGGCGAGGCCGACGCCCGCGAGGGCGTGCACGCCTTCCTCGAGCGGCGCGAGCCGCAGTGGTCGCTCACCGTCAACGACAACTGGCCCACCGAATGGCCCGCACCGGAGGACGTCCTGTGACCCGAACCACCACCGACGTGCTCGACGGCGTCGACCTCACCGGTCGAACCGCCGTCGTCACCGGCGCCACCACCGGGCTGGGCCTGGAGACGGCCCGGGCCTTGGCCGCCGCCGGGGCTCATGTCGTGCTCACCGGCCGCACAGTCGAGAAGGCCGACGCCGCCGTGGCGTCGGTGCGCGACCAGATGCCGGGGGCATCGGTCGAGCCGGGCGTCGTGGAACTGGGCTCGTTGTCCAGTGTGCGTTCGTTTGCCGACGAAGTCTCGTCGCGGATCGACGAGCTCCACCTGCTCGTGGCCAACGCCGGGATCATGATGGTGCCGTTCGGGCAGACCGACGACGGGTTCGAGCTGCAGTTCGGCACCAACCACCTCGGCCACTTCCTCCTGGTCGGCCGTCTGCTCCCGCTGCTCGGGGCCGGGGCGCCGTCACGGTTGGTGGTGCTCAGCTCCGCCGGGCACGCCGCCGCCCCCGTCGACCTCGACGACCCCAACTACGAGCGCCGTCCGTACGACAAGATGGACGCCTACGGGCAGTCGAAGACCGCCAACGTGTTGTTCGCGGCCGAGTTCGACCGGCGCTACGGCCTCGCGGGGGTGCACGCCTTCTCGGTGCACCCCGGCATGGTGGCCACCGACCTGGGTCGGTACTTCACCCGCAACGACATGGCCACGCTGGTGGCCCGGGCCAAAGCGGCCGGCGGTGAACTGCCCCCGCGGGTCAGGGTGGACGTGGGCGCCGCCACCACCGTGTGGGCGGCCACCGATGCGGGGTTGCTCGACCGTGGTGGTGCGTATCTGGCCGACGTGGCCGTGGCCACCCCGGCGCCACACGCCTCCGACTCCACCGTGGCGGCGCGCCTGTGGACCCTGTCCGAGGAGCTGGTGGGCGAGCCCTACCCGCCGGTCAGCGGG
Source organism: Acidimicrobiales bacterium (assembly GCA_041688815.1). GTDB lineage: Bacteria > Actinomycetota > Acidimicrobiia > Acidimicrobiales > Acidimicrobilacustridaceae > Rhabdothermincola_A. The sequence goes on along the minus strand of JBDNHK010000012.1, from coordinate 14,937 downwards.
AGCGGCGGCTGAGCTGCTCGCGGTTGGTGATGCGGTAGCGGCGTTCGGCCTGCTCGATCCAGCCCAGGCGCACGAAGCTGGCGATGGCCTTGTTGACGCGCTCGCGTGAGGCACCGACCATGCCCGCCAGCTCCTCCTGGGTGATGGGGAGCGAGAACTCGTCGGCGTCGCCGGCCAGCTCGAGTAGGCGCTTGGCCGTGCGACCGGTGACGTCGAGGAACACCGAGTCGGCGAGCTGCTCGTCGGTGCTGCGCAGCCGGGTGGCGAGAAGGCTGACCACGTTCCAGAGCAGTTCGGGACGCGCTTCGTAGATGGCGCGCAGCGGGGCGTAGGGGATGGCGGTGGCCGTCGAGGGCTCGAGGGCCCGGGCCTCGGCCGACCGGGCCAACCGGTCGAACAGCGGCATCTCGCCGAACAGGTCGCCCCGTTCCATGAGCGCCACCACCGACTCGCGACCGTCGTCGGACTTGTTGGCGATGGCGATACGCCCGGACTCGACCACGAACAGCTCGGCCGCGGTGTCGCCTTCGGTGAAGACGATGCCGTTGCGGCTGTAGGAGCGGGTCTCCGCCGCCGCCACCAACTCGTCGAGGGCCTCACCTTCGAAGCCCTCGAAGAACTCCACGTCGCTCAACAACCGGGGTTCGACCACGTCCGGCACCCTATCGGCCCACCCCGGTCGATGTGACGTGCGTCCCAATGGGCGTCCCCGATCCGAGGGCGGCTCGACGCGAGACTGGTCACGGATCCAGCGCGGGCCGCCCGCCGCCGGTTCTCCAGGGAGAGCAATGTCGTTCGATGTCGGGGACAAATAGGTGTATCCCCACCATGGTGCCGCCATCATCGAGCGTCGCGAGACCAAGGAGGCGTTCCGCACCGAGCGCGAGTACCTGGTGCTGCGACTCTCGTTCGGTGACCTGGTGCTCATGGTGCCGGTCGACGGCACCGACGAGGTCGGCCTGCGTGACGTGATCGGCGACGACGAGGTCGAGGACGTGTTCGAGGTGCTCCGCAAGAAGGAGGCCCGCGTACCCACCAACTGGTCGCGTCGGTTCAAGAACCACGAGGAGAAGCTCAAGTCGGGCGACGTGTACCAAGTGGCCGAGGTGGTGCGGAACCTCTCCCAGCGGGGCAAGGAGAAGGGGCTTTCGGCGGGCGAGAAGCGCATGTTCGCCAAGGCCCGCCAGATCCTGGTGTCGGAGCTCATCTTCGCCATCGACACCTCGCCCCAGGATGCCGAGGCCCGGCTCGACGAGGTGTTGACCTGAGCGCGGGCCCGGCCGACGGACCGGTGTGGGCCATCGTGCTGGCCGCCGGTCGCGGCAGCCGGTTCGGGGGCCTGCAGCCCAAGCAGTACGCCCTCGTCGGACGCGAACGGGTGCTCGATCGTTCGCTGGCCACCGCCCGGGCCGCCGCTGACCACGTGGTGGTGGTGCTGGCCGAGGGTGAGGACGCCGAGGGTGAGGCCCTCGTGGCCTCCGGCGCGGCCGACGTGGCCGTCGTGGGAGGACTCGAACGGGCCGACTCGGTGCGGGCCGGTCTGACCGTGGTCGACGCCGCTGCCGCCGTGGTGGTGGTGCACGACGCGGCCCGCCCGCTGGCTTCTGCCGCCCTGCACCTGGCCGTGGTCCGAGCCGTGCACGCCGGCGCCGACGCGGTGATTCCCGGTGTCGCCGTGACCGACACGATCAAGCGTATGGCTCCGGCTCCGGTGGGTCTCGGGGCCGAGGGGCTGGCGGTCGTCGTCGAGACGCTCGATCGCGCGGAGCTCGTGGCCGTGCAGACCCCCCAGGCCTTCCGTCCCGATGTGCTGCGCCGGGCTCACGCATCGGGGGCGGTGGCCACCGACGATGCGGGGCTGGTGGAAGCGGTCGGCGCCACCGTGGTGGTGGTTCCCGGCGAGGTCACCAACATCAAGATCACCGGACCACATGATCTCCTGCTGGCCGTGGCGCTTCTCGACGTGCTGGCCGTCCCTTAGGTTGTGGTCATGACGGTCAGGGTTGGTCAGGGCTTCGACGTGCACGCCTTCACCGACGATCCCGCCCGCCCGTTGGTGCTCGGCGGCGTGGTCTTCGACGGCGAGCGGGGCTTGGTGGGGCACAGCGACGCCGATGCGGTGGCCCACGCCTGCGCCGACGCCCTGCTCGGAGCGGCCGGCCTCGGCGACATCGGCCAGCTCTACCCCGACACCGACGAGGAATGGGCCGGCGCCGACAGCATCGGCTTGCTCACCGATGTGGCGTCGCGGGTGCGGGCGGCAGGGTGGGAACCGGGCAACGTCGACTGCGCCGTGGTGTGCGAGCGTCCGAAGCTGGCGCCGAGAAGGGACGAGATGCAGCGCCGGCTCTCCGAGGCCGTGGGGGCTCCGGTCACCCTCAAGGGGAATCGGGCCGAGGGGCTCGGGGCCATCGGACGGGTGGAGGGCATCGCCTGTTTCGCGGTGGCCGTGGTCACCAGTGGAGAGGGTTCGTCGTGAGTCCTCCCCGAGGTAGCGGATCCAAGGGCGCTCCGAGAGCCGGGGCGAAAGGTGCGCCCAGGGGCGGCTCCAAGGCGGGTCGCGGTGCCAAGGCCACGCCCACGGGCGGACGGGGGAACGGTACGGGCCGGGGCGCGCCGTCGGCCAAGAAGGCCCCAGCGGCCAAGCGGGCCGGCAAGCCGCTGTCACCGGCGGCGCAGAAAGCGGTCGAGGCCAAGCGGGTCCAGCACGCGGCGGCGTCGGTACGTAAGGCCGACCGGCCGGGTGGCCCGCGGCGACGGAGCTCGGCGACCGACCGCGCGCCGGACCGTCGTCCGGCGCGCGACAACAGCCTCGGTGGCGATCAGGTCGAGGGCCGGCAGGCCGTGCGTGAACTTCTCTTGGCCGGAAAACGGAAGATCCGCGAGATCCTCGTGGCCGAGGATCAGGACGACAACGAGGTGCTGCAGGACATCGTCGACCTGGCTCTCGACCTCAAGGTGCCCGTCCGTGAGGTGACCCGCACCCGCTTGTTCGCCGACGCCCGGACCGAGTCTCCGCAGGGTGTGGTGGCCAAGGCCCAGGGTCTGGCCGAGGCTGACCTCGACGATATGGCCAAGCGCAAGGGCCCTGGCGGTGCGCCACCTTTCCTGCTCGCCGTCGACGGCGTCACCGATCCGGGCAACCTGGGTGCGCTCCTGCGGTCGGCCGAGTGTGCTGGGGTCACCGGGGTGGTGCTGCCCAAGCATCGGGCCGTGCACGTCACCCCCACCGTCACCAAAGCCGCCGCGGGAGCGGTCGAGTACCTGCCCATGGCCCTGGTCGGAGGGCTTCCCAACACGCTGCGCCACCTGAGCGAGTTGGGTATGTGGGTGATCGGTCTCGACGCCGGTGGCGACACCGACCTGTTCGACCTCGAGGTGGCCGACCAGTCGGTGTGCCTGGTGCTGGGTGCCGAGGGCAAGGGGTTGTCGCGCCTCGTACGTGAGCGCTGCGACGCGGTGGCCGGCATCCCGTTGCTCGGTCAGCTCGGTTCGCTCAACGTGTCGGCCGCCGGCGCGCTGGCCTGCTTCGAGGTCACTCGTCGTCGTCTAGCCGCTCGGAAGGCCTGAGCGATGGGTCGGGTCCCTCGGGGGAGGGCGGTCGCGGCGGCACTGGGTCTGTTGGGGGCGGTCGTGCTCGCCGGTTGCTCCGGATCGGGCGACTCCGAACCAGCGGCGACGGCGTTCTCGACCCTCGTCCGGTCGAGCCCAGGGGACCGGTGCCTCGACCCGGCGGGGGACCTCGACATCCCCGCGGGGGTGCCAGCCGAGGCCCGGGCCGCGCTCGACGGTGTCGACCTCACGCTCGGCGAGGCCGCAGTCGAGGGCGAACTGCTCAGGGTGCGTTTCGAGGTGGTGGGGGCGGTGGCCGACGCGCTCGATCCCACCTTCGTGGTCGCCCAGGGTGATCCCCTCCAGCCGCTCAGCTTCGAGTTGCGGCTGATCCGCCGGGCCGGTGCGTGGCAGGTGGTCCTCATCACCTGGCCCGATGGTCGCGAGCAACGTCGGGTCGTCTCGACCCCGGTCACCGCGTCGGGCCGCACCGTCGCCGTCGGCGTGCCCCTGGCGATGCTGCCGCCCATCGCCCTGTCGTTGCAGTTCGGCGCCACCGCGGAGATCTCCCCCACGCTCGTCGTCATCGACGACTGCAGCAGCCTCAACCCCGGCTGACGCCTCCCGGCCCGGCGCCGAGCGTGGGGCCCGGCCCGACTTGGTCGTTCGGTCGGCGCGATGGGATCGTCTGGTGGTGGATGCGCTGACCGACGTCGATCCGGGGGCCCGGGAGGCGCCGGCGCATGCTCTGCGTCGGTTCGTCGCCGTCACCGTCATCGCCGCGGCGATCGTCGGGCTCGTCGCCCTGGGCGGGCACTGGATCCGGGGCGGCGAGGCCGCCTCTCCCGCCCTCACCCGGGTGTCGGGCATCGTCACCGCCGCTCCGGCCTCGGGGAACACCGCGATCTACCTCTCACTCACCAACGAGGGGGGCGCCGACGAGCTCATCGGTGTGCAGACCGCCGTGGCCTCCAGGGCAACCCTCCACGACACCTCCGATGAGGACGGCTTCGTGACCATGAGCGATCGGCAGGCCTACCCGATCCCCGGCGATTCGACCACGGTGTTCCGCCCCGGTGGGGCCCACGTGATGCTCGACGGGCTGACCCGCCCGCTCGTCGCCGGGGACCGCATGCCCGTCACCCTCCTGTTCGAGAAGTCGGCTCCGATCGACGTCGTGGTCGAGGTGGTCGAGGTGGTCGACGTGTCCGACATCGTCGACCGGGTCGGCCTGGCCGGCGACCCGGTCCCCGCTCCGGGCTGAAGCCCGAACCCCGCTCGTGGCCCGGGGCCGGCTTCGCCGATGAACAGCGCGATGCGCCTGGCCGTCAGTTCTGGTTGATGGCCCGCCACACCCGCTCGAAGCTGGGCAGCTCGGCCGCCGACGGCATGGCGTAGTCGATGAACGTGCCCGTGAGGGGGTTGCCGTCGTTGTCGTAACGGACCTCCTCGAACAGGGCCTGGGCGATGCCCTGGGCCAGGCCGCCGTGCACCTGCCCGTCGACCACGAGGGGGTTGAGGATGGTGCCGGCATCGTCGCAGGCCACCATGCGCACCAGCTCCACCCGGCCGGTGTCTCGGTCGATCTCGGCGACGGCCACGTGGGCGCCGAACGGCCAGGCGCGCCCAGTCGATGGTGACCGCCGGCGTGCCGACGACGTGGAAGACCCCGCGTTCGGGGTCGACGACGACGTCGTCGATGGCTGCTTCCAGAAGATCGGCGGCGCGCTCACGGGCCAGGTCCACCAGCTTCAGCGAAGCGTCGTTGATGGCCGCCCCCGCGAGCTGCGCCGACCGTGAACCCCCCGTGATCTCGCCGCGTGGCACCACGTCGGTGTCGCCGTACACGACCTCGATGCGGTCGAGGGGGAGGCCGGTGCGTTCGGCCACGAGCATGGCCCACGACGTGACGTGGCCCTGTCCGTAGGGGTTGGAGCCGGTGACCACGAGGGCGGTGCCGTCGGGGCACAGCTCCACCGACGCGAACTCGTCGCCCCCCGAGAGGGCGGTGATCTCCACGTAACAGGCCAGGCCGATGCCGAGCAGCCGGGGGTCGTCGGCGGCACGCCCCGGTCGGCGTGGTGGTGGTGACCACCGATCGAGAACTCATCTGCACCGTGGGGATGTCGTAGACGCCGGTGGCCATGATGCGGGTGGCGAAGGGCAGTACCGCCCCCATGTTGGGATAGCCGCCGCCGTCCTGGATCATCTCGATGCGGTAGGCCAGCAGCCGGCCGTCGGCGGTGCCGCCCAGGGTGACGTGCTACACCTGGCCGCGACCGTGGTTCACGCCGCTCCCGAGGTTCTCCGAGCGCGTCTCGCTCCAGCGCACCGGCCGGCCGAGGCGACGGGCCAGCTCGCCGAGCAGGAGCGCCTCGGGAGCGGCGTGAGCTTTGGCCCCGAACCCGCCACCCACGTCGGGGCAGATGACCCGCACCCGTTCGGGGTCGAGCCCGTACAGCTCGGCCAGGGCGGCCCGCACGGGATGCGGGCCCTGGCAGCCGATCTCGAGCACCAGTCGGTCGTCGTCGTCCCACCAGGCCAGGGCGCTGCGGGCTTCGATGGGCGCCGGGGCCAGGCGCTGGTTGACCGTACGGGTGGTGACGACCACCTCACAGCCGTCGAACGAGATGGGGTCGCTGCGATGGTCGATGGTCATGGCCACGTTCGTGCCAGCGTCGGGGAACAGCACCGGTCGGGCCATGTCCTGGTTGACCATCCCGATGGGAGCGAGGCGGGGCAGGTCGATGTCGGCGGCGGTGACGACGGCCAGCACGCCCGGGGCGGCCGCGGCCTCGGTGGTGTCGATGCTCTCGATTCGGGCGTGGGCGATCGTGGAGCGCACGTACACGACGTGAGCGGCGCCGGGCGAGGCCACGTCGTCGACGTAGGTGCCACCGCCGGTGAGCAGGGCCGGGTCCTCTCGGCGTAGGACGCGGTTGCCGAGGATGCTCATGGACGGCGTCGCTACCGGCCCCAGGTCAGGGCGTCGCCGTGGTGCGGCCCTCCCGCACGTCGGTGACCACGTCGGCGATCGCCCCGGCCCCGAGCTGGGGTTGGATCATGTGGATGTTGTGCCCGCTGTCGGTGTTCGTGATGTGGACGGCCCCCGGCACGAGTGCGGCGATCTGGGCGTCGTTCACGTTCATGAGGACGCGCTGGTCGGCCCACTGTTCAGGCGTCTCGTTGTCCTGAAGGAACTCCGACGGCGGGTCGACGAGCACCGCGGTGGGGTCCCGCCCGCGGAACCCGTGTCGGCCTGGGTCGAGCATGCGGGAATCACCACTGCCAGGGCGAGCAGCCCGAGCGTCGCTGCCGATCGTTTGGTCACGAACTTCTGCCCTTCCGGCCTTGTCTGCTGAGGTTGGTCCGGACGGACGGACGTCACGGCGCAAGGTCACCGAGCACGGAGCGGGCTGGCCTAACCTTCGCCAGTGGGGCGAGTTGACACCGACGGTGACGCCGCGTTGCGCAGTCGGTCGCGGCGTTGGTGGTGGATCGTGCTGCTGGTCGCCGCTCCGTTCGTCGTCGCGATGATGGCTTCGTTCGTGGGGTCGTGGTACGTCACCAGCGACGCCGCCATCCTCGCCACGAGGGTGCTCGACGCGCCGGACGACCTTCCTCTCGTGGGCGTCTACAGCCGTTTCGGTTGGTATCACCCGGGCCCGGCCCTGGCCTGGTGGTTCATGGTCCCGTCCTGGGTGTCCGGTGGTGCTCCCTCGGTCCTGCTCGCCGCCGGCATCGCGTTGAAGGGCCTGGCGGCGGTCGTCGCCACGGTTCTGGCCGGACGTCGGGGGGGCTTGGTTGGGGCGGCGCTGATCGGGGCGTTGGCGATGACCTTGTTCGTCAACCACGCCGACACGCCCTACTCGATCTGGAACCCCACTCTGGTCGTGCTGTGCTTCCTGTGTCTCGTGGTCGCCGGGTGGGCGCTGGCCGCTGGTGATCGCTGGGCCGCGCCGGTGCTCGTGGTCGCTGGATCGGTGTGCACACAAGCTCACGTCGGGTACCTCCCGCTCGTCGTCGTCGTGAGCGGGTTTGCGGCGGTACTCGCGACCGTCGGTGCATGGCACACCAGCCCGAGGGGTCGAGGTTGGCGGGCGGCGATGCTCGTGGCTGGCGGGCTCGGGGTTCTGCTGTGGGCGCCGGTACTGATCGACCAGATCTTCGTGTCCGGCAACCTGGGCGCGATCGTCGACTACTTCGCGGGGCCCGAGGAACCCGCGCTCGGGCTGGCCGGGGCGCTGGGACGGGCCGCGCGCGCCTCTGTCCCGTGGGGTCCCTGGGTCGGTGGCATCGAGCCCGTGGGCCTGTTGGGGGACCTCCTTGAAGCGCCGATCTGGTGGCTCCTCTTTTCCGCGGCTGCGCTCGGTGCGTCCGGCGTGGCTGCTTGGTGGAAACGGGACCGGGAGCTCGCCGCTCTGACCGCGGTGGTGACCGTCACTTCGGTGGCGGGGGTGGTGACCCTCGGCCTGCTGTCGGATGTGCCCTATCCCTACCTGTACTCCTGGTCACGAGTGGTGGGCGGGTTGGTCTGGTGCACGCTGGCATTGGCCGCTGTCCGCGCCCTCGTGGCCGGTCGTCCTCGGTGGGACGGGGCGGTCCGAGCGGTGGTGGTCGCGATGACGGTCTCGATCGCGGTGGTCGCGCTGGTCGTGGTCCCCACGGGGCCCCGGCCCGATGCCCGCCTGTCCGATGCCGTCGAGGCGCTGCTCCCGGCGGCGAACGAGGCCACCGCCCCGGGTGAGGTCATCGCGATGACCTTCACCGAGGCGTTCCCGGGGGTGGGTCCGGGACTGGTCTACGAGCTCGAGCGAGCGGGCCGTCATGTGACCGTGCCACCCGACAGCGCGTTCGTGTGGAGTGGCACTCGCGGGGCCGATCCGGATTCGGCCGACGTCGAGCTCGCCGTCGCGTCGGGCGTCGCTCTCGCCACCTTCGCCGCCGATCCGCGATGGGAGGAGCTGGCCCGGTTCGACCCACTCACCCCCGATGAGCGGGAGGAGTACGAGGAGTTGGCTGCCGCCTTGCGCCGACGAATCGAGGACTCGGGCTATCCCGACGTGGCACCGGTGGTGCTGTCGGCGCCGTCGTTGTTCGTCGGGGACCCGAATCTGGATGATCGTGACCTGGCTCGGCTCATCGAGCTCTCGCCGCGGCGCGAGATGTGGGCGCTCTATCGGGCCCGGTGAACCCTGGCACGCCTCGTCAGCTGATTCCGGCCGACCGGGATCGCTCGACTGTGCGACTATCGGGTCATGTCTGGTGTCCTCTCTTCCCCCGTCGTGCTCGATCCTGCCGTTGGCGACCGTGGTGCCATCGAGCGACTGATCGAGGCGCGAGCGCCCTACTGGCCGGTGCAGCGCTACTTCACCAACAGTGCCGAGTACGCGGCGTCCTCGGGCAATGCCGCCGAACAGATGGTCGTGGCCCCGGTCTTTCGCGGCGACTGGGCCCTCGACGGCCGGGCCGACCCCGACGTCGAGTGGTTGCTGAATGACGCCCAGTTCGCGGAAGCGGCGCGCACCGTGTTCGGCGGGGCCGAGGTCGTGCGCCCCCACACGCTGTACTGCAATCTCACCTGGCAGCTCCCGTTCGCCCAGGGTGCCGGCCACGTCGACGTGCCCGCCTTCCGGGGGTTCGACCGCAACGAGTGGCCCACGACCTTCTTGTCCATCATGGGGATGTCCGGGCTCTTCGAGGACGTGCGGCGTCACATCGCCACCGGGGTGGCGTGGTTCTACGCCGGTACCGATGGGGGGTTCGAGTACTGGCCCGACGGCCCCGACCGTCCCTCGACGATCCACGAGGGCGCCATCGACAACACCATGATCGTGGGCGACAACGACTTCATGTTCCACCGGGTGCGGCCCACCGGGAGGGTGGAAGACGGACTGCGTTCCCTGTCGCTCGACGCCGAGCTGGTGCACGACGGTTCGGGCACGTGGTCGATCGTGGACGAAGGGAAGACCGTGGCCTCGTTCGGCCGCGACGCCCTGCGTATGAGTCTTTCCTGGAAGGCCGATGCGTTCGCAACCGCCGCCGAGGCGGCTCGCGTCGATGACCACACCGACGACATCGATCTCGGCGGCGTCGTGGCCCGTTTCGTCGACGACCTGCGCGGGCGAGGGGTCGCTGCGTCGGCGCCTGACGACCCCGTGCGCGACCCGGCGTTCATCGCCCTGTTGCAGGAGCACTACGTGCGCTACCCCACGGTGGGCGCCGCGGCCTGAGCAGATCTCGTCGCCGGCACCTCGGTGCTCGGGCAGTGGGACGAACGGGCCCACGTGGCCGTGTGGACGTAGCGGGCGCCGACCACGGTCGGCGTGTCATCGCTGGTCGAGCCATCCCGGGTCTCGACTGGGGTTCCATCTGGTCGTGCGGGGCTTTGCGTGCGAGCGTCGGTCATGAACGCGGCGGTGTCACCGGGATCTCGTTCGAGCCGGCCGATCGTGGTGGGTCTGGCCAGGCCGATGACTGCCAGTGCCCCATGGGACCGACCCAGAACCCGTCGGGTACCCCGATCTGTTCGCGCAGCTCGTCGAGTGGGTGGTCGAGGTAGGCGGCCCAATCCCAGTCGGTCCGGGTCACATCGAGGTGTACGTGCGCGCCGCGACCGATGCCATCGAAGAAGTGCTCCGGCTCGATTGCTGCCTGTGCCACACCCGTCGGGCTTTCACTGTTGCCCACATGCCAGGTGAGCAGCACGAACACCAGATGATCGAGGGGCTCGCGACGGCTGACCGATGCCGTGAACCCGGCGAGGGCGAACTCACCGTTGATGCTGGTCGGGTAACCGGCGAGCACATGGTGGACATCGTGCAGGCCGACCACCTCGATGGCGTGCCCTCCTTGCGTGCCCGGGAACGGAAATCCATTGTTCGCGTAGTAGCGACCGAGTTCATGGCCCAACGTGCCCTCGGCCCTATCGAGCAGCCTCTCGTAGCGGTCGACGACCGCAGGCGACGAGGTGTCCCGAGCGGCGTTGGCCTTCTCCGCCTGCCGGAAGGTCGGCATGTCCAAACCCGTCATCCACCGGAGACTGCGACGCATCACGCACGCCTGTGCCTCGTCGGCCTGACGATGAGCGATGCGCCAGAGGTCGTCGACCGAGCCCTCGTCAACCCCGAGCGCGGCGGCGATCCGGGCCACTAGATCGACCGCCTCGGCGTCGAGTGAGGGATCGACGAACACCATGATGGTGCCCAGCCGCACGGCGTCACGGCGTCGGCCGGGCGTGGGCAACGCTGTCGCGAGGGCCGGGCCGTCGAGGTGCTCCGGCAGCTCGTCGACAGCGCAGGCGGCAGTGGGCAGTACATGCCGTTGGCACTGCTCGAGGAAGATCCGAGCATCCCGAGAGAGTGGCCGTCGGCCATCAGCAGTGGCCACGCACTTCATCGCACCGAGAAGCGCGTCAGCCTCACTCGCAGTACATGAAAGCAGTCGAAACGCCACGTACACCAACTTTTTGTTAGAACGCCTCGCAAACTATCGCTCAGGGCCGCGACGACCAGGACCGGAAAGGACACGGTTGTCTCGGCCGAGCCACCGTTGGCTCCACCGCTACAACCACCACCGACACCACACCGCCATCGGCGCCCCTCCCGCCGGCCGTGTCAGCAACCTCGCGGGACACAACTCCTAGCCCGTGAACGCAGGATGCAGCGGCGTCACGGCCGGTGTGGGGGCGGAGACGGGTCGCAGCTTCGGCGGCGGCGGTTGCACCGGGCCGGCGATGCCGACGAGCACCACCACCTCGTAGCCACCGGGGTTTGCCTGGACGGGTATCTCCTTCCAGTTGTTCGTGACCCAGAGATTGCCCGCCGTGTCGGCGGCGGTGGCGGTGTTGCGGGCGAATCCCTCGAAGGAGTAGCCGGTGAGGTCAGGAGAGATGGGATCCCCTGGGCTGCTGCCCGGTCGGCACCCGACCAGCCGGGTTCCGCAGAACTGCGAGACCCGTTTCCCGGCAAAGTTGGCGACCCAGGCCTTGCCGTTGCCGTCGATGCTGAGGCCCCATGGGATCGTCAGTCCCCCGCCTCTGAGTTCGACGGGCGCACCAGGATCCTCATGCGGGAGGAAGGTGACGGACCCTCCCGGTGAGCCAGGAGTCTGGATGTCAGGGCACGGCAGATCGATGAGTGCTGAGTTGGCCACCCAAAGGTTGCCGTCGCTGTCGGCGGCGATACCGAGCGGTCGGTTGAGCCCGCCGCCCACGATCGGCGAGACGGGCGCCACTGTTCCGTCCGGCTCGAGCACCACCACGTTGTTGCTCTCGACCCCTGTGACGAAGGCTTGGCCGCGTTGGTTGACAGCGATGTCAAAGGCTCGCTTCAGCCCTATGTCAGTGAGCGCCATCGCTCTGAGGGGATCTCCGTCGGGGAACAGGGTCACGCTGTCGTTGCCGCAATTCGCGATCCAGATGTTGCCGGCGCGATCGGAAACGGTGCCTTGCGGCCAGGAAACCCCACCTTGGGTGAAACCGCTATCGGGCGAGAGGGGGACGCCGTCGAGGGAGAACTTCGAGACACTGTTGTGAGGGGGCTGGCGGTCCGCCGGGCAGCCGGGGACCGGCGCCGCGAAACCGAAGTTCCCGACCCACACCGCGCCGTAGGGGTCGATGCTGATGCCGTAACCGGCGCCGCTCAGGCCGCCGCCGGTGTAGGGGGAGCCCGGCGCGTAGCGACCGTCCGGCCTGAACTTGATGAGGTTCTCGGCACCACACACCGGTTCGAAGGCCGACGGGCTGTACTCGTAGTTGTTCGAGACCCAGACGTTGCCCTCGTGGTCGACGGCGAAGTTGCCCGGTCCGTTGAGCGACGCGCCGTCTCCGACGAACCGCAGGGCGAGGATCCAGGCATCGGGAGGCGACGTCAGTGCCGGCGCATAGGGACTGGGCGAGGCCTGCGAGAGCTCGTACAGCTCGATGGGGTTCACCCAGGGGTGGCGGGCGATGCTGGCAACTGCGCTGAACGTATCGGGGGCTGGCGTTTCGCCGTCAGGGGTGGCGGCGGCTAAGACCATGGCGCAGTGGATCGGGTCGCCAGGACAGCCGGCGACCAGATTGGCCAGCGAGTTGAGCGTCTCGAGCGACGAGGCAACGTTGGGTGTGTTGGCCAGCACAGCGCTGACCTCACCGGTCACGGGGTCGGCGAGGTTGCGGGCCATACGCGCGGCGTTGTCAACGCCGGGCGAGGACCCGCTGATGGCCGCCGCCTCGGTGAACTGGGCCATGGCGAAGCCGGTGGCCACCGTGGTTCGCTCGTTCACGACGATTTCTGCCGGCAGCGGGGCGGTGCCGAGGACGCTCGCAAACACGACCGAGCCCTCGTGGGGCGGTGGGAGCACCTGCTCTGCGGTGACGTAGTAGACGGTGCCGGGAGCGTCCGGAGCGCTGACGTCGAGCGTGAAGCGGCCGTCCAGCGCCGACTCGGCGGTTGCGAGCGGCGTGACGACACCCACTGCGTAGAGGCGAACCGAGTAGCCGTCCAACGGTCTCGGCCCGCTCACTACTCGCCCGTCGAGCTGACCCGACGCCGCCGAGGCGGGCGACAGGATCGGGGCGATGGTGCCCGTCGCACCGAGAAGCGCCACGAGAAGCGCGGCTACCAACGCCGCGGCCGTGCGGCGGCGCACCCGGCCACGCTGCATGTCTGCCTCCAGTGGCCCATCCCGGGCGCGTCGTGCGTCAGCGGCGACCCTAGGCACCCCCGGCCACTGTTTCGCTCCCTCTGAGTGTGGTGCCTCAGGACCTGGGCAACGAACGACTCGACGCCTCGGCCAGGTCGGGGCTGGCCACCGTGGCCCGGGTGTCTTCTGGTCTCCGTCAGCCGGTGAACTGCGGGGTCGGGGACGGCTCGAAGGCGGACGCGTAGTCGCTGTAGGGCACCTGGCCAGTAGGGCTGGCCAGAAGAGCATCGGCCACCGCGGACGGGATAGGAGCCCAGTAGGCAGGCATCTCTGCCGCCACTTCTGGGTTCAGGAGGTAGAGCAAAGCGAAGTTCGCCACCCAGATGGAAGGGACCATCGACATCCCTACCTCTGAGCTGATACCAGCTTTCGTATTTCTGACCAACTGGGCGGCGCCTGATATCTTTTGTGATGCCAGCCCAAGGACGGCCTCTACCGTGTAAGCAGAACTATAGAGTGCTTCGATTGATGCCTCGCAACCATTGGCCCTGCACCACGTCCCCATGTATCCACCGGGAGCGATCACCGAGTTAGCTTGCCTTGTCGGGGAATCCATGTTGGCGAGACTCTGGAGAAGACCTTCCGTGTTGACGAACAGCCCATAGCTGGCCAGAACCGTCTTGGTGATTTTGCCATTCACGTCAGAAAGCAGCGGGCGTCCAATCGTGTTGGTCAAGATTCGGGCGCTCTCTTCGATGATCTTTGCACTGGCCGTATCGCCGCCCACCCCTTGGCCGGTGATGAACTCGAGATACTGCTGCGGGGTGAAGGCATCTCCCCTGGTCAGTCCAAACTGCGTGGCAAGGTCATCGGCGCGTTCTTGCCCGATCGGCTGATGGAGCTGATCCAGATTGGTGAGTTGAGTGGCCGCCAGATATTCATATCGGGGATCTCCGGCGAAGGGCTGGGTAAACCCCGTCTCAGTGCTCGGCTCCGCCCCCACCGCTTCCGAACCTGAGTCCTGGACCACCAGCAGACAGAAAAGCGAGACGACTACGGCGCATGCCATCACTGGGACCGTAGATCGACGGTGGGACGATCCGTGCCGCTCGCCGTCACCCTCATGCTGCTCGGCGGAGCTTTGATTTATTTCTTTATCATGCACTTGACGACGGTAGCATCGGGCTTCCCATGCTGCAAGCCCACGAGGAGGGTTTGACGCGGCGCCCCTGTGCCCCCGGAGCACCCATTCAGGGGCCCAGCGGGGAACCGGAGCCGTCCGACTAGCGTTCAGCCCCGACGATGCCGTGGCCACCCGGTTTCGAGCCACGTCGCGCGCCATGCCGCCCGAGTAGCTCAGTTGGTCAGAGCAGCTGTCTTGTAAACAGCAGGCCGTCGGTTCGAATCCGACCTCGGGCTCTTCACCGACGGCACCCTGCTGCACCGCCTGCTCATCGCCGAGGGGCAGGTCATCGACCGCGGTCGCAACATCAGGCTGGCCTCACCCAGCCTCCGCGACGCCATGATCACCCGCAACCGGGGCTGCCGGTTCCCGCACTGCGACGCCCCCACCGCCTGGGTCCACGCCCACCACCTGCAGCACTGGAACCACGGCGGGGCCACCGACCTCGCCAACCTCGCCGGGCTCTGCGCCACCCACCACGGTGTGGTGCACCGCGACGACTGGAACCTCCACCTCGAACCCGACGCCACCCTCGTGTTCACCCAACCCGACGGCACCACCCTCACCAGCCCCCC
>JBDNHK010000074.1:0-8677 GCA_041688815.1 Acidimicrobiales bacterium | reverse complement strand
GTCGGCACGGCGGCCACCACCGGCGCCGATGTCGAGCGCCAACTCCAGGTGGCGCTGGTGATGCAGGCCGCCGAGATGGTCGGCGCCGCCGAGCGGACCTTCGACTTCACCGTCGAGTGGGCCTTCGACCGCTACTCCTTCGGCCGCCCGCTGGCCTCGTACCAGGAACTGAAGCACCGTTTCGCCGACATGAAGACGTGGTTGGAGGCCAGCCATGCCCTCGCGGCGGCGCTGGCGCGCGAGGTGCAGGCCGACGATCCCGGTGCGGCCGAGACGGCCAGCGTCACCAAGGCCTACCTCGGTGAGTACCTGGCCGAGCTGATGCAGGACTGCGTGCAGATCCACGGGGGGATCGGCCTCACTTCTGATCACGACATCCACCTGTTCCTGCGCCGGGTCGTGGCCGACCGATCGCTTTTCGGCACTCCCGCCGACCACCGCCAGCGCATCGCCGTCATCCGGGCGGGGTCGGCAGCATGAGCCGCACCGACCCGACGACCCCGACGACCCCGACGACGAGGAGACGACGATGACCGGTCTGCACACCGATACCGACACCGAGATCGAGAGCGTCGAGTCGTTCGTGGCGCGAGCCGAGACCTGGCTGGCCGACAACCTGCCCCGGCGTCCTCGGGTCGAGGCCGGACTCCGGGGGTTCGGATCCGACGAGGAGGAGCTGGCCTCGGTGGCCCAAGCTCGTCACTTGCAGCGCACCCTCTTCGACGGTGGTTTCGCTGGCATCTGCTTCCCCCGGGAGTACGGCGGGCAGGGCCTTGCGTTGGCCTACCAGTTGGCGTTCAACCAGGCCTGCGCCCCCTACGAGATGCCCCGGATCATCAACGTCCCCACCTTCGTGCCCTGTGCCGCAGTGCTGCTCGAGTTCGGCACCGAGGCCCAGAAGCAGCAACACATCCCCGCCATCCTGAAGGGAGAGGAACTGTGGATGCAGTTCCTCTCCGAGCCGAGCGGCGGCTCCGACGTGGCCGGAGCCCTCACCACCGCGGTGCGCGACGGCGACGAATGGGTGATCAACGGCTCGAAGGTCTGGACCACGGGCGCGTGGTGGTCGGACTACGGCCTGTGCCTGTTGCGCACCAACTGGGAGGTGCCGAAGCACCAGGGTCTGTCGGTGTTCATCATCAAGATCGATCAACCCGACATCGAGGTGCAGCGCATCGAGATGATCAACGGCTCGCGTGAGTTCTGCCAGGAATACATGACCGACCTGCGCCTCTCCGACGATCGCAGGGTGGGGGAAGTCGACGACGGCTGGACCATCGGGCGCCGATGGATGTTCCACGAACGCAACGCCATGGGCGGTGGATCGCCCTTCGTCAGCGGCCCGGCACCGGGGCACGCGCCCCCGAACGATGGTGAGGACTCGCTGGTGGCCCTCGCCCGCGAGACGGGTCAACTGAGCGACCCCCGGGCGCGCGACCTGATCGGCGAGGCCCTCACCCTGCAGCGGGCTGGCATCGAGCTGAGCAAGCGGATCGGTGCGGGCATGGCGACCGGGGCCATCCCCGAGACGGCGGCGTCGATCGCCCGTCTCATGGGCGCAGTGGTGGGGGAGCGGGTCATCTCGATCCGCCTCGAGCTGGCGGGATCGGCGGCGGCGGCGTGGGACGCCGACGACCCGGCCGCCGGCGTGGGCATGTCGTACCTGATGCGCCAGGCCAACAGCATCGGCGGCGGCACCACCGAGATGGCTCGCAACAACATCAGTGAGCGCGTGCTGGGCATGCCCCGCGAACGCACCCTCGACAAGGACGTGGCCTTCCGCGAGGTGCCCAAGGGGCCACCGGCGGGCTCGAGCTGAGCACGGCCGGCGCCCTCGATGGGGTCCGCGTCCTCGACCTCAGCTGGGGCTCAGACCTTGACGTGCTCCTCGATCCGCATGATGCGGGCCAGGTTGCCGCCCATGATCTTGGCCGTGTCGTCGGCGTCGAACTCGGACAGTTCGTCGACGAAGCTGATGGGATCGGCCAGGCCCTCGGGGTGCGGGAAGTCGGAGCCGAAGATCACGTTGTCGACCCCGATGAGGTCGGCGAGGCCCCGCGGGTCATCCTCGTGGAACGGGTGTACGTAGACGCAGCGCTTGAAGACCTCGACCGGGTCCTCTTCGAACATGGTGGGGTTGAACATGTACGCGTGTTCCATCGACGAGATGAGCGGCCGGACCCATCCCGAGCCGTTCTCGACCGGCGCCAGGCGCAGGTCGGGAAAGCGGGTGAGCATCCCGTGACCGATGGCCGAGGCGATGGTGTCGGAGATGGCCCGGCCCCCACCGCCGGTGATGGCGGCGAAGCCCGATCCGCCCTTGAAGGGCAGGAACTCGCCGCCGCGAACGCCTTCCCACTCGTTGATGTAGCGCTGGTAGCCGCTGTCGCTGGCGTGCATCCCGACCAGGACACCTGCCTCTTGCACCTTGGCCCAGAACGGGTCGAACTCGGGCAGGGCGAACGACCGCGTGCCCTCGAAGCCGGGTACGGGCGCCGGGCGTACGAGGATCACCCGGGCACCGCGTTCGAGCACCCACTCGAGCTCCTCGATGGCCTTCTCGAGGATCGGGAGGGTGATGACCGGGGTGGCGAAGATGCGGTCCTGGAAGTTGAAGGTCCACTGCTCGTGCATCCATTGGTTCAACGCGTGCACGACGGCGTGGGTGGCGTGCGGGTCGTCGCGCAGACGCTCCTCCACCAGGCTGGCCAGGGTGGGCCACATGAGGCTGCGGTCGATGCCGAGCTCGTCCATGAGTTCGATGCGCGGGCCTGGTTCGCGGAACGCGGCCGGGGCCACGATGGCCTTGCCCATGATGTCGCGGCGGGACTTGCCGTCGGGGTTGCCGATGCGGAAGTACTCCTCCTGCGCACCCGGCGCGGCCACCTTGGCGAACGTGGGGTTGGGGATGTAATCGCTGATCTGACCCTTCACCGTGATCTTGGTGCGGCCCTTCACCTCGACGTAGTCGATGACGCCGGCGTAGTCGTCGGACATGAACTTGGTGAGGGCTTCGGGGGTCTCGTACATGTGGTTGTCACAGTCGAAGACCGGGAAATCGAGTTGGCGTGACGGCATGATGAGCCCCTTCGTGGCAGGCGAACGAACGGTGGGTGAAGCACGGCCAGTGTAGCTGACGTGTCTGTTAGTTGACAATAGCCGCCCGCCGATCGCCACCTAACATCAAAGTCAACATCTCTTCGGTGCCGCTCTTCGCCGGCACCGTGTCGCCCCTCGATGGTCGGGCGGTGAGCGGGTGTTCACGAATGGAGTCCTCATGACCGTGCGTCTCGTCGGACACCCGCTGTTCCCCACCCCGGTGGTCGAGCCCGACCAGGCGATGCTCGACCGGATCGCCGACGATCACACCCGCACTCTCGGCGGAGCGGAGCCGGAGATGGAGCGGTTCCTGTTCGGCGACGTCCCGGTGCGGGTCTTCGACGACCTCTTCTCGGGCCGGAGCCAGATCCCCGGTCCGACGGCGCGCTGGCTCCTCCACCTGTCGGGCTATTTCGGTGGCCGGTGGTTACGAGGAGAGATCGCCGCCGCCCAGCCCGACGCTCCGCTCGTGGGCTTCTCGGTGGCGCCCACCGTCGAGGGCTTCGCCGCGACCATGATCAAGGCCCAACATGGAGTCGACGCGGCCGGGGCCGACGACCTCGTCGCGGTGACCTTCGCCCGATCGAGCCTGCTCGATGGACCACCCACCGAACCCGGGGGTGCACCGGTGCCGGGGCTGACCGACTCCTTCGGCTACAACGCGGGCTACAACCTCGAAATACTCGCGTCGCCACCGGCGGGGCTGTACGCATCGCCGCACTACGACGTGCGGTGCACCGGCCTGTTGCGTTGCGAGTACGCGTCGTCGCGGCTTCCCGCCGTCGGTGCACTCGAGGTCGTCGCCGATGCGCTCAACGGTGCGGACCCGAGGTACGGCGAGCTGGCGGTGCTCCTCCAACCGCTCCAGGACGCCGCGGTTCCCCGTGGTCGCGCCGTGTGGAGCACGGGGCTGTCGGTGCAGGGATTCCCGCAGCGTTCCTACGACCAGCTGCTGGAAGTGAGCTCGTCGTTCCTCGAGACGGTGCAGGCCACCGCTCTCACCATGGCCCAGGCTGACGCCACCCGTGACGTCGACGGGGCGCGCACCGGGGCGCAGGCGGTGGCGGCGATGACCGTGTGGCTCGATGCCTACATGGCCGGGCTGCTCGACGGCGAGGGAGCCATCGAGCTCCCGCGCTTCATCGCGTGATCCCCCACGATCTTCCGCACTCCTGACGTCAACGTCACCATCGCTCGGGCCCCTCGGCTAGAACGGTCTCCATGAGAGTCGAGTTCGACGCCGATGCCTGCACGGGTCACGGCCGCTGCTACGCCTTGGCCCCCGAGTTCTTCGGTGCCGACGATGACGGGTACTGCGTCGATCCCACGGGTCCGGTGCCCGAGCACTTCCAGGCGGCGGCGCGACGAGGGGCCGAGAACTGCCCCGAGAACGCCATCACCATCGTCGAGGACTGAGGCCCCGAGAGGGGGCCGTCGGCGCGACCGCCGGTACGAGGCTCAGGTCGTCGCCAGGCCGAAGAGGCAACGCTGGATGAAGAAGTCCGAGGCCTCGATTGCTTCGGTCTCGTCGACGAAGGCCATGACGAGCACGCTGTAGGGCACTCGCTCGATGACCGAGAGCAGCACGATGGCGTCGACGGTGGCATCTCCGAAGCCCCGCTCGTGCACGATGCGGACCAGCCGGTCGAACGCGGCGGTGGCCACCTCGAACGAGAACGCCGCCAGGTCCGGGTCGTCCTGCCCGATCTCCTGCCAGGCGCTGAGGATGCCCCCGTTGTCGCGATACGTGGCGAACCAGCGGACGAACCACGGTCCGAGGTCGTCGCCGGCATCGGCCGGGAACTCGGCCAGGAGCTGCACCATCGTCGTGGCGGCCTCGGCGGCGAGGACCTGGAAGAGCGCGTCCTTGCTGGGGAAATAGCGGTAGAAGCTGCCGTGGGAGACGCGAGCTTCCTCCACGATGTCGTCGACGCGGGTGTCGTGGTAGCCGCAGATCGGGAGAATGGCGCTGCCGGCGTCGAGCAGCCGCTGGCGGGTCTGCTGGCCCCGCGGTCGCAGCGGGCGTTCGTCGTGGCCCTCCGGTGGAGAGGGCCACTTGGGTGCCCGTTTGGGGGGGGCTTTCGTGATCGGCCCGAGGTTCACCCCGGGGATGGCGCCGTGCAGCAGGCGGTGCGTGGTCTGGGCCAGAGCGTCCTCGAACCGGGCTCGCGGGATCTGCCCGAGTCCGAGTCGCCAGTAGTGGATCGCCCGCAGGACCACGGTGACGGTGACGCTGGCGGCGGCCACCGGTGGACGGGGTCCGGCCGGGTCGAAGTGGCGCAGGAAAGCGACACCGAAGCGCTCGTTCACCGCCCGTGAGCCCCTTGCGGTGCGGGCCTGGTCGCGGCTTGCGGCCTGGAACGACGACAGCAGTGGGGCATAGAGGGTGCACAGATCGACGAGCTCACCGAGCCACTGCCGCAGGTAGGTCACGCCGGACTGGTCGGGGGAGATGTCGCCGAGGTTCGTGACGAGCCCGTCCATGGCTTTGGCCATGTGGGCGGCGAGGCGCCAGAAGACATCCTCCTTGCTGGAGAAGTACTGATAGAAGGCCGGGCGGGAGCAGCCGGCGGCCTCGGTGATGAGCTCGACACGCGTGTCGTGGTAGCCGTGCTGCGCGAACACCCCGAGCGCAGCATCGAGGATGCGGCGCTGGGTGTTGGCTCCCCGCTCGCCGACCAGCGGGTTGTCTCCGAACGGCGGCCGCCGGACCACGTCGATGCCTTCCATGGGGGTCAAGGTACTTGCATCGTCGCCTGTTTTCCGGAACCGTGAATGCGCGCGAGGACTCCGTCGTCAGAGGCGACGGAGTCGGTACTCACGTGGTGGGGGGGCGGTCGATGACGGCGACGTCGTCGATGTGGGCCGGTGACGCCAGCACGTGCAGGACCGTGGCGGCCACGTCGGCGGGGGCCATGATGCCCTCGGATCCGAGGACACCAGAGGCCAGCCAGCGCTCGCTGGCCGCGCCCAGCATCTCGGGGTCCCACGACGAGGCGAACTCGGTGCCGCCGGTGTTGCCCACCACGACTCGGGTCACGAGCAGACCCGGGAACTCGAGAGGCAGGCAGCGCACCAAGCCGTCGAGCGCGAACTTCGACGTGGTGTAGAGGGCCAGGTCGGGGAACGGGCGGCGCACGGCCTTGGACGACAGCACGAGCAGTTGGCCGTGGCTGGCGATCAGGTGAGGGGCCACCGCGCTGGCCACCAGGGCGGCGCCGATCACGTTGGTGTCGAACACCCGTCGCCAGTCGGCCTGGGTGGCCTCGCTCATCGGAAGGAGGGGCGACATCCCCACCGTGAAGACCACGGCGTCGAGCCCTCCGAGCTCGTCGACGGTGGCCTGCACGACCGTGGCCACGGAGGTCTCGTCGGCCACGTCGCCCGGTACGGCGATGGCGCCGGGGCATCGGGCCACCAGTGCGGTGAGGCGCGCCGCGCTGCGAGCACTGACGGCGACCCGGGCACCGGCCGCGGCGGCTCCTGCGGCCACCGCGGCGCCGATACCCGACGAGGCGCCGACCACCAGGAGCCGCTTCCCTGAGAGGTCCTCGGCCGTGTTCCCCCTCTTCGCGAACCGGTCGCCCGGCTTGCGTCTCCACTTTTGACGGCTAATCTAACAGCACTGTCACACTCCGGAACCGTGGGGGGACCACCGATGCAGGCCGAAGATCTCATTCTCGTCAGCGTCGACGACCACGTCGTCGAGCCACCGAACCTGTTCGAGGGGCGGTTGTCGGCCAAGGCGGCCGAGCGCGCCCCCTACGTCACCCGTCTCGACGACGGGCGTGACGTCTGGATGTTCGAGGGCAACGCCATGCCCAACGTCGGGTTGAACGCAGTAGCGGGGCGCGTGCCCGAGGAGTGGGGCCTCGATGCCAACACCTTCGACCAGATGCGGCCGGGCTGTTTCGATATCCACGAGCGCATCCGCGACATGAACGTCAACGGTGTGCTCGGGTCGCTCAACTTCCCGAGCCTCACCGGCTTCGCCGGGCAGCTCTTCGGTACGTGCGACGACAAGGCGATCGCCCTCGAGCTCACCCAGGCCTACAACGACTGGCACATCGACGAGTGGTGCGGCACCTACCCGGGCCGCATGATCCCGTGCACCATCCCACCGCTCTGGGACCCCGAGCTCATGGCGGCCGAGGTCCGCCGCACCGCGGCCAAGGGTTCCCACGCGGTCACCTTCTCGGAGAACCCCGAGAAGCTCGGGCATCCCAGCTTCCACAGCGACTACTGGGACCCGTTCTGGCAGGCGTGCTGCGACACCGACACGGTGGTGTGCCTCCACATCGGCTCGTCGTCCACGCTGGTGAGCACGTCGTCCGATGCCCCGATCGACGCCATGATCACGCTGCAGCCCATGAACATCGTGCTCTGCGCCGCTGACCTGCTGTGGTCACCGGTGCTGCGCAAGTTCGACAAGTTGCGGGTCGCCCTCTCCGAGGGGGGTATCGGGTGGGTGCCCTATTTCCTCGAGCGGGTCGACTACACGTACCAGCACCATCACACCTGGACGAACCAGGACTTCGGCGACAAGTTGCCGAGCCAAGTGTTCAACGAGCACATTCTCACCTGTTTCATCGACGATGCCGCCGGCATCGAGGTGCGTCACCACCTCAACCCAGATCACATCATGTGGGAGTGCGACTACCCGCACTCCGATTCCACGTGGCCCAACGCGCCGGAGATGGCGTGGAAGTATCTGCAGGCCGTGCCCGAGGAGGAGATCAACAAGATCACCCACCTCAACGCCATGAAGCAGTTCTCGTTCGATGCCTTCACCCACGTTCCGCGTGAGCAGGCCACCGCAGGGGCGTTGCGGGCCCTGGCCACCGATGTCGACACCGAACTGGTCAGCCACGGCACGGGCAAGTTCCAGGACGAGGGCCTCGTCACCACCATGACGCTCGTCGAGCGGATGATGGCGGGCGGGAAAAAGTAAGGCCCACCGTCCCCGCCTCGTCCCATCCCGCCGCGTGCCATCACGCCGGCCCTGGAGCAACGCCATGACCGATGTCCCCTTTCGCGTGCTCCCGTCGCTCGACGAGACCAACGAGTTCTTCTGGACCTCGGGATCCGAGGGGGTCCTGCGCTTCCTGCGGTGTCAGTCATGCGGCTACTGGCTGCACCCGCCCGGGCCGTGGTGCCCGGGCTGTGGGGCGACCGAGTTCGCGCCCGAAGCCGTGAGCGGTCGCGCCGAACTGGTCACGTACACCGTCAACCACCAGCCGTGGGCGGGACCGGCCGACCCGTACGTGATCGCCATCGTCGGGCTCCCCGAGCAGGAAGGCCTGCGCCTCACCACCAACATCGTGGGGTGCCCGATCGACGAGGTCGTGATCGGCATGCCGGTTCAGGTCGTGTTCGAGCAGCACGGGGACATCTGGTTCCCCCTCTTCGAGAAGGTCGCGCCGTGACCGACTTCGAACGACGATCCATCATCTCGGGTATCGGGCAGTCCGCCATCGGCCGCCGTCTCAACCGGACCGGGCTCGACCTCACGGTCGAGGCGTCCCTGCGAGCAGTCGAGGATGCCGGGCTCACCCTCGCCGACATCGACGGCATCGCC
>JBDNHK010000073.1:0-9199 GCA_041688815.1 Acidimicrobiales bacterium | reverse complement strand
GAGGCGAAGTCGTCGGGGTTGACGCTGTCGATGAACTCGCGGAACTGCTCCACCACGTCCTCGCCTCCGCCTTCCTGGTCGGCGTCGGCCACGACGCTCTCGACCAGGCCCGCTTCGGCCAACAGGTCCTCGGTGGCGAAGATGGGGCACTCGACGCGGAGGGCCAGCGCCATGGCGTCGGAAGGCCTACTGGAGATCTTCATCGCCGTCTCCCCCGCGCGCAGGTGCAGCTCGGCGAAGAAGGTGCCCTCCTCGATGTGGGTGATCACCACCCGCTCGGCATGGGCGCCCAGCGCCTCGATCAGGTCGCGCATGAGGTCGTGGGTCATCGGTCGCTGGGTGACCACCCCGTCGAGGGCGAAGGCGATGGCTGCGGCTTCGGGTTGGCCGATGAAGATCGGGAGCAGGCGCCGGTCGCCCTCGACCTCGCGCAGGACCACCACCGGGACGTTGCCCGGAAGCTCGATCCGAACCGCGACCAACTCCATCTCGACCATGCCCGCACCCTACCGGCCCCCCGCCGTCACCTCTCCGCCGAAGTCGCGCTCCGGCCTCGGCTCAGGTCTGACCGAGGTAGGCCCGCAGCGCCGACCGCACCATGGCGGCGCGCAGGTCGTCGGAGAGCTCGGCGAGGTCCTCGAGCATCTCGACGGCCTCCTGGCGGGCGGCGGGGCGGCGCTGCTTGAGCAGAGGGGTGATGAGCTGCTCGAACAGGCCCGCCTCCCGCTCTGCTGCCACCTTGTACATCCGTAGGTGCCGGGGCTCGATGCCGTAGCGGCGAAAGCCCACGGCCAGGCGGGCGACGATCAGCGCGTCCTCGTCGTAGTAGTCGACGGTGCCCATCGAGCGAGCGGCGATCAGGCCATAACGTTCGAGGTCCACCAACTCGCGGACGGTGAGCCCCGTGGCCGCCGCGAGGTCGTCGATCGACAGGGTGACCGGCTCCGGCGCCCCGGCCGGATCACGAGGTGCTTCGCCGGCACCCGGCGTGGTTCGCGGCTCGGCGGCGGGGTCGCCGGCGGTGTGGCCGGTGGGATGGCGACCCCGGCTCGACGGCGCCGGCTCGGGGTTCGGGTCCGGGTCGGGGTCGGGGTCGGGTGGCGCGGGCCCCTCGACCAGGTGGGCCACGACGCGCGCTCGGTCGTGGTCGGCCGCCGGGTGCCTGTCGGTCCCGTTGCTCGTGTCCGTGTCGCGGGGTCCGTCGGGCTCATCGGAGACGACGCCGGCGCGGCGCAGGAGCGTGAGCGAGGCCCGACCGGTGCCACCCACCACGGGGCCGGTGGTCACCGGCGCAATGGCGACACGAGCCGAATCGACAGATGGATCGACAGACGGACCCTCGTCGGTGGTGGCGCCGTCGGCCGCCAGCGGGAGCACACCATCGCCCGAGACCCCATCGAGATCGCCGGTCGCCAGACGGTCCTTGATCACCTTCAGGGGCAGGAAGTGGTCGCGCTGCTGGGTGAGGATCCACCGCAGGCGCTCGATGTCCGCGTCGCGAAACTTGCGGTACCCCGACGGCGTGCGCTCCGGATCGAGCAGCCCCTGGCTCTCGAGGAACCGGATCTTGGAGATGGTGATGTCGGGGTACTCGGGCTGAAGGAGGGTGAGGACCTCCCCGATCGAGAGGTGAGCCTGACCGTCGGCCATCACGCCCCGCCCGCCCCCTGGAAGAAGACCAGCTTGAACTTGCCGATCTGGACCTCGTCGCCGTTGGCCAGTGGTCCGACCTCGATCCGCTCCCGGTTCAGGTAGGTGCCGTTCAACGAACCGGTGTCGCACACCGAGTAGCTGCCGTCGTCGGCGCGTCGGAACTCGGCGTGGCGTCGCGACACAGTGATGTCGTCGAGGAAGATCTCGCTCTCGGGGTGCCGGCCCGCCGACGTGCACTCGGTGTCGAGGGCGTAACGGCTCCCGGCCTTCGGACCCCGCTTCACGACCAGCATCCCCACGTCGCTGGGCATGTCGTCGAGGTCGACAGCCATCTCGTCCTCGACCGGGTCGGCGGGAACGGTGGGATGGAAGGTGATCGTGGTGTGCTCCGGCGCAACCGTCTCGAGGATCGCCCCGCACGACGAACAAAAGTTGGCGCCGAGCGGATTGCGATGTCCGCAGTTGTTGCAGAAGACGTCACTCACGCCGTCACTCACGCCATCACCCCTCGATCAACCGCCGATACCCGTCCACGTCGAGAAGTCCTTCGAGCTGGCTGGCGTCGGTGACCTCGATGACGCATATCCAGCCGGCTCCGTAGGGGTCGTCGTTGAGCTGCTCGGGGTTGTCGGCCAGGTCGGTGTTGACCTCGACCACCGTGCCGGCGACAGGCGCGTATATGTCGGAGACCGACTTGGTCGACTCGACCTCGCTGACCTTCGCCGACGCGTCGACGGCGGCACCGGTTTCGGGCACCTCGACGTAGACGACGTCACCGAGGGCGTCCTGGGCGTAGTCGGTGATCCCCACCCGCACCCGGTTGCCCTCGACCCGCACCCACTCGTGGTCGGTGGAGTAGCGCAGGTCATCGGGGATGAGCATGGCGGCACGCTACTTGAAACGCGGAACCCTCGACACGAGGATGAGAGTCAGGTGCGGCACGAGCAGCGTCGAAGGGTCAACGCACCATCTGGCGGATGCGTCGGGCGTACTCCTCGGCGAGGCGACGGGCGTTGTCGCCGGACTGGCCCTCGGCCCACACGTGGGTGACGGGCTCCTCGGGGTCGGGGAGGGCGAGGGCCCAGCCGCCCTCGTGGATGACCTTCACTCCGTCGACCAGCACCACCTCGCGGTCCTTGCTCTGCTCCATGAGGGTGCGCATCACGGATCCCTTCTGATCCCAAGGCGTCACGACGGTCTCGTGGACGAGGTGGACCCGGGGCAGCCCCTCGACCACGTCGGACAGCTTGACCCCGTGAAAGGCGAGCAGGTCGAGCATCTTGACGAACGAGGCGGCGGCATCGAATCCCGGCATGAAGCCCGGCAGGATGAAGTTCCCGGACTGGTTCCCGGCGAACCCGACTCCGGGCTCACCGGCGGCGTCCATGAGGGCGCTGCTCGACAGCTTCGTCCACACCACCTGGATGCCGTGCTGTTCGAGGATCCGTTGCGCCGAGGTCGTGCAGTTGACCGGCAGCGCGACCCGGTCGCCGTAGAGCGTGCCCGGCAGGAGGGTGAGCATGGCCAGGAGGGCCTCGGTCGACGTGAGCACGTGACCCTCGTCGTCGATCAGGCGCAGTTGCTCACCGTCGGGGTCGATCACCCCACCCAGGTGGCTGCCCGAGGTGCGCACGAGGTCGCCGACCCTCTTCGCGTGTTGGTCGAGGTCCTCGTTCAGCACCCCGGCGGTGGAGACGAAGGGGTTGACGGCCAGCACCTCGAGGCCGAGCTTGGCCAGAACGTTGGGCATGGCGAACGACGCCGACCCGTAGGCGTAGTCGATGACCACCTTGAACTTGGTGGCCCGGATCCGCTCCACGTCGACCGTGGCTTCCAGCGCCGTCGAGTAGTGCTCGAGGGCGCGTGGGGCGTAGCCGATGTCGCCGATGTCGCCCGGGAACACTCGTCGGAAGTCCTGTCGGGCGTACAACCGCTCGATCTTGCGCTGCACCTCCTCGGTGATGTCGAGCCCGTTGTCATCGAAGAAGCGGATCACCACCGACTGCGGGTCGTTGCGTTCGAGTCGGATGGTGAGGCCACCCCGTGCGGTGGGCCGGCGCATGATGAAACGGGTCACCGGCACGGAGGCCACCTCGAGGTCCTCGACGTTGACCCCGACGCTGTTGAGCCCGGCCATCATGGCCCGCTTGAGCATCCGGGCCGAGCGGCTCGAATCTCGCGACGTGATGACGGTGACGCCTTTCTTGAGCAAGCCGCCGTAGGCCATGGCCACGCGTACGGCGAACTCCGGGGTGATGTCGACGTTGGCCAGGCCGCTGACCCCGGTTCGGCCAAAGAGGCTTCGGGCGCCGCGCGACTCCCAGACGATCGACTCGTTGACGACGGCCCCCGCCTCGATCGTCTTGAACGGGTACACCTTGACGCCCGAGGCGATCGAGGCCTCCTCGCCGAGGAAGCACTCGTCACCGAGCACGACGCCCTCCTCGGTCCGGACCCCCTTCCGGAGATCGCACGCCCGTCCGATGACCGTGCCGCGCAACCGCACGGCCTCGCCCAGGTAGGAGTGGTCGTTCACCACGGTCCGCTCGAGGAAGGCGTCGTGGCGCACTCTGACGTTGGCTCCGAGCACGGAGTACTCCCCGATGACCGCGTCGGCCTCGATGCGGCAGTTCTCGCCGATGACGGCCGGGCCGACGACAGTGGCGTCGGGGTTCAGCTCCGCGCTCTCACCGAGCCAGACGCCCGGGCGTACCTCGAAGCCTGGGATCTCGACCTGGACCTTGCCGTCGAGGATGTCCTTGTGGGCGCGCATGTAGGCCTCGAGCGTGCCCACGTCCTCCCAGTAGCCCTCGGTGATGGCCCCGTGGAGCGGCTTGCCCTGGGCGAGCAGGTCGGGGAAGACCTCACCGGAGAAGTCGACCGGTCGATCG
Source organism: Acidimicrobiales bacterium (assembly GCA_041688815.1). Classification (GTDB taxonomy): domain Bacteria; phylum Actinomycetota; class Acidimicrobiia; order Acidimicrobiales; family Acidimicrobilacustridaceae; genus Rhabdothermincola_A. Next base: position 4,655 of record JBDNHK010000073.1, on the reverse strand, counting down.
GCGGCGATGTGGTCGAAGATCTCGGGCTCGAGCACGAAGATGCCGGTGTTGATGGTGTCGCTGAAGACCTGGCCCCACGTAGGCTTTTCGAGGAAACGTTCGATGGTCCCGTCCTCGCGGGTGATGACGATCCCGAACTCGAGGGGGTTCTCGACGTGGGCCAGCCCGATCGTGGCCAGAGCTTCGTTTCGTTCGTGTTCGGCGATGATCGCGCCGAGATCGATGTCGGTGAGCACGTCACCGGAGATCACCACGAAGCGCTCGGTGAGCAGGTCCATGGCATTGCGAACCGAACCCGCGGTGCCGAGTGGGGTCTCCTCGGTGGCGTAGGCGACGGTGACGCCGAAGTCGGAGCCGTCGCCGAAGTAGTCGCGGATGGCGTTGGCCATGAAGGCCACGGTCACGACGATGTCGTCGATGCCGTGGCGCTTCAGCAGGTCGATGATGTGCTCCATCATCGGGCGGTTGACCAAGGGCAGGAGCGGCTTCGGCGCATTCGAGGTGAGGGGCCGCAGCCGGGTGCCCTCGCCGCCGGCCATGATCACCGCCTTCATCGCATCCTCCGGTCGGTTCGTCTGGTCCGGCGCCGCGACCGACACCGTCGCCGCGAAACTACAACGCCCCGGCGGCCCGGCCCTCTCGCAGGGCCTGGCGGCCGAGCGGCACGTAACGCACCGCGGCGTAGTAGCTCAAGGCCAACGCCGGGATGGCGGCGATCCAGGCCAGGGCCTGGAACAGGTCGGCGAAGCTCAGGTCACTCGCGCCCCCGAGGAACAGGGGGAAGGCGAACATGAGGCCGAACGTGCCCGCCTTGCCGTACCAGGTGACGTCGATGCGGCGGGCCCCCATGGCGGCGAGGACGAGGGTGGCTGCGGCCACCACGATCTCTCGCAGCAGCACGGCCAGGCAGAACCACAAGGGGGCCGCACCGGCGATGATGATGCTGACCACGGCCACGAAGAAGAGCAGCCGGTCGGCCACCGGGTCGAGCACCTTCCCGACGCTCGACACCTGATCCCAGCGGCGGGCGACATACCCGTCCACCCAGTCGGTGGCGCCCAGCCCGGCCAGCAGGATCGCCGCGGCCGCTTCATCGTCCTGCACCAACAACAGCCACACGAAGATGGGCAGACAGGCCAGCCGGACCGCGGTGATGGCATTGGGCACCGTCACCACCCGGTCGAGATGCTCCGGCGCCTTCGGATCGGGGGACGGCGGCACGGCCATGCCCGGCACTCTACGATCCACGACCAATGACCACGATCTTCACTCGGATCATGCGCGGCGACCTGCCCGGCCGCTTCGTCTACCGCGACGACATCAGCGCCGCCTTCCTCACCATCGCCCCCATCACCCCGGGGCACACCCTGGTCGTGCCCGTGGCCGAGGTCGACCACTGGATCGATCTCGACGACGAGACCGCTGCCCACCTGATAGTGGTGGCCAAACGGGTGGCCTCGGCCCAGCAGCGTCTGCTCTCCCCCAATCGGATCGCGTTGATCATCGCCGGCCTCGAGGTGCCCCATACGCACCTGCACGTCCTGCCCATCCATTCCGAGCGCGACATCGACTTCTCGAAGGCCCGCACCGACACGCCGGCCGAAGAACTCGACGACATCGCCGAGCGTCTGCGCTCCGACCTCGACCGCTGAACTAGAGCAGGGTGGCCTGTCCGGGCCCCTGGCCGCCGACCGTCTCCTCCACCGGGTCGAGCAGGTGGGCCCCCTTGTTGCCCACCTTGTTGACCTCGGTGCTCACGGCGCGGATCGAGAGCCCCGACGACGGCGCCGGGACGAGGAGCTGGCCGAGCACCTCGAGGTCACGGAGGGAAGGGTCGAGCCACGCGTCCCAGGCCGCTCGCGGCAACATCACCGGCATGCGGTCGTGGATGGGTCGAACCTTGTCGTTGGGCTCCCCGGTGATGATCGTGCACGATCGCAGATCCCCCTCGCCACGCTGGTGCTCGTCGTCCGCTGCCCCCGGGTCGCGCCAGACCTCCCACAGCCCGGCGAACGCCAATGGCTCACCGTTCGCCGACGACATGTACATCGGCTGCTTGCGCTTCTGCCCTGGCACCGGCTTCCACTCGTAGAACCCGTCAGCGGGAAGCAGGCAGCGGCGCTCGGCGAACGCCGACTTGTAGGCGTTCTTGGTGGCGAGGATCTCGGCCCGGGCGTTGATCATGCGATTGCCGATGGACGGGTCCTTGGCCCAGCGCGGCACCAGACCCCAGTGCATCGGCGCCACCCGACGGGTCTGGCCGTCGGACATCACGACGTAGACGTCGTTGGTCGGGGCCACGTTGTAGCTCGGTTCCAGTGCCGCCTCCGGCGCCTCGGCTTCGAAGTACCGGGCGATGTCGGCAGGGGGCGTTGCCGCCACGAAACGACCACACATCCAGCAGACCGTACCGAGCCCGAGCCGCCCGGCGCTTCGCTCAATCGGTGGCGAACTCGGACTCGTCGAGTCCGGCCTCCGGGCGCAGCGTCGGGAAGAGGATCACTTCACGGATGCTCTCGACGCCGGCCAGCAGCATCACCAGCCGGTCGATGCCCATGCCCATGCCGCCGGCGGGGGGCATGCCGTACTCGAGGGCCCGGATGTAGTCGAGGTCCACGTCGGCCGCCTCGGGGTCCCCGGCCGCCTTGGCCGCCGCCCCCTCCCGGAAGCGGGCGAGCTGCTCGACGGGATCGTTGAGCTCGCTGTAGGCGTTGGCCAACTCGCGGCCGTCGACGATGACCTCGAACCGCTCGACCAGCGATGGATCGTGGCGGTGGGGTTTGGCCAGCGGCGAGGTCTCGCGAGGGTGGTCGAGCACCACTGTGGGCTCGATGACCTTCGGTTCCACCAGTTCGTCGTACACCTCGTGGGTGCAGCGCCCTGATCCCCAGCCGTCCTGCCACGCCAGGCCGAGCCCGTCGAGGACCGTCCGGGCGTCGGCGACGGGCATACCGGGGTCGATCTCCACGCCGACCACCTCGCGGATGAGCTCGACCATCGTCACCCGCCGCCAACCACCGGCGAGGTCGATGGTGCGACCCCGACACTCCACGGTGGTGACCCCGTTGGCGGCCAGCGCCGCCGCCGCCACCAGCGCTTCGGTGAGATCGATCATCTCGTGGTAGTCGCCGAAGGCCTCGTAGGCCTCGAGCATCGTGAACTCGGGGTTGTGGCGGGTGTCGATGCCCTCGTTGCGGAACACCCGCCCGATCTCGTACACCCGCTCGAAACCGCCCACCAGCAGGCGCTTGAGCGGCAGCTCGAGCGCGATGCGCAGGTAGGTGTCGAGGTCGAGGGCGTTGTAGTGGGTGACGAACGGTCGGGCCGTCGCTCCGCCTTGTTGGAGGTGCAGCATCGGGGTCTCGACCTCGAGGTAGCCCCGCGCCCGCAGCACCTGCCGCAGCGCGTCGAGGGCGGCCACGCGCACCTCGAACACCCGCCGGGCGTCGTCGTTGACGGTGAGGTCGACGTAGCGCTGCCGGAAGCGGACGTCGACGTCGGAGAGGCCCTTCCACTTGTCGGGCAGCGGACGCAGCGCCTTGGCCAGCAGGGTGAAGGCCGTGACCTTGACCGACAGCTCCCCCTTCTTGGTGACCATCACCGTGCCCTCGACCCCGATCCAGTCGCCACGGTCGAGGTCGTTGAACTCGGCCAGCCGTTCCTTGCCCAGAACGCCAGCCGAGACGAACAGCTGCACTTCGCCGCTGCGGTCACGCAGTTGGCCGAAGGTGAGCCGGCCCTGATCACGCTTGAGCATGAGCCGCCCCGCCACCTTGACCTCGACCTCGGTCTCCTCGCCCGCCTCGAGCGCACCGAACTCCTGGCGGAGCTCGCCCAAGGTGCGGTCCCGGTCGAAGCGGTACGGGTAGGGATCGGTTCCCTGCTCACGGAGACGAGCCAGCTTGGCGATGCGCTGGGTGCGGATCGACGCGCGTTCGGTGTCGTCGTCGAGCATCACTTCGGTGCTGGCGGGTTCGTCGGGGGCGGATTCGGGCATGGGCACCTGTCTGGCAGACGTCAGAGCTGCCCGGATCGGATCGCGGGCGACACGCCAGACTAGGCAGCAGTGCCTCTCACCTCGTGCTGGCTCGTTCTCCGAGCTGTCTTGACGCGGGAGCGGACGATCGAGCCTCGTTCGTCACTCAGCCGGTGAAGGCAGGGACGGCGACGACGGCCTCAGCGGCTGGGATGGGCGCGGCAGTCGTCTTCGGATCGGGATCGAACGTGTTGACGATCTCGGCCGTGAAGCGCGCGTCCGAATCGATGACCACCACGACGGGCCCCGTCGAGCTGTCGGCCCCGCCGTCGTCCACCTCGGTCACCGTGCACGTCGCCTCGCTGAAGAAGATGAACTCCTCACTCCCGCCCGAAGGGCCGAAGACGACGTCATCGTCGTAGACCGTTTCACTCAAGCCGGAGGCCCGGGACGAGCCCCCCGAGAAGATGACGGGCAGGGTCGTACCGGGCGGCGCTTCCTCCACGCACAGCACGTTCACCACGAACGTCGCCCCGGGCGGCGGGGTGCCGACCACCGTCTTCGTCACGGTGAGCGTGGCGGCCGTCCGCCCCGCACTGGCGGGCCCGACGGCCAGGAACGATCCGGCAGCCAGGGCCGCCGCAACACTTGTGGCAACAAGGAACTTTCGCGTGTCTTC
>JBDNHK010000011.1:0-5718 GCA_041688815.1 Acidimicrobiales bacterium | reverse complement strand
TCCGCTCGCTAAAGACCAACGACCATCTTGACGGCCCGCTCCCTCAGCTCCGCGGGGTAACGCTTGTTCGTCGCCGGTTTCCTGTCCATGCCCCATCCTCTTCCAAGGTCTGAAGCCTCCGGGGAACCCGGTCCGATTCACAGCCTGAAGGGCAGCAGCGGCAACCTGGGCGCCGCGACGATGGCCGGGCTGTGTACCGAGCTCCAAGTCGCGGCGACCAGTCACGAGCTGGCCGGTGGAGCCGACATCCTTCAGCGGCTGGAGACTGAGTTCGGCCGCGTCCGACCGGCGCTCACGGCCGCGTTCCCGAAGGCACCCCGATGAACCACCAGAGTCTCGCGACCGCACGCAGGCGTCCCCTGGTGCCTCTCATTGCCGGGCGACTCACCCGACTGTTCCAGGCCCCATCGGTGACCGTCGCCCCGTCCTGCCGCACGGCGCTGCTCGACCTGGCCGCGGACTTCGACCGTCGGATCGCGTAGCTGGTGTAGCGGGGGGTGATGATCGCGCCGCAGCGACCGACGCCGCGACCGACCAAGAAGGCGTCATGCCCCCCGTCGACAAACGCCGTGACCAAGAAGCGTCGGAAAACGCGGGTCGCTGTGCCCGATGCAACTCGGACCACGTCCCGTCACTGGACCACGACGTTGGCAATCGTCTCAGTCGCCCTGGAGTTTGAGGTTCACTGAGAATGCGGTCGCTGGTTCCGAAGTCTTGAAGAACTGCAACTCGACCGCATCCGATGCGGTCAACTCCGCGTCGAACACGAGGCCGGTCGCCGCGAGACCAAAGCCCCGTCGATCTGATGTCGCCGATCCATTCAGCGGGATCCTGATCGTCTGACCCTTGTCCACGAACTCCTCGTAGCCCCAGAGCAGATCGCCCTGCTGCCGTTCGATCACAAGGGCCAACGAACTGGTCGCCGAACTGCCATCGGGGCTCGAGAAGTCGTAGGTGCCCGACCATGTCCCCACCCAATCGGAGCGGAGCGGTACCGAATTGCCGCCGCAGCTAACGGTGGCGACAGCAACGGTGACCACGGCGACGGCAACGGCGAGGCGACGAAGAGTGGACATGAGCAATCAACGTAGACGCGTCGGGAACCCCCGCTGGCCACGCGCACGACGGCCTCCCTCGGATCTCTGGCCGCAAGTGGCTCGGTTGCGTGAGTTGCGGGCCCGTCGACACGAACCCGACCTGTCACCAGTTGAACCGCTGAGAGACAGGCGCGCGGAACGCCGGGACGCGACGAAGGCGGAGATTCTCGACGCCGCGTGGGCGCAGGTGCGCGCCGACGGCTTGGCGGCGCTGTCGTTGCGTGACCTCGCTCGATCGGTCGGCAGGCAGGCGCCCTCGCTCCACGGATGGCTTCCGAGGCGAGCCGCTCCCACCGTTTGTGGATAGAGTAACGACGGCTTTTTCCCCAATGTGTCGTGTTCGCGACTGGAATCGGTAGGTCTTCATGACGCTTCGGCGTATCTCCCTCACCGGGGCAGCCGCGGTGCTGCTCTTGTTCGCTCCCGTGGTCGCGGCCTGCTCATCCAGCACGGATTCGTCGCCGGCGGTTGGCACTGTGCCGGTGGTCGGCACTGTGCCGGCCGACGAAATCCGGATCGGGCTCGAGGCGCCGCTCAGCGGAAGCCAGCAGGCAGTGGGTATCGGCATGCTCGACGGCGTCCAGTTCGCGGCCGGTGAGCTCAACGCGGCAGGCGGCATCGGCGGCAAGACGGTGGTCATCGTCCCGATCGACGACGCCGCCGACCCCGACACCGGGGTCGCCGCCGCCACCGATGCGATCGCCGCTGGGCTCAGCGCCGTGGTCGGACCCTACAATTCCGGTGTCGGGTCCAAGACCCTGCCGCTCTACGAGCAGGCCGGCCTGGTGCCGCTTCGCCTCACTTCAGCGGACAACACCCAGGGGCTCGGCTTCACGCTCCAGCCCATGACCAGCCAGATCGCTCCGGTCGCCACCTCCGCCATCGTCGAATGGGCCAAGGCCGACAGTGTGGCGCTGATCTATGACGACACGCCCGGGTACACCGTCGACGCCGGTAAGGCCATGACGGCGAGCCTTGAAGCTGCCGGGGTCGACGTCAAGGCCAACATCGCGGTGAAGTCGGGCCAGGACAGCTACACCGACGCGGTGGCCGCGGCGACCGGCAGTGGCGCCAGCCTCGTCTACGTCGTCACCTACTACCCGGAAGCTGGGCTCATCGCCCAGGCGATGCTCGCATCGGGCACCTCGGCCAAGTGTCTCGCTGACTACGGCGCCTATGACAGCGGCTATGTCGCCGCCGCCGGAGCGGCCGCCGCTGCGGCCTGCCCCCTGGTCGGCGTCCCGGCGCCGGACGACTTCCCCGGCGCGCAGCCGCGGGTCGACGCTTTCGTCGCCCAGTTCGGTCGGCAGCCGGGAACCTGGGCGCCCTACACCTACGACTCGGTGAAGGTGCTCGCCGTCGTGGCCACGACCGCGGGAGGGTTCGAGGCGGTGCCGCTGAGAAACGCGCTCGCTACCCTCACCGGCTTCAAGGGCTGGACGGGGTCGGTGGCCTTCGACGCCACGACGGGTAACCGCGTGCCGGCCCCCGTGGTGGTCGTTTCGGCTTCCGAGGACGGCACGCTCCGCCTCGATCAGTCGTGGGTCACCGCGACCTCGTTCACGTTCTGATCCGGAGGTCACCGGAGACCGTGAGCGCACTCCATACCCTCCCTGCCCGCCGTCGCCTCCGCCTCCGCGCCCCGCTCGTCGCCGCGGTGGTGCTCGCCGCCGTCCTCACGGGCTGCTCGGGCAGCAGTTCGGGGCGGATCGTGACGGTCACCCATCCGGAGGTCCCTACCCCGACGGTGATCGACACCGGCGTGGCGGGCCCCTCGCCGGGCGACGAGCGCATCTGGCACTTCGATGGTGAGCAGGCAGGCGGTGGTGTCGTGCGCACCGACTGGGTGATGACCACCACCGCCATCGACCAGCCGGAGGCGGGGATCGAGTCGCGGATCGCCACCGGCGTGTTCACTTTCGGCGATCCCTCGAACCAGCTCATTCTCCAGGGGGTCGGGTACTACCCGGGCACCGGAGCCACCCTGAAGGTGTCGTCGTCCACCATCCGCTCGATCGTCGGTGGTGGCGGCGAGTACGCCGGTGCCACCGGGTGGGTGGAATCGGTGCACAACGACGACGGCACCTGGGTGCACACGTTCCACATCAACGAGTAGGTACGACGAACTCACGGGCTGGCACGGCGTTCATCGGGCTGGCGGTTCGAAGGCGCGAGGTGGCTGTGTCGACAGAACGAGGCCATCGAACCCGTCTACACGTTCTGGTTTGCGTGGGCGGCGTTCGCGCCAGGGACGACGGTGCTGCCAGCGGAATGAGCAGGCTGCTCGCCGAAGGCCGTCGGATCGGCGGCGTCGCCGGCTCCTCGGTGGTCGAGCCGGACTGGTCGTTCGTCGCCCGCCGCATTCGTGTCGAGGCCACCGACGACTGGGACGACACCGTGGCGGTCGAACGGTTCACCGGCAAGGGCGGAACCTTCGTGCGCGGCCGAGGGCGGCTCGTCGAACGCGACCTCGTCGAGGTGGGTGACCAGTTGTTCCGGGCCCGCCGTGGTGTCGTGCTGGGCACGGGTACCGTTTCCGTCATCCCTCCCATCGACGGGTTGGCCGGCAGCCCGTTCTGGACGAATCGGGAAGCCATCGCCGCCACGGAGCGGCCCGAGAGCCTCATCGTGCTCGGCGGCGGCGCCATCGGCGTCGAACTGGCCCAGGTGTTCGCCCGCTTCGGCAGCAAGGTCAGCATCGTCGAAGCCGCCGACCGGTTGCTGCCGCTCGAAGAACCCGAGTCCGGCGAGCTTCTCGCCCGGGTCTTCACGGCCGAGGGCATGGCCATACACGCCGGCGTCGCCGCCCGCGAGGTGCGCCACGACGGCTCGATGTTCACGGTCGATCTCGCGGATGGCACGAGCCTGCGCGCCGCACGACTGCTCGTGGCCACCGGCCGCAAGGCAGAGCCGGACCGCGTCGGCGCTTCGGTCGCGGGCGTCGCGAGCGATGCCCGATGGGTTCCAGTCGATGATCACCAACGGGTCACCGACGGCGTGTGGGCCGTGGGAGACCTGACCGGCAAGGGCGCGTTCACCCACATCGCCATGTATCAATCGGCGATCGCCGTGGCCGACATCCTCGGCGAAGAGCACGAGCCGGCGGACTATCGGGCGCTCCCGCGGGTGACCTTCACCGATCCGGAGGTCGGTTCGGTCGGGCTCACCGAACAGGGCGCTCGAGAAGCCGGCATCGAAGTCGCCGTCGGCATCGCCCAGGTTCCGAGCACCTCCCGGGGCTGGCTGCACAAGACGGGCAACGAGGGCATCATCAAGTTGTTCGCCGACCGCCGGCGGGAGATCCTGGTCGGCGCGACTTCGGCGGGCCCGGCCGGTGGCGAAGTGTTGGGCCTACTCGTCTTGGCCGTGCACGCACAGATCCCGATCAGCACCCTTCGCTCGATGATCTACGCCTATCCCACGTTCCACGGCGGGATCGAGGACGCGTTGCGGGATCTTCGCTAGCAGGTTCACGCCCAGGGCCGCGAACGGAGGACCTCGCTCAGCGAGCCGCCCGGCCGGGCGCGATGGCCCGCACGGGCCGGTCAACCGGCCGACGGCGGCTCCACGGTGAGCAACTCGAACCCCGCGGCGGTCCACGCGTTCATTCCACCCTCGAGATCCACCACGGTCGTGTAGCCCATCGCCTCCAGCGTGTCGGTGGCCTGGGCCGACATGTTCCCTACCAGGCAGTAGAGCACGAGCGGAGCCGACCGGTCCTGCGGAAGCCCATCCCAGTCGGCGATCTTGTCGAACGCCACGAACGAGTCAGTGCCATCGATGTGGCCCTCGTAGGGGATGTGGACGTTCACGACCGGCACGTCGGGGTTGTCCTCCATGTACCGGGCGAACTCGACCGGTTCCAACAGTTGGCTCGCCGATTCGGCAGCAGTGCTCGCCTCCTTGGTCGTGGAGGGCTCAGCCTGGTCCGAACTGGACGAGCATGCCGTGGCGAACAACACGATGGTGAGCAGGATGGCTATCGATGCTTTCGCCATCAGAACGTCCCTTCGTTGGCGACCGAAGCAACAGGATCGCATGGACGAGGAGCGCAGACCGGTCACGTTCGGGGGTCGGCGCGGTGACCGCCCTGCTCGGCCTGGTTTGCCCTCGTCGTCACTCACCTCGAGGACCTCGACGGGATTCCCGTGGCCTGCTGGCAGGCTTGCCGCTCTGGTTCAGGCTTGGCGCGTCTCGACCGTTCGTGCGAGGCGGGCGGCTCGGAACGACCGAATGGCCAGTACGAGGAAGACGCCTGCCACGACGATGGTGGACAGCTGAGCAACCAGCGCCCAGCCCGTACTCCCTCGCCCGATTGCTGATCCGGCGCTCCCGAGAATTGCCAGCACCGCAAGTGCGGCTGCGGCATGCATCAGGTGGCGATTGAGATCGGGCTTGGCCTGCCCAACGGCGCCGAGCGCAACGAACACCACACCGATGAACGCCGGGATCAGCACAGTGACGCTGCCGGAGTCGGAGACGAAACTCATGAACACGCCCACCACGATGAGTGTCGCGCCGGCAATCATCGAGTTTCGAGCCATGGGCAGAGTCTACGGTCGGCCACCCGACGCGGCCCCGGCAGGGGTTCCGGCCACCACGGTCGTGGTCGTGGTGAAGC
>JBDNHK010000072.1:0-51831 GCA_041688815.1 Acidimicrobiales bacterium | reverse complement strand
TCTTGGCCGGAGCCTTCTTGGCCGGAGCCTTCTTGGCCGGAGCCTTCTTGGCCGGAGCCTTCTTGGCCGGAGCCTTCTTGGCCGGAGCCTTCTTGGCCGGAGCCTTCTTGGCCGGAGCCTTCTTGGTCGACTTCTTGCCCTCGTTCACCGTGTCCTTGAACGCCTTCAGTGGGGTGATGCGCACGGCCTTCTTGGCCGGCACCTTGACCGCCGCGCCCGTCTGCGGATTACGGCCGGTGCGCGCCGAACGCTCGACGGGGATGAACTTCGCGAAGCCCGTCAGCACCACCTTCTCGCCACTCGCCACCATCTCGGTGATGGTGTGCAGCGCCTCGGACAGGATGCTCTCGACCTCCGCGCGGCTCTTGTCGAGCTGCTCGGCAACGGATGCAGCCAGGTCTCGTCTGTTCACGATGTCTCCTTGTGCGGGCCGGGTCCGCGTTTCGGACCGATCCCTTTGGTCAACCCCGACAGCATGACCCAAAACGCACCTCGGCGGTGAAGAGTCGAGGAACGACAGGCGCGGAATGCCCGACCACCACTCGACACTTAGTCCGCCACTCGAAGAACCTTCGCCGGCTCATCATCGTGACGGGAAGGCCTGACGCCCAATCAGATCGTGAACACCACCTTCCCGAACAGCTCACCATCGGCCATCCGGGCGAAGCCATCGCGCGCCTCGGACAGCGGACGCACCGAGTCGATGACCGGACGAATGCCCGTGGCGTCGCAGAAGCGGATGAGCCTCGCCAACTCGTCACGCGTTCCCATCGTCGAACCGATCACTGACCGCTGCAAGAAGAAGACCTGCACGAGGTCGGCGCTGGGGTCGTTCCCGCTCGTGGCGCCGGCCACGACGAGCACACCGCCGGGCCTGAGCGACTTCTGCGAGTGACTCCAGGTCGCGGCGCCCACGGTCTCCATCACTGCGTCGACCTTCTCGGGCAACCGGGCGCCGCTCTCGAACACCTGGTGAGCCCCGAGGCTCAGCGCCTGCTCACGCTTGGACTCCTGCCGACTCGTGGCCCACACCCGGAGACCGGCAGCTCGGGCCAGGGCGATCAGCGCCGTCGCCACACCCCCACTGGCCCCCTGCACCAGCACGGTGTCGCCAGGACGCAGACCACCCCGGGTGAACAGCATCCGGTAGGCCGTGAGATAGGCGGTGGGAAGACACGCCGCTTCCTCCCAGGTCATCGACGCCGGCTTCGGCACCAGGTTGCGACGGGGCACGGCGACCCGCTGCGCCAGCGTGCCCGGGTGGCGTTCGGACAGCAGGCTGCGTCGGGGGTCGAGGGTCTCGTCGCCGCCACCAGCGTCGGGATCGCCGATCACCGCGTGCACCACCACCTCGTTGCCTTCAGGGTCGACGCCGGCCCCGTCGCACCCGAGGATCATCGGGAGCTGGGACTCGGTGAGCCCGACACCGCGCAGACTCCAGAGGTCGTGGTGGTTCAACGCCGCGGCCCGCAGCTCGACCACGATCCACCCCTCCGGGACGGTGGGATCGGGACGGTCCCCCACCTCGAGCGCTGAGAGCGGATCGTCGGGGTCGAAGCGGGTGGCGGTGACGGCGAGCACGTCGGCTCCTCCAGAAGGTCGTTGGGGCGCCGTCGAGTCTGACAGCTGCGACCTGCGAGCCGGGCCGGTCGGGGCCTAGGTCCGGGGTGCGGCCACCTCGAGGCTGCCGAGCTCGGCGCGCACCGCGTCGGCGCCGGCCAGCCGGGCCACGACGTGCCCGCCCGGTTCGGCCCGCAGCACCGTGGGGGCCCGTCGCACCTTGTACCGCGCCGCCCAGCCGGGCTCGAGGGCCACGTCGATCACCAGCACTGAGGCTTCGGGCCGGGCCGCCTCGATGATGGCCACCACGGTGGGGCACACGGCGCAGTACTCGGTGCTGAACACCACCCATGTCTCAGCGTCGGTGGCGACGGCGCTCGGGAGGGCGGGATATTCGCCGTGGCCGACGGCGCCATGCCCGTGACCCGAGTCGACCCGATCGATGATGACCACCCGGACACCGCCGCGCAGGCGCACGTACCAGACGTACATCTCGCAACCCACGCACAGCCCACTGATCGCCGCCAGGGCCGCCAGCGCGGCCACCACGAGGGCGAGCACCCAGCCCAGCGTGGTGGCGCCGACACCGAGGGCCAGGGTTGACGCACCCAGGAACGCGACGCCGACCGCGGCCGCGAAGCGAGGGGGCCGGGGATCCTCGAGGTGGGCCGGCGGGGCCAACCGGGGCCGGATCAGATCACGGTAGAGACGCAGCACCGGGCCGTAGCTCGGGCCGAACGCCGCCCCGAGGAAGAGCACGATCGCGAACACCGGCACGACCCATGTCTGCCCGGTGACCGCGGCCATCACGAGCGCAGAGGCGAGGACGGCCTGATTGGTGCGAGGGCCGCGAGGATCGATCGGGTCGGGGGTGGTCGGGCGAGGGGCCATGTCCTTCATCCTAAACCCGACCTAGTCGATCGACAATCGATTCGGCGAGATCAGACCGTGCCCACCGCCGACGGTGGGTTGGACGACTGGGGAACACCGCCGGGGTCTTCTTCGGTGAGGGCGTAGGTGGTGAACCCCACCCCGCCGGTCGGGAAGGCCGCCACGGTCGGGGCGCTGCCGAGAACGCCGAGAGAGATGACCCGCTCGCCTTCGATGCCCCACAGCTGATAGGTGCGACCGTCGGGGAGCTCCGGCAGGGGGTCACCTAGCACGAACCCGGTGCCGTCGGGAAGGACGACGACCGTGGCCTTGGTGTCGCCGCCCTCGGGCGCAGCGAGGGCGACCTTCGTGGCCGACGGGTCGGCGTAGGCCTGGCCGGCGGCCCGTTGGAGGTCGACGGTCGCCACCTCCCTGGTCATGTCATCGAGTCGGTTCTCCTGACGGGCCACCACGATGCCGAGCACCAGGATCACCGCGGCGGCCACGCCGACCGCGGCGACGAGGGTCTGGGTGAGCCGACGCCGAGACCGAGAGGCCATCGACACGACCCGGCCGTCATCAGCGGGGGCGGCCGCCGGTGCCGAGCCCCGGGCCCGGCGGGCGGCGTCGAGGTCGACCTCGGTGAGGCGCAGGGCGGGCACGTGGTCGTCGAGCGAGTCGGCGATCCGGTCCCACAGTCCCTCGGGGGCTCGCGACCCACCGCCGGCCATCCACGAGGCCACCTCCAGGTGGCCGGCCAGCTCGGCGCGGCAGCGGGGGCACTCCAGCAGGTGGGCGTCGACCAGTCGGCGCTCGTCGTCGTCGACGGCGTCGAGGGCATAGGCCCCGAGCAGTTCCTCGATCTCGCTCACGGAAAGCTCGGCGTCATTCATCGCGTGACCTCCGCGTCGGCCGGGTCGAGCAGGCCCCGCATCTTCTTCAAACCGGCTCGGATCCGGCTCTTCACCGTGCCTTCGGGCTCGTCCAGCATGACGGCCACCTCGCGATAGGTGTGCCCGCCCAGGTACGCCAGCTCGATGGCCCGACGCTCGTTGTCGTGGAGCTTGGCCATGGCCAACTTCACCCGCTCGGCGACGGCCATGTCGAGGACCTCGTGCTCGAGGTCGTACCCGGCCTCGGCGGTGCGGTGGGCGTCGCGCTCCTCGCGCCGGCGCCGGGCGCCCTCCGAACGCAACAGGTCGACGGATCGCCCGTGGCTCTGGGCCAAGAGGTACGACCGCAGCGCGCCCCGCTCGGGATCGAACTTGTCGGGGGAGTTCCAGAGGCGCAGGAACACCTCCTGCACCACCTCCTCAGCCGAGGTCGGGTCGTTCAGGAGACGACGGGAGAGGGCGAACACCGCGCCGGCATGACGCCGGTACGCCTCGGCGAGCGCGTGCTCGTCGAAACGGCTGATGGCGATCACCAGGACGGCGTCGCTGGCGGAGGAGAGAGTCTCGGAATCCATCGTTCCTGGTGTTCGAAGCCGACCATCGGTGCGGATGACTCCCATGACTAGTGTCTCACGCCATCGCCATCGGCACCCGGATCAGACGATGCCCGATCAGGCCTGACGGTCGAAGCGGCTCACGATCTCCACGTGTGACGTGTGGGGAAAGACGTCGACGACCACCGACTCGACGAGCTGATACCCGGCACTGCCGAGCAGCGCGGCGTCACGCCCGGCCGACGCGGCGTCGCAGCTCACGAGGACCATCCGCTCGGCCTGCGTGGCCGCCAGCACCGCCACCGCCGCCCGCCCGAGCCCGGCCCGAGACGGATCAGCCACCACCGCTTCGGCCCGCGACGGCCGGAACCGCTCGACCGACGACCCCACCACCCGCGCCGGGAGGTCGTCGAGGTTGTGGCGGGCGTCGGCCACCGACGAGCGGCTGCGCTCCACCGCGACGACCCGCCAGGGCCGAGACCCGTCGGGCACCCGGTCGAGCAGCGAACCGGCGAACAGGCCCACCCCGCAGTAGGCATCGATCAGCGTTCTCGCCCGGGCCTCGGAGTCGTTCCCGTCGCCTACCGCCAGCAGATCGGCGAGGGCGTCGTACACCACCTCGACGAGCGCCTCGGCGCCATCGGCGCGGGTCTGGAAGAACGAAGCGGCCGAGATCCTCCATCGTCGACCGGCCACCTCCTCGTGGATCCAGGCCCGGCGGCCCGACGCCAGCTCGTCGGCGCCGACGACGACCACGTCGTCAGGCAGCTCGACCCCCTCCGCGGTCGGGGTGACCAGCGCCAGCCGCTCGCCGGTGCCGGCCCCCACCCGCAACGTGACCTCCTGCGCGACACCGAATCTTCCTTCGGCCACCAACTCGTCGAGGAGAGGGTGGGCGACCACGCAGTGGTCCAGGGTCACGACGTCGTGGCTGGCCGCGGCCCGCAAGCCCGCCCGACCGTGGGTGACGGCGAGGCGCATCGTGGTGCGGAACGCCTCGGCCGGCAGCGGTGGTCCCGGCCGCACCTGGGGATCGGAGACCCGACCCAGACGACGGAGAGCGTCGGCCACCATCTCGAGCTTCGCCGTCACCTGGCTCGCCGGGCTGAACCCCGGGAGGTCACACCCGCCGCAGCCGTCATCCACGCGGGCGCAGTGGACGGGGTGCCGATCCGGTGACGGCGTGAGCACCTCGTCGACCGCCCCGCGCTCCACACCCCGCCGGGGGCCGAGGAGGCGAACCCGCACCCGTTCGCCCGGCCATGCACCGCGGACCAGCACCACCCGACCGTCGGGGCGACGGGCGAGCGCCTCGCCCCCGGCCACCAGACGCTCCGCGGTCACGTCGACCCGGTCGCCGTCATCGAAGCCGCCCGCGATGTGGCCCCCGCTGTCGGGTACGGCGTCAGGCTCGGTCATCGGCGCAGCGTAGGCAGGTATCGTCGGTCGTCCACGCCCCCGTCCCCGCCGAGGCCCGCATGCCCGACCCCGAAGCCCCCCGATCCATCGAGATCGTGCCGTCCGTACTGCCCGCCGACTTCGCCCACCTGGGGCAGGCCTGCATCGAGCTCGAGAAGGCCGGGGTCGACCGCATCCAGTTCGACGTCATGGACGGCACGTTCGTCCCGAACCTCACGTTCGGCGCCGACGTCATCGCCGCCACCCGGCCGCTGGTCTCGGTTCCCTACGAGGCCCACCTCATGGTGCACGAGCCCACGTGGATCCTCGACACCATGGTCGACGCCGGGTGCCGCCTGCTGATCGTGCACGCCGAGGCCTGCCTGCACCTGCACCGCACCCTCGGCCGCATCAACGAGCTCGGCGTCTCGGCGGCGGTGGCGCTCAATCCGGCCACTCCGGTCGATGCCGTGGCCAACGTGCTCGACCTCGTAGAGATGGTCCTGGTCATGACGGTGAACCCCGGGTTCGGGGGCCAGAGCTACATCGCCACCATGGAGCCCAAGATCACCGAGCTGCGCCGGCTCATCCTCGACGGCGGCCACGACGTCGACATCGAGGTCGACGGTGGCATCAGCCCGACCACGGTCGGAGGCGCAGTGAGGGCGGGCGCCAACCTGCTCGTCGCCGGCAGCGCGCTGTTCCGTGACCCCGCCGGACTGGGTCACGCCACCGACGAGCTCCGCGCCCTGGCCGTCGCCGCCCAACGCGGGTGACGGCCGTTTCCCTTCAGGTCGCGCCCACCCGACGCAGCCGACGGCCGTTCGTGCTCGCCACGGTCGGACTGCTGCTGCTCTCGGCATCCGGGCTCGCGGCCTGCTCCGACGAACCGGAACGCTCGACGCCGGCCTCGTGTGCGCAGCTCACCCTGGCCGCCGGCCTCGACGAAGCCCTGGCCACCGCCGACGCCACCGCTCTCGACACCCAATCGGCGGCATTACGACAAGCCGTGAAGGTCGCGCCCAGCGACATCCAACCGGCGGTGGCGATGGTCTCCGCCAACGTCGACGCCCTCCTCGCCACCATCGGTACCGCCACCGGCGACCGCCGGGGCGCCCTCACCGAAGCCCTACGGGCTCGCGAGAGCGAGGCCGATGCCCTCACCGCCGCCGGCACCGCCGTGGCCGCCTGGACGGCGACGAACTGCGGGCTCGACCTCGACTCGGGAGCCACAGTGCCGACGACCGCGATGCCACCCGACGCGGCCCCGGCCGCACCGATCACCCCGGGCCAGTGACGAGCCCGGATGCGACGATGCCTGACGCCACGAACGCCCGATCGGGATGCTCGATCAGCGCAGCTCGCCGCGAGCTTGAATGACTTTGTCGACGAGGCCGTACTCCTTGGCCTGCTCGGCGGTGAACCAGCGGTCACGTTCGGAGTCGAGCTCGATCTGGTCGACCGGCTGACCGGAGTGGTGAGCGATGCGCTCGGCCATGAGGCGCTTGATGTAGGCCATCTGCTCGGCCTGGATGGCGATGTCGGAGGCCTGGCCCTGCACACCGCCCAGGGGCTGGTGCATGAGGATGCGAGCGTGCGGGAGCGTGAACCGCTTGCCCGGCGCGCCGGCGGTGAGGAGGAACTGACCCATCGACGCAGCCAGGCCCATGCAGATGGTGCCCACGTCGGGGGAGATGAACTGCATCGTGTCGTAGATGGCCATCCCGGCGGTGATGACGCCACCGGGCGAGTTGATGTAGAGCCAGATGTCCTTGTCGGGGTCTTGGCCCTCGAGATACAGGAGCTGGGCGACGATCTGGTTGGCCACCGTGTCGTTCACGTCGCTGCCGAGCACCACGATGCGCTCCTTGAGCAGCATGCGGTAGATCTCCGATCCCGGCTCCGTGACCATCGTCTGAGCCATGGGTGCGAGCGGCGAGTGATCCATCGGTCTCCTTGAGCAGAAGGCACGCCCGGTGTCGGGCGCCAGGGGCGAGCGGGTCACCTGCGGGTGGCCCGGACCCGAAGGCTACAGGGGACTCCCCCCTGGGCCTCCCCCACGGGCCTCCCCCACGGGCCTCCCACCGCTACGGTGATCGCACCACCAGCGAGCGTGGCGGAATTGGCAGACGCGTCGGGTTTAGGTCCCGGTGTCCCAGGACGTGGGGGTTCGAGTCCCCCCGCTCGCACCGTGTAGAGAGCGCGCGGAGCGCCGGGCTGCGGGCCCGGTCGCGGGCGCTTCCCCGGTTCCACCCGGCCGAGCCGACGGTCAGGTGAGGAGCAGGGCCAGCACGGCCACGCTGTTGACGGTGGCATGGGCGATGATCGACGGGCCCAGACGACCGTTGGCCCGCACCGCCAGTACGGCGAACACCACTCCGTACGACGCGGTCACGAACACGATGAAGAGGCCGGCGAACGAGAAGGCCGTGATGTGGAACATCCCGAACACGATCGAGCTGGCGACCACGCCCACCGGGATCGACCAGCGCCGGGCCACGGCCCGCAGCATGAGCCCCCGGAAGAACAGTTCCTCGGCGATGGGCGTGCCCACCCCGATGAGCAGCCACAGCACCAACGCGCCGACGAGCCCGGGCGAGCTGGGCAGGAACTCGGCGTTGGTCGGGGAGGGGTCACCGGAGATCACGGTCCACAGCACCCCACCGGCAACCGAAACCACAAGGGCACCGAAGCCGCCCAGCAGACCCCACCCGACGTCGATCCCGCGGATGTCGAGGCCGAAGTCCTTGGCCAGGCTGCGCTGGCCCTTGCGCCACGACGCCACGATCGGCCAGCCCACGAACCCGATCCAGCCCGACAACAGCGTCACCGCCACCAGGCCGAGGCTCAGTTCACCGATCGTGCCGCTCGTCCGGTCAATCGCTCCCGTCGCAAAGATCGCAACAGTGCTCACGATCCCACCGACCACCCAGAGCAGCAGCCCGTACAAGACGTCGGCCAGCCCCCAGCGGATGACCGGCAGCGGCGGGGCACCGGCGGGTGGGGCCGGTGGCGGCCCGTAGGGCGGGGGGCCGGCGGGATAGGGCTGGGGGGTGGTGGCGATGGCCGGTGGGGCCGGGGGGTACCAGGTGGTCGGCGGCGCCGGCGGAAGCACGGGCGGTGGCCACGACGGTGGACCCTCGACCGGCGGAGGGAGCGGGGGTGGCGGCGGGGGCGGGACGCCGGGGTCGGACACCGCGCCAGTCTGCCCGGTGAGGGCCGGGTCGCCATGGTCACCGCGGCAACATCACCCCCGAAGGCGAGGGTCGGCGACGGTCTGGGCGATGTCGACGATCGTGTTCACCACCACGTACAGCACGCCGAGGGCCAGGGTGACCCCAGCGATGGCCGGGAAGTCGAGACGGGGGATGATCTGCACCGTGTAGAGCCCGATGCCGGGCCAGGCCACGATGGACTCGACGACCACCACCCCGGCGAACATGAGACCCACCTGTAGCCCGGTCATGGACAGCGCCGGGCCGATGGCCACCAGAGCGGAGAACCAGCTCGATTGCAGCCCGTAGAGCACCGGGCTGAAGAGGTCGCGACCGATGTCGTCGGGGCCGAACAGGAACCCTGGTGACCGGTGGGCCCATCGCCGTCGAGATCTGGCACCTCCCGACCGCGGGGCTGGGCTCGTTCGTGACCGGGGTGCCGGCACCGTTGGCCATCGGCACCACCCGCCTGGCCGACGGATCGACGGTGCTCGGCTGCGTGTGCGAGGGCATCGCCGCCGAAGGGGCCCCCGACTTGACGGCGTGCGGGGGATGGCGGGCGTGGCTGGCCGACGGATCGGCGATCTGAGAAGGCTCGGTGCCCAGATGCTCAGGCCGGCCAGGCCAGGACGGCGGCCAGGCTCCGCAGCGCCCGCCCGCGGTGGCTGATCGCGTGCTTGGACGCCGCGCTCATCTCGGCGAACGTGAGCCCGTCACCCTCGTCCGGCACGAACACCGGGTCATACCCGAACCCTCCATCACCACGACGCCCGTCGAGGATGTGCCCTTCGACGACGCCCTCGGCCCACAGCTCGGGCTCGGCGGGCCGGTGGGGGCCCTCGGGCCAGCACACCATGGCAACGGTTCGGAACCGGGCCCGACGGGCGTCGACCCCGACGGCCCCCACCCGGCGTAGCTCGTCCAGGAGGCGTTCGACGTTCTCGGCGTAGGTGGCGTGCTCGCCGGCGTAGCGCGCCGACCGGACCCCGGGCGCCCCGCCGAGCGCGTCGACCTCGAGCCCGGTGTCGTCGGCCACCGCCGGGGCTCCGGCAGCCCGGGCCACGGCCACGGCCTTGAGCCGGGCGTTGCCGAGCAGCGTGTCGGCGTCCTCGATCACGTCGGGAAGGCCAGGGGGTCGGGGCTCGAGCTCGATGCCCACGCCACCGAGCACCGCTGCCATCTCGGCCACCTTGTCGGGGTTGGCCGACGCGCCCACGAGCCGCACGGCGACGACGCCGCCCTTACCGGCCGAAGCTGCGACGTTCGGGAGGCTCGGACAACAGCAGCTTCTGCAGCTCCATGATCTCGGTGATCCCGAGCTCGGCCAGGGCGAGCAACTCGTCGAGCTCGCCTCTCGAGAAGCTCATGCCCTCGGCCGTGCCCTGCACTTCCAGGAAGCGGCCGCCTTCGGTCATGACGACGTTCATGTCGACCTCGGCGGCCGAGTCCTCGACGTAGGGCAGGTCGAGCATCGGCACGGCGCCGACGATGCCCACCGACACCGCGGCGCAGGCCTCGGTGAGCGGATGCTCGCCCAGCTTCTGGTTCTGCACGAGCCGGGTGAGGGCGTCGTGCAGGGCCAGGTACGCCCCGTTGATCGACGCGGTGCGGGTGCCACCGTCGGCCTGGAGGACGTCGCAGTCGACGATCACCTGACGCTCACCGAGCACGACCATGTCGCACACACCACGCAGCGACCGTCCGATCAGTCGCTGGATCTCCTGGGTCCGGCCGGAGGGCTTGCCCGACGCCACCTCGCGACGGATGCGCTCGGGGGACGCTCCGGGGAGCATCGAGTACTCGGCGGTGACCCACCCCTTGCCGCTCCCTCGCATCCAGCGGGGCACGTCCTCGTCGATCGAGGCGGTGCACAACACCATGGTCTTGCCGGCGGTGACGAGCACCGACCCGGCGGCGGAATCGGTGAAGTCGCGCTCGAAGGTGATGTCGCGAAGCTGATCGTTGGTCCGGCCGTCTGGGCGCATGGAGTCCTCGTGGTTGGGGACCCGGCCGAGTCGGGCGGATCGGGGGTCAGATCTCGTAGACGGCGCCGGGGGCGGCGAGGTCGACCGGGCCACCGTAGGCGGCGGCGCCGAGGCGGACGTGCGCCTCGGGATCGGAGCCGGGCACCAGATGGGTGAGCACGAGCCGACGGGCACCGGCTGCGGCCGCCATGGCACCGGCCGCTGGCGCCGAGAGGTGCAGGACGTCGCCGCGTGCCTCCTCGGTGGGGAACGACGCCTCCAGCAGGGCCAGGTCGACGTCGGTGCCGATGGTGTCGAGCGACCACCCCGGTCCGGTGTCGGCGGAGTACACGAGCGATGTCCCGTCGGGGCCGGTGACCCGCACGGCGTAAGTCTCGACGTAGTGCTCGGTGCGATCGATGGTCAGGGTGAGATCACCGATCATGAACGAGGGCTGCGGCCCCAGGTGACTCCAGGAGAAGGACGGCTCCAGGGGGCCGCACACCCCCTCGACCATCCGACGCGTCGGGCTGGTTCCCCACACCGGCACGTGATCGTGGCCGAGATAGTGGTGTGTGAGGGTCCGCAGCGCGGTGAGGTCGGCCCAGTGGTCGGGGTGCTCGTGGGTCAGCACGAACCCGGCGACGTCGAGAACGTCGATGTGGCGTCGCAGGGCGGGCAGGGCGCCGTGCCCGAGATCGAGCACGATCGCCGTCGCCTCGCTGCGGACCAGGTAGCTGCTGCACGGCACCCCGTCGGCGGGGTAGCTGCCCGAACAACCGATCACCGTGAGGGTCAGTCCCATGCGACGGCCTCGACGTGACCGAGCTCGGGGCCGAGGAGGCCCGCTCCTCGGGTGCGGAACAACTCGACGTCGCCCGAGGACTCGAAGCGGTGCCGCCCGGCCGGGACGACCGCCGAGGTGGCGTCGTCGTCACGGGCCAGACCCAGCTCGCCGAGCAGAGCCCGCACCCGGAAGGCGGTCTCGTCGGCGGAGTCGACCAGCACCACATCGCGGCCCATCACGTCACCGAGGGTACGGGCGAGGAACGGGTAGTGCGTGCAGCCGAGCAGCAGGGTGTCGATCTGGGCATCGCGCAGCGGCGCCAGGAGGCGCTCGGCCAGGACGTGCACCTGGTCGGACGAGGTCTCACCGCGCTCCACGAACTCGACGAACCCCGGGCATGCGGCGCAGCTCAACTTCACCGAGGCATCGGCGACCGCGACGGCCTGTTGGTAGGCCCCGGAGCCGATCGTGCCAACCGTGCCGATCACCCCCACGTTGCCGTTACGGGTGGCGGCGACGAGCGATCGAACACCCGGCTCGATGACCCCGACCACCGGGACGGGCGACTCGGCCTGCAGCACCTCGAGGGCGGCCGCCGAGGCGGTGTTGCAGGCGACGACGACCAGCTTGACGTCGTGGCGACGCACGAGATGCTCGTGGATCTGCATCGCGTAGCGACGGACCTCGTCGAGGGGCCGGGGACCGTAGGGGTAACGCCCGGTGTCGCCCACGTACACCAGGTCCTCGTTGGGCAGCAGGTCGATCAGCGCCCGGGCCACGGTGAGACCGCCGAAGCCACTGTCGAACATGCCGATCGGCCGAGCGCCCACGACACCCGAGGTTACCGGGCTGGCGGCGGCCGGCAGGTATCCCGGGCGCACCGGCCACCCCGCAGGGACCACGGGGGAACCGAGGACAGGGCTCTAGAAGTAGATGATCTTCTGGGCTCGCTCGACGACGGTGTCGATGTCGTCGGTCCAGAGGCCGGTGGAGAGGTATTTCCACCCGCCGTCGCACACGATGAACACGATGGTGCCCTCGTCGATCTGGCCGGCCACCCGACACGCCCCGGCGAGGGCGGCGCCGGCGGAGATGCCCGAGAAGATGCCGCATTCGTCGGCCAGACGCCGGGTGAACTCGATCGACTCACGGGGGCGCACGATGCGCTTGCCGTCGAGCAACTCGGGGCCGCCCCACTTCTCGTACACGGGCGGGATGTAGCCCTCGTCGAGGTTGCGGAGGCCCTCGACCATCTCACCGATGGGCGGCTCGACGGCGAGGATCTTCACGTCGGGGTTGCGCTCCTTCAAGAAGGTACCCACCCCCATGAGGGTGCCGCTGGTGCCGAGCCCGGCCACGAAGTGGGTGATCTCGGGGCAGTCACGCCAGATCTCGGGGCCGGTGGTCTCGTAGTGCGCCCGGGGGTTGGCCTCGTTGGCGTATTGGTAGAGGAAGGCCCACTCGGGGTGATCGTCGGCGAGAGCGATGGCCCGCCGCACCGCCCCGTTCGACCCCTCGTTGCCGGGCGAGAGGATGATCTCGGCACCGAACACCTCGAGGAGTTGGCGGCGTTCGATCGAGACGTTCTCGGGGAGCACGATCTTGATCGGGTACCCCTTGAGCCGGGCGATCATGGCCATGGCGATGCCGGTGTTGCCCGAGGACGGCTCGATGATGGTCTTGCCCGGCGTGAGGGTCCCGTCGGCCTCGGCCTCGAGGATCATGCTCAGGGCGATGCGGTCCTTCACCGAGCCGGCCGGGTTCTGGCCCTCCATCTTGCCCAGGATGCGCACGTTCTCGTTCGGGCTGATACGGCTCACATCGATCATCGGCGTGTTGCCGATCATGTCGAGAACCGAGGAATACAGAGCCATCATGACCTTCCGAACATTCACTCTCGATGAGGGGGCACGGTCACACCCGTGGCGGGTGAATGTCGACCCTTGCGCTCGGGATTCTAACCGGCGACGATGCTGACCGGCTCCTCGGAGACCTGCGCGTCCACGATGCGATACGAACGCAGCGAAGCCACACCGGTGCGGAACGACACGATCACGTAGTGCCACGTGGGGTCCGGCGCCTGGGCCACGTCGGTGGGCGACGGGTACGGCTCGGTGTGGGTGTGGGAGTGCACGACCCCGATGATCTCGAGGCCGCGGTCCTCGGCGTCGCGATCGGCGCGTAGGTGGTCGCGTGGCTCCACCGTGTACACCCGGCTCGATGCCGCCGCGTTGGCTGTCGGGTAGAAGACGGTGGCGGAGTGGATCGGTTCACTGTCGTCAGCCGGGTCGCCGCCCCGAGAAGCACGGGTCGGGCCGGCCAGAAGTCCGCACGCCTCGTCGGGCAACCCGTCGAGCAGGTGCCCGACGATGGCGAGGTGGGCGGATCGGGCAAGGGCCAGCAAGGCGGAGGAGCTTACCGGCCGGCGCGGTCAGTCGGCGCGCTCGACGATATCGACCACCCACGAGCCCGAAGGGCTACCGGTAGCCTCACCGTGCTCATGGCCAAGCCCGACGAAGCCGGAACAAAGGTCGTGGCCACCAACCGGTCGGCCCGACATGACTACGCCATCCTCGACACCATCGAGGCCGGCCTGATGCTGCGCGGCAGCGAGGTCAAGTCGCTCCGGGAGGCCCAGGTGCAGCTCAAAGAGGCCTACGCCCGGATCGACGACGGCGAAGCGTGGATCGTAGGTATGCACATCGCCCCGCATCTCTCCACGGGGATGCACGACCTGCCCGAGCCGGACCGCAAGCGCAAGCTCCTGCTCAACCGCAACGAGATCGACCGCCTCAAGATGCGGATGGACCTCGAGCACCTCGCCCTCATCCCGCTGTCGCTGTACTTCAAGAACGGTCGGGCCAAGCTCGAGCTGGGCCTCGGCAAGGGCCGCAACAAGGGCGACAAGCGCCAGGCCATCGCCGAACGTGACGCTCTGCGCGAGGCGCAGAAGGAGATGGGCCGGGCCCGGCGGGCCGCCGGCACCTACGACCACTGACGACGACCCGAGCGTCAGCCGAGGCGGCAGACGCGTCGGCTCAGCGCTGCGGTTCGATGGTCGGTTCCCCCGGCTGTTCGTTCGGCTTTCCGGCCACCGTGTTGCGGACCGACTCGAGCTTCGACCGCCACCGGACATCGAACCGGGCGGCGCGATCGACGGCGCGTGCCTGCTTCTTCGGTCGGTTGGCGTAGCGATGCCGGGCCCACGCCGAGTCCGGTTGCCCCATTCGGATGGCGGCGACGAAGGCCACCGGAGCGAAGAAGATGCCGATGACCGCCGACGCCAGCTTTCCCTTGAGCGCGGCGATGAACGCGCTGCCGAAGACGAGCACCAGCCAGATCATCAGCGAGATCCGGCCGTCGACCTCCTGGTCGGTCTGTTCGTCGATGCCGACCGGTGAACCCATGAGCAGCGACAGCACGAGGACCCCGAGGAGAACGAGGACGATGTCGACCGACATCCGACCCTCCTTCTCCCAGTAGACGTCCTCGAGGTGCAGCACCAGGGCGAACTCGTCGAGCACCAGGGCCAGGCCGACGCCGAACACCACCGCCGCGACGGCTCGCCAGCCCTCGGTCTGGGCCCCGAAGGCGACCAGGCCACCGAGCACCATCAACGCCAGGCCGGGTACGACGTGGTGAACGTGCACTCCCCCCACGGAGTTGTCGGAGAAGGGGCCCTTTCCGGCGCGGATCATCCGGACGATGACGCGAGTGAGGGCGAACGTGGCGACGAACGCCAACGTCAGGAGCAGGAGCGGGAGCTTCCCCGGCTCCACGATGTCCTCCTGCCACCACTGGTCCATCCGATGACTCCGTCGGGGTTCGGCGGTTCGCCCCGCCCTCACAGGTTGCCCGATCGTCAGGGCGCATCGAGGACCGGCACCGCCGTCGGTCAGTCGACAGGGGCTGGAGGGTACTGCCAGCGGCGATCGGGGCCGGTACCCGCCGTGTAGAAGGCACTCAGGTCGGCGCGGATGTCGGCGTCGAGCGTGCCCGGCGGCACCGTGAGCTCCACGTGGTTGAAACGGACCCGGGCCACGCCGTCCCCCTCGCATCGGACCCGGCCGACCCGGAGCGAAGCCACGAGTGTCGTGCGCTCGCCGGCCGGTCGCCCTGACGGCCCAGACCGTCGACGCTGTCGATGATGACGGGCCCTACGTTGCCAGGCACCGACCGTCGACGCGATCAGCGAGCTGGCGGCGGTCGGAGCCCCCACGCGAGTCCTGATGACGGCCGGGTTCGTCGCCTACGGCGCATTCGTTCTGGCGGCGGCGCCTTCCCTGGGGCGGCGGTTCGGTCGATCCACGGGCATCGCCGCCGCGCTCAACGCCGTCGCCACGTTCGCGGTGGGGCCGCCCTTCCCCTCGGGTCCCCGACCACCGAGGACCTGCATGGTGTCGCCGCCGGTACCGCCTACGTGGCGTTGGTGGCGATCCCGCTCACCGCCATCCGCCGGCTGCGCCGCGAAGGATCCGGCCGATGGGTGATCGGCTCGGCCCTGGTCACCGGCGTAGCGACGGTGGCGCTGGCGGCGAGCGTCATCGGCGACTCGGCGGGGCTGGCCCAGCGGATCGGCCTCAGCACCGTCGACGGGTGGCTGATGGCCGCAGGGATCTCCCTGCTTGAGAGGGTAGCGTCAGCGTCAGATCGGCCGAACCCGGCCGTGAGTCAGGAGAAGTGCGACATGACCGACCAGAACCCCAGCCCGGACGTAGGGGAGACCGCCGCCGTGGGTGCCTACAGCGACGGCGCGTACACCCTGTTCGCCGCCGACTTCAGCGACGCCGGACTGGCGATGGAGGTCTACGAGACCCTGAAGGAGATCGAGGACGGTGCCACTGTCGAGATCGAGGGCGTTCTCGTGGTCGCCCGCGACGCCGACGGCACGCTGACGGTACAGAAGGTGACCGACAAGAGCACGAGGTCGGGCCTGCGGTGGGGGGTCCTGGGCGGGGTGGTGCTGGGCGTGTTCTTCCCGCCGTCCATCATCGCCAGCGCCGTCGTTCTGGGTGCGGCCGGCACCGCCACGGGGAAGGCCCGCGAGGTGCACCATCGCAAGGAACTGGCCAAGAACCTCGAAGACGCCATCGCGCCGGGGCACTCCGGCATCCTGGCCCTCGTCTCCGACCCGGGCGCTGTCAGGATCCGCAAGGCCCTCGAGAAGGCCGACCGGATCGTGGAGTCGGCCGTAGACGACGCCACCGCCAAGGACCTCAAGGCTGCGGCCAAGGAAGCCCAGGACGCCGAGGGCTGAACGGAACCGCTGGCCTCTCCGGTGGCCGCCGCCGCTATCGTGGTGGGGCCGCCGGAGAAAAGGCGGCACCAGCGATCACGGGGCTGATCGGTTTCGACGTTGGGACCGGGAGCTGGATCGTGCGACCCGAGTTGCCTCAGACTCGATAAACGGGGGCAACCAAAGAACCGCCGATGAGCAGTTCGCTCTCGCCGCCTGATCTAACTCAGGCCTAGAGAGAAACAGTGACCAGCAATGGCGCACGGGGCCTGCTCACCGCAGCCCGGCAACAGAAGCGGTGGGTGACGGCCGGAAAGACGGCTGACGGCGAGAAAGACCGCTGACCTCGGGGAAAGACTCGGTGGCGGGGCCCTCGTGGCCCACCCGACCCGGCGGGCAGGCAGCCATCAAGCCTGAAGCTCGGGAACGGTCGTAGCGCGGACAGTCACCACTTGACGGACGGGGGTTCGATTCCCCCCAGCTCCACCACAAAATCGGCCACCGCTCCCAAAGGGGGGCCGGGGCTGCTCGTCCGGACGCAGTCTTGCGGCTCAGCGGATCCCAGAAGGCAAGACTCATCGCTCGGACGCGCCCGTGTCCGAACCACATTTCGCTTTGATTCTCGGGCTTCGCGGTCGTCGTCGACGGTGACGCCGTCGATCGTCATGGTGACGGCCCTGGGTCCATCGGATCGGTAGATGAGCCCACCGCATCCCGTTGGTGGGAGCGGGACCGGCCCCACTCGCGGCGACCGGCGTCGTCCGGCCGCGGGCAGCCGTTACGTCGCGGTCGGAGCCAGGTCACCACGAGCGCCGTGCCGGCAGCGAGCGTGAGCAACACGTAGGCGTTGCCGAGCAGGAACTGCACACTGTTCCAGCCGCGCTCGAGCGCGTTGCCGTGCGGCATCAACCAGATGATCCCGGGCGTGACGAGCACGATGTTGATCTGACCGAACATCAGGTTCCGAAACCCCGGCTCCAGGACCGCAGCGATGCAGCCGATCAGGAGCGACAGTCCGGTGAGCCCTCGACCCGGATTGACCCCCTCGGCCCGGAACGCGACGAACGCGATGCCCGCCAGACCGGCGAGGTTGACCATGAGGCTCACCCACTGCACGAGGGAGAGCGACAGCCAGCCGAACGGAACGAAAACCAGCGCCGCAAAGGGGGGGGTAGATGAAGGGCAGATCGCCCTCGGTGTACCCCGGGATCGACGACGCGGGAACCGTGCTGCGGTAGAGGTCGGGCGATTGCGCGTGCAGCCCACCCCATCGGTAGACGGCGAAGTCGATAAGCGCGACATCTCGACCGAACCGGGGAAGGAGCACCAGGATCAGCGTTGCCGCGAGCGCCGCAGCCACCAACGCGGCGACGCCGAACCACAACAACCGGTCCGACACGGAGAACGGACCAGGGTGGCGGTCGACGGTGCTCCGTTCGAAGGTCACGCAACCGACTGTCTCTCGCGGGAGGAGTCCGCTCGGGGCAAATGGGAAGCGCAATCGACACGAGGGCCCCACCCTGTCCAACGTGTTGACTCACTCGAAACCTCTTGAGCGGCCCGACACCGGTCTTGGCGGCCGATCTCGACGCCGGCCACATCGAGAGGCGAGGACTTCTCGTGGCCACCAGCGGGGACGTCAACTCGGGCATTGACAAGGCCCGGAAACAGTGAATTCGGGACTTCATGGTTCTCGGATGGAGCGAGCATCTACCGGCGATGTCCTGTCGGCTCCGCGGGTGTCGGCGCGGTAACGTGAAGGTTCGCAGTGCGTTTCCCATGTGGGAAGACACGGTGCTGGAGCGTGCTGCGAGGAGAGACATCGATCGAAAGCCCCACCATGAACCGCCTCCCCACCCCGCGACGAATCGAGCCACCGGTCCTCGCCATCCACTCCGCCAGCACTCCGGTGGACGGGAGGTCGGCACCGAACGCCTCGCGTTGGGCTCGCGCCATCGAGCTCGGAGCCGGCATTATCGGCCAAGCGCGCCGGCGTCGAAGCGCATGACCACCACCGTCGAGGTTCCGACGCCGGCCCTCGACCTCCGGTCACCGGGGGTCTTCTGGCCCGTCGTCGCCACCACCCTCGCGGTCGCCGCCGTCGCGACGGTCTGGTCGCCTCCGGGCTGGCTGTCCATCGTCGTCATCCTGGCGGTGATCGCCGTCTTGGGCATCCCGCACGGCGCCGTCGACCACCTCGTCGTCGAAGCGATCGACGACCGCCGCCACCGGTCGCATCGTCGCTTCGTCGTCAGGTACCTGCTCGCGATGGCGGCTGTCGGCCTCGTCTGGTCGGTGGTGCCCGCTTTCGCGCTCACCGCCTTCTTGGCGATGTCGGTGTACCACTTCGGCCAGTCCGATCTCGCCTACCTGCGGCTACCCGGCCCGCGCCAGCTCGTCTTGCAGTGTTCGCGCGGCCTACTCGTCGTAGGGCTACCGATCGTGGCTCACCTCGCAACGGTTGCTCCCGTCATCGAACGTCTCGGGGGCGGCGATCCGTCGAGCTGGCCGTGGCTGGCCGAGCACTGGTGGCTCTGGTGCGTGCTGCTGGTCGGCCAGCACGTCGCGATCGGCGCAACGATCACCCACCGGTCGATCGATCGCTCCGTCATGGCGAAGGAAGTCATCACGGTGGCCGCACTGACGCTCGTGTTCCTACTCGCCGACCCGCTTGTCGGCTTCGCCGTCTACTTCGGGCTGTGGCATTCCCTCGGCCATCTCTTCGTGCTCGCCGACCTGCTCGGGAGCGAGCCGGCATCGCGGCGTTCCGTCGCCCGCTTCGCCGCTCCCCTGAGCGCCCTGTCACTCCTCGGGCTCGCCGTGGTGGTCTGGGGTGCGGCCGTCGCCGGGCAGACCGACCTCTTGCTTCCGCTCATCGTCGTGTTCGTCGCCATGTTGACAGCACCCCACATGGCCGTGGTCGAACGGCTCTGGCGGCGCTGACCGCTGTCGATCGGCGTCCCCCTGCTTCGCCGCTCGCGTGCAACCGGTGGGTCAAAGGTTTCTCCGAGCGCGCTCAGGTGCCGGCACGCCGGATGCGGATCGGGCCCTTGCACGACGAGGGATCGACAACCCGTCCGCCTTGGGTGATCTCCACCTCACCGGAGGCAACCAGGCGTCGCGCCGCCGACCGCGTTGGCTCCATCAGTGCCCGCCAGCCATCGGGGGCGACGGCCCGAGCCGCTTCACTGGGGCAGATGGTGGCGCGGCGCGGGCGCTCGTCGAGAAGGATGCAGATCGCCGCCTCGAGCGCCTCGTCGACCGCGCGCAGCCGTCGACGGCGACATCGCTCCGAGCAGTAGCGCACCTCGTCCCAGTTCGCCGCCCATGCCGCCCGCCACGTCATCGTCCGGCCGCACGAGGCGCACACTTTCGATGCTGGCATCACGGCGCCACGATAGTGAGCGACCATCCCGGCCCCCACTGTCGAGTGCGCGCTCGGACGGGTTGTGGGACGCTCGGGTGCTGTTGCGATCGTGGGGTCGCGCTGAGAGCAGGGCCAACCAGCTCAACCGGAACTCAGGGGTGAACGAGTTCGACGTGCAGGCCGGCGGTAACGGCGAGCTGTCGCAGATTCGCGTCGATCGGACGTGTCCCTCCCCCGCCACCAACGACTTCGTGGCCGACACGCCTCGCGGATGGTGCGTCGACCTCGTGAGCTGACTCGGAACACAGCTCAGCCAGCCCGTCAGCGAGCCAGTCGGAGACCCCCACCGGGGTCGATGGCCACCGGGTCAGGTCCCGGCGGCTTCCCAGCGCTCGGCCTGGGTGCGCAGCCAACCCTCTTCCCAGAAGCTCACGTCCCCTCCGTCGGCGAGGAGGCGCCGATGGGCCTCGGCCATGAGCGCTCGGAGCTGGTGGTCCTCGGGCACCACGGCTTCGACGGCTTCGCCGAGACGGATGGCCAGCACCGCCTCGCCGCGCGCCAGTGCGGCCTCGGCCCGTTCGAGCGTGGCCTCCACGCCGAGGGCGTCGACCAGCTCGCCCAACGCGGCGGGCGCGGGGTCGGGGAAGAGCTCGGTGGTGAAAGAGAGCTTGAACCAGCCGACGTACTCCTCCCAGAAGGTGCGCACGGCCCACGACACCTTGCCGTAGCCCTGCCCGACCCGTAGCTCCGGCGGCAGCTCGATGTCGCGCATCAGGGTCCACACGTCGGTGCCGGCGTTGAAGCCCTCGAGCGCCTTGGTGTGCACGTGGTCGACAGCCCCGTGAAGCCGCTCGAGGCTGGCCTCGATGAGCTCGGCGCCCACGATCGGCTCGTAGCGCCCGGTGACGAGCACCTCGGGCCGTAGCTCACGCACCATCCGGTTCGTCGCCTGCTGCGGCTCGATGAACCGGTAGCGGTCGCCCCGGACGGTGTTGACGTTCGGGAAGTGCGGGAACAGCGGGCCGAAGAGGTTGCTGACGAGGGCCACCCGGTGGTCGGGCAGCCACACCACACAACAGTCGATGGTCTCCCCCACCGCGGCGAGCAGCTCGACGCGCAGACCGTCGACGGTGAGACTCAGCCGCTCGTCGAAGAGGATGTCCGGCGTGGGCTCGGACTGCTTCATCGACACTCCGGGGTTCTCCCGGTAGATGCGCTTGGCGTCGGTGCCGAGCATGTCGAACCAGATGCCAGCGGTGCGCATGCGCAGACCCTGGATGCGTTTGTCGTCGGCCTGACACGCCGGGTTGTTGGCCTGGGCGATGTAGGTGGTGCCGGGTTCCTTGAACAGGTCGACGCCACCGACGTGGTCGACGTGGGCCTGCGTGGTGATGATGTGGTGGGTGGGTCCCGGACGAATGGCGTCGAACAGCCGCTGGTGGTGCGGCGCCTCGTAGCCCATGCCCGTGTTGACGATGATGCGACCGTTGTCGGTGAGCACCATGTACGAGGCGGTCGTGCCCCCCGAGCGGTACACGAGCCCGTCGACGACCGGGCGGGCCATCTCGTCGTAGGCCGGCGTCAGGAGCTCCCGGCCCGGCCGGGTGTCGATGAGATGGTCGACCTGTTCGGGGATGTTCACTGGACCTCGATCCGTACGCTGGGGAAGGCGTCGAGGTACGCCCCGAAGCGGGAGCGGACCTCCTCGGGCGTGGTGGAGAAGTCGCCGCGCAGGTCGTAGACGACCCGGCCCGCCTTCCCCCGAGGATGCGCGGCCTGATGGGCCTCGATCTCCTGGCGGGCGGTGTCGGTGAGCCCGATACCGGCGTCGTCGTAGATGCGCTGGAGGGTGCCCATCTCGTCGGCCATGTACTCGTGGAAGAACACGTCCACCGTTCGTCGCTCGGGCAACAGATGCCGATCCCGCATCGACGCGTCGAGCAGTCGGCCGATGCGGTCGGTCCAGTAGTCGCGGTACCACTCCGGGTCGGTGCTCCGGTAGGCGGTGCGGGCGCCGTAGGTCACCATGGTGATGGTCGACTGCACCACCGCCACGGGGTCGCGGTGGGTGACCACGATGCTGGCGTCGGGGAACGTGGCCATGAGCGGACCGAGGTTCTCGAGGTGCTGGGGTGACTTCAGCACCCACCGCTCCCGGGGTCGGAACCACTGCAGGATCTGCAGCACCGTCTTCATGTACGCGTAGTGCGGCGTCTGGTCGTGGGCGAGGTAGTGGTCGCGCCATCGTGGAGCCCGGGCCACCCATTCGAGGTTGTAGTTCGAGAAGTCCGGCGCCATGAGCTCGTTCTCCTCGTGCACGTGGTCCGGCTCCATGGGGTGCATGGCGGCCACGAACGGCGCGCCGGCCTGCATGGCCTCCCACGCCTGCTGGCAACGGGTCCAGCGAGGATCGACCCCGTCCGCCCGCTCCCGGGGATCGGGGACGGGCTCGTAGCTCTCCCAGAGCGGCAGCGACCGGAAGCGGGAGTCGGCGGCGAGCAGGTTCACCAGGTTGGTGGTGCCCGAGCGCGGAAGACCGACCACGATCACCGGCTGGACGATCTCGATGTCGAGTATCTCGGGGTGGCGTTGCAGCAGGTCACGGATGCGCAGACGGTTCGCCGCGTAACGGGTGCAGTCGCCGAACATGAGCATGCGCCCGAGGCCGGTGCGTTCGGCGTCGGCGTCCATCTCGCTGAGCTGGAGGCCGAGACGCTCCCGGAAGTCGTCGGACCCGAAGTCGTCGAGGCCGGTCGCGGCGACGGCCGCGACACATACGGCGTCGACGGTCAGCTCGGTGTGCTTGGACTCGCCGTACTCGAGCCCCATGCGCTGGATGTCGTTGAGCTGGGGCGCAGCCAGGTCGTCGATGCGGATCTCGTCGGTCATGGGGCGGTCCTCACAGCGCCAGATACCCGCCGTCGACGGCGAAGGCTGTGCCGGTGGTGAACGACGACGCCGCGCTGGACAGGAACAACACGGCCGCCGCGACCTCCTCCGGGGTGCCCATCCGCCTCATCGCCTGCTTGGCCAGCTCGGCGTCGAGCATGTCGGGGTAGGACTTCATCGGCGCCGTCATGGGGGTGTCGATGAGACCAGGGGCAACGGCGTTCACCCGGATCCCGGCGTTCACCCAGTGCAGGGCCAGGTTGCGGGTCAGGGCCAGCAGCGCCGCCTTCGACGACGAGTAGCCGGGCACGATGGTGGTGGCCCGGTAGCTCACCATCGACACGATGTTCACGACGCTGGCACCACCCGTCATGGTGCTGGCCGCCAGTGCCCCCCTCGCTCCCACCGTGAGCCGCTGGGCCCCCTCGACGTTCATGGCGAGCGATGCCGAGAAGCCCTCGGGGCTCCACTCGTCGAGTCCGTCGGGGAAGTTGGCCCCGGCGTTGTTGACCAGGACGTCGAGCGGGCCGAGCCCGGCGGCGAGGGCATCGACGGCACCGGTGTCACGCATCTCGAGCGGCTCGAACGTGAACGCCGACATGTCGGTCTCGTAGTCAGCCGCCGAGCCTCGGGTACCGGTGACCGTGACCGAGGCCCCGGCCGTCGCGAACGCGATGGCGACGGCATGGCCGATGCCGCTGGTGCCACCGGTGACGAGCACCGAGGCGCCCGTGAAGTCGAACTGTGCCGTGTTCCTCACCGCTCCTCCCCCATCGTGATCATCACCTTGCCGCAATCCTTGGAGCCTTCGAGCACGGCCAGCCCGTCCCCGAACTCCTCCAACGCCAGCGTGTGGGTGATGAGATGAGACAGGTCGCGACGGGCCAGCAATTCGATGGCGTCCTCGAACCGCTCGGGGTACTCCATCGACCCGCGGATGGTGAACTGCTTCATCAACACGTTGATGTAACTGGTCTTCACCGGCCGGTAGTGCAGGGCGACGATCACCAGGGTGCCGTCCACCCGGCCGTTCTGGAGGACGTCCCCGATCACGCTGTCGGCTCCCGAGGCCTCGATGAAGACGTCGGTGGCCGGGGTGGGGCCGAACATGAAGGGCGCGGTGCCGTGGATGCGCTTCAGCTCCTCCCACACGTCGATCTCGGTCGGGTCGAGCACGTGGGCGGCGCCGACCGTGCGGGCCAGTTCCAGGCGCGCCGGGCTCAGGTCGACGGCGACGGTGTCGGTGACCCCCCGGTCGGCGAGGGTGGCCAGCGCCATGAGCCCGATGGGCCCGCACCCGAACACCACGACCTTGTCGCCGGGCCTCGCCTCGGACTGGTTGACCGACTGCATGCCCACGGCCAACGGCTCGGCCAACGCCGCCGTGGTGAGGGGCAGCCCGTCGGGCACCCGGAAGAGGCGACGCCCGCTCGTCACGTCCGGGACGTGCAAGACGGGAGTGAGACCACCTTGAGGGCCGCCCGTGCCCATCGGACCGTTGCCACCATCGGACGGGCACACGATCACGCGATCGCCCGCAGCGACGTCGGTGACCTCGTCACCGACCCAGGCCACGATGCCGGCCATCTCGTGGCCGAGCGGGATCGGATGCCCCGGGGTCATGCCCATGTGGATGTAGGACACGTCCGTGCCGCAGATACCGCAGGCGGCGATGCGAACCAGGGCGTCACGCGGGCCGGGCTCGGGCTCCGCGATGTCGTCGAGGCGCCAGTCGTCGGCGCCGTGCAACATGATCTGCTTCATCGGTGGGTGACCTCGGTGGCATCGACTCGGGAAGCGTGAACCCTAGATCGTGCCCCCGTCCACGGCCCCCGCCGTCGCTCCGTCGGACCCCTCCGACCAGCGATACGTTGACTCGACCGAGGGCGACGTCGACGCCCGCAGCAGCGCGGAGTAGTGCACACCGAAGCCGATCTCGGCGCCCACCGGAAGCAGCTCGGGGCCAGAGTCGAGCACGAGATGGTCGCTGCTGGCACCTAGAACCGTGACGCCGACGGGCGGGACGAGCCCCGCGGGCTCGATGTCCTGGCGGCCCAGGGCGATGATGACCCGATTCATGATCGCGGGTTCGCCGCACGTGCCTCCGATCGACGGCGGCCCGAACGCCGTCTGCCCGAGGGTGCCCCACGCCACCGCCGGCTTGCACTTCGACTCGATCACCTCACCCACCAGGGCGAAGGCATCGGTGCGCAGGCCATGGATCGGCGACCGGTCGATCGGGTCGACGCCGAGCAGGATCGCCTCGCCCAGACGCAGGTGGTTGATCCGGCCGAGGTCGTTTCGTTCGTCGAGGGCCCAACCCAGGTTGGCCGAGTTGCCGCCGGACACGATGTCGAGCGCGACGCCGAGCCGCTCCTCCACCGTGACGACCAGGTTCGTCAACTCCTGCATGTTGGCGGCGTCGGGCACCACCCCGCTCTGGCAGGCCAGGTTGGCGCCGAGGCCACGGAGCTTCACGCCGGGCAGCGTCAGCACCTGCTCGGCGGCCCTGGCGACATCGTCGGGCATGAGGCCTTCGCGCAGGTCCCCGAGCTCGACCATCAGCACCACACCGTGGCGGCGCCCCTGTCGGAGGGCCTCCAACGACAGCGCGTCGATCACCGCCATCTCGGAGTTCAAACTGAGATCGACCTGCCTCACCGCTCGGGCCACCTGACTCGGGGCGGGGCTGCGCACGAGCATGACCTCCGCCGTCACGTCCTGGCGGCGGAGAGCCTCCACGTTCTCGAGACGCGACTCGCCGATCGAGGCGACACCGGCGGCGAGCATGGCCGCCGCCACCTCCGAGGAGCCCCCCGTGGCTTTGGTGACGCCGCACACGACGATGCCTCGAGCGGCGAGTCGGTCGACGAGAACACGGGCGTTGTGGGCGATGAGGTCGAGACGGATCTCCAACCTCGGCATCGTCATGACGTGCTGATCGCCACCTTCGCCGCCAGCTCCGGGAACCGCCCCAGGACGATTTCGACGAGACGATCGGTCGGACGGGTCAGAGCATCGGTCGCCGGGATGCCGAGCTCGAGCTCGTAGAGCGTGATCGCCGTCGTCACCTCGGCATCGGTCATGTTCTCGTGGTTGATCGTGAGCCCGATCACCTCGGTGTCGCCGAAGGCCTCGATGAGAGCGATCTCCGCGGCCGGGTCGGGCATGGGCACGTCGGCGAAGTCGCCGAGCTTGCGGCGGCCCGGAGCGTGCTGGAGGATCACCGCATCCGGTCGACTGCCGCGCAGGATGAACGCAGAGCTGATGTAGGCGGGATGGCTGAGGGCGCCCTGGCCCTCGATCACGATGACGTCGGGATGCTCGCCCTCCCACGCCTCGACCACCGCTGCTTCCATCTCGCCGGAGCAGAACTGGCACGGGACAGCATCGAGCGCCACGCCGTAGCGCGCCCCCTGGATCAGACCGGTCTGACCGGTTCCCACCATCACCGCCGAGATACCCCGTTGCTTCAGGGCCTGGGTCAAGATGGTGGCCGTCGTGCGCTTCCCTATGGCCCCGTCGGTGCCGAGCACGGCGATGCGCGGGCAGGCGACCTCGGCGATCCGGCCACTGAACATGCGCAGGTCCTTCTTGTCGCGGGGGCGGCGCACGTCCTCGATCGTGACATCGTGGGCGATGGCGGTGGCCACGAACTCCGCGTCGTCGTTGAGGAACTCGTGGAGCCCGTTGACGACACCCATTCCGTCACGCATCGCGTCGAGCAGCACCTCGCGCTCGGCCGCCGACAGCATCCCGCTGGTGGGGGCGACACCGAAGATCACCACATCGGGTACGGCCCCGGCCTGGGCCACCGCCGCGGCCATGTCGGCGCAGATGGGGATCCCGTTGGCCACTCCGTCGAGAACCTCGCCGGCGTCGTGACCGGCGCAGTGGCTGTCGATCACCGCGACGATGCGATAACGCTCCGAGTACCGGACCAGCCCGTTCGCGGTCTTGCCGTCGGGTCGACCGAAGTTGGCCTCGCAGTAGACGACGGCAGTCGGCCGGGAGGTGAGGCCGGACGCCTCATGAGAGGAGATCGGCGCAGCCGGCGGAAGGGACTCTGACATATCGCTCCTCTTGAGGGCTCCGAAGAGGCGACAGGACGATGCCGGTCGAGAACGACCAAGATCTCCACGAGGGATCCACGAAGCAGGGGTTCGACAAGTCTACCGGGTGACGTGACTGGTCGGCCGGCGCCCGTCGCCGAAGCGCGGGCTGAGGATCAACAGATGTGAGACGTCGGCCCCATCGGTGAAGGCCTCCGCCCCGGTGCGCCAGAAGAGCCGCGCCGGGCCCTCGACGACCGCCTGGTCGCCAGAGACCCGCAGCCAGGACCCCTCGTACATGGCCAGCACCGGGCAGTCGTTCTCCTCGAGGAACTCGGCGATGCGTTCGTCGCGGCTCTCGCCCATGAAGGTCGACTCGGGATCAACCTCGACGTAGTGCAGGTTGATCTGGAACGGCAGAAGGCCCAGGGCCGACAGGCTCGCGGGCTCACAGATCGGCATGTCGTTCGTGGTGCGAATCGTGGGACACACGATGTTGGTCCCGGCCGAGGATCCGAGATAGCGGGTGGCCCCTGACTCCACCTGGTCGCGAAGGGCCTCCATCACCCCGAGACCCTGGAGCGAGTCGAGCAAGCGGAAGCTGTTGCCTCCGCCCATCACCACGACCTTCGCCTCCAGAACGGCCCGGTCGGGCTGGCGGGCCCGATGGGCAGAGACGACCTCGACGCCGAGCTCCCCCAACGCATAGGTGACCCGATCGGCGTACTCGTCCCAGTGGGCCAGCGCGTAGGGGACGAACGTCACCACGTCACCCCCGACCATCGCCACGATCTCGGCCGCCGCATGATGGAACATGGTGCTGCCGTGGTTGGTCGAGTTGGACAGCAGGAGGAGTTCCACCTGGTCGAGTCTCGCCGCCCGAGCGGGTCGACACTGCATCTGCACCCGATCTGAGACATCCTGAGAATCACCGAGGCAGCCCGAGGGGCCGCCGACGACTTCGTGACCGACTTCGGCGAGATCCGCTCCCAGCCCGCGAAATCGACCGGCAAGGTCACGGGCGCGTTACGGGCGAGAGAAATCACGACTGGTCGCCCCACTGGAGCTCACCCACCTCGGTACCTTCCGGTCGACGTCGTGCACGGAAGCGACGCGCCCCGAGCCGCTGTGACCCAGCGGTGAACCGAAAGGCCGACGATGACCGCCAACACCCTGCGCACGAGAGCAATCGACGAGATCAACGCCCGTCCGCCGACCGTGGCGACCGCCGGCGGTCCGCTGAGCGAGATCTGGGCGTGCGACGTGTTCAGCCTGGCGACCATGGAGGAAAGCCTGTCGAAGCACGCCTTCAAGGCCATGAAGGAGACCGTGCAGACCGGTGCGCCGCTCGACTCCGCCACCGCCGACATCGTCGCCGCCGCCATGAAGGACTGGGCCCTCGGCAAGGGCGTGAAGTTCTTCTCCCACGTCTTCTTCCCGATGACCAACATCACCGCCGAGAAGCACGACGGCTTCATCGTGACCGACGGCGATGGCAAGGCCATCACCGAGTTCACCGGCAGCCTGCTCATCAAGGGCGAACCGGACGGATCGTCGTTTCCGAACGGCAGCCTGCGCATGACGAACGCGGCGCGCGGCTACACGGCCTGGGACCCGACCAGCCCGGCGTACGTGATGCACACCCCCAACGGCGCCACCCTCATGATCCCCAGCGTGTTCTTCTCGTGGACCGGCGAGGCCCTCGACAAGAAGATCCCGCTGCTGCGCTCGAACGCGGCGATGAACACCTCGGCCCAGCGGCTCCTCAGGCTCATGGGTGAGACCGAGATCGCTCCCCTGAACTCCAGCTGCGGTGCCGAACAGGAGTACTTCCTGGTCGACACGCACTTCGCCAACAGCCGCCCCGACCTGTTGCTGACGGGCCGCACGCTCTTCGGTGCGCCGTCGGCCAAGGGTCAGGAGTTCGACGACCACTCCTTCGGCGCCATCCCCGAGCGGGTCCAGGTCTTCATGCAGGATTTCGAGGACAAGCTCTTCCGCCTCGGCATTCCGGCCAAGACCCACCACAACGAGGTGGCCCCGGGGCAGTTCGAGATCGCCCCGTACTTCGAGGCCGCCAACGTTGCGGCCGACCACCAGCAACTGATGATGACCTTGATGAAGTCCACCGCGAAGGCCCACGGATTCACGTGCCTGCTGCACGAGAAGCCCTTCGCTGGCATCAACGGGTCGGGCAAGCACGTCAACTGGTCGGTGGGCAACGCCACGCAGGGAAACCTCCTCGATCCCGGCTCCACCCCGCACGAGAACCTGAACTTCCTGCTCTTCTGCGGGGCCGTCATTCGCGGCGTGCACCTCTACGGCCCCCTGCTGCGGGCGGTCATCGCTTCGGCGGCGAATGATCACCGACTCGGCGCCAACGAGGCGCCGCCGGCGATCCTGTCGGTGTACCTCGGAGACCAGCTCGAAGCGGTCTTCAACGACATCAAGGCGGGAAGCATGCCGGTGGCCAGCGACGGCGGGGTGATGGATCTCGGGCTCTCCCAGATCCTCCCCTTCACGCGGGATCCCGGGGACCGCAACCGAACCTCCCCGTTCGCCTTCACCGGCAATCGCTTCGAGTTCCGGGCCGTCGGCTCCTCCCAGTCGGTCTCCGGACCGCTCGTCGCCATGAACACGATGCTCGCCGACTCGCTCGACTGGATCGCCGACAAACTCGAAGCGGAGCTCGAGAGCGGCATGACCCAGCTCGATGCCGTGGCCGCGGTCCTGAAGGAACTGATGGAGCTGCACGGTGACGTGGTCTTCGGCGGTGACGGGTACTCGTCGGAGTGGCACGAGATGGCGGTCAACGAGCGGGGCCTCTAGAACATCCCCACCACGGCCGACGCCCTGCCCGTCTTCCTCGACGAGTTCGTGATCAGCCTCTTCAAGCGCACGGGCGTCCTGTCCCCGATCGAACTCGAGAGTCGCTACGAGGTCTACAGCGAGCAGTACATCCTCTCCATCGGCGTCGAGGCCAAGCTGTGCGTCGAACTGGCACGGACGATGATCTACCCGGCGACGATGTCCTACCTCTCGGACCTGACCGCCGGCATCACGGCCGCCTCGCCCACTTCTACAACGTGCCGGTCGATCAGCTCCTGCCGAAGTACCGCGAGATGCTCTTCATCCGGTGAACGGTCCGACCTCGTCCGGGTTGATGTCCGAGTCCCCGCCCGTCAGCCCCGCGAGCGCTCGCGTTGCTCCTCGCGAAGTTGCTCGTAGCGGTCGGGCCACGCCGGGTCCAGAGTCATTCCGATGCGAGCCGCTTCCTCCGCCGCCAGCTCCGCGGGATAACCCAAGGTGTCGGCACACCGGAAAGCCAAGTCGCCATCGAAC
The DNA here is from genome assembly GCA_041688815.1 of Acidimicrobiales bacterium. Taxonomy (GTDB): domain Bacteria; phylum Actinomycetota; class Acidimicrobiia; order Acidimicrobiales; family Acidimicrobilacustridaceae; genus Rhabdothermincola_A. The sequence continues at coordinate 21,704 of JBDNHK010000072.1, read as the reverse complement.
ACGGCGCCGAGGTCGGCGGTCTCGTGCAACTGATCGACGGCGTAGCGCAACGCCTTGGCGAACTTCGAGACCTCCTTGTCGAGGGTCTCTCTGGCCTTGTCACCCGACTCCCCCGTGAGATCCGCCCACCGTTGCCCCTGCAACGATGCCACCTGGCCCGATGCTTCGTGGAGCAGGGCCGCGAGCCCGTCCTCGGTGCCCGTGAGCAACTCGGCATGGCGCACCGATCGCCGCACCAGACGGCGCAGCACGTACCCCTGACGGCTGGCCGACGGGTACACCCCTGCGGCGGCGATGGCCAGTGCTGCGCGCAGGTGATCAGTGACGATCCGCAGGGATCGCACCTGATCGGCGCTCAGGCCGTCGGTTCCGATCTGCAGTCCTCGGGCCACACCGTCGAGCAACACCAGCATCTCCGGCGTCTCCCACACTGTGTTCTGCCCGTTGAGGAACAGCTCGGCGCGCTCCGCCCCCATCCCGGTGTCGATGTTGCGCTGACCGAGCTCCGAGAGGGTTCCGTCCTCGGCCCGGTCATAGGTCATGAAGACGTTGTTCCAGATCTCCACGAACTCCGGGATGTCGGCGAACACCGGCTTCGATTCGGTCCCGACGTAGACGAACATCTCGGTATCGGGCCCGCACAGACCGCTCGGTCCGTTGGACCACCAGTTGTCCTCGATGCCGAGCGAGGTGATGTGGCCGGTCGAGTCGACCCCGGCCTCCGAGAAGCACTGCTCCCAGATCTCCGCGGCTTCGACGTCGGGGGCCAGCCCCTGGGCGGGGTCACCCGCGAACACCGAGACGTAGAGCTGCTCGGGGTCGATGCCGAAGTCCTCGGTCAGCAGCGCCATCGACTGCGGGATGGCGGTCTCCTTGAAGTAGTCGCCGAGGCTCCAGTTCCCGACCATCTCGAAGACGGTCAGGTGGGTGTTGTCCCCCACCTCGTCGATGTCGGTGGTGCGCACACAACGCTGCACGTCGCACAGCCGGCGCCCCTCGGGGTGGGTCTCGCCGCCGAGATACGGCGTGAGCGGGTGCATCCCGGCGGTGGTGAACAACACGTCGGGGGTCGGGGAGAGCACGGAATGACCCTCGATCTGAACGTGCCCGTTGTCGCGCATGCTCTGGAGGAACCGCTCCTCGACCTCGTCCAGGGTCCACGCCATCGGTCAGCTCGATTCGTCGTCGGGAGTGTTGGCACCGTGCTCACCTCGGCCGGGGATGACCATGTCGGCGCCCATCTGCACCCAGTCGACAAAGGTCGCGTCGGGCATGTAGGCCCGGGCGATGGCCAGGCCGATCTCGGCCAGCGCCGACTCGTCCGGGTAGACGAGGTACATGGGCCGGAACTCCGGTTGGAACTTGGCCTTGAAGGCCAGGAGCGACCGGAAGCCGTAGTACGGCTCGAGGGTGTCGCCGAGGAAGTCGAGGAGCTTCTGGAGCACCTTCTGGTCGCTGTCACCCGACAATTGGTCGGGGGCCTTGGCCAGCGGCGCCGCCGAGAGCGAGATGAACTCATAGCCCTCGTCCTTGAGTTGCAGCGCCGATGCCCCGATCAGGAACTCCATCACCGAGCGGAAGCCGCCGTCGCGTCGGCGCATCAGATCGACGGTCCAGCCCACGACCTGCCCCTCTCGGGCCACGGGCATCCACGACGTGAAGCCCTCGACGGTCAGGTCGGGGTCGAGAGCCAGGTGGAGGCGGACCTCGGCGTCGTCGGCCTCGGCCAGCGTGCCCAGCGTGAAGCCCATCTCGGGCAGCGACTTGTCCGACACCCAGCCCTGGCTGATGGCCCGGAGCTGATCGGTCACCACCGGCTTCGAGTCCTTCCATCGGGTGACCTCGAGCCGGATGTCCTGCTTACCGGCCTTGTTGAGGGCGGTGCGGACGTCCTGCCAGGCCTTGCCCTTGAACTCGAGCTCCGGCAGCGGGACGACGCTGTCCTCTGCGACCTGGATGGCCTTCCAACCCACCTCCTCGGCCAGGGTGGCCGTCGCCTGGCCCGCCGCGAACAGGCACGGGATCCAACCCCGCACGAAGCAATAGCGATCGAACTCCCGCATGGCCTCGACCCGCTCGTCGAGCGGACCGACCGGGTCACCGAGGCAGAGGGCGACGGCACCGACGACCCGGTAGCCGATGGCGGTGCTGCCCTTGGAGAAGAACCAGACGGTGTTGCCCTCCCACGTGAGCATCCACTCGATCGAGGAGTGCTCCGGCGAGCCCCGGAGCAGATCGTGGAGGCGCTCGTCCTGATCGGGGGGTGGCGGGGTGCGGCGAGAGGCGTAGATCAGGCCGAAGACCGAGACCAGGATGGTGACCAGCCACACCAGACCGATGGAGCCCACGAACCAGCGAGCCGCCGTGGTGGCGGGCTCGATGGCATTGGTCGACACGAAGAAGATGCGAGCGAAGAACTCACCGAAGATCGCGCCGGCGTCGGCCGTCGGCGTGAAGTCGTCCTGGAGGATCACGAACCCGACGGCGGTATACGCGAACAGCACCAGCAGCACCTTGACCAGGCGCCGGCCGATCCGGCGCGAGACCCCCTTCGGCGCTCGCGCCGTGAACGCCCGCGCCGTGACCACCAGGAGGAGCAACTGGAGCCCGTAGATCGCGAGATCGGCGCGGGTTTCCGCCGTGTCCTTCGCTCCCACGAGCGTCAGGAGGCCGAGCACGGTGAGGACGGTGGTGAACACCCATGCCACCCGGTGGCCTCGGCGCAGACCATCGGCGATGGCGAGCCAGAACAGCGAAGCGAGGAGCAGTCCGAGGCTCAGGCCCGTTCCCTGGTACTTCTCCTCACCGCTCCAGAAGGGCCCTCCGGCGCCCGGGAAACAGGCGTCGACAAGGGCGGAGACGGCGAAGAGGGCGACGACGAGAGCCACCAGCGCCCTCTGGGTGCGGCGCCCGAAGGTGAGGTTCGGTCGCATCGGCCAGCGGCCGACCAGGAAGGGGCCGGCCACCACACCGATCGTCCAGCCCAGCAGGTGCTCGACGTCCCAGATGAGGCCCGAGTTGAGGACCATGGCCAACAGGTACCCGGTGGCGGCGGCGCGGGTCCGTCGCTGCCACACGGGCTGCATGACGGCGGTGAGCGCCCCCAGCGCGGCGAAGCCGCCGGCGGAGATGCCGAGGTCGAGGGTCTTTCCGAGGTCGACCGCCCACGACCAACCTGAGCCGTCGAACGGCCAGAGGAGGAGCGCCGTGAACAGTGCGGCGAGGGCCTGACCGAAGATGACGACGACAAGCGTACGAACCGATCCGGACCGGCGCTCGTAGGTCCCTGCGGCGAGCACGAGCAGCAGCAGGATCGGGAGGTAGAACAAGAAACGAGGGGTGAGGAAGGCCCCGGCGAGGAAGGTCCACACCCGCCCGTCCTGCAACGCGGGGAGGCCGTAGGCAAAACGGTCGTAGAGCGCGGGATCAGCCGCACTGTCGTTCCACATCGCCCCGGTGAGCAGGCTGGCCAGCGTGATGACCAGCACCAACGAGATGGTGGCCGGATTGCGACGAAGGATGTGGCGACCCTTGTCCCGCCAAGGATGTGACCCCGGTTCTGGGCCCGGGCCACCGGCGGCCGAGGGGTGGATCACGGCCGGCCCGGCATCGGCTGGGCTCGTTGCCTCCGTCATCACGCCTCCGGGACTCGGCCTGAAGCGGTGCGGCTGGTCGGAGTCGGACCGTAGATGACGAACACACCGGTGACAGGGACCACCGGCGGGGGAAGACGGTGGTGGAGGGGAGAGGAATCGAACCTCTGTCTCGACTTGACGCCGTGCTCTGCCACTGAGCTACGCCCCCCTCGAGATGGGAGAAATTAGGCCACTGATCGTTGGAGCGCAACCGGTCCACACCACCGATCGAATGGGTGCCCGTCGATCAGACGAGACGCCGGCCAGTGCCGGGTACGCAGTTCAGCGGTCGGGCGAGGCAACAGCCTCTCGAACGTCGAGCTCGACCTCGTGCTTGAGCACCTTGCCCGTGGTCGTGTACGGCAGCTCGTCGCGGAAGACGACGTGAGCCGGAACCTTGTAGGGCGCGAGGTCGGTGGCCACCCACGATCTGACGTCGTCGGGGCTCGAGGTCACCCCCTCGTGGAGCACGATCACCGCTGCGACCTCCTGCCCCAGATGGTGGTGGTCGACGCCGACCACACACGCGTCGGCCACACCAGGGTGCTCGAAGAGCCGATTCTCGATCTCGATCGGGTAGATGTTCTCGCCCCCCCGGATGATGAGGTCGCGCATCCGGCTGTCGAGCTGCAGAACGCCGTCGAGGAACCGCCCGAAATCGCCGGTGCGGTACCACCGTCCGCCGTCGATCGCGGCGGCGGAAGCGTCGGGGTCGTCCCAGTATCCGAGGAACACCACGGCCCCGCGGATGCAGATCTCCCCCACCTCGCCGTCACCGACGGCGTCACCGGCGGCGTCGCGAATCTGAATCTCGCACAACGCCTCGACCGCGCCCACCGACGCCGGATGGGTCTCGAGGGTCACCCCACCGAGACGGGATCCGGAACCGAGCGTCTCGCTCATCCCGTAGCCGCAGCCGACGCGGGCCTGGGGGAGCTTGCGGGCCATGAGCTTGAACAGTTCCGGAGCGAACGTGGCCCCGCCCCCGCCGAGCGACATGACACTCGAGGTGTCGAACTCGTCGAACCGGTGGTGTTCGAGCAGTCGCCAGAACTGGGTGGGGACACCGCTCCACGCCGCGATCCGGTGCTCCTCGGTCAGGGAGAGGTGGGTCACCTCATCCCACGCTCCGGCCGGGGGGACGACGAGCTTCATCCCGTTCGTCGGCGCCGCCGCCAGCGGAAGGGCACCGGACACGTGAAAGATCGGTGAGACCAGAAGGTTCGATGGCTGCGGACGAGGAACGTCGGGAGACAGTGGCACCGCGAGCCCAGCCATGGCTCCCTGGAGAGCCATGACCATCGGGCTGTGCACGAAGTTGCGGTGCGACAACGTGGCGCCTTTGGGGCGGCCGGTGGTCCCGCTGGTGAACAAGATGACCGCCGGATCGTCCTCGTCGATGGCGACGTCCGGGAGCCGCGGGTCATCGGCACCCGGCGGCCCCAGCAATGCATCGAGATCGCTCATCTCGATCACCGAAACGTCAGCGGGGATCCCCGCGTCGCGCAGTCGCTCGAGGCGGCGGGCATCGGCGATGACGACCTTGGGCCGGGACAGGGCCATGCCGTGGGCCAACTCCGCCGGTGTCCACCACCCGTTCAGACTGGAGACGATGGCCCCGCTGACGACCGTGGCCCACCAGGCCACCACGTACGACGGCACATTGGCGGCCGCAAAGGCCACCCGGTCGCCGGCCTCGACACCGTGCTCGACGAGCACCGCCGCCACCCGGGCCACGCTGGCGCCCATGTCGGCGTAGGTGAGGGTGAGCTCGGGGAACACGAAGTTGTCGAGGTCGGGGTGGCGGGCCACCGCCGACTCGAGCACGGCGCGCAGATGCGGGGGACGGACACGAAAGACCGTGGTGGGCACACCGAGCACATCCTCGACCGCCATCTCGAACGAGCCGCCGGGTCCGAGCAGAGGCTCGGCCACCGTCGGGGGCACCCAATGGTGGGTGCGATCCACCTGGGTCATGGGCTTGCCCAGGTGTCGCCGTCGGGCCTCATGGGGTCGACCCTAACGCCCGCACGACCCCACCGATCCTTGCCGAGTTCACACCCCCGGCTCACCACCCCCACAGATCACCCAGGAGCAGGCCGAGGCCCGACCCGGACAGATTCGGGTCGGGCCTCTGTCGCGTGTTGCACCTGCTCGTCGTCGCTCAGAGCGCACGGGGGCGGTTCACGAAGCGGTTCTCGGTCGGCGACCAGAACCAGCCGCCACCGGCCTTCGTGCCCCCGTCGACCGGGACGTTGTGGCCGGTGACGAAAGCCGACAGGTCCGAGGCCAGGAACAGTGCCACCCTCGCCTGGTCCTCGGGCCAACCGAGGCGACCCACCGGCGCCCACGCCTCCCAGAGGTCGTCGCTTCCCTCCCACCCGGTGAGATAGTCGACCTGGGGGGTCTGGGTGAGGTCGGGCCCGATGCCGTTGACCCGCACCCCCCGACGCCCCAGCCCCACGGCCAGGTCGGTGGTGAACGCCGCCGCCGCCGCCTTGAAGGCCCCGTACACGGGATCGCCCGGGTACCCGCGCAACCCCTCGACCGAATGGACGTTCACGATCGACCCCGACCCGTGCTCCATCATCGAACCCAGGAAGGCCTGGGTCACCGCGAAGATGTGGAAGAGGTTGATGTCGTACATGGCCTTCCACGACTCGGGTGAGGACACCGGGAAGCGCACGATCGGGCGGTAGTCGCCCACGTTGTTGACGAGCACGTGCACGTGGGGGTGGTCGGCCAGCACGGCGGAGGCGAGGCGAGCCACGGCGGCGGGATCAGTCACATCGACCAGGTGAGCGCGGGCGGAGCCGCCGGCGGCGGTGATGTCGGCAACAGTGCGCTCCGCTCGCTCCGGGTCGATCTCCGCCACCTCGACATGAGCGCCATGACTGGCGAACAGGCGGGAGACAGCGCCACCGATACCGTCGCCGCCGCCCGTGACCACGGCGACACGGTTCTCGAGGAGCCGGTTCCAGTCGGCGATCGGCGGCACGTTGTCGGGCGTCTGGTTGCTCATGGTGTTCCCCCGTGGGATCAGAAGATGACGCACCCGATCATGGCCCGGCCCGGGCGGGCACGCGCCGCAAAGCGGTGGGCGCGAGCCGTGACGGGACGCAGCCGACAACGGGTTGGAATACCGTCGGCACCATGCGCGCTGTCGTCTGCACTGAACTCGGTCCCGTCGAGAACCTGGTCGTCCAGGAGCGACCGTCACCGACCTGCGGGCCGACCGATGTCCGCATCGCCGTCGCCGCCTGCGGCGTCAACTACCTCGAGGGCCTCATGATCCAGGGGCTCTACCAGATCAAGATCCCCGCCCCGTTCGTACCCGGGATGGAGATCGTCGGTTCGGTGACCGAGGTCGGCGAGCAGGTCACCAACCGCTCGGTGGGCCAGCGGGTCTTCGCCGACGTCGGGATCGGCGGGTACGTCAGTGAAGCCGTCGTCCCGGCCGATCGGACCATCGGTTTGCCCGATGCGCTCACCGACGGGCAGGCCGCCACGTTCATGCAGAGCTACCTCACCGGCTGGTTCGCGCTCCACGAGCGCTCCCGGGTGCAGCCCGGCCAGACGATGCTGGTGCTCGGCGCCGGAGGGGGCGTGGGCCTGGCCGCCGTCGACATCGGAACCGCCTTGGGTCTCAGGGTCTTCGCGGCGGCATCGACGCACGAGAAGCGCCAGCTCGCCCATCATCGCGGCGCGGAGGCGCTCATCGACTCGTCGACCGAGGACGTCAAGGCCCGGGCGCGCGAACTGGGTGGCGGCGGCGTCGACGTGGTCTACGACCCGGTGGGCGGGGAGCTCGGCGAGTCGTGCCTGCGGGCCCTGGGCGGCGACGGGAACCTGATCGTGATCGGCTTCGTCGGCGGAAAGGCCGTCCTGCTGCCGTGAACGCCCGCCGATCCCCGGTGGAGGCCCGAAGGGGCCCGAGGTGGCGGTAGCTTCACCCTCAGTCGTCCCGCGTCGTCGCCCGAGAGGCCGCTTCATGCCCGAGAGCAACCCCGATCCGTCAGCCTCGTCCACCGGTCGGCTGCCGTCGCTGGCCGGCACACCGGATGCGGAGATCGGTCGCGCCGGCGACGACCGTGACGCCCTGGAGGCGATCCGGGCGCGATATCAGGCCCGCATCGCCCGCCGCAGCGACGACTTCGAGGCCACCCGGGGCCTCAAGCATGTCGAGGCCGCCCTGAACCGCACCACCCGTGCCGATGACCCCTGGGACCGCTCCGTGCGCAAGCTCGTCAAGGACTGAGCCTCCGCCCTCGCCCGCCTCCGCCCTCGGTCGACGGCGCCCCGACGCGCGTCGACCGGCATTCGCCCCGGCCAGAATGACGTCGTGATCGATCCCGCAGTGAAGCGAAGCCTCGGCCAGATGATCAAGGGGGTGCAGGTCGTCGCCGCCACCCACGAGGGGTTGACGCGGGCCTACACCTCGCACTGGGTCACCCAGGTGTCGTTCGAAGAGCCGATCGTGATGGCCTCGATCTCACCGAAGCACGACACGTGGCCCCTGATCGAGGCCACGGGCCGATTCACCGTGTCGATCCTGGCCGCCGACCAGATCTCCCAGGGGCAGTACTTCTCCTACCCCGGGCGGAGGTTCCTGTACACCGCCCCCGAATACCTCGAGGACCGCGACGGGCACCCGATCGTGGCCGACTGCATCGCCTGGTTCACCGCCGAGGTCTTCCAGCGCACCACGATGGTCGACCACGAGTTGCTGTTCGCCCGGGTGACCACCACCGGATTGGGACGCTTGAAGGAACCGCCGCTGCTGTACTCGAGCCGGCACGGCTGGAGGGCCACCGGCGACAAAGCACGCGAGCCGGGGGTCTCCATCCGCGACCAACTGCTGGCCCGACTCCCCGCCGACGCGTCGGCCGACGCCGACGAGGACGATGACGAATGAGCGTTCCCGGCCACGACCCAGAGGCCTGGCCGGCCTTCACCGCCCGCATCCGTGCCCCCGGCCCCGCAAAGGAAACGCGGCTGCTGCACGCGTCGACGACCACCGGCTGAACCGACCTCAGAGCGATCCGGCCAACTCGTCGGCCTGGTCGCGCAGCTTGTTCTTGGCCACCTTGTCGAGCGTGGCCCTTGGGAAGTCGTCGACCCGGTGCACCGCCCGCGGCACCTTGAAGTCGCTGAGGTTGGCGGCGCACAGCTCGATGATCTGGCGCTCATGCTCCGCGTCATCGGGGGCTCCTGGCCCGGCGATGACGAAAGCCACCGGCACCACGTCGAGCATCGGGTGCGAACGCCCCACCACGGCGACGTCGCCCACCCCGGCAACCGTGCGGATGAGATCCTCGACCTCCTTGGCCGACACGTTCTCTCCGCCCACCTTCAACATGTCCTTGTCACGCTCGGAGTAGACGAGCTCACCGCTCGGGCCGAGGCGCACGAGGTCGCCGGTCTTGAACCAGCCGTCGTCGGTGAAGCTCTTGGCGTTGGCCTCCGGCGCCCCGTAGTACTCGAGGAACAGCTGGATGCCGCGGGTGCCCCGCAACCACAGCTCCCCCACCCGTCCGTCGTCACAGATCTCGCCGGTGTCGGGATCGACGACCAACATCTCGTAGCCGGGCGTGGGCTTGCCCATCGACCGTACCGGGATGAGCTGATTGGGCATCCACCCGGTGGCATGGATCACGGTCTCGGTCATCCCGTAGGCGGGCACCACGCGCACGCCCAGCATCGCCTCGAGCTCGGGCATCACCAGACCGAACACGCCGACCTTCAGCTTGCTGTCCGGAATCGGTTGGCCGGCGACGGCCTTGAACACGAACGGGATGAGCGAGATGTGGGTGACATCGTGCTTGACGACGACCTCCCAGAACCGACTGGCCGAGAACTTGGGCTGGAGCACGATCGTGCCGCCGACCCCGAGGGTGGTCCACATCGACCAGCTCTGGGCGTTGACGTGGAAGAACGGCAGATAGATGAGGTACGTGCCGTCGTTGTCGATGTCGATGTTGATGGGACCCACCCGGGCGGCCCACAGGGCATTGGCGTGGGTGTGCACCACGGCCTTCGGGCGAGAGGTGGTGCCTGAGGTGAACATGATGCCGGCCGGCAACATGGGCTCGGCCGGGCGGTCGACGTACGCGGCCTCGTCGCCGTACAGGTCGTCGAAGGCCACGAAGTTCCCGGCGGCCACGGCCTCGGCCGCTTCGGGGCTCGCCGCCTCGCCGCCGTCGTCGGTGGTGACGGCGATCCAGCGCAGGTCCCGACCGCTCTCGGCCACCACCGCGGCGTACTGCGGTTGGGTGATGGCGGCCACCGCACCGGTGTGCTCGATGAAGTAGGTCATCTCGGCGCCCACGCTGCGGGTGTTGGTGGTGACGCCGACGGCGCCGACGTGGGCACAGGCGTACCAGGCCAGCACCATCTCGGGGCAGTTGTCGGCGTGGATGACCACCATGTCGCCCTTGGTGATGCCCCGCTCGGTGAGACCGACGGCGAGGCGGCGGGCGTCGCGCACGAACTCGGCGTAGGACCAGGTGCGGTGCTCCCCGCTACGAGGCTCCCAGACCAGTAGAGGCTTCTCGGGCTGGTCGGCCACCCACTGCTCCAGCAACCAGGGGATGTCCTGGCCCGCGAACTGGAACTGCGCCACCTTGTCGGCATCCATCGGTCTCTCCCCCTGGGCCTCTCGACCGGGCGCCCGTTCGGCGTCGGCGGGTCATTGTGCCGCATCGACGAGAAGCGGGGAACCAGGAGGCGCACTCCGACCCGAGAAGCCCCAGCGCCCTCGACCCGGCAGCGACGGCTCCGGCGCGACAGTCTGTGGGGATGCGTGTCGTGACGTGGAACCTCCAGGGGCGAATCGGCGCGTGGGCCGACCGGGCCCGAGCGGTGGCCACCGTGCTCGACGCCCTCGACCCCGACGTGGTCACCCTCCAGGAATCGTGGGTCGAGCCGTCCGGGGCCACCCAGGCCGCCCACCTCGCCACCGAGCTCGGCTGGTACTCGGTCACCGCCGCCGACCTGGCCGGCTTCGACCTCTACCCCCAGGCCCCCTACTGGGTCGTCAACGCCGTGTTGTCACGCTGGCCCCTGACCGTCGAGACGGCGGTGCCCCTCCACGACGAGCACGGCGAACCCACCTGGCGCCACGCTCTCCTCGCCCGGGTGGCCCGCCCGGACGCCGAGGGCGGCTCGTTCCTGGTGGTCGGCACCCACCTCGAACACGGGCTCGACCGATCGGCCACCCGGCAGGCCCAGGCCCGCCACCTCGCCCGAGTCGTGGCCGGGGCCCTGGGCGATCGGGCCACGCGGTCCGACGCCCTCCCGGCGGTGCTGGCCGGCGACCTGAACGCGGTGCCGTGGTCCGACGAGGTCCGAGGCCTCACCGGCGCGTCCGCCCCGCTCGTCGACGGGCTCGTGTTCGTCGACACCTGGGAGGCGGCGGGCAACACCGGGCGGGGCGAGACGTGGTCGTCGGCCAATCCGCTGGTGCCCAAACGCGCCGTCTACCCGGACCGTCGGCTCGACTACGTGATGGTCAGCTGGCCCCGGCGGCGCCACGCCGGCCACGTCGCCGCCTGCCAGATCGCGGGCACGGAGGCCGTGGACGGCACCTGGCCGTCGGATCACTACGCCGTGGTGGCCGACATCGACATGTAGCCGCATCCGCCATCGTGGCCCCGCACGCCACAGGGCTACGATCCGGCGCTCGGCCGCCGGCACCGGCACCGGCACCGATCGAGGGGGAAGCCATGACCGAAGACGCAGGCCCGTATGTGGGTTTCGAGGGCAAGGTGGGGCGGGTCTTCGCCACCTCCGAATCCTGGTGGCCGCCCCGGCCGACGCCGGCGAAGGACGCCCCGAACATCGTGGTGATCCTGGTCGACGACCTGGGTTACGCCGACCTCGGCTGCTACGGCAGCGAGATCGCCACCCCGAACATCGACGCCCTGGCCGCCCGGGGGCTGCGCTACACCAACTTCCACTCGACCCCGATGTGCTCGCCCACCCGAGCGGCCCTGCTCAGCGGCATGGAACCGCACCTGGCCGGGGTCGGCACGGTGGCCCACTCCGACCCCGGGTTCCCCGGCTACGCCATGGAGATCGCCGAGGACGTGTCCACCCTGCCCGAGACGCTACGGGCCGCCGGCTACGCCACCTACATGGTGGGCAAGTGGCACCTGGCCAAGGACGCCGACCAGTCCGACGCCGGTCCCCGCCACGCCTGGCCCCTCCAGAAGGGGTTCGACCGCTACTACGGCGTCCTCGACGCCTTCACCAACCTCCACCAGCCCCACCGCCTCGTGGAGGACAACCACGCCGTCGAAATCGACACCTACCCCGACGACTACTACTTCACCGACGACATCACCGACCGGGCCATCGCCATGATGAAGGCCGGCCAGGCCGCCGACCCGGACAAGCCGTTCTTCACCTACATCGCCCACGGTGCCGTGCACGCCCCGCTGCACGCGCCAGCCGCCGACATCGCCGCCCAACGGGGCCGCTACGACATGGGCTGGGATGCCCTCCGAGAGCAACGCTTCCGGCGCCAACAGGAGCTGGGGGTCGTGCCCGACGGGGTCGAGCTGGCTCCGCGCAACACTGAGCCGGGCAACGATGTGCGGGCCTGGGACTCCCTCCCCGTCGAGGAGCGGGAGCTCTTCTCGCGGCACATGGAGGTCTTCGCGGCGATGGTTGGCTGCGTCGACCGGGCCACCGGCCGTCTCCTCGACGCCCTGGCCGAAATGGGCGAGCTCGACAACACGATCGTGGTCTTCACCTCCGACAACGGCGCGTCGCGCGAGGGCGAGATGGTGGGTACCAGCTCGTACATGGTCCACCTCATGAACGGCGACGACGTCGACGCCGACCGGGCCCGCCTCGACCTGCTCGGGGGGCCGCAGACCTCCCCCCACTACCCGCGGGGCTGGGCCATGGCCGGCAACACGCCGTTTCGGCTCTACAAGATCAACACCCACGCCGGTGGCCACACGGTGCCGTTCATCGTGAGCTGGCCGTCCGGTCTCGACGACGCCGGCTCGTTCCGCCGTCAGTACAGCCACGTGTCCGACCTCATGCCCACCTTCCTCGAGCTGGCCGGGGTGCCCTCGCAAGCCGAGCGCAACGGTGTACCCACGAAGCCGGTCACCGGATCGAGCATGGCTCCCACGCTGCGCGATGCCGATGCCCCGGCCCCGCGCACCGAAGCGGTCTACGAGATGGTCGGCCACCGGGGCTTCTACCGCGACGGCTGGGAGGTGGTCACCCTGCATCAGCCGTGGACCCGCTTCGACGACACCGAATGGGAGCTCTACGACCTCACCGAGGATCCGACCGAGCTGCGCGACCTGCGCGACGAGCGGCCCGACAAGCTGGCAGAACTGGCCCGAGCGTGGGAAGACGCGGCGTGGCGGACCCAGGTCTTCCCCCTCGATGAGGGCACGGGGCTCAAGTACGTCATCCGACCACCGCGCACGCGGCGGCTCCGGGAACCGTTGACCATCCTGCCGGGCACCCCCACCCTGGAGCGGTTCCGGTCGATGCAGCTCATCTGGACGCGGGGGGTGGACATCGTGGCCCGCATCGAGCTGGACGGGGACGACACGGGCACGCTCGTCGCCCACGGCGATCAGAGCGGGGGCTACGCCGTCTACGTGCTCGACGGGGGCGTGCCGGTGCTGCGCCACAACGATGGGCGGGGCACCATGAGCGAGCTCCGCGGTCCGGTTCTCGCGGCCGGCGCCCACGAGGTGGGGGCCCGCTTCGACGCCCTCGCCGGCAACCGGTGGCGGCTCAACCTGGTGGTCGACGGTGTCGACGCCGCCACCGGCCCCGAAGTCCCGATGCTGTTCGGCATGGCCCCGTTCGAGGGCATCACGGTTGGTCGCGATCCCCGCTCGCCCGTCTCGTGGGACCTGTACCGGACCCACCGGTCCTTCCCCTTCACGGGTCGCCTGGCGTCGGTCACCTACACCCCGCTCGACGGCGCCCCCGACATGCCCGACGACGTCGAGGCCCTCCTGCGCTCGCTGGGCCGCAAGTTCGACTGAAGACGCGGGGCGCGGCCCGCTCTCAGGACACGTCCACCAGCGGCTGAATCGACTCCGCCTTCGCCCGCCGCGCGAGCACAGTCGCGAACCCGGCGCCCATCTGACGGATCTGGGTGCGGTTCAGGTGATCGAGGAAGGCGCGGCGCACCCCGGCCACGTGGTCCGGTGCCGCCGCCTCGAGACGGACACGTCCGGCCGGGGTGAGCCCGGCCAGGATCACCCGACGGTCGTCGACCGCGGGCTCGCGAGCCACGAGACCCGTGCGGACCAGACCATCGAGCCGGCGGGTGAGCCCGCTCGGGGAGAGATGGAGCCGGGCGGCGAGGTCGCACATGCGCAGGCGATCGTCGGGAGCCTCGGACAAATTGACGAGCACGCCGTAGTCGCCGGCGGTGATGTCGTGGGCCTCGACGAGGTCGCGCTCGAGCTCGGCCATCAGGGCGGAGTGGGTGGTCAGCAGGCCCAGCCAGAGGGCCATCTCTTCGTCGTCGAGCCACTTGGTCATGGCTGAATCCTACCGCACAGAAATATTCTGGTCTCAAACATTGCGGTCGCAATATCTCGGTCGCGCGCCGCCCTCGTGGGCCGCCCTCGGCCTACGTCGCCGGTTGGACCCGTGACCAGGTGATGGGCAGCTCGGCGAACCCGTCGATCAGGTTCGAGTTCACCCGGGGGAAGGTGGCCGGGTCGCCGGCGACCTCGAGCCCGTCGAGCCGGGTGAGGATGGCCTCGAACATGACGCGGGCCTCGAGCCGGGCCAGGTTGGCGCCGAGACAGAAGTGCGGACCGCCCGCCCCGAAGGCGACGTGGTCGTTGGGGTCGCGCCGCAGGTCGATGCCGTCGGGGTCCTCGAACGCCCTCGGGTCGCGATTGGCCGAGGCGTAGACCATCAGAACCCGCTCCCCCGCCGAGATGTTCCTGCCCCCGAGCTCCACGTCGACCACCGGGTTGCGGGTGAACTGCACGACCGGGGTGGAGTGGCGCAGAAGCTCCTCGATGGCGGTGGGCAGGATCGAGAAGTCGTTCCGCAGCATCGCCAACTGATCAGGGTGCTGCAGGAGCGTGAGGGTGCCGGTGGTGAGCAGGTTCCGGGTGGTCTCGGATCCGGCGTTCTGCAGCAGGAGGAAGAACAGCTCGATCTGGAGCTTGGTGAGCCGTTCGCCGTCGACCTCGGCCCCCAGCAGGACGCTCATGAGATCGTCCTGCGGGTTCTTCTCACGTTCGGACGCCAGGTTGTCGGCGTACATGAACATGTCGACCATCGCTCCCGCCCGCTGCTCGGGAGTGACGGTGGGGTCGAACCCGAAGGTGAGCTCGGTCCAGGCGAAGACCTGAGCGCGGTCCTCCTCGGGCACGCCGACCATGTCGGCGATGACGTGCAACGGGAGCCAGAGGGCCAGGTCGTGCACCAGATCGCACCCGTCGCGTTCCATCAGACCGTCGATGATGGCGTTGGTGCGCTCGAGCAGCCGATCGCTCAGGTCGTTCACCCGGCGCGGCGTGAAGCCCTTGTTGATGAGCTTGCGCAGCTTGATGTGATCGGGCGCGTCGAGGCTGATGAGCAGCTCACGGGTGCCGGCGTCCTGGTCGGGTGACGACGTGCCGTCGTCGATGAACGGATTGGGGGCGTTGTGGAACGTGGTGGAGTCACGCGAGACCCGCTGGACCTCTTCGTACCGCGTCACCGCCCAGAAGCCCCCGGGATAGTTGGGGTGCTCGTGGTGCGACACCGGGTCGTTGTCGCGCAGCCACCGGTAGTAGTCGTAGGGCAACCCGTGGTCGTAGGTGCGCGGGTCCCAAAGGGCCGGAGTGTCGGTGGTGGCGGTGTCGTCGGTGACGGTCATCGGGGTCTCCTGGCCGGGGGGCGACGGTTGAACGCAGTCTGTCAGTCGTCGACCAGCAGCGCGGCCAGGCGCTCGGTGGTGTCGATCCACTCCTCCACCATCTCGAGCACGAGATCCTTCGAGGGACGCACCTTGTTCATGCGACCCACGATCTGCCCGACAGGAAAGCCGATGAGGTCGCGGTTCTGCACCCGTTGGGTCCGACGCCCCGCCTCCTGATGCAGGATCCCCTGGAGCGGCATGGGGAGGGCGTCGGGAGAGTCGGGGGCCTCCCAGGCATCGGTCCACGCCGTGCGGAGCTGACGGGCGGGCTTGCCGGTCATGGCCTTCGAGCGCACGGTGTCGCGGGACGTGGCCGCCAGCATGTTCTCGAGGGCGGCGGGACTGGTGTCGGCCTCGGTCACGGTGAGCCACATCGAGCCCGTCCACACCCCCTGGGCGCCCAGCGCCAGCGCCGCGGTCATCTGGCGACCGGTGCCGATGCCCCCCGCCGCCAGGACGGGCACGTCGGGCCCCACGGCGTCGACGACCTCGGGGACGAGAACCATCGTGGAGATCTCCCCGCAGTGCCCACCCGCCTCGGTGCCCTGGGCCACGATCACGTCGACCCCGATGGCCACCTGACGCTCGGCGTGCACCTTCGAGCCGGCCAGCCCACCCACGAGCAGACCGGCGGCGTGGGCCTGGTCGATCACGTACTGGGGCGGCGGACCGAGGGCGTTGACGATCATGCGCACCCCCGGGTGGGCGAGGCAGACCTCCACCTGGCTCGGCCCCATCTCGTCGACCCCGAGACCGGCGGCGGCCACCGGACCCTCGGCGAAGCCCTCGGGGAGCTCGGGCACCCCGTGGGCGAGCAGCAGGTGATCGACGAAGTCGCGGTGCTCCTGGGGAATCATGGCGTCGAGGGTGTCGAAGCTGGCGCCCTCGCCGCCGCCCTTGCCGACGTAGTTGACGGGCATGGCGAAGTCGACGCCGTAGGGACGGCCGTCGACGTGCTCGTCGATCCAGTTCAGCTCCATCTCGAGGCGCTCGGGGCCGAAGGCCAGCGCCCCGAGGACGCCGAAACCCCCGGCGTTGGTGACGGCGGCCACGACGTCGCGACAGTGCGAGAAGGCGAAGATCGGGAACTCGATCCCGAGGCGTTCGCCGATGGGTGTGCGCATGGTGTCTCCTCCCCCACCCGGCGACCGGCGCCGGGCCCTCGGGCTTCTCCCGATGGAGCAAACGTACTACACAAATCTTCGGTATGGCTGCTCCAGTGTCACACGTTGAGCCAGTTCGGCCCACCCAGCACGCCGGGCCTAGATTGACGCTCGCTTCGCATCACCACTCCCAGGGGGAACCATGAGAACCCGCGCCGCTGTGCTCCATGCGCCGCACACCCAGTACGTCATCGAAGAGATCGAGCTCGATCCGCCCCAGGTCGGGGAAGTGCTGATCGAGTTCGCGGCCAGCGGGATGTGCCACTCCGACGAGCACATGGTCACCGGCGACATGGCCATGGACCCGGCCATCGTCGAGATGCTCGGCTGGCAGCAGTACCCCATCATCCTCGGCCACGAAGGAGCGGGCGTCGTCACCGAGGTCGGCCCCGGCGTCACCGAACTGGTCGTCGGCGACCACGTCGTCACCTCGTTCATCCCTTCGTGTGGCCGGTGCCCCTCTTGCGCCAGCGGTCACCAGAACCTCTGCGACAACGGTGCCCACCTGCTCTCCGGCCACCAGGCCGACGGCACCAGCCGCCACCACACCCTCGACGGCAAGGACATCGCCACGATGTGCTGCCTCGGCACGTTCGCCGAGCACTCGGTGGTGCACGTGAACTCCCTGGTGAAGATCGAGCCGGACCTCCCCCTCGACAAGGCCTGCCTCGTCGGCTGTGGTGTGACCACCGGCTGGGGCTCGGCCACCTACGCCGCCGACGTCGCTCCCGGCGAGACGGTCGTAGTGGTGGGCATCGGCGGTGTCGGCGTGAACGCCGTGCAGGGTGCGCACATGGCCGGGGCGCGCTACGTGGTGGCCATCGACCCGGTGGAGTTCAAGCGGGAACAAGCTCAGCTGTTCGGGGCCAGCCACGCCGTGGCCAACGTCGAGGAGGCCCAGGCGCTCCTCGGCGAGCTGACCTGGGGTCGCAACGCCGAGAAGGTCATCATCACCGTCGGCGAGGGCAAGGGCGCCGACGTCGGCTCCTACCTCTCGATGGTGGGCAAGGGCGGCAAGCTCGTGTTCACCTCCGTCACCGACATGAACGCCAACGACGTCACCCTGAACCTCTTCGAGCTGTCGATGATGGAGAAGTCCCTCGTCGGCACCATCTTCGGCAGCGCCAACCCCCGCTACGACATCCCGCGCCTGCTCGGTCTCTACCGCAGCGGCCAGCTGAAGCTCGACGAGCTCATCACCCGGACCTATGGCCTCGAGGACATCAACCAGGGGTACCAGGACATGCGCGACGGCAAGAACATCCGCGGCGTCATCATCTACGGGAAGTGACCACCATGACCGAGCGGGCCCGCATCGTCGAGATCTGTGACCAGTACATCGCCTTCGTCGCCAACGGCGACGTCGATGCCGTGATGGCCCTCTACGGCCCCGACCCCGTGGTCGAGGACCCGATCGGCTCCGAGCCCAAGCGCGGGCGCGACGCCGTCCGCGCCTTCTACCAGGGCGTGGTCGACATGGGCGTCACGCTGTCGATGGCCCGCATCAGCCCGGTGTGCGTCGTGGGCCACGAGGCCGCCTTCTCGTTCCGCATCGACGTCGACCTGGGCGAGACGACCCTGTCGATGGCCACGGCCGACACCATGATCTTCGACGACGACGGCCTCATCGTGTCGATGCGGGCCTACGCCGACGGCGAAGCCAACCCCGACGAGAGCTGACTCCGGCCGGTCCGGTCCGCTTCTCCGAACCTGTTTGCCTCAGTCGACCCGGCGCTGAACCGGGGCGCGATGACAAGCGCAGTGGGTGACTTGGTCGCACGGACCGCCGCGGCCGACAGGAGCAAGGCGGTCGGGGTAGGCCATCCCGCCCTCCACCCGACCGGTGAACACGCAGCCGCACACGTCGCACGCCCAGCCGGAGCGCTGGACGGGCACGAGTTGCACCCCCGGCACCCCGAACTGCACGGCCACCTCCCGGGCCCGGTCGGCGACCTCGGCCTCGGCGCGATCGGCGTCGACGACCGATACCTCCCCTGGTGCCGGTGCGGCCGCGGGCCGACTCAGGGCCGCGGCCAGTGCAGTGAGCACCACCAGCTCCCGGAGGGACTCGGCATCGTCGGGCCCGGGGACCCGGTCGCTCTCGGCGGTGGCGTGGAGCCCGAGGAGGTGTCGGTGCACAGCCAGCACGACCGCGCCCGGGCCGACCGGGCGGCGGGTGTGCCACAACGCGCCCGAGCGCAGTTCGGCGGCCCGCTCGTGCACCCGGCGCGCCACGTCGTCAGGGCGTACGAAGGCCCCACTGAGCAGGAGCCCGTTGGTCACCGCGGTCACCAGCAGGCGCGCCCAGTGGGTGGAATCAGGCACCGTCACCGGAGGCCCGGGCTTCCCCTCCCCCGCCGGGAAGTGGACCACGAACAGGGCCTCGTAGCTGGCCCACAGCACGTCCATGGCGGTGCGAGGGTCTTCGGTGGGCATCCCGATCGACGAGGAGATGAAGGCGCTCTCGAGCACCTCGGCCACCACCGCGTCGAACCCGGGGTCGGGAGGCGGATCCACGTCAACGGGGGCAGGCATCGACATCCTCGGGAGGCGAAGGGCGGGGCGAACGGCGAGCATCCGCGCACCGGTCGAGCTGGCGGGGACGCCGTCGACCGAAGCGCCGGTGTGATTGACTCACCACTCTCGTCGAAAAGGGTACGGGGAAGCGTGTTCGAGCTCGACACCAAAGTGGCGCTCGTCACCGGCGCCGGCCAGAACGTGGGCGCGGGCATCGCCCGGCTCCTGGCCGCCCAAGGCGCCACGGTGGCGGTGAACGACCTGCGGGCCGAGCGGGCCGCCGACACCGTGGCGACCATCGAGGCCGCCGACGGCCGCGCCATCGCCGTTGGGTTCGACGTCACGGACTTCGAGCAGGTGACCGGCGGCGTCGCCGAGGTCGAGGCCCGTCTCGGTCCGGTCGACATCCTGGTGAACAACGCCGGCAACGGCGGCGCCGACGGCATGCGCCCGACCCAGTTCCGCGACACCGACCCCGCGTCGTGGCGGGGCCCCATCGACGTGAACCTCTTCGGCGTCATGAACTGCAGCCGGGCCGTGATCAACCCGATGTGCAACCGAGGGTGGGGCCGCATCATCACGATCGCGTCGGGGGCCGGCGTCGTGGGCCTCAACATCGGGGTGTCGGCCTACGGAGGTGGCAAAGGGGGTGCCATTGGTTTCATGCGTCATCTGGCCGTGGAGAACGCCCGATTCGGGGTCACCGCCAACACCTTGGCCATCGGTCTCATGACGATGGACGACCACACCGTGACGGAGGCGCTGGCCAAACAGATCCCCACCAAGCGCACCGGAGTGCCCGACGACATCGGCTACGCCTGCGTGTACCTGGCCTCGCCCGAGGCATCGTGGATGACCGGCCAGACGATCCACCTCAACGGCGGCAGCGTCACCGACTGAAGCGGGCGCCCGAGGCGTCAGTAGACGATCACCCTCGTGCCCGAGGCGGCCAGCCCCGACGACCAAAGCCAGTCGACGGCGGGGTCGGGGGCGGGAGCGGCGTCGTCGTGGTGGTCGAGGCCACCGTGGTCGGTGGCGCTGCGGTCGTGGGGCCCGGCTGCGTCTCGACCGGCCCCGCCGACGGCTCGGTGCCGGTCGAGCAGGCCGCAAGCGCGAGGGACCCCACGATGACGAGCACCGCCAGACCGCCACTTCCGCGCCGCAAAGGAGACACCGCCGTCAGTTTCTCAGACAACGAGCGGGCCGGCACCTCGGGCCGGTCGGATCGGCGGGAAAGGGGCCGATCGACCCGACGCCGCATCGGCCCCTAAGGTCCGGTCGTGGAACCGTCCGCCCCGACTCTCACCGTGAGTCTCTCTGATCCGGGCACCACCACGTCCACCACCGCGGCGATCGGCCCGACCGGCACCGCGCCCGGGCTCAACTTCATCCAGCCCGCCCCGTCGGCCGTCGACGACTCCACCAACCTCGCCACCTTCAGTTGGCCATTGGGCTTCGCCGCCATCATCCTGCTCGTGCTGTTCACGTCGGTGCTCCTACGGGCCCGCCGGGGGCGACGGCCGCCGGCCTAGGGGTACGTCGTTCAGTTCCCTGACGGATCCCTGGGATAGAGCGAGAGCCACGACATCGGCGACGGCTGGCGCCGCAACACCCGGGCCCACAGCTGTTCGGGGGTGTCGCTCCACAGATCCTCGGGACGGGCCGACGCCGTGACCCAGGCCTGCTGGTTCAGCTCCGCCTCGAGCTGGCCCGGACCCCACCCGGCGTAACCCACGTAGACACGAACGGCCACGAGGCCGGTGGTCGACGGGTCGGCATCCAGGTCGACGGTGGCCAGCGGCCCCACCGAATCGGCTTCGGTACGCACCGGGCTCCACGCCGCGTCATCGTCCTCCCCGGGGATGGCGTCGAGATCCGGACGCCCCAACCCGATGGCCGCGGCCTGCTCGACCGGTCCACCGACGAAGACGACGGTCGGCGAGGCGCTGAGCTCCTCCCACTGCGGAAGGGACCCGGCCACGGCGACGTCGGTCGGTCGGTTCACCACCACGCCGAGCGCACCCTCGTTCGAGTGGTCGAGCAGGAACACCACCGTCCGGTCGAAGTTCGGGTCGCCGATCACCGGCGTGGCCACGAGCAGCCGACCGGCGAGGGAAGGGAGGGGCACATCCCGATCTTGGCACGCCCACCGGACACCGGTGCCCCTGGACGGGTCGGACGTCTCCGGCTGAAGCTCAGCTGCCCTCGGCCATCTCCCGCCGCACCTCGTCCATGTCGAGACGCTCGATCTGGCCGACGATGTCCTCGAGGGCCGCTTCGGGCAGGGCCCCGGGCTGGCTGAAGAGCACGACCTTGTCGCGCATGGCCATGAGGGTGGGGATGGACTGGATGCCGAAGGTGGCCGCCAGCTCCTGCTCGGCCTCGGTGTCGACCTTGGCGAAGACGACCCCCGGATGGGCCTCGGAGACCTTCTCGTAGACCGGAGCGAACGTGAGGGTCAGGTCACTGGCGCAGCAG
>JBDNHK010000071.1:0-12283 GCA_041688815.1 Acidimicrobiales bacterium | reverse complement strand
GAACGATCTGTTGCAACTGGCGGCCTTCGTGATCCGACAACCGCCGGACCTTCACAGGAGTGGACATCCCCAGATCAAAACAGGCCCAGCACCTCAAGTGGTGGACGCGCCCTACGAACGATCACGGACAGAGCACTAGACACCGACACCGTCACCGGCCGAGGGGCACTCAAGATGGATGCTTCAGTGAGAAGTGAGGACTTCCGCCGGCCGCCAGCGGGGACTTTCCGTGGCCACCTGCGGGGACCTCATCTGGCCACCAGCGGGGACTTTCTCATGGCCATGGACACCATCTCGGGGCGCGTCACTTCAGAGCAGTTCGCGTCGGTCGGCAACCACGCAGGCCAGACGACAGTCTGGTCAGATCCTGCTCAGCGCCAGTGTGTCGGCCATCTACTCGAGGTGGTCAGCGCCCGGACAAGCCGAGCGAAGCAGCGTCCGGTGAGCGATCCGGCCACCGCCGCTATGGGGGTCGCGGCTGCCCTTCCGGCGAGGCTCACAGAGACGCTGCCCCGAGTCGTGTCCGGGGTGACTTTCGATCGGTCGCAGGCGACGACCCGAGTCTCCAATCTCGGCCCGGTGAGTGGTGAAGCCTTGACTAACCCGTCCATCAAAGCGCACCGGTATGGCTCTCTCCGCCGTGTCGGGCGCCACAGACGATCGTGATGGGTGCGACTGGCCTCCTCGGTGGTCTCTTCCTCACGCTGCGCTGGTGTCGACCGATGTGGGATTCCATGGGAGCCGAGGCGTTCGCCAAGACGTACCGCACCGCGATCGGCGAGGTCCTCGCTGACGCCGGGGCAAGGCGTAGGGGCCGTAGATCGTTTCTGTAGTCTGGAGAAGTGACGATGTTCGGACCGATCAGCGGGCCTGAGGGGAAGACCCGGCGACAGGGGCTCGAGCTGACGAGATACCAGTTCGTGGCGCGTCCGCATCAGACCAGACTATGAAAGTTCTCTTCCTCGCGTGGAGGGACCTGGCCCATCCGAATGCGGGGGGCTCGGAAGTCGTCGTAGACCGGTTGGCACGCGAGTTGCAGGCTCGCGGCCACGAAGTGGCCTTGATCTGTGGAGGTCCCGTCGAGCCGCGGGCTTACAACGTCGTCGACGCGGGTGGGACGTTCTCGCAGTACCTACGGAGTCCTTGGTTGGCCCGTCGATTCAAGGACCATGACGTGGTGGTCGACGTTGTCAACGGTGTCGGATTCAGCACCCCGTTGTGGTGGCAAGGCCCTCGCGTCTGCCTGTTCCACCATGTTCACGCCGGCCAATGGAAGGCCCACTTTCCTGGTCCCGTGGCGAGCGCGGGGTGGTACTTCGAACGGAACCTCCTTCCACGTCTGTACCGATCGACCGAGTTCCTCACCATCTCCCGGTCGACCGAGTCGGAGCTCATCGGTCTCGGTGTGTCGGCTGATCTGATCCACCTGCTGTCGCTCGGTCTGGATGACCACCTTCTGGTGCCGCCGCTGCCGAAGTCGGAGTCGCCGCTGTTCCTCGTCATCGGCCGTCTCCAGCCGAACAAGGGAACGGGACGTGTGCTCGACGCCTGGGAGGCGGTCCAGCCTCAGACCGGCGGAACGCTTGCCATCGTCGGCGGGGGGCCTGAGCGGGAGGAACTGGAGGCCCGAGGATTGCAGGGCGTCGAGTGGCTCGGTCGAGTGCCCGATGACCGCAAACGCGAGCTCCTCGGCGCGGCATGGCTTCTCATCCACGGCGCTTACCGAGAAGGTTGGGGTTTGGTGATCGTGGAGGCAGCGTCCCAGGGGACGCCAGCGGTCGCTTTCGACGCGCCCGGCGTGCGCGATGCCGTGGTCAATGGTGAAACCGGTCTGCTCGAATCCGATGTCCGCGCCGTGGCTTCGAGCTGGGTCGCGCTGTGCGAGGATCATGAGCGCCGAGGGGCCATGGGCCGAGCAGCCCGAACCCGAGCGCTGCAGTTCACGTGGGGGAGAGCTGCGGAAGCGCTTGTGCTCGCGGCGGAGCGAGCGATCGAGCTCACACCGCCCCGGCGCAGAAGCTCACGATCGAGGTGAGCTCGGGAACTGGAGCGTCTGTGGACCGGACGCGGAGGCTGCATCGGCAGGTTCTCGACCTCTCGAAGAACACATTGTTCCGCGGCTCCGCGGCTTACAGCGCCGCCGTGCTGATCACGGCAGCGGGAAGTCTGATCTTCTGGGCCGTCGCGGCGCGAACCACGACTCAGGACATCGTGGGTCGCGCCGCGGTGCTCGGCTCGCTGTTGACCTTTCTCAACTTCCCCGTGACCTTGCCCTTGATCGTCGTTGTCGCTCGTTTCGGTAGGGGTGACGAGCGTAGCGACCGGGTGGTGCTCAACATCGCTGCACTGGTCGCCGGAGCGACGATGGCCGTCGTCTCGCTTGCGGTCTATGTCGTCGCCCGAGTCGTCGGCATCAGCCAACTCCAACCATTCATGGATGCAAACGGCGTGCTGGTGTTCATCCTGGTCGGGGTCGGCGGGGCATGGAGCCTGATCATCGAGATGCGGTTACTCGCGGAGCGACGGTACGGGTGGATGCTCGGCCGAGCCTTGATCGTGAACATCTGCGCCATCCTCCTTGTGACGGCTGGGAGAATGAGCGAATCCCCGCTAGCGCTGTTCGTCGCTTCGAATGGCGTGGTGGCGGTCGGGGCCCCAGTGACATGGTTCCTCACCCAGCGTCGGGCGCCTCACTGGCTCGCCGTTTGGCCGCTTCCAGCAAATGTCGGGACCATCGTTCGGTTCGCCGCGGTGGCTGTCCCGTCCACCCTCGGGGGACAGCTGGCGTTCATGGCCCTCCCCGTGATCGTGGCGCTCTCGGTGATCCCGTCGACCAACGCGCAGTTCTTCATCGCATGGAACGTGACGGTCATGGCCACCATCATTCTGTTCAGCGTCGGGACGGCGTTGCTGGTCGAGGGGGATCGGGGAGAGAATCTGTCAGCGCAGGCCAGACAGGCACTCCGTCTCGCCCTGGTCCTGGCTCTCGTGCTCACGATTGGGATGGTCGCGGCTTCGCCGCTGATCCCCGTGATCTACGGCTCGGGCTTCTCCGATGCAGCAGTCCTACTGCGCTGGCTCGCCCTTGGTTGCCTTCCCTTGGCCGTCTACAGCGTGGCGTTGACGTGTGTCCGGGTCCAACGCCGGTCACGGTCAATGGTTGGGCTGCCACTTCTGCTTGCATTCGTGTTGCTCGGCCCGGCCCTCGTACTGATTCCTCAATACTCTCTGGCCGGCGCGGCAGCGGCCTGGCTGATAGGCACGTTCTCGATCGGATTCGCGAGCGCCTTCCTCTATCGACGCATTTCCGGGAGTCAGCAGGGCGTCCCGGCCAAGGACGTTGATCTGGATTGGATATTCAGCGGTAGGTCGGTTGATCGCCCTACCTCAAACCTCGGCCGAGCGCGAACTCGCGATGGAGCCGACTCCGCAGATCGGTGACGGCTGTCAACAACTCTTGCTGCACTCCCTCTCGCTCCTCGGCCAGCTGAAGAACTGCCTCGACGATTTCTGGAGCCGTGACCGAGGCCGCGGACAAGCCGTGACGATCCTGGCCGATGGACTCGATGAAGTCGTTGTTCTTTGGCAAGTACGCGACCTGGATGAAGGGTGCGAACGTCGCGGCGGAAAGCACGCCGGGGTGCAACCGGACGTGAATTCCTACGTGATGGTCTGCCGCCAGCGTCTGGAAGGAGCGCCAATCAGTAGTCGGAGGCGCAACTGTGACAGCGCGGTGGGCCCGGAGGCCGTCGACCAGTGAGGTCACCGCGGCCTTGTCCCGTCGTGACACCTGAACCACCGTGACCCTCCAGCCTTCGGCGAGAAGCCTTCTGGTCGCCCGAGCGACCTCCGCTACAATCGTCAACGAGGAAGACCCCACCACCCTGTCGACCTCTCCCACCGACACGAGTAGTGAGCGTTCCCGGAAGTCGGGGATCAGCGCATCGGGACCAAGCAGGAGAGCGGGGTCCCCAACCCATGGAGCGCGCAGCCCAAGATGCTCGAGCACAGCCGCCGAGCGGGGTCCCCTCGTCGAGAAGGCGGCGAACTCCGGCAGAACGGCCATGAACTGATCGAGGTCCCGTCGCCAAGAAGATGGCGAGCCTGTTCCCGGTTCGTTCGGGTCCTCGACGCCAACCCCCACCGTCCAGCGGTTCGAATCCGGGAACTGCGCGCAGAGAGCTGCGTACCGGCGCCCCCAGGGTTCTCTCCCGATCAGTGTCCCTCCTCCGAGCACGACGTCGGTGACGTTGGGTTTACGCGAAGCGAGCAATCGGAGTCCACCGACGGTCGATCTCGAGAACTGGGATCCATGGAGGTCCAGGGAGGGCTCCACCTGAGCCCTGAACGCGTCGAAGAGTGCCTCGTCCCCGAGGTTCCCGAAACCCACCCATCCCATGTAAAGGCCGGTCCCCCTTCGCTGATGGAAGCACGACCCGAGCAGGCGGATGTCGCTCCTCGCCCGGTCCACCTGATTCGTGCCTCGCTGGACGATGTCGCTAAAGGGACCTGACGGGATGTTCATAGCCCGGCTTCGGCTGGACCCCGGGGCCGGAGGCGAGCTTCTTGGGTCATCTCAGTACGGTGAACCGGTGAGTCAGTTCGGTGCGCCGACTCGCCACATACCGGTTCCAGTCAATGCACTCGAACACTCGGCGCCGGAGTGACGGACTGTCGATCGTTTGGGCGAGGAACCGGTCAAGGTCATCCGGGAAAACCAACGAGGTGATCGACGCCTGCGAGTGACGACCCCGGATCAGCTTCACCAATGCGCGCGTCCCCTCGTCCTGCAAGACCACCGCCGGGTCACAGGCGATGGCGCGGACACCACCCATCAGAGCACCCATGAGGTCGCCCGCCTCGAGGCAGGTCGCGGAGGTGTACACGTGCCCGTTGGCCCGGCGTCGACGGACGACCTCTGGCGGGATCCACCGGTTCCGTTGCACCAGGTCGGACAGGACCGCAGTCTCGGTCGCAAGGTTGCTCGCCGCATCTGTCGACCGACTTTGCGGGTACCTGCGGTAGCCGACGAGGAACTCGGGGAGTGCGATGATCTGGTAGCGCTCGGCGAGGCGGAGCATCAGTTCATAGTCCTCGTAGACGGTCAGCGACGTGTCGTAACCCCCGACTCTCAGGAATGCGGCGCGGTCGAACAGCGGTAGTGAACCGCACCAGGGCAACGGACTGAGGACAACCGGGAGAAGCGCATATCCTGCCAGGACGTCCATGACCTGGGCGCTGAAGGGTTGGAGGGCCGCCATGATGAGGTCGTCGGTGTCGATCGTGACCGCGAGGCATCCGACGGCAGCGGTGCGGTCGGGACCATCGCGCAACGCGGCGAGCTGGAGCTCGAGCTTGTCCGGCCGCCACAGGTCATCTGCATCTAGGACGGCGATTAGGCCACTGCGGGCGTGCTCGACGGCAACGTTTCGGGCGTGTCCGGCGCCACCCTGTGGGCTCCGAACGAGACGAACGCGTCGATCTCGTGAAACGAATCCCTCAACGATGTCGCCGGTGCCATCAGTGGAACCGTCGTCGGCGACGACGATCTCGATGTCGTCTAGGGTCTGAGCCAGCGCCGAGTTGATCGTGCGCTCGATGAATGCTTCCCCGTTGTGCACGCCGACGATGACGCTCACGAGAGGCTTCTCCAACGACATGACGCCGAACGCTACCGCGGTCGGCTCTGCGACACGTGGTGCCGCTTAGTGTTGGTTGAGGTTGCGGACCGCCCTGTAAGATTGTCTTGTTGTGACAAGTTGAAGCAGCGTTGGTGCACGGCCATCGCGTGCCTCGCCGCGGAGATGTTGCTCTTGCTCGATCCTTCCCAACTGAGTCTCCAAGGACGGCAGTAGGTGCGACGGATCATTCTTCGAGGTACAACCGTCGTGCTTCTGGCTGGTTGCGCCGACGTCGTCCTGTCAGGCCCGGTGAGCGCTCAGGCTGCGTCGACTGGCGCCACCAATGGGGCTGACTATCCTTCGCTCACCTGGAGCTGGCTGAACTTCGCAATGTTCGCGCTCGTCGTCGCTGCCGCGGCGATCTTCGCTCGAACGCTCCTAGAGCCGAGGCGCCAAGCCGCACGCCTGGCGACGGGCGACGAGAACCCGGACCAATCGAGAGAAAGCGCGATCACCGGGGAACCTCTTCGTCGGCTCTGGCCGGTGGCCTTGTTGTTCGCGGTGGTGACGGTTTTCATCCTCCTGGCAACGAACTGGGGCTGGTGGGTCGCGGACAACCGGTTCATCTGGTACTGGAATCCCTCTCGTGCTCTTGCGTCGGGAATGACGGCATGGGACAGCCAGGCGAACCTCGGCGGGCCGGCCGGCGGCCAGGGCCAGCTGTTCGTGGGGGTGCTGGGGCTCCTGCGCCTCTTAGGTTCGGCGCCGTGGCTGGTCGAGCGGCTCTCGCATGCTGCCCTTCTGTTCGGTGGTGCGAGCGGGGTCGCGTATCTGACCCGCGAGTTCGCACCGCGGTCCAGGATCGCTCCTGTGGTGGCCGGGGCTTGGTGGCTCGCCGCCCCGTACACCCTGACGTTCCTCATCCCGTCGTCGTTATACGTCAACGCCGCTGTCTTCCCCTGGCTGATGTTCGCCATGTTGCGAGGAGTCACGTCGCAGTCCCGGTGGCGTTGGGCGGCCGTCTTCACGCTGCTCATCGCGTTGTCCGGGTGGAACAATCCGCCTGGGATGGTCTGGGCCGCGTTGCCGTTGATCCCTCTTGCGGCGTACCTGCTCTTCACAGGCCGGACCACAGGCCGGGCGATGGTCCGTTGGACGTTCGCTGCAGGGCTTCTCACGGCCCTCACCGTGTTGTCAGCGTCTGCGCGTTCAGGGTTGACGGCGGCCAACCTGGCCGAGAACCTGGCGATCTCGGAGTCAGCTGAAGCCGTCAGTCAGTCCTCCAGCTGGTCCGAGAGCCTTCGAGGCCTGGGCTTCTGGCTGGCCTATTGGAACCCGGGTGGGAAACTCGCTCTTCCCCAGGTCACCGGGTTCCTCAATGTGTGGCCGGTGGTGGCGCTCTCGTTCGTGCCGATCGTCGTGGCGTTCTCAGTGGTGGCCTTCTCGCGATTCAAGGGACGGCTCTTTCTCGGGACCGTGTTGCTCCTGGCAGGGGCCTCGATGGTGGGTGGATACCCGTTCATGGATCCGTCGCCCCTCGGGCGCTTCCTGCTCACGCTCTACCGCGAAATACCGGTCACCTTCGCGATGAGGAACTCCTACAAGGCCGGCCCGGGGCTTCTCTTGGCGACGTCGGTGCTCTTCGGCCTCGGGGTGTACTGGTTCGCTCAGCGCGCCAAGAGTCATCGTTGGTTGCGCTCAGGAAGCCTCGTCGCCGTCGGGCTCGTGATCGTGATCGTGGGCCAGCCTCTCATCAACGGCGCGCTGTACTCGGGCACGAACGGCCTCCAAGGAGACATTCCGGACTACTGGTACGAAACGGCAGCCTGGGTCGATCAACAACCTGCGGCAGGGCGGGTGCTCATCGTTCCGTCCGTCGCTTCAGCGGTGTACCAGTGGGGGCGGGCACCTGACGGAGATCTGGTCTCGTCGCTCTTCAGCAGGCCGTACGTGCTGAGCCAGCCGTTGAGCAACGCGACGGCGGACACGGCGAACCTCGTCCGGGCATTGGGCAATGATCTGAGCAGCGGCAACTACCAGATCGGGGCGATCGGTCCGATTGCTCGGCGGCTGGGCATCTCCTACCTCGTCATCCGGAACGACCTCGACTGGCGGGCACTCCGGATCCCCCGCCCAAGTCAGCTCAACTCGCTCCGATTCGACCCCGATCTTCGCCAGGTGGCCAGGTTCGGGGAGCGAGGGGAAAACGTTCTCCAACCAACAGAGGACACGGTTGCTGACCGGACCGACGCGTTGCTTCCCCCGGTCGAAGTGTACCGGATCACTGGCGAGACCGAACCGATCCGAGCGGTGACGGCGGCGCCGAGCCTCTTGGTGTCCGGGGACGGGGTTGCGTGGCCGCGTCTGGCCCGAGCTGGTCTCCTTTCGAGCCTCGGCACAGTCCGCTACACGGCGCGACAATCGCCGGAGGAGCTGAGCAGCCAACTCCAGGAGGGGGCGTCCGTCGCCATCACGGACACCAATGCGCGGAGCCGATCCGACACCAGGACTCTCCTTCCCGGTCCAATCCTCGGCGCTCTCGCGACGGGTCGGGTTTCGGACCTCTACGGGGTGCCTGGCAGTCAGAGCGTGCTCACCTATCCGGACGCGGAAGCCGTCGAAGAGGTGGACTCGCCCATCCTCGTCAGCTCCGGCTCCGGCAGTCAGGCGCGAGCGGCCGTCGACAATGATCCCGCCACATCCTGGCTGACGGGCGGAATCCTCCCGCTGGTCAGACAGGGTCTCCAAGTCCGGTTCAAGGGTCCCCGCGAGATCTCCCAGTTCTCCGTGACCTCCGCGGTTGGATTGGGGACACGCCGGGTCGTCGGTGTCCGGCTCGAGTTCCCCGACGGGACCAGCGAGGACTTCTCGATGGCGCCCGGCCCGAACAGCTACCGATTCCCGGCGCGACTCGTCGATGAGGTCACGATAAGGGTCACGGCACTGCTCGGAACCGGCGCGGGGCTCTTCGGCCTCTCCGACGCCCGGTTCGCAGGTGTCGATCTCAATCCCGTCGTTCAGGCCCCGGACGACCTATTCAGGCAGGCCGAGGCCTCCGACGTCGCCCGGCGAGCGCTGGAAACTGCGCCGCTGTCCTACCGGTTCCAGCGCGCGACGGCGTCGAATCAAGAGCCTGAGCTCCGGCGAAGATTTCGGGTTGCGGGTTCGCGCCGGGTCGAGGGCATCGGAACGCTGACCTTGGCACGGACCGCATCTGATGCGCAGGTCTCCCGGTTGCTGGGAACGAGTCGGACGGCCGTCGCATCGACGAGGCTTCTGGATCAGGCCGCGAACGGGGCCGCGCTCACGACGGATGGGGATCTAGCGACCTCCTGGGCGATGGATGCTGCTGGCGGGGGGACCGTCGAGCTGGGGTTCCCATCGACGCTGGTCGAGAGCGTCGATGTTCTCCTCGACGGAGGGAGCGCATCAGCGGTTCCCTCCATCGTTCGAGCCACCGTCGGTGGGCAGACTGTCAGTGCGCCGGTTCCACCTACTACCTCCTGTCCGGCCGGCGGTGGCTGTGCTGTCAACGTCCGGCTGCGGGTGTCACCGACTGTGGCGTCCACCGCGACCGTGCGTATAGTTCCTGGGGCAACGGATGAATCGCCGCCCTCGCAAGAGCTGGCGGTGACTCGGGTTCTCGAGATTGGTACGAATGGAGTACCGAACCCGACGATCGGCGAGTTTCTTCCCTCCGTCTGCCACTCGGACCTTGCGGTCTTCGGCGGAGTGCCCATCGGTGCGCGTCTCGAGCGCGCGACGGAGGCCGAGCTGCTTCTCGGGCGGCCTGTGGCGGTGGAAATTTGCAGCGACCTCGTTCTCGAAGATGGCTGGCACGAGGTCACGAGTTCGCTTTCGGCTCCCCTTGACGAGTTGGTGTTGACTGCGCTGGACGGGCGCAACCCGATCACAGCTCGGGCGGTTCCGGTCGACGTGATCAAACATGGGAACGCTTCGATCCAGGTATCCGTACCAGAGGGAAGGGGAACGCAGCTCGTCACGGGTCTCTCCTACGACCAGGCTTGGCAGGCGTCGGGAGGGACCTCGCCACTCGGCAAGCCGGTCGAGCTGGACACGCAGACGGCCTGGATCCTCGACGAGCCCGGTTCGGCTGAGGTCGAAGCGTCGTACGGTCCTCAGCGAGTCATCACGCTGTTGTCGCTGTTGTCAGTGCTGATGCTGGCGGTCGCGGTTGTCCTGGCTGTCGCGGACCCGCCGACCCGACTCGAGCGCTCGTCTTCCTGGGCAACCCGTGAGTCGAGATGGCGAGTCCTTTTTGACGTCTTCACGGTGGTCTTCGGGTTTGCGGTCGGTGGGTTCGGGCTCGGCCTTCTGGTAGCAGCGGCGGTATACGCGACGCGGCGTCGACCTCGGTCCAGAGCAGCTCTCGGCGCGATCGTCGTCGCGCTGCTCGTCGCGGCCGTCGTGTTCTCCGTTCCTCCTCTCGGTCCGATGCTCAATACGCTCAACCCTCTCTGGGTCCAGAATCGTTCGACGGCTCACAGATTCAGTGAAGCGAGCGCAGTTATGCTCATGGTCGCCATCAACGCGGCCACCGTGGTGAAGCGCCCACGTCGTCGGCGTTTCTCATTCCTGGGGATCGAGAGGAACCGATGAAGGTATCCTGGGCCAGCATCATGAGGGACTTTCGTTGACGACGAACGTTGATCTCGCGAGTCATGGTGCCAGCTCGGCGCGACCGGCCAAGCATCGTCGCTGGGTCCTCGCCGCCGGGGTTGCCGGGGTTCTGATCGTTCTGTCAGTGGTGGCCTACCTGGTGCGGGGATCCTCGGGTCAGTCGGTCGACTTCACCCAGCGATTCGATGTCCCTCTGGAGTCGCTCGATGGCCAGGCCACGACGGGTGACGTTCGTTGGTCGGTGGTAGGTGGAACGTTCAGTAGTGAGGGGAACGGCCTTCTCGCCCGGCCCGAGGACGGGATCACGGACGCGATCGCAACCATCGCGCTTCCGGCTCCTCCCCAGAGCTTCAGCGTCGTAGTCCGCAACCCGCAGGCGCTGACCGGGATCGTGTTCCGATACGAGAACGCGTTCAACTACTGGTCGCTGCACGCAGCGCCGTTCTATGCCAACTGGGTCATCTATCAGCGGCTCGGTGGGGTGACTCGCTACGTCGGAAGCACACAGGGCCTCGATCTCGACGTCACCGGCGACGCGCAGACGGTGACCTTGAGGTTCGTGGGGAACACGGTGAGGTTCGAAATGGGCGGGCGCGTCCGTCAACAACTCACAGTGTCGGAACCGGCCGAGGCCTGGGGGGTTGGCCTTGTCGCCGGCGACCCGGGTTCCACCCGGTGGGAAGAGGTCTCCGTTCGGACCCA
Organism: Acidimicrobiales bacterium; assembly: GCA_041688815.1. Taxonomy (GTDB): domain Bacteria; phylum Actinomycetota; class Acidimicrobiia; order Acidimicrobiales; family Acidimicrobilacustridaceae; genus Rhabdothermincola_A. The sequence goes on along the minus strand of JBDNHK010000071.1, from coordinate 1,319 downwards.
GTGAGCCAGGTCCTTGTCAACTGGTGGGATCACTTTCCGTGTGACTCGCTGATACCTGGCCTCGGAGCCGCCACCGCCATCGGTACCCGTTGACGATCCCTCGCCAGATCGCGATGGAGGACCCCACTCGTTCTTGGTACGTTCCTGGCGCCGAGGCGGTGATGATGGTGGCCACGACGCCACCCAGTGGCAGGAACAGGTAGCAGGAGACCACCTGCTGCAGGAAAGAGTTCGAGTATCGGCGGTGGAAGATGACCCGTCCGCGCCAGTTGAGCCTCACACGCTCCTCGCCGTGGAGGCCTGCAGCCCGTGTGTACTCCCCCCAGATTCCGGGGGTGGCACCTTCGTGCCACACCTTCGCGTCACGGACCATGACCCGTGACAGGCCGAAGGCCGCGATTCGCAGGTCCAGGTCGGATTCATCGTGGCCGAACGGGAAGTTGACATCGTCAAACCCGTCGAGCGCTTCGAGGACATCGACTCGTACTGCAAGGGCGTCTGGTGCTCCCTCGGTGGCCCAGGTTCGTAGGGGGGGAAGGTCCCTACTGCCACGATGCTCAAGGGTTGTGCGAGTGGTCCACATCGATCGGCTGATGCCTCCACACCACACGATGTCCTCAGGCTCGGTGCAGTAGATGACGGGAGCTGCCATCCCCACGTCAGGATCGGTCAGTTCCCCGGTGAGCAACTTCACGGCGTCGGCGGCGACGGTGTTGTCATCGTCGAGGAAGCAGACGATGTCGACGTCTCGTGCGGCCCGCCAGCCAGCGTTTCGGGCACCAGGGAGGTTGAGGCCCGCCCCGTGGTAGACGACGTCGATTCGGGTTTCGTCGCGCTCGATCCGCGGGCAGGACCGCTCGGGGTCATTGTCGACGATGATGATGCGGTCCGGGATCTGCGAGCCGTTGCAGAGCGACTCAACCAATGCCGCCAGTTGAGTCGGCCGCCGAAATGTTGGTACGACCACGGCGACGCGCGGGGCTGCGCTGTTGTGCAACGGGGGAACCTCCGAATTCGTCAAAAAGCGAGGCTAACCGCCGACATCGGCGATTCGGGTGAGGCATGGTGCGCCCCGGAAGGCGCCGGGTCTGTTGAGCTCAGGACCTCAGCTTCCCAGTCCCAGGATCTAGCGGAAGTTCTCCCAGTAGCGGCTGGGACGGGGCCCGACCTGGCCCTGATACTTGGAACCGACCTCGGCCGAGCCGTAGGGGTGATCGGCCGGGGTGGTCATGCGCAGGAAACTGATCTGACCGATCTTCATGCCGGGATACAACGTGATCGGGAGGGTGGCCACGTTGGAGAGCTCGAGGGTGAGCTGG
>JBDNHK010000002.1:0-23114 GCA_041688815.1 Acidimicrobiales bacterium | reverse complement strand
GTGGCCGGCTCCCCGGGCCGCCGCCTCGATGGCGGCGCTCCCACCCAGCACGATCAGGTCGGCCATCGAGACGGTCCGGCCGGTGCGGTTGAAGTCGGCCCGCACCCCTTCGAGCACGCTCAGGATCCGGCGCAGCTCGGGTGGGTCGTTGACCTCCCACTCGATCTGGGGGGAGAGGCGGATGCGGGCACCGTTGGCGCCGCCGCGCTTGTCGCTGCCCCGGAACGTCGAGGCCGACGCCCACGCCGTCGAGACCAGCTCCGGGATCGTGAGCCCGCTGTCGAGCAGGCTCGCCTCCAGCTCGGCGATGTCGGCCGTGGTGATGAGCTCGTGGTCGACCGCCGGCACGGGGTCCTGCCAGATCAGCTCCTCGGCGGGGACCTCCGGCCCGAGGTAGCGCACGACGGGACCCATGTCGCGGTGGGTCAGCTTGAACCAGGCCCGGGCGAACGCGTCGGCCAACTCCTCGGGGTGCTCGTGGAAGCGCCGCGAGATGGGTTCGTAGACCGGGTCCATCCGCAGGGCCATGTCGGCGGTGGTCATCATCGGGGCGTGCGTGCGCGACGGGTCGTGGGCGTCGGGCACGGTGCCTCGGGCGTCGAAGTCGACCGGCGTCCACTGCTTCGCTCCCGCCGGGCTCTCGGTGAGCTCCCAGTCGTAGCCGAACAGCCCGTCGAAGTAGCTGGTGTCCCAGATGGTCGGCGTGGGCGTCCAGGCCCCCTCGATCCCGCTGGTGGTGGTGTCGACGCCCTTGCCCGTGCCGAACGCGTTCTTCCAGCCGAGGCCCATCTGCTCCATCGGCGCCCCCTCGGGCTCGGGCCCCACGAGCGTCGGGTCGCCGGCGCCATGGGACTTGCCGAAGGTGTGTCCACCGGCGATGAGGGCCACCGTCTCCTCGTCGTTCATGGCCATCCGGGCGAACGTCTCGCGGATGTCGCGAGCCGAGCCGAGCGGATCGGGGATGCCGTTCGGGCCTTCCGGGTTCACGTAGATCAGACCCATCTGCACCGCTCCCAGCGGCTCCATAAGCTCGCGGTCGCCGTGGTAGCGCTCGTCGCCGAGCCAGGTGGTCTCGGGGCCCCAGTAGATGTCCTCTTCGGGCGCCCACACGTCCTCACGGCCACCGCCGAATCCGAAGGTCTCGAAGCCCATGGTCTCGAGGGCCACGTTGCCGGTGAGCACCATCAGGTCGGCCCAGGAGAGCTTGCGGCCGTACTTCTGCTTGATCGGCAGCAGCAGCGCCCGGGCCTTGTCGAGGTTGCCGTTGTCGGGCCAACTGTTCAGCGGTGCGAAGCGCTGGGTGCCGTTGCCGGCCCCACCCCGACCGTCCTCGATGCGGTAGGTGCCGGCACTGTGCCAGGCCATGCGGATGAAGAAGGGGCCGTAGTGGCCGTAGTCGGCGGGCCACCAGTCCTGCGACGACGTCATCAGGTCGGCGAGATCCTGCTTGACCTCGGAGAGATCGAGGGAGTTGAACTCGGTGGCGTAGTCGAAGTCGGCGCCCATCGGGTCGGCGGCCGGAGCGTTCTGGTGGAGGATCCGCAGGTTGAGCTGGTTCGGCCACCAGTGCTGGTTGGCCATGGCTCCCACCGCCGTCTGCGAGGCGTGGGGGCCGTGCATCACGGGACAGGTGCCGGCGCTGTCGTTGATCTCGAGGGCGTCGTGGTCGGTCATCGTTTGCTCCTTGAAGCTGGTCGAGTGGGTGGGGTGGTATCGGACGGGCAGGATGAACAGGACGGGCAGAGGCCCCAGTAGATGACCTCGGCCTCGTCGATGGTGAAGCCGTGGTCGTCGGACGCTAGGAGGCACGGCACCTCGCCGACCGCGCAGTCGACGTCGAACACGAGGGCGCAACGCCGACAGATCAGATGGTGATGGTTGTCACCGACACGATCCTCGTACCGGGCCGGCGAGCCGGACGGCTGGATACGGCGGATGATGCCCTTGTCGACGAGCACGCCGAGGGAGTCGTAGACGGCCTGACGGGAGATGGTGCCGAGGACAGCCCTGACGTCGTCGGTCAGGTCGTCGGCGGTGGCGTGGGGCCGCGCCGACAGCGCCCGCATGATGGCCAACCGCTGGGCGGTGACGTGCACACCGTGGTGGCGGAGCAGTTGGTCGAAGTCGATCGTTTCGGGCACACGGGCATCCAACCACATATTCTGGAATCAGTCAAGAGTTTGTTCTGATCCAGTATTCTCGGATTGGTGAGCTGATTCGAGGAAGGCTCTTGCGTACAGGTGTTCGACCAGGTAGGGTTCTGGTTCTTCCCCTTTCGGTGCCTGCGGGTGCCCTGAAGTCCGTTCGGTGCGTGGCCCGAGAGCCCGGCGATGCGTGTGGGAAGGATGCCGATGACGGTCGTGACGTCGCCCGGGCGAGGCGAGCTGGTGGACCCGGCGATCGGTGTGCTGGGTGTGCTGGGCCGGTCCTTCGACGGGCACCGGGCTAACGCGCCTCTGGTGGCGGAGTCGGTGCCCGCGTTGGAATGGGGTCGCCTCGACGGCGACGGCCTGCGCACCGCGGCACGCGAACTACAACGGGTGATCTCCGCCGTCGACCAACGGCGCGCGTTCGCCGTCGACGGGTCACGCGATGCCGCCGACTGGGCCGCCAACGGCCTCGGCGTGAGCCGCCAGGCCGCGCCCCAGCTCCGCCTGGCCTGCGTGCCTCCCTGGTTCAGCGGCGGGCTTTGGGGAGCTTGAGGTGACGCTCGGCGATGTTGTTGCGGTTGATCTCCGTGGTGCCGCCGTAGATGGTGGTCACCGGCGCATGGCGGGCGTCGTACTCCACGAAGCCGTCGGCGGCGGCGCCGGGCTGGTGGAACTGGAGCAGACCCGCCGGGCCGGCCATCTGTTGGAGGGCCCCGATGGCCCGCTGGTAGGCCTCACTGGCGAACACCTTGGTCATCGAGCCCTCGAGACCGGGCATGCCGCCGCTCGCCGCGATCCAGGCTGACCGCTGGGTGAGCAGGGTGGCCACCTGCATGTCGATGGCGGTGCGGGCCAACTGCTCGCGCACGGCCGGCTCGTCGATCAGCCCGACCTCGTCGGCCCACTGGCGGAAGTGACGCAGCAATGGCACGGCGGCGTTGGTACCGCCCATCACGCCACGCTCGAAGGCCAGGGCGACGATCATGGTGCGCCAGCCCTCGTTGACCTCACCGAGCACGGCGTCGTCGCCCACCCGCACGTCGTCGTACCACGTGGCGTTGGTGCGCTCGGTGGCCATGGTGTGCACGGCCTCGACGGTGATGCCCGGCGTGTCCATCGGCATGATGAACATGGTGAGGCCCTTGTGCTTGGGCAGGTCTGGGTCGGTGCGGGTGAGCAGGATCAGCCACTTGGCCTCGTGGGCCATCGTGGTCCACATCTTGGCGCCGTTGATCACCCACTCGTCGCCGTCACGCACGGCCTTGGTGGCGATGCTGGCCACATCGGAGCCGAAGTCGGGCTCGCTGTAGCCCATGCACACCAGGGCCTCACCCGAAACGATCGACGGGATGATGCGAGCCTTCTGCTCGTCGGTGCCGACGGCGTGCACCACACCGGCGATCATGAGCGCCACGGCCAGACCGTCGATGGGGGCCCCGGCCTTCTCGAGCTCGTTGAACAACACCCACAGCTCGATGGGGTCGCCCTTGCCCATGCCCGGGGTGGCCCGCTCCAGGTAGCCGTGCTCGGCCAGCGCCTTGTTGAGGCGGGGAGCGTCGAAGGTGCCGGTCGTGTGCATCAGGTCGATGTCGGCGGCGGTGACGGTGTCGGCCACGATCTTCTGGATCGTGCGCCGGTAGTCCTCGACCTCGGGGGACAGCGAGAAGTCCATCTTTACGTACTCCCGGTCGGGCCGAACAGGCGGTCGGCGAGGGTGAGGCATTCCTTGGCGGGGTCGCCGGCGATGAGGCGCCAGCCGCGCGCCCGGCGGTAGTAGAGCTGGATGTCGTACTCCTCGGCGAAGCCGTATCCGCCGTGGTAGTGCAGGCTGCGATCGGTGGCCACGGCGGCGGCATCGCCGGCGAACACGAAGGCCATCGAGGCCAGGGTGGCGGCGTCGGTGTAGTCGTTGCCATCGACATCGATCACCCCACCCTCGTAATCGTCGAGCCCGGCCGCCCACGCCGCCTTGTGGGCCAGCATGCGGCCTCCGTCGACCAGCACGGGCAGATCGGCCAAGCCGTGCTGGACGGCCTGGAACGAACCCACCGGCACCCCGAACTGCTCACGTTCCATCACGTACTGCACGCCCAAGCGCATCGCCTGCTCGGCCACGCCCACCAGGGCGGCGGCGGTGAGCACCTTCCACTCGTCGAGCACGGTTCCCATGGCCGCAGCCGGCCCGAGCACGGTGCGCTGACCCTCGCGGGCCGAGCGGTCGGCCAGCGGGGCCGACGCGTGGTTGAGCGGGCCGATGCCCGGAGGGGTGGACCGCACCGCCACCAGCTCTTCACCGTCGACGCCGATCACGACGTCGGCCACCGCACCGGCCGGCACCAGACGCCAAACGCCGTCGGCATCAGCGGGGAAAAGCGCCACGGTGGCGATGGCCTCGCCGGCCACCACGTCGGCGTCGGCCAGGGCCCGGGCCGCGACCATGTGCTCGACCAACGGGATGGGGGCGATGGCCCGGCCGTAGGCCTCGGCCACCACCACGAGGTCGGCCAGCGACGCTCCGCCGCCGCCGACCGACTCGGCCGCACCCATACCGGGCGCCCCGAGCTCGATGACCTTGGCCCACAGCTCGGCGTCGAAGCCGAGCGGCTCGGTCTCACGGGCCACCGACGGGGGCGACTCCTTGGCGAAGAAGCCGTCGAACAGCTCCTGGATCGACTCCTGATCGCTGGAGAGGCCGAGGTCCACGCTCATCGGTCGGTCACCGTCCTGATCGCCCCGGCACTTCCGGGCTCGAGAGACCCATTGTCTCGCAGATGGGGCCGCAACTCCGCATCCGGTGCACGCCCCAGCCAGAGCCGCGCCTCTCATGGTTCTCGCGACGGTCGAGCGCACTGACATCTCACAGGACTCAGTGCGCTCACCCCTTATGTTTTCGCCTACAGGTTCAGGCGCCGGCGGTGGCGGTCTCCTTGGCCCAGCGGTAATCGGCCTTGCCTGCCGGCGACCGCTGGATGGCCTCGACGTAGGTGACCACCCGCGGCACCTTGTAGCGGGCGATGGTGGCGCTGCAGTGGGCGGCGAGGTCGTCGACGGTGGGGCGGGCGTCGCCCCGGGGGGCCAGCACGGCCACGACCCGTTCGCCCCAACGTTCGTCGGGCACACCGACCACCAGTACGTCGAACACGTCGGGGTGGCTCTTCAGGGCCTCCTCCACCTCCTCGGGGTACACCTTCTCGCCGCCGGTGTTGATGCACTGCGAGCCCCGGCCGAGCAGGGTGACGATGCCGTCCTCGTCGATGGTGGCGAAGTCGCCGGGCACCGACCAACGGTTGCCGTCGGCGTCGGTCGGAAAGGTCGTGGCCGTCTTGGCCTCGTCCTTGTAGTAGCCGAGGGGGATGTGACCGGTGCGGGCCAGCATGCCGATCTCCCCCGGGGCCACCGGCTTCAGGTCGTCGTCGAGCACGTTCAACTCGGGGCCCACCACGAAGCGGCGGGGCCCACCCTCGGCGCTCATGCCGCCGGCGCCCGTCTCGGAAGCGCCGTAGCTGTCCATGATGGCGACGTGAGGAATGAGTTCCTTGAGCTGGCCCTGCACGGCCGGTGAGAACACGCCCCCGCCCGAGCCGATGCGGTACATCCCCGACAGGTCATAGGTGCGGGTGCCGTCGGCCAGGGCGTCGGCCAGGGGGCGGGCCATGGCGTCGCCGACCAGGGTGATGCCCATGCACTTCTCACGGTCGGCCAGGTCCCACACGGCGTGGGCGTCGAGTCCGTGCTCGGTGTATAGCGCCACCCCGGCACCGGCGAAGAGCATGTTGCCCATTCCCCACTGGGCGGCACCGTGCATGAGCGGGGCGATGAGCAGGCTCGGACGGGCGAATTCCTCGGGCAGGGACCGCTCGACGATCTGCTCGGGACTGGTGATCGGCTCGGGCCCCAGGGCCGCCGAGAGCGCGGCGAAGAAGAGGTCCTCGTGGCGCCACATCACCCCTTTGGGCATGCCGGTGGTGCCGCCGGTGTAGAGGAAGTACAGGTCGTCGTTCGAGCGCTGGTTGCCGAGGGCGTCACCGCTCTGGGCGTCGACCAGCTCGGTGTAGCTCTTCGCCCCGCCCCCGTCGTGGCCGGTGCCGTCTTCGAGCACCACGGTGGCGCGCAGCTTCGACAGCTTCGGCGCCACCTGGGCCATCACCGGAGCGAACCCCCGCTCGAACACCACCACCTCGGCGTCGGAGTTCTCGAGCACGTACTCGAGCTCGTGGGCCACGTAGCGGTAGTTCACGTTGACGGCCACCACCCGGGCCTTGGCGGCGCCGAAGAACAGTTCGGCCCACTCGGCCCGGTTCCACGAGTAGACCGCCACCTTGGCGCCGGGCTCGAGGCCGAGGTCGAGCAGCATGCGCGCCACCTGGTTCGTGCGGCGGTCGAACTCGGCGAACGTGTAACGCACATCGCCGGCGACCACGGCCAGCCGATCGGGGACCGACGCCGAGACGATCTCGAGCAGGTCACCCAGGTTGTAGGTGCGCGTGGGTGTGACGGTGTCGGACATCGTGGTGCTCCCGGGGCTGATGCGGCGTGACGACGGAATCTACCGTCCCCCTTCACCGCGACGTTCCGCACCCTTCACCGCGACGTTCCGCTCCGCCCGCCGGTAGCCGCTCCCGAATCCTCCCAATCGAAACTGTTGAGGGTTCGGATCGCCCCGCCGAGCAGAACCCTCAACAGAACGGGAGAGGGGGACGGGGTCAGCCGGCGGACGGGAGAGAGAGGCCCTAGGCGGGGCAGGCCGGGGCAGGCCGGGGTCAGCCGGCGGCGTCGATGGCGGCGAAGTCGGGGGTGCGCTTCTCGGCGAAGGCGGTGAGGGCCTCGAGGTTGGCCGGGGCGCCCATCAGGCGGCCGAAGGCGGCGTCCTCGCGGTCGCGGGCGGCGCGGATCTCGGCCACCAGCGGGGCGTTGATGGCGGCCTTGCTCTCCATCAGCGAATCGATGGGCTTGGCCGCCAGCACCCGGGCGTGGGCCATGGTGACGTCCATCAGCTCGTCGGGGGCGCACAGCTTCCAGGCCAGCCCCATCTCGAGGCACTGCTCGGCCGACAACCATTCGGAACTGAGCAGGGCCCACGTGGCATTCTGGCGCCCGAGCAGGCGGGGGAAGGTGAAACTGCTGCCGGCCTCGGGGGCCACGGCCAGGCTGGTGAACGGGCACTTGAGCCGAGCTTCAGTGGACATGAAGACCAGGTCGGCGAACCCCACGAGGGTGGCGCCGATGCCCACGCCCAGGCCGTTGACGGCCAGCAGCAACGGCTTGGGGAAGACGGTGAGCTGGTCGATCATGCCCGGGAAGCCGTAGCGGCCCGCTTCGAAGCCGGGCTGCATGCGCGCCGCCATCTCGAGCAGGTCGGTTCCCGACGAGAAGGCGCCGCCTGCCCCGGTGAGGACCACCACGGCCACCGAGCGGTCGGCGGCGGCGTCGATGAGCGCCTCGGCGGTGGCGTCGTAGAGCGCCTCGCTGAAGGCGTTGCGGGTCTCGGGTCGGTCGAGGGTGAGCACCCGCACCCGGTCGGTGTCGTGGATGTGCAGCATGGCGATCGGGCCCCTCAGCCGTTCACGAGCTCGGCGGCCTGACGCAGAGCGTCGGGGCCGCGCGGGGCGATCATCAGGGTGGTCACGGGGCTGTCGTGCCAGGCCTTCAGCCGTTCCTTGATGCGACCGGCCGGGCCGACGAGCGAGATCTCGTCGGCGAAGGCGTCGGGCACGGCGGCGATGGCCTCGTCGCGCTTGCCCTCGAAGAAGAGGTCCTGGATGCGGTAGGCCTCCTCCTCGAAGCCCATCCGGGCCATGAGCTTGGTGTGGTAGTTCTGACCCTTGGCGCCCATGCCGCCGATGTAGAAGCCGAGCGCCGCCTTGACCGGCCAGAGCCCGGTGGCCACGTCGTCGGTGACGTTGAAGGTGACGAGGGCGTTGATCTGGAAGTCGTCCTTGGCGTCGACGAGCTGGTCGGCGTAGACGTCCTGGCGGTAGGGCGAGTAGTAGAGGGGCAGCCACCCGTCGGCGATCTGCGCGGTCTGGGTGACGTTCTTCGGGCCCTCGGCGCCGATGAAGATCGGGATCTCCGACCGCAACGGGTGGGTCATGATCTTCAGCGGCTTGCCGAGACCGGTGGACTCGGGGCCGTTGTAGGGCATCGGGTAGAACTCGCCGTCGTTGGTGAGCGGACCTTCCCGCAGGAACGCCTTGCGAATGATCTCGACGTACTCGCGGGTGCGGGCCAGCGGCTTGTTGGCGGGGCGGCCGTACCAGCCCTCCACGACCTGCGGGCCCGAGACGCCGAGCCCGAGCATCATCCGGCCGTTGGACAGGTGGTCGAGGGTCATGGCGGCCATGGCCGTGGCCACCGGCGTGCGGGCCGAGAGCTGCACGACCCCGGTGCCGAGCTTGATCTTCTCGGTGTGGGCGGCGATCCAGGTCAGGGGGGTGAAGGCGTCGGACCCCCACGACTCCGCCGTCCACACCGAATCGAAGCCCACGGCCTCGGCTTCGCGGGTGAGCTCGACGATGTTGGTCGGCGGTTGCGCCGTCCAGTAGCCCCACACCAGACCCAGCTTCATGCCACTCCCCCATCCGCGCCGGTGGCGCTCACGATCGTCACCTGCGATCCTCGCCGGTGCGGCGACGATGGGGCAAACGGGGACGGGACGAATCAGCCTGGTTCGACGGGAACGCCGAGCATCACGCTGACGAAGCGGACCGGGGTGGCGCCGACGTTGCGCCACTTGTGCCAGGTGCCGCGTTGCACGACACAGTCACCGGCCGACAAGCGACGGGCACCGCCGTCGGGCAGGTCGAGCTCGACCTCGCCCTCGAGGATCACCCCGAGGTCGATGGTGTCGGTGCGGTGGATGCCCGGGTCGCCGGGGTCGTGGTGGCCGGTGGTACGCATACCGGGGGCGAGGGCCTGCATCTCGATGCCCATGGTCGAGGCGAGCGCACCCAGGTCGCTCTGCGTGGCCACCGATGGCAGCACGACGTGCTTGAACGAGATGCCGTTGCCGATCGGTTGGAGCTGGATCCACGGTCGCACCGGGTCACCGCCCTGGAGGGGCGAGCCCAACGATCCGCCGGTCTCCCAGAGCGCGGCATAGCCCAACGCGCCGGCACCGAAGGAGAACGTGCCCGGCGCCTCGCCATCGGTGACGATCACGCTGCACCACGCAGTCGCCGGCGCCCAGAGGCACCCGGCCGTCCTCCACCTCCAGTTCCACCCGGCCGTCGAGCACCACCATGAGGTCGAGGGTGTCGGTGGCGTGCATCCCCCGGGGCCGGCCCGAGCCCTCCTGACCGGGCACGGCGAGGAACTGCTCCTCGCGAGGCAGAGCCGGATCGGGGGCGGGAAGCCGCAAGACCCGCCAGGTCGCCCCACCCGGTGGAGGCTCGAGCGTGAACGGGTCGGCGAGGGCGTCGAGCCCGTCGTGGAGCGAGGTGGGCGCGCCGTCGAAAGCCCACACGTTGGCCACGCCGAACCCATCGGGCCCGGCGATCAGCCCGGGCGGCGGGCCGTCGCTGGCCCAGACCGCCCGACCGTCCGCGTCGACCTCGGTCACCACCCTGCGCACCACAAACGGATCCACCTCTCCCCCTCCCGCGATCTCGCTCGCTACCCCTCCTGAACCTAGCGGTCGGTGCGGCCCGCCCAGTTGGCTGTCGCAACCGGTGACCAGACTGGGACCGGTGACAACGCTCGTCGCACTACCGAGACCGACGTTCGGGTGGCCCGGCGTTCGCGCTCGCCCCAACGGGCAACCGTCAGGCGGCCAGGTCGACCACCTGCTCGGCGACCCCCTCAGCCGGGACGGGCTCGAGGGCCCAGTCGAGGACCTGGCGCACGTCGGAGGCGAAGTGGAAGGTCATCGCCTCCCGGATGGCGTCGGGCACGTCGTCGACGTCGGGCTCGTTGCGGGCGGGCAGGATCACCTCGGTGAGCCCGGCGCGGTGGGCAGCCATCACCTTCTGCTTCACCCCACCGATGGGCAGCACCTGGCCCTGCAGGCTCACCTCGCCGGTCATGGCCACCGACGAGCGCACCAGGCGTCCGGTGAGCAGGCTCACCAGCGCGGTGGTCAGGGTGACGCCGGCCGACGGGCCGTCCTTGGGCACGGCCCCAGCCGGGAAGTGCACGTGCACCCGGCGCTGACCGAGGTCGGTGACGTCGAGGCCGAGCTCGTCGGCGTGGCTGCGGATGAACGATCGGGCGATCTCGGCCGACTCCTTCATCACGTCACCCAACTGACCGGTGAGGGTGAGGCCGGGCTCGCCGGGCATGGTGGTGGCCTCGACGAACAACACGTCACCACCCAGGCCGGTGACGGCCAGGCCGGTGGCCACACCGGGCACCGAAGTGCGCTCCGACGCCTCGTCGGTGAACTTGCGCCGGCCGACGAGCGGACGGAGGTCGTCGACGTCGATGTGCACCGGCAGTTCGCCGTCGCCGGTGGCCACGCGGGTGGCGATCTTGCGGGCCACCCGGGTGATCTGGCGTTCCAGGTCGCGCACGCCGGCTTCGCGGGTGTACCCCGAGACCAGCTCTCGTAGCGCCTCTTCGGTGACCTCCACGTCGTCGGCGGTGAGGCCGGAGCGTTCGCGCACACGGGCCAGTAGGTGGTCGCGGGCGATGGCGACCTTCTCGTCCTCGGTGTAGCCGTCGAGGCGCACGATCTCCATGCGGTCGAGCAGCGGCCCGGGGATGGTCTCGAGCACGTTGGCGGTGGCGATGAACAACACGTCGGACAGGTCGAGGTCGAGCTCGAGGTAGTGGTCGCGAAAGGTGTGGTTCTGCGCCGGGTCGAGCACCTCGAGGAGGGCCGAGGCGGGGTCACCGCGACCATCGCTCCCGGTCTTGTCGACCTCGTCGAGCAGCAGCACAGGGTTCATGGCGCCGGCCTCGGTGAGGGCCCGGGTCTCGGCGGTGAGCTCGGTGACGGGCACCGGCTCGGCGCTCATCCAGAGGGCCGCATGACCGGACTCGGCCGCGCCGAGGCGCACCCGGTCGGTGGCGCGCACGATGACGGCGCGCTGGCCGTTGGGCAGCTCTCCGGCGTCCTCGATGTGGGCCAGGGTGCCGACGCGGGCGAAGCGCTCGCCCACCTTGGGCACGAGGATGAGTTGCCCGTCGGCGGCGGTGGCCTCGTCGGCGGCGGTACGGGCCTCGAGGGTCTCGAGGGCGATGGTCACCACCATGCCCGGGCCCACGACGCCGGCGGTGAGAGGCAACACGGGGAAGGCGATCACGGTGTCGTTCATAGGCCAAAGGTAATGGTAATTACACCATTTCCATTCCCGCCTATTGCCACCAGTTCTCGGTGGCCCCCACCCTCACTCAATCGCCCAGTTCGGGTACCCACACCGCCCCGTTGATGTGACTTCCGCCATCGGCGAACAACGTGTTGCCGGTGATGTAGCGGCTGTCCTCGCTGGCCAGGAAGAACGCCACCGGGGCGATGTCGGCCTCGGGGTCACCCAGGTGACCCATCGGGTTGGCGGCCTCGGACTCGCGGGCCACGTCAGGAGCCATGGCCGCGAAGGCCCGGAACGCCGCCGTCTTGGCTCCGGGGCAGACCACGTTGGCGGTGATGCCGAAGCCGGCCCACTCGCGCGCCGCGGTGCGGGTGATGGTGCGCAACGCCTCCTTGGTGGCGTTGTAGTGCACCGACCCCATGTGGGCGTTCACCCCGTTGAGCGAGCAGATGTTGACGATGCGGCCGTAGCCAGCAGTCCGCATGTGGGGGAACGCCGTCTGCATGGCCCACAGCGGCCCCATGGCGTTCATGTGCCAGGCGTGCTCCATGGCGTCGTCGGGCATCTTGTCGACGCGCTTCAGACCGGCGCGGTCGCCACCCCAGGCGTTGTTGACCAGGATGTCGATGCCACCCCAACGCTCGACGGCCCGAGCGACCATGGCCTCGTTGTCGGCCTTCAGCGTGGCGTCGGTGGGGAGGAACTCGGCCTCGGTCCCGAACTCGGCGACCAGCTCGGCGGCGACGGCGGCACCCTTCTCGTCGTCGATCTCGGCCACCAGCACCCGGGCGCCTTCTTGCGCGAAGCGACGGGCGATGCCGTGCCCGATCCCGTCACCCCCACCGGTGATGACCGCGACCCTGTCGACGAGACGTCCCACTGCTTCCCCCTGTGGTCCGACCACGCCGGATGTGGCCACTGATCGAGGGCGACCGTAGTGGACCGACTCGAGCGTCGCGGACCGGCCGGCGCCCGTCGACGACCGTTACCCGACCGACGACTACTCGGTGATGCCGTGGTAGCGGTCGAGGTGGTACAGGTCGATGGCGTTGCCGCGGAAGAACCGCTGGATCTCGTAGTCGTTGAGTCCGGCCTTTGCCGCGATCCGCTCGGCCACGTCCTTCGAGTGCGGGAAAGTGGAGTCGGCGTGGGGGTAGTCGACCTCGAACGTCAGCCGGTCGATACCGATGACATCACGGTTGGCCATGGCCGTCTCGTCGTCGAAGATGCAGTACCAGACGTTGGTTTTCATGTAAGTCGACGGAGGATTGGGCAACTTCGAACCGAACCCGGTGTCGTCGAGGAGGCGTTCCTCCCAGATCTTGTCGGCCCGCTCGAGCACGTAGGGCAGCCAGCCGGCCTGGCCCTCGCTGTAGGCCACCCGCAGCTCGGGAAAGCGGTCGAAGACCCCACCGAAGGTGAAGTCGAGCACCGAGCCCATGGCGTTCTGGAAGGTGAGGGTGGAGCTGATGATGAACGGGGCGTCGGGAGAGGTGGAGGGCATCTTCGACGAGGACCCGATGTGCATGTTGACGACCGTGTCGGTCTCCTCGCACACGGCGAAGAGCGGATCCCAGTGACCCGAGTGCACCGACGGCAGACCGAGGGGCGACGGGTTCTCCGAGAAGGTGATGTTGTGGCTGCCCCGCTCGGCGCAACGGCGCACCTCGGCCACCGCGAGTTCGACGTCCCACAGCGGGATCATGGTGAGCGGGATGAGGCGGTCCTTGGCCGCCCCGGCGCACCACTCGTCGATCATCCAGTCGTTGTAGGCCTGCACGCACAGCAGGGCCAACACCTTGTCCTCACGCTCGAGGAAGGTCTGGCCGCAGAACCGGGGCAGGACGTTGGGGAAGCAGATCGACGCCTCCACGTGGTTGGCGTCCATGTCGGCCAGGCGAGCGGTCTGGTCGTAGCAGCCCAGGCGGATCTGATCGAAAGTGGTGGGCTCGTTCTTCACGACCTCGGCGCCGACGGCGGCCGACAGGCGGGTGAACGGGTACTTGAGGTCGTCGTAGTACCAGACGTCGCACTCGACGCCGTCCTCGACACCGGTCTCGAAGGAGTAGCCACCCACCAGGCTCATGCGCACTTTCTCGCGCACCACCCGAGGACCACGATCGAGGTACTTTGCCGGCAAACGGTCCTGCCACAGGTTCGGCGGCTCCACGACGTGGTCGTCGACCGAGATGATCCGCGGGATGTCCATGGCGTCCTCCGTGTCCCACCCGGTCGAGCCCGGGAAATCTGACGGACCGTCAGTTTGGCACCGACGGCGAGTGGAGGCCACGTCGGTGACCGGAAAAGTCCTCGGCGGCCGGAGCGGTCGGGGGCCGAGCCGCCGTCAACGACCCGGGACGAACTCCCCCGGGGCGACCAATCGCACCTCGTGGCCGACGTGGTCGCCGTCGAGCAGGAGAGCGGCAATGGCGGGATCGGTGCAACGGGCGACAGTCCGGCGGCCGTCATCGGTCTCGATGACGGCGACGGCCGTCAGGCTCCCGCCGCGCCCCGGCACGACGGTGTACCCCACCACCGATGCCGGTCCGGTGGCGTCGGGGTCGACCGGGCACCGGGGCGACACCGCGGCCGCGGCCTCCGACAGGTCGGCGGCGGCGAAAGCCGTGATGGGGGCGGACGCCGACCACACGGTGACGGCCGGCTTGGTGAGCAGGCCGCTCACGGCGGTGGTGAGGCCGGTGGTGCCGGGCGGGTCGGCCCGAAGCCGCTCGACCATGGCCACCGCGGCCTGCAACACGTAGTTGTCGTAAGGGCCTCCACCGAAGGTCATGCCGCCGGTGAGGGTGAGGTCGCGGTCGAGGCCCAGGCCCAGCTCGCACGCCGCCACCTGTACGGCAGCCGGAAAGCACGAGTAGAGGTCGACCGGTCCGACGTCGGCGACGGTGCGCCCGGCACCGGCGAGCGCGTGCTCGCCACACAGAGCGAGGGCGGGCCAGCGGTCCAGCTCGGCCCGCTCGGGGAGCGTCACCACCAGGTTCGACTCGGCCATGGCCAACGGGAACACCCACTGCTGGCGCGGCACGCCGAGGCGCTCGGCCGTGGCCACGGTGGTGAACACCAGCGCCGCGGCCTGGTCGACGTTCCACTGCGACACCAACCACTTCGGGTACGGCGCGGCGATGAGGCGGTTGGTGTCGGACACCTCGGCGATCTCGGTGGCACCCATCCCCCGCCGGTCCCAGGCCGAGGGGGTGGCCGCGGCGATCGCCGCGAACCGGGCCCACAGCTCGCCGAGGAAGGCCTGGTGTTCGGCCGCAGAACGCCGGGCCCGGTGACGGATGGCGCTCTCGACGATGGCGTACTGATGAGCAGCAGTGGTGAGGTCGCGTTCGATCTCCATCTGGGTGATGACCATCTCGGCCGGACGCAGGGAGTCGTCGGGCTCCTGGGCCCATGCCGTCTCCGGGGCCCGCGGCGCGTCCAGGCCGGCCTTTCCGGCCACCACGCCCGACCACCGGTTCTCAGCCCCGACCACCAGGGCCGCCTCCACCACGCCGTCGGCCACCGCCCGCGCCGCCCGGGCCATGAGCGAATGCTGGATGACACCCAGCTCGGCCCGCACCGACCGAGCGCCGTGGGCACCGAGCGCCGTCGCCACCGCCCGCCCCGCATCAGGCTCGGGCCACGTGCCGTGCGGCACCAGCACCTCGCCGATGCGAGCACTTAGTTCGACCCCGACGCCGGTTGGAGCCAGGGCCGCGTTCGCGGCTTCGAGCATCAGTTCCGTGGCCGAGGTGGCCACGAAGCCGCCGCCGGGGTGGTGCGTCACCGCCGCCGCAGCCACGACGACCGGTGTCGACGGGTCGACGCTCACGGTTGACTGGCGGCCGACGGCCAGGGCCGGCCGGCCCGCGCCGCGAGACCGGCGAAGAACATGGCCACGGTGGGGTTGAACACGTCGGCGCGCTCCCACTGCAGGAAGTGCCCGGCGCCGGGCAGGACCAAAGGTCCCACACGATTGGTGAACGCCACCTCGCAACAGTGCAGGAAGTCCGGCCCGACCACATGGTCGTCGGCGCCGTACAGGACCAGGGTGGGGATGTCGACGGCCTGGCTGAGCAAGGGCGCCTCCTTGGCCTGGCGCCCGTGGGCCAACTGGTACACCGCCCAACCGGCGCGGAGCCGCGCCTCGTCGGCCCACGGCTCGGTGTGGAAGGCGATGTCCTCCTCGGTGAACGTGCCCGGCGACGCCCACAGGCGCGGTCCGTACATGGCCGCCACCCAGCTCCGGCGGGCCTCGGGTGACGACAACTCCGCGGCCAGCGCGTCGGGCTCGATGCCCTGGCGTCGCCGGTAGTCGCCGGTGGGGCCGTCGTTGATGACGGTGATGGATCCGATGTCGATACCGGCGGCGATGAAGTCGTCGATGAGGATCGGGGGCACGGTGTCGAAGAAGCAGAGCCCGTCGACGACGCCGTCGAAGCGCAGAGCCATGTCGACCCCCACCACCCCGCCCACGTCGCCGGCGGCGATGCCGTAGGTCTGGTGGCCGAGCCCGTCACGCATCAGCGCGTGGAGGTCGCGCGAGTAGGTGACGATGTCGTAGGTGTCGTCGACCGAGAGGTCGGAGTCACCGTGGCCACGGAGGTCGGGCACGATCACCTCGAAGCCGGCGGCCACGAGGGGCTCGATGTTGCGCCACCAGATGCGCTTGGTCTCGGGGTAACCGTGGATGAGCAGCAGCGGGTAGCCGCCCACCCCCTCGCGGACGTAGGCGAGCGAGAGACCCGGGGACACCTCGCCCCGGTGAATGGTGAAGGCGTCGGCGGCCGGCGTCGGCGGTTGCGCCGGTCGCAGGCGAGGGTCGTAGCCGGTGACGGTCATGGGGTCTCCGCGAGTTCCGGGGCCACCACGCCGGCGGCCACGAGCGTGTCGATGTCGGCATCGGTGCGGCCGAGGTCAGCCAGCACCTCGCGGGTGTGCTCACCCAGGCGTGGCGCCGCCCCTCGCGGCGCCCACGGGGTCCCGTAGAAGTCGGACGGGCTGGCCACCCGCAGGGCGCCTCCATCGGCCTCGGGCACCTCCACGAATGCCCCCGCGGCGTGCATCTGGGGGTCGACGAGGACGTCGTCGATGGTGTTGACCGGGGCCCAGAACATGTCGGGTTCGGCGTCGAAGATCACGGCCCACTCGTCGAGAGTGTGGGCGGCGAACGCCTCGTCGAGCAGTCCGATGAGCTCGGTTGCGTTCTGGCGTCGACCCATCACCGTGGAGAACCGTTCGTCGGTCAACCATTCTGGATGGCCCACGACCCGGGCCAGAGGCGGCCAGTGCCGTTCCGCCTCCTGTCCGATCAGCCAGAAGGCCCGACCGTCGCCGGCCACGTAGTTGTTCATGGCCGGGTTTCCCATGGTCTCGCGCCGGCCGATGCCGATGTGCGCGCCCCACCCCAGCGTGATGGAGAGGTCGAACCCGATCGTGTAGGCGCCTTGTCGCACCAACGACGTGCTGACCAGCTGGCCCTTCCCGGTGCGTTCCCGGTTGAAGAGCGCCGCACACACGGCTCCGGCCGCTGAGCTGCCGGTGGGGTGGTCACCCATGCCGCCCCGCTGGAAGGGCAGGGGCCCATCCGGTGTGCGCAACAGATCGGCCACCCCCGAACGAGCCCAGAACCCACCGATGTCGTAGGCCGGTCGGTCGGCGTCGTCGCCGTCGAGGCCGTACCCGGTGATGAGCTGATAGACGAGGCGGGGGCAGCGGGCCAGCACCGTGTCGGGGTCGAGACCCCACCGCTCGAGGGCCGAGCGCCGCAGGTTGGTGACGAAGACGTCGGCGCCGTCGAGCAGCTCCAGCGCCAGGGCCTGACCCTCGGGGACCCGCAGGTCGACGGCGATGCTGCGCTTGGACCGGTTGTCCATCTCGAACACCGGGTTGTCGGGCATCTCCTCGCCGAAGAGGCGTTGGTAGGTGCGGGCCGGGTCGCCGCCTCCCGGGGGCTCGAGCTTGACGACGTCGGCCCCCCAGTCGGCCAGGATCCCGGCACAGGCCGGACCGGCCACCCACATCCCCAACTCGACGACCTTCACGCCCTCCAGCGGACCTGGCACCTCGACCCCCTCATCACGCGGCCCGACCCCGGGCCTTCCGCCGCAGAGCCTGGCACGAACAACCGACCCCGCTCATCGCGGGGGGCGGTCCAGGATGTCGGTCAACCAGGCGTCGAACGCCTGGGCCCACGCCGTGGTGATGCCACACGGGAAGGCTTGGAAGCCGTGGGGCATGTCCGGAGCCACGAACAGCTCGGCCTCGTTGCCGGCGGCGATCCACCGCATGGCCATGAGCAGGGTGTCGTCGAGGAGGTGGTCGGCGGTACCCACCGAGAAGAAGGCCGGCGGCAGAGCGTGCAGCGGCGCCGAGACCGGCGAGATCGAGGGGTCACGGCGCTCGTCGAGGGTGAGACCGGGCAGGTAGCAGTCGCCCATGGTCTGATTGGCCTCGGGGCTGAGCATGTCGGGACCGTCGCTGGCCCGCATCCCCCGCTGACTCGGCGACTGTCCCCAGTCGAACACGCCGTACACCAGGTTCGCCCCGTCCACGCGGTCAGCGGCGCCGAGCTCGTCGCGCATCCGCAGCAGCACCGCGGCGGCCATGTAGCCACCGGCCGACTCGCCACCCACCAGCAGCCGCTCGGTGCCGAACTCCTCCCCGGCGTGCTCGAGCAGCCACACGGCCACAGCCAGACCGTCGTCGGGACCAGCGGGGTAGGGGTGCTCGGGGGCCAACCGGTAGTCCACCGAGGCGACGACCAGACCGTGGGTGCGGGCCAGCGCGGCGTTGGCGGCGTCGTTCATGACCGGCGCGCCCAGGTACATGGCCCCGCCGTGGAAGTGCAGATAGACCGCCCTGGCCTGACCCTCGGGCCGGAACATCCGGCAGGGCACCCCGGCGATCTCGGTGTCGACACCGTCGGCCTCGGGCGCCGGGAAGGCCCCGGCGAACGCGGCCCGGGCGAAGCGGGCCCGCTCGTGGAGGTCCTCCGGAGGATCCCCGGCCATGCCCAGCGACGCCGTGATGAGCTCCATTCCTGCGGCCACCACCTGGCGCGCCTCGGGACGCATGCCGTCGATGTCGTCCGTCCACAATCGCATGGCGTCGCCTCCCCCGGGCGCCCCTCGGCACCGCGTGGTCGGGCACCCTAGGGCCTGGCGAGCGACGTCGGGTCGGGTCAGCCGATCAGCTCGGCGAGGTCGCGCACGATGAGCACGACGAGCATGCCGATGACGATCACGTTGAGGGTCGAGATCCAGTAGCGGTACCGGTGCCCCGAACGCATGAAGCGGCGGATGCTGGCGATGTTGAAGCCGATGGCCACCAGCCCGACGGTGAGGCCGACGACCGGCCCGACCCCCTTGGCGACCCCGAGCAGGGGCAGCACCCACGGGAACAGGATGTAGGTGAGCAGGCAGCGCACCGCCGAGATCATCACCGACAGGCTGAAGACCTTGGTGATGGCCGCCGTCGGGTCGACCGAAGGGCCGCTCGCGACCACGGCGGTCGACGGCCCGTCGTCGGGGCAGAGCGGGGTGAGGGGGCGGATCTCGGTCAAGGTGGTCCAGTTTCTCGCATGGTCCTCGGCGGATACGAATCCCGCTGGGCCACCACGGTACCGGCCGCCGACGACTCAGCGATCGGGTCGGTCCTCGGTTCCCGACCCTGACCCCGGCGCGGGTTCATCGCCCTCACCCGCAGGTGCCCCGGCGGCGGCCAGGACGTGGATGATGGCGAGGACGAGCAGCGCCAGCAGCACCAACAGCAGCAGCGACGCAGGCGTGGCCCGGTCGAACGACAGCAGGATCAGGGCGGCGATCACCAGGACGGCGATGTCGAACACCGTGCGGTAGCGGTTGATGACGCTGGTGAAGGGCCCCGGTGCGTCGTCGCGAGCAACACCCGAGCCGGCCCGGCCGATGCCGGCGGCGACCACCGCCCGGGTGCGGGCCGCCAGCGCGCTGGGCCCGCAGACGGCGGCACCGATCATCAGGAGGATTCCGACCAGGACCATGGTGCGGGTGCCGACCCGGGGGAAGTACACCAACAGGTCGTAGAGCGAGTTGGCGGCGGGCTCGGGCAGCGTCGGGACGATGGCGGCGAGATAGGCCGAGCGACCGAAGAGCAGCACGACCAGGTGCACGACCATGGCGATGGTGAGGCCGAGCCCCACCCGGAACACCGCCTTACGCCGATCGAGGGCCAAGGCGATGCCGGCGCCGAAGAGCACGATCACCAGGAACGGGAGCACGAAGCCGAGCACCCGTAGCAGCTTCACGAAGTTCTGGGCACTGGCCAACGCGTCGGACTGATAGAGCGTGATCTCGAGGGGCTGGTTGCTGGCCGCGGGCAGGAATCGGGCCAGGCCCGTGTTCTCGATGCGGCCGCGGACCTCGTTGCGCAGCGAGCTGAGGTCGAGGGTCACCACGCCGTTTCGGACCTGCACCACGTTCGTGTCGCCGGTGAGCACCGCCACCACCTTCGAGTGGGCGACGCGAAGGGCCTCGCGCCACAGGCGGGAGAACTGCTCGCTCTGCACGACCTCGGTCGATGCGGTGGTGATGAGCTGGTTGCCGGCCGAGCCGAGGGTGCCGTCGAGGAACTGGAGATTCTCGGGTAGGGCGTCGCCGAGGCGGGTCTCGAGGTCGGCCTGGGCGATGAGCTCGTCGGACACGCGCCCAGCGACGAAAGCCTGGATCTCGGGGTCGTCGGCGAGGGGCCCGAGCTGCGCCACGAACCGATCGGTGTCGAGCACCGTGCGCTTGATCCAGAGCGCGTCGAGGGCGATCGGCGAAAGCACCGCTCCTACCACGATGAGGATGACGGCCAACCGCCGCCACCCCGTGGGACCACGAGGCGACCCGGTCGGGGTGGGGTCCGGGGCTACGGCGGTCGCACTCATCGGGTGCAAGCATCGCGCCGGCCCCTGGCCACCGCCCGGGATCCTCCACGCCGTCGGTGCGCCTGGCCCGGTCCGCCTGGACCAGCTTCGGGGTTCAGGGCCGCGGGACCGACACGCCGATGCCACCGCGGGTCTGGGCGCCGTAACGGACGATCTCGGCCTCGAGGTCGAGCGGACGCGTCTGCAGCCCTTCGGCGCGGATCTCGTCGCTGATCAGGTCGGCGGGCAGGAGCCAGCTCACCTCGAACTCGATGCCGTCGGGGTCACGGGCGCACAGCGCCTTGGTGGTGACGTGATCCGACGCCCCCACCAGCGCGTGATGCTCGCCGAGAACCCCTCGCAGGCGACCCAGCTCGGCCAGCGTGTCCACCTCCCAGAGCAGGTGGTAGAGGCCGACGGTGGTGCGCCCCGCTCCGGAGGGCCTGGCGTCGGCGCCGACCTGGAAGAGACCGAGATCGTGGTCGTTGGTGGAACCGGGGTGACGCCCGATGTGCTGCGGTCCCTCGCTCCCGCGCCAGTCACTCTCGGGCCAGGGGGAACTCGGCCAGCGGGGTCACACCGACGACGGCACTGGCAGGGAGGGATCCATAGAGGTGAGGGAACAGTTCGGTGCCGCCACTGGTGTTCTCCACCCGCAGCTCGGCGTCGAGTCTCGACGGATCGATGGCCAGCACCACCACGTCGGTACGCCCGGCGTAGTAGCGCTGCACCACCGCGGCCACCTGCGGGCCGAACGCGAGATGCACGAAGCCCACCTCGGCCAGGCTCTGGTCGATGGTGGAGCGCTCGTAGGACCGCCCCGACGCGACGACATCGGCCCACTCCGCGGCGAGCGCCAGATGGAAGACGGGCGCCACCGACCCGGGGTCGCGGTTCGAGTGCGGTTGATCGCTCGGCGCCGTGGACATGCGGGCACGGTAACGGGAAGCGGCCGATGGGCCGGTCGACCAAGATCGCGATGGCGGCGCGTACGGTTGAGTTCTTGGAGGATCCTCGTTCCGATGCCACCGTCCGAACCGACACCTGACGCCCAGACCACACCTCCCGGGGCGGCCTCCGTCCTCGGTCCGACTCCTCGCGCCGAGGACGGCGAGGCGGTGAGTCACCACCCGACCCGCCGATTCGTACTCACGGTCCTCCTCCGAGCCTTCGCCATCTCTTCGGCCGTGCTCCTCGTCTACTTCCTGCTCCCCGTCTCCGCCGACGGAGCGGCCGGAGGAGGGGTCATCCTGGCCATCGGACTGGTCCTGCTCACCGCGGCGGTGGTCCGCCAGATCCAGAAGATCCTGGTGGCCGATCACCCGGTCGCTCGCGGCGTCGAGGCCATCGCCATGATCCTGCCGTTGTTCGTGGTGCTGTTCGCCTACGGCTACGTGTGGCTGACGGCCTCCGACCCTGCCGCCTTCAGCCAACCCATCAACCGGGTCGACGGCCTCTACTTCGTGATGACGGTGCTCTCGACCGTGGGGTTCGGCGACATCACCCCGGTCTCGCAGAACGCCCGCATCGTGGTGACGGTCCAGATGCTGCTCGGGGTCATCCTCATCGGTGTGGTGGCCAAGCTGATCATCGGTGCCTCACAGATCGGGGTGCAACGGGTCCGAGCGCGCGCCGTCGCGCCGAAGACCGACGGCCCGGCCGACGCTTCACCCGACCGGTCGGCCTGACCCCGGACCGGCTGGCAGACTCCTCGGATGAAACGCGAGCTGACCATGGCCCCGACGCGTCCGATCACCGACGACGAGGTGACCACGTTCTGGCGTGACGGTGTCGTGTGCCTGCGCCAGGTCATCCCCCCGGCGTGGCTCGACGCCATGGTGGAACCGGTCGAGGAGGCCCTCGCCAGCAGCGCCACTGCCGACATGTCGCAGATGGGCGACGACCTCGAGGCGCACCTCGGTGCAGTGCGGATGATCGACGAGGCCGTCCGCGATGCTCCACGGCCGCGTGGCCACTTCACGGCCGGCACCGACCACTGGCGCGAGCTCCCCGCCTTCGCCGATTTCGCCCTGCGCTCGCCGCTCGGACCCATCGTGGCCCGACTCCTCGACAGCGAACAGGTTTGCCTGTACGAGGACAGCCTGCTCGTCAAGGAGCCAGGAACACAGGAGAAGACCGCGTTCCACCAGGACATGGCCTACTTCCACCTCGCCGGCGACCAGGTGTGCACCACCTGGGTCCCGCTCGACCCGGTCACCGCCGAGAGCGGGGCAGTGCGCTTCGTGGTCGGTTCCCACCTCGACCGCACCCGCTTTCGGCCCAACCTGTTCGTGACCACCATGGCCATCCCCGGCACCGAGGGCGCCGAGGTGCCCGACTACGACACCCTCGACGCCGCGGGCGACGCCCGGATTGTGAGCTTCGACACCGAGCCGGGCGACATCACGGTTCACCACGCCCGCACCATCCACGGCGCCCACGCCAACGCCAGCGCCTCCCGGCGGCGCCGGGCCATCAGCGTGCGCTACGCCGGCGACGACGTGGTGTTCTCGACCGTGGCCGGCAGCCCCACCAAGGCCCATCACGCCGCTCTGCGCGACGGTGAACCCCTCGATGCCGATGCCTGCCCCCGGGCCTGGCCCCGCCCCTGAACAGCTCCCCGGCTCACTGGGTCGGGGCTCGACTGGGTCAGGGCTCGACCGCCACCAGTTCGCCGTAGTCCAAGAAGGCCCGAAGCGACTGGAACCGGGTGCCGTCAGCGGTGAGCACGATGTGGTCGACGATGCGCGGGAGGGTCATGCGCCGACCGTCCATCTCGACCTCGACGGCGAAGAAGGCCAGCACCTCTCGGCCCAGCACCATCGG
>JBDNHK010000070.1:0-30457 GCA_041688815.1 Acidimicrobiales bacterium | reverse complement strand
TGGTCGGGCTGGCGGGATTCGAACCCACGACCTTCGGTCCCCCAGACCGACGCGCTAACCAAGCTGCGCCACAGCCCGTGGCCGACGCACCCTAGCCGTGGGTCGACCTGGCCTCCGAATCGCCGGTGGGGTCCAGCGGCACGTACACCGAGGGGTCGAAACGGCGGGTGCGCCGCCAGTAGTCGACAGTGAAGCCGGGCCACAGGGTGTCGATGTGACCGTCCTCGGATCGGTACCAGCTGTCGCAACCCGACAGCCAGACCGTGCCCTTCATCCTCGCCTGGACCTCGGCGTAGGAGGCCGCCTGCACCTCGGGACGCAGGTCGAACGCAACGACGCCATGGGCGACCCGATACCGCAGGGCGCCCACGATCCAGTGGAGCTGGGCTTCCATCATGAACACGATGGAGTTGTGACCGAGACCGGTGTTCGGTCCCACGATGACGAACAGATTCGGGAACCCCGACACCGACATGCCGAGGTGGGTCGCGGCGCCGTCTCGCCAGGTCTCGGACAGCTCGACACCGCCGCGCCCGTACACCCGCATCGGGGTGAGGAAGTCGGTGGCGGCGAAGCCCGTGCCGAGGATGACCGTGTCGGCGGGGTGCGCCACCCCATCGACGGTCACCACGGCATCGACGGTGAGATGGCTGATCGGCGAGGTCACCAGGTCGACGTGGGAGCGAGCCAACGTCGGATACCAGTCGTTCGAGAGCAGGAGGCGTTTGCAGCCGGGGGTGAACGCCGGCGTCACCCTCCGCCGTAGCTCCGGATCGGCGATCTGCTCGCCGATGTGGTCCTCCCCCATCTCCACGATCTTGGCGGTGACCCTCTCGTTGCCGAAAAAAGCGAACGCCAGCAGCTCCTGCTGGGCGTAGATCCGCCACCGGTGCAGGCGCTGAAGGAATGGAAGTCTCCGGTAGAGCCGCCGCTTCCAGATCGGGACCGGGCGGTCCTCACGGGGCATCACCCAGGGGGCGGTGCGCTGGAACACGTCCACGTGGGCCGCCCGGTCGGCGATCTCGGGTACGAACTGCACGGCACTGGCCCCCGTGCCGATCACCGCCACCCGCTCGCCGGTGAGGTCGTGGCCATGGTCCCAACGCGCCGAGTGGAACACGGTCCCCTGGAACTCGTCGAGCCCGACGATGTGGGGCACGAGCGGCTTCGACAGCGGGCCGGTGGCGTTGAGCACGACATCGGCGCTCAGTTGCTCCCCGTCGGCCAGGTGCACCGACCAGGTGGCGCTGGCGTCGTTCCAGCGCATCTCGGTGACCGTGCGGCCGAAGCGGATGAGCGGGCGGAGGTCTCGTTCATCGACGGTGCGCACCAGGTACGCCTCGATCTCGGGCTGGGTCGGGTAGGCACGGGTCCAATCCGGGTTCGCCGCGAACGAGAACGAGTACAGATGACTGGGGATGTCGCAGGCGCAACCGGGGTAGGTGTTGTCGCGCCAGGTCCCGCCCACCTCGTCGGCCTGCTCGAGGATCGTGATGTCGCCGAAGCCCGCCTCACGAAAGACGATCGCCGCCGCGATACCGGCGAAGCCCGCCCCCACGATCACCACCCGGGTGCGGACCGGGGGCGTCAACGGTTGACCACCCACTCGACGCCCTGCACAACCCGCCAGCCGAGATAGATCACCAGGGCCGCCACCAGGATCCAGAAGTGCCACGGGACCTTCGACGACTTCGGCGGTTCGGCGATGGTGCGCCCACAGCTCGGACAGGTGCCATCGGGCGGCATGGAGTTCGGGCTCCAGAACTTGTCGCAATCCTCACAGAACGGCAAAGGAGCCTCGGTACGGGGGGGAAACGGCCGTCAGGTACGGCGAACGGCGAGGATGGCGATGTCGTCTTGGAGAGGCCCGCTCGAAAAGTCGCTGGCCGCCTCGAGGAGCGACTTGCACAGTACGTCGGCGGGGATACCGGGATCTCGTCGGAGGATCTGGGCGATCCGGTCCTCGCCGAACAACTGACCCCCGTCGCGTACCTCGGACAACCCGTCGGTGTAGAGGAGACAGAGGTCGTCCGGGTCGAGGCGTACCTCCCGACTGGCGTACTCGGAGCGGGCGTCGAGCATCAGGACCGGTCCGGTGGCCCGCAGCGGGCGCACCTCGCGATCATGCCAGAGCCAGACGGCCGGGTGGCCGGCGGAGGCGTAACGCAACGTGCCCGACGACGTGTCGAAGACCACCACGCACAACGAGATGAACTCCTCCGGCCCGCCGACGGCGGTGATCTGAGCGTTGAGCTCCTCCAAGGCCTGGGCCGGGTCCCGGTACTGGCGCAGAAAGACCCGCAGGAGGTACTTGGCCTGGAACGCGGTTATGGCGGGCTCGATGCCGTGACCCGACACGTCGCCGATCACCGCGGCCACCCGGGTGGGGCTGAGGCGCACCAAGTCGTAGAAGTCACCGGCCATGAGGCCGGCGCCGGCCTGGTAGACCCGCCCCACCTCGAAGCCATCGAGGCCGGGCAGGGCCTCCGGAGCCAAGCGCTCGGCCCAACGTCGCGGGGCCAACTCCTCCTGCGACAGCACCTCTTGGGCCCGTCGCTCGAGCTCGGCGCGGGCCTGAGCGACCCGAGCCTCGGCCACGAAGTTGCGGCCCAGCACGATCGACACCACCGCCGGCACCGACAGTGCGAGGAGCACGAGCGCTTCGTCTCGCCCGGCCCGCCACGCCAGCAGACCCGCCACCGCCGCGAAGAGCAGGTAGGTGAGCGACGACAGCGCGTCCTTGCGGAAATCGGACCGGACCAGGGTGATCAACTCGGGGTCGGCCTGGGCGTTCTCGAGACGGAGGAGCTGGCGGCGTCGGTACCGCGCCGATCGGGCCCACACCACCGCCGCGACCAGTCCGGCCACGGCCACCAACAACAGAACGGGCTGGTCCATACCTCGCGGATAATAACCCTGGCGAGACCCGGCCCTGGGAGAAAACGCCCTGAGTGGCGGGGTGATCCCTCACCAACAGGAACGATCGGCCGTCAGTCCCGCTTTCGCACCCGCAGCTTGATCGGGGTGGCACCCATGTCGAAGGCCTCGCGCAACGAGCGCTCGAGATAGCGCAGGTAGGAAGGCGGCATCTCCTTGTTGGCGAACAGGGTGAACGTGGGCGGGTCGGTGGCGCCCTGGGTGGCGTAGAGCACCCGGGCCCCGTGCGGCGCCGGCTGAGCTGCCTGGGCCGTGCGGATGACCTGGTTGACCTTCCGGGTCGGCACCCGACGGTGGTAGTCCTCGATCGTGCCGGCCAGAGCCGGGAGCAGCTTGTGGACGCCCTTGCCGCTGAGGGCGCTGATCCGCAGCACCGGCGACTCGCCGATGAAGTGCAGGCGTTGGCTGATCTGGTAGCCCAGCGCTTCGCGCTGCTCGACGCCGAGCAGCTCCCACTTGTTGAGCAGCACGACCACCGGGCACCCGGCGGCGTCGATCCGCTCGGCGAGCCGCTGGTCCTGGGCGGTCACACCGACCGTGGCGTCGATCACCAGCAGCGCCACGTCGGAGCGATCGATGGCCTGCAGGGCTCGCACCAACGAGTAGTACTCGGTGCCCTCGTCGATCTTGCTGCGTCGGCGCATACCGGCGGTGTCGACGAAGCGGACGGGGCCGTCGGGGGTGTCGACGACGGTGTCGATGGCGTCACGGGTGGTGCCGGGCAGGTCGTGCACGACCGAGCGGTCGTCCCCGATCAGCCGGTTGAACAGGGTGGACTTCCCCACGTTGGGACGACCCACGATCGAGACCGAGAAGATCTTGTCCTCCGCCGGCCCGTCGGCGTCGACCGGGGTCGCGTCGGGCTCGGGCGGGAAGGCATCGAGCAGGTCGTCGAGCAGGTCTCCGGTGCCGCGCCCGTGCAGCGCGCTCACCGGGTACGGGTCGCCGACCCCGAGCCCGAGCAGTTCCCAGATGGCCGCCTCGCGGTTGGTGTCGTCGACCTTGTTGGCCACGAGCAGCACCGGGCGGCCATGGCGCCGCAGGAGGTTGGCCACCCGGCTGTCCTCGTCCGTGATGCCCACGGTCACATCGACGACGAAGAGCACGGCGTCGGCATCGGCGATGGCCTTCTCGGCCTGACGCGACACCTTCTCGTCGAGGTCGCTGCCGCCGGGCATCCACCCGCCGGTATCGATCAGACGGAACTCCCGGCCCCTCCAGTCGGCCACGACCTCTTTGCGATCGCGGGTCACCCCGGGCTTCTCCTGCACGATGGCCTCGCGGCGCCCCACGATGCGGTTGAAGAGGGTCGACTTCCCGACATTGGGACGACCGACCACCGCCACGCTGGGCAGGACGCTGGCCGTCGCCGGCGGTGCCACCAGGGGAAGATCGGCGGCGGCCCGGTCGGCCGGGGTGTCATAGGGATCGGCGAAGGGGTCGATCGACTCGCCGGCCGAGGTCGTGTCGGTCGCTATGGGATCGGCGGTGGATTCGACGTCGGTCATCGGGGCTCCAGTGCGGCTCGCAGGGCGATGCCGTCGGTGGCCACGATCTCGACGGGTCGGGGAAGGTCGGCCGGGGTGAGGCCGTCGAGGAACCGTCCCTGCGAAAGGCAGACGTCGGGTAGCAGGTAGCGGTGCCCGACCGGTTCGTCGGCCAGCACACGCGCCAGATCGGCGCCGACCATGAGCCCGGCGACACCGGTGTTGCCACCGAAGAAGTCGTTGTCGACGACCACGATCCTCACGTCCTCGCGATCGAGGTCCGAGAGCAGGGGTGCGAGCACGGCCTCGCCGTAGCGACCCGTCAGGATACCCACGGGGGCGCGGCGGGGAGGCAGCAAGGTCACCGAACCGGGCGGACCGGTGGGCCGGACCAACGTCGTTCCCTCGGTGGACGCCGCCTCCTCGGTGGCTTGGCGCGACCCCCGGTAGCCCTCGGCCGGAGCGCCGTCGACCCACGAGAAGAATCCTGTGGCCACACCCGTGGGCTCGGCCACCGCTCCCCGGAACTCGAGCTCGAAGGTTCGGGCCATGCCCACCCCGTCCTCGTGCATCGGGAAGCCCTCGTAGGCCTCGGCCGGTGGGAATGGCATCTCGGCCAACAAGTAGTACTCGTCGGCGGCGAACACGAGCCGGCGGCCGAACGTGGCGAGGAACACCTGCTGCCATTCGTGTACGGCGTCGAGGACGGCCTGCGCCTCGGCCTCGGTGTGCGGGCGCATGGCCGCCTCGGGGTTGTAGCGACTCACCCCTAGAGGGACGACGCAGACGCTGGCCAGCTCGGGGAACCGATCGAGGACCCCGGCGAGGGTGTCGTCGAGCACTGGGCCGTCGTTGCGATCAGGGCACACCACGATCTGTCCGTGCACCTCGATCCCGTGGTCGAGCAGGGCTCGCAACCAACGCAGGCTGGTGGCGCCGCGACGGTTGCGGAGCATCTCGGTGCGGACCTCGGGATCGGTGGCGTGTATCGAGACGTGCAGGGGACTCAGCTTCTCGGTGATGACCCGTTCGAGATCGGCCTCGGTGAATCGGGTCAGCGTGGTGAAGTTGCCGTACAGAAACGAGAGCCGGTAGTCGTCGTCCTTCAGGTACAGGCTCTGCCGCATCCCCGGGGGGAGCTGGTAGATGAAGCAGAACTCGCAGTGGTTGTCGCAGGTGCGCACCTGATCGAAGAGCGCCGAGTGGACCTCGGCCCCGAGGGGTTCACCCGCGGCCTTGCTCACCTCGAGCTGCAGCCCGAGCCCACCTCGGGCCACGTCCAGGGTGACCTCGGCCTCGTCGGCCAACAGCTGGTAGGCGATGACATCGCGCGGAATCTCGCCGTTGAGGGCCAGGATCTCGTCGCCAGCCTGTAACCCCACCTGCTCAGCCGGCGACCCGGGAGCGACGCTGACGACTCGGGGCGCGGACATGACCGTCGAGGTTACCCCCGGCGACGAGCACATCCCCTGGTCTCGGCCTCGACGGACACGATCGGACGACCCCATTCGGGAGGCCACCACCCACGGGGGCCGGCGACGCCCCCATAGACTGGGAGCGTGGCCACCAGAGAACCCGAGGGCGTCGACACTGTTCTCCTGGCCGCCCCCCGGGGGTTCTGCGCCGGGGTGGAGATGGCCATCAAGGCGCTGGCGTGGATGGTCAGGGCCTTCGAGGCACCCGTGTACTGCTACCACGAGATCGTCCACAACCAGAAGATCGTGCAGCGCTTCGAGGACCTCGGCGTGGTGTTCGTCGACGACATCGCCGACGTGCCCCGGGGACGACCGGTCATGCTGTCCGCGCACGGGTCGGCTCCGGAAGTGGTCGCGGCTGCTCACGCCAACGGGGGGTACGTGGTCGACGCGGTGTGCCCTCTCGTCACGAAGGTGCACCACGAGGTCAAGGTGCGCGCCGGCAAGGGCTTCCAGATCGTCTACGTCGGTCACGAGGGACACGAGGAGGCCGAGGGCACCATGGCCGTCGCCCCCGAATCAATTCACCGCGTCGAGTCGGTCGAGGAGGTGGCCGCGCTCCCCGAGTTCGAACAGCCCGTGGCGCTGTTGGCCCAGACGACGCTCAGCCACCGGGACTGGCAGGGCGTGCTCGAGGCCACGCAGGAGCGGTTCCCCGATATGTGGATGCCTGGTCGCTCCGATCTCTGCTTCGCCACCACCAACCGGCAGTCCGCCCTCATGGCCATCGCACCGCGCTGCGACGCCGTCGTGGTCATCGGATCGGCCAACTCCTCGAACACCCGGGCCCTCGAGTCGCTGGCCCGCCACGCCGGGTGTGAGCGGGTCTTTCGGGTCAACGACCCCCTCGAACTCCCCGACGACCTGACCGGCGTCGTCGGCGTCACGGCCGGGGCGTCGGCGCCCGACGACCTGGTCGACGCCGTGATCGAGCGTCTCCGGCCCCGCAACGGGGTCGAAGAGGTGCGCATCACCACCGAGGACGAGTACTTCCCCCCTCCTCGCAACCTCCGTGACCTCCTCTCGACCATCGACACCGCCGCCACCTTCGTGCTCGGCGGCCCCGTCGATGCCCGCCCCGCCGTCAACGACCGGATCGTGGCCGCCAGTAACGTGCTGAGCGAGCTGGGCTGACCCGAAGGGACGTTGACGAGGGCACATCGACGGCTCGGCGGTGCCAGACTGGCTCCATGGCTTCCACCTTCACGCGCATGGACGAGTCGACCTTCGAACAGTGGGCCGAGATCGGCGCCCAGTCGGCGGCCCGCCAGGACCGGGTCGCCGAGCGCATGCTCGACCTGCTCCGTTCGCTGTCCACCATCACCGACGGCTTCGCCACCGACCAGCTCACGCACTGCCTGCAGACGGCCACGCTGGCCGAGCGGGCCGGGGCCGACGACCAGGTGGTCTTCGCGGCGTTGATGCACGATGTCGGCAAAGCCGTCAGCTTGCCCAACCACCCGGCCATCGCCGCCGAGATGATCCGCCCCTACGTGCGTTCCGAGGTCTACGAGATGATCCGGGTGCACCAGGACTTCCAGGGGCGCCACTACTACGCCCACTTCGGCGGCAACCCCGACGCCCGTGAAGACCATCGCCCCGACCTCAGCGCCGACGAGTGGACGCTGGCCGAACGCTTCGCCGATGAGTGGGACCAGATCGCCTTCGATCCCGACTACGACACGTTGCCCCTCGAGCACTTCGAACCACTCGTTCGCCGGCTCACGGCCCAGGCCCTCCTCTAGAACTCTCTCCGAACGCGGGCGTGGCTAAAGCCCGCGCTGGTCGTCGACGAGGCCCAGCAGCACCTGGGCGGAGTCGAGGTAGGTCTTCTCGCTGATGAAGGCGTGCTGCGTGCCGGTGTACAGATCGCGGAAGGCCCGTTCGAGGCGACTGCCCTCCCGGATCGCCGTGGTACCGGCGGCCAAGTGGGCCCACTGGGCCACCTCCCGCGACGCCTCGGTGGCGTACGTGGCCGCCACCCGCATGTCGGCGCGCATGGTGGGAGTGAGTTCCTCGCCGGCGGCGACCGACGCCTCTGCTGCGGTGAACGTGTCCAGCACGAGCAGGTTCGCCGCTCGCCACATGCCGAGGTGGTGGGCGTAGCCCCGCTGGAACGACGCCTTGTGGGCCAGCGTCTCCATGTCGCCCATTCGGGTCTTGGCCAGCGCCAACTCCGAGACATCGTGCAGCATGCTCTCCGCCACCCCCAACGCCCACGCCGCATGCCCGCCGGCGGTGATCGCCATGAGACCCATGCGAAACACCGGCGAATCACCCCGGTACGGACTGCGGGCGAAGAGGTTGAACACCCGGTGTCCGGGGATGAAGGTGTCGGCGAGGTTGTAGTCGTATGAGCCGGTGCCCTTGAGCCCCTGGACGTGCCAGCCGTCGGTGAAGGTGATCTCGTCACGGTGGAACACCCCGGCCAGCAACTGGATCTGCCCGTCGGGATCGAACACGAAGTTCCCGTCGTCGATGGGCAGGAACCCGGCGCACACCCATTCGGAGTGCCCGGTGCCGGATCCGAAGTTCCACGAGCCGGTGACCTGGTAGCCACCGTCGACGACGAGGCCCTGCCCGTTGGGGGCGAACTGGCCGCCGAGGGTGACCCGGGAGCTCAGGTCGCCGAACACCTCGTTGAATCCCTGCTCGGGCAGGTAGGCGGCGACCGCCGCCGCCGACGGGAGGTTGGCGATGCCGATCCACCCGAAGGAACCGTCGAGGAACGCCATCTCGCGCCAGGTCCTGAGCATCTCGGCGAACCCGGGCTCGTCGCCACCGGCCGCCGCCGGGTTCATGTAGCGCATCAGCCCCGTGTCCCACAGGGCCTCGACGATGCCGGGGGTCATGGTGCGATCGGCTTCGGCCCGGCCGGCCTCGGCGAGCACGACGTCCTTCATCTCGGCGACGAGCGCCGAGCCACGGTTGTCCAGAGTCATGGTCATGGGCATTGTTGTAGCCGATCGGGAGAGGCGTGTCGGGGGTCACGGCCACATTTTCCCGATGACGTCATCATCAGCGAATGTCGCTCAGGCGCGCCGGTTCGGGGTCCCCGCGAGCACCTGGGCCTCGTCGAAAAGCTCCTGGATGGTCTCGGTCAACTGCTCGGTGAGCTCGCGCACCGCCCGCCGTGGCACCCGCCCCGCCTCGGTTCGGGGCGGGGCGGCGATGGGCGGGCCGATGACGATGACCATCTTCACCGGGCGCGGGAATCTGACCCCCTTGGGCATGGCCCGCTCGCTTCCCCCCAGCCCGACGGGCACGATGGGCGCCCCGGTGCGCAACGACACGTAGGCCGGGCCGTCGTGCATCTCGGTCACTTCGGGACCCGACTGGCGGGTGCCCTCGGGAAACATCACCAGCGGCTCCCCCCGTTCGAGCACGGTCATCGACGCCCGCAACGCCTCACGGTCGGCGGTGCCGCGCTCCACCGGGAACCCGCCCATCGTGGTGAAGAACCAGGCGCCGAAACGGGAACGCCACAGCGTCTCCTTGCCCATGTAGCGCAGCCGACGGCGGGTGACCGCGGCCACGAACGGAGTATCGGTGTTGGATCGGTGCACGGCCGACAAGATGAACGCGCCGGTGGTCGGAACGTTCTCGCGTCCATGGACCTCGGTGCGGAACCAGACCCGGCAGAACCCCACCACGGCGCCGCGCACCACGGCGTACATGGCGCGCTGCGGAAAGCTCAGGTCCTCGCCGAACTCGTGACCCTGGGGCCGACGAGAATCGTCGGTCACGGCACCAGTTCCAGGATCACTTCGACGATGGCCTCGACGGTGAGATCGGTGGTGTCCACCATCACGGCGTCGTCGGCCTCGCGCAGCGGGTCGTGGGTCCGACCCTGGTCGAGGGCGTCGCGGCGGGCCAGATCGGCGGCCACCGTCTCGTAGGACAGGTCGGTGACCTCCTTGGATCGCCGGGCCGCCCGCACCTCCGGTTTCGCGTCGAGGTACACCTTCACGATGGCGTCGGGGAACACCACGGTGCCGATGTCGCGACCTTCCATGACCCCTCCGCCATGCGCCGCCGCCCATTCCCGTTGCCGACGCCGCATCTCGACGCGCACCCGAGGATTGGCCGCCACGATGCTCACCGCACGAGTGACCTCGGGCCCGCGGATCTCGATGGTCGCGTCGACCCCGTCGACCGTCACGATGCCTTCCGGCGCGACGTCGAGCGACAGGGCCTCGGCCAGGTTGGCCACCAGCTCGGCGTCGTCGGGATCGACGCCCTCGCGGAGCGAGGCGAAGGCCACGGCGCGATACATGGCCCCGGTGTCGAGATAGGGAAGCCCGACCCGTTCGGCCACCGCCCGGGCCACGGTCGACTTACCCGAGCCCGCAGGCCCGTCGATGGCGATCACCCTCGGTGCGTCGGTCATGGTCGATCTCCTCGTTCCTGATTACCGGCCGGCGGGCCAGGACGTAGTGATTCCAGCACGTCGAAGTACGCGGGGAACGTCTTCGCCACGCAGCCCGGGTCGGCGATGGCGATCCCCGCGGCGCGCAGGCCGAGGAGCGCAAAGCTCATGGCCATGCGATGGTCGCCATAGGTCTGCACCGTGGCGGGACGAACCGGCGCGGGGTGAACGACGAACCCGTCGTCCTCCTCCGTGGCCCCCACCCCACAACGGCGGAGCTCCGTCACCACGGCGCCGATGCGGTCGGTCTCCTTTCCCCTGATGAACCCGATGCCGGAGATTCTGGTGGGTCCGTCGGCGAACGCGGCCACCGCCGCGAGGGTCTGAGCCGTATCGGAGATGGGGCGGAAGTCGACGTCCACTCCCCTGAGGGTGCCGGTGCCGCGGACCTCGATGGCGTCGGCCGAGCGTTCGACGTGCGCCCCCATCCGTTCGAGCACGTCCACGAAGGCCACGTCACCCTGGCCACTGGAGGTCCCGAGACCCTCGACCCGTACCCGTCCATTGGTGATGGCGGCCGCAGCGAAGAAGTAGGAAGCCGCCGACGCGTCCGGCTCGATCGAGAAGTCGGTGCCTCGATAACCCCCGCTGTCCACCACGTAGGTCGTGGGCCCGGGTCGGCCGACGAAAGCCCCGAAAGCCGCCATGACCGCCACCGTCATGTCGAGGTAGGGCTGCGACACGATCGGGGGCTCGAGCTCGACCCGGAGTCCGACGGGAAGGCACGGCCCGGCCAGGAGGAGCCCCGAGGTGAACTGGCTCGACACCGCCCCTGACACGGTCAGCGTCACGGCACCGCCGGTGGCCTCCGGGGGAAGGTCCCGGGACACGGTGACCGGCAGTCGGCCCGGCTGGTCCTCTTCCATCACCGTCGCGCCGAGCGCTCTGACGGCACCGAACAGAGGGGTCATGGGCCGCGCTCGCAGACCGGCACCGCCGTCGAGACGGCACGGACCGGCGCCGAGAGCCAGCGCCGGGAGAACGAAACGAGCGGTGGTGCCCGAGAGCCGGGCGTCGATCTTGGAGGGTCCGGGGGCGATACGGCCGGCGACGCCGTCGATGTCGACCCGATGGTGGTCACGGTCGATGGCCACGACGGCGCCGAGAACAGCCACCGCGTCGAGCATCGCCTCCGTGTCGTCGGCGAACAGCACCCCGTCGAGCCGGCTGTGGCCCGCGGCCAGACTCGCCGCCAACAAGGCGCGATTGGTGAGGCTCTTGGAACCCGGAGGTCGCACCACCGCGTCCACCATGCCGGCGAATGGTGTGATCGGGTAAGGATCGGGCCGGGCCGTGGGGACGGGTCCTGTCATGTGAGGGCCTGGAGGGTCGCCCGATGCCCCTGGGCCGCCAACCCCGACCGGAAACGCTCACCGACCGTCGCCTCCACGAGCAGGATCAGCACGCCTTCGTCGCCTTCGACCGAGTGGGCGATCTCGATGTCGGCCACGCTCACGTCGAGATCGGTGGCCAGAACCAGGATCTCGGCCAACGCCCCCTTGCGGTCCACGATCGGCACCCGTATCTCCACCAGCTCGTCGGGTCGGCTGAACCGGGCGGGCAAGGCCAGGCGGGCGGCCCGGGCGCGCTCGAGGACCCCGACCAGACCGTCCCTGTCCCCGCGGGCGACCACGTCTCGCACCTGCTCGAGGTTGTCGATCAACTGCCCCATCTCGGCCACGATGGCCTGGCGATTCTCGGCACAGATGTCGGGCCAGATGCCCGGATGCCCGGACGCGATCCTGGTCATGTCGCGAAAGCCCCCGGCGGCCAGCCGCAGCAGCCCCCGGTGCTCCTCCGACCGATCGTCGGCCAGACCCATGAGCGACGCCGCAGTCAGGTGAGGTACGTGCGACACCACGGCCACGATGGTGTCGTGGCGTTCCGGGGGGATGGCGACGACCTCGGCCCCGAACCCGGAGATGATGGCGCGAACCCTCGCGTAGGCGTCGCCGTCGGTGTCCTCGACCGGCGTCAGTACCCAGGTGCGGCCCTCGAAGAGATCAGCACGGGCGCCATCCACCCCTTCGAGCTCACTGCCGGCCATCGGGTGACCACCCACGTAGCGGGGATCGGACATCAACTCCAGCATCGGCGTCTTCACGCTTCCGGCATCGGTCACCAGACCGTTGGTGTCGACCAGCGCCCGGCGGACCTCGTCGACCACGGCCCCCACGGGGGTGGCCACGAAGGTGATGTCCACATCGACGGGACCGGCGTCGGCCTCGGCATCGACGCTCCCGAGGGCGATGGCCCTCTGCAGGTGCTCGGCACTGTGATCCCGGCCCAGCACGAACCAGCCCTGTCGGCGCAAGGCGAGCCCGATGGAACCGCCGACCAGGCCGGTCCCCACGACCAGAGCCCGTCCGGCGGTGGGCTCGACCGCGTCCACACGAGCGGCGTGAGGGTCCAGGGGGTCGGTCACGTCACTCCGGCAGATCGTCGCGCAGGCCCGCCGCGCCCTCGAGGTAGACATGGCGCAGCTCGCCTCGGGCGCGCTCGGTGGTGAGGTGCATCAGCACGCGGATGCACCGCGGCGTGGCCCCGACGATGTCGAGCTCGCGAGCGCACATCAGAGGGATGTCCCCGAAACCGGCGTGACGCGCCGCCGCCGCCGGGAAGGTCGAGTGGATGTCGCCGGTGGCCGTGAACAGGACACTGATGACGTCATCGTGGTGCACCGCGTTGCGGACCATCATCTGGCCGAGAAGGGTGACCGTCCGCTCGGTGACCTGCTCCGCCGTATCGGCCTCGACGGTGGTCGCCCCGCGAAGGGCCCGAACAGCAGCGGTCACGGCCTTCGACCCTAGTGCGCGCTCCTCGTCCCGAGAGAGAGGTTGCGCTAGTGGGTGGCGGGTCGAGGACCGGCGGCGCGCTCGAGGGCTCGCACTTCGTCGTTCGTGAGGGCTCGCCACTGTCCCGGCTTCAGGCGACGGTCCGTGAGCGGCCCGATGCGGGTGCGTACCAGGCGGCGGACCGGGTGGCCGATGGCCTCGCACATTCTTCGCACCTGCCGATTGCGACCCTCGTGGATCACCAGCTTCAGCACCGTCGGGGCCACCAGCGATGCCTGGGCCGGCGCGGTGACGCCGTCGTCGAGTTCGACGCCCTCACGGAGTCGTCGTACCTGCTGGCGGGTGGGCTCGCCCTCGACGTGGGCGACGTACTCCTTCTCCACCCCGAACGACGGATGGGTGAGGCGATGGGTGAGCTCACCATCGTTGGTCAGTAGCAGTAGACCCTCGCTGTCGAGGTCGAGACGGCCCACGGGAAACACCCTGGGATCCTCGGGTACCAGCGACACGACGGTCGGCCGACCCTGAGGATCGTCGGCGGTGGTGATGACGCCGGCGGGCTTGTTCAACAGGTAGTGCACGAGGTCCGAGCGCACGCCGACCGGCACCCCGTCGACCGCGACGAGATCGGCCTCCTGGTCGATCCGGCGCCCGAGGCGGGCCACGTCCCCGTTGACCGTCACCCGTCCGGCGGCGATGAGGTCCTCGCACGTGCGGCGGCTACCCAACCCGGCGGCCGCCATCACCTTCTGCAGGCGCTCACCGTCCCATTCGCCGGGATTCGACGCCGCAGAGCCGTCGGCCTCGATCGGCACCCTCAGGCCTCGCCGTCGAGGAGATCGCGGATCGGGGGACGTCGACCGACCTCGTCGGCTCCCGTGGGAGCAGCCATCCCCGATTCAGACCGAGAGTCGGACCGGGCCGGTCCCTCGATGCGAAGGCCGTACTCGAGCGCCTCCACCACGTCGGCACCGGGGACGAAATCCACGACGGCGGGCAGATCGGAGAGCGAGTTGAGGCCCAACTTGTCGAGGAAGAGCGGCGTGGTACCAAAGAGAACGGCCTGACCGGGGCCGGCATCTCGGGCCACCTCGGCGATGTACCCCCGCTGCTCGAGGGTACGCACGACGCCCTCGACGTTCACCCCGCGGATGGCGGCCACCTGCGCCCGGCTGATCGGCTGCTTGTAGGCGATGATGGCCAACGTCTCGAGCGCCGCCGCCGACAGCCTGGCGGTCTGGCCCTCCAGGACGAAACGCTCGACGGGCTCGGCCTGGTCGGGGTGGCTCTGGAACCGCCAGCCGCCGGCGACCTGCACCAGTTCGAACCCGCGCTGCTGGGCGGTGAACTCGGCGGCGAGCTCGGCCAACTGCTCCTCGACGTCGGCCAGCGGCGCTTCGACGAGCTCGGCCAGCAGCCGGGCGTCGACAGGGCTGTCGGCCACCATCACCACGGCCTCGAGGGCCCGCTTCATCTCCGCGGTCATCATCAGCCCTCGTAGACGTCGATGCCGGCCAGATCGGCAGTGGCCAGGGCTGGGGAACCGACCCAGATGACCTCGATGTCGCCGAACGCCGCCGGCTGGTCGAGCTCGACCAGCCCCTGCTTGAAGAGCTCGAGCACGGCGAGGAAGCGCACCACGACCTCGAGTCGCTCGACGAAAGCCTCGGTGAGCCGTCGAAAGGTGACACGACCGAGCCGCGGGAGCTCGTCGACCAACTCGGTGACGGCCTCGTTGACGCTGGTGCGAACCGAGTGGATGTGGTCGACGTTGACGGTGGGTGTCGGCTTCGGGGTCATGGCCCGCAGATAGGCCGCCCGCAGGTCGAGACCGTCGATACCGTCGAGCAGGTCGGGGGTGAGGTCCACGAAGCGCTCGTCGGGCCCGACGGTACGCGGGCGCGAGCGCGACGCTTCGTCGGCCATCCGGGCCAGGACGGCAGCCGCATCCTTGAAGGTCTTGCAGTCGAGGAGGCGGGCGATGAGCAGATCGCGCTCCTCCCACAATGCGAACTCGTCGTCGAGGTCGATGTCGACGTCCTCGGGCAGCAAGCGCTTGCACTTCAGCTCGACCAGAGTCGAGGCGATCAACAAGAACTCGGTGGTGACGTCGAGGTCGAGTTTCTCCATGTGCTCGATCTCGGCGAGGTAGACGTCGACGATGCGGGCCAGCGAGATCTCGTAGAGGTCGACCTGCTCGCGCAGGATGAGGTGGAGCAGCAGGTCGAAGGGTCCCTCGAACACCGACGTCTGCACCTCGTATGGCATCTCGCCCACGATAGATGGCATCGGACCCCACGCTGCGCACCGCCGGTGCCCCGGGACGACGGGCACCGACCCCTAGCGTCACGTCATGCTGTCCAGGACGTCCGGTCTCCGGCGAGCCGACCGCCGACCAGGGTCCCCGATGGCCCTCCTGGGTACCGCCGTGCTGATCGCCATCGTGGTCGGGGTTCTGGGTACAGCGTGCCGTTCATCGCCCGACGCGCCCTCCGCCGGCGCCGCGGCCCAGACCGTGGCGTCGGGCTTCGGGTTGTCGACCGACGACCGCCCCTGCCTACAGCAGGCGTTCTCCGACCATCCCGACGCCCGGGCGGCCATGGCCACCGGGGGCGAGTCGACCACCGCCCAGCGCGAATCGCTCCGAGGGGTCCTCGAGACCTGCATCTCCCCGACGGAGCTCGCCGCCATCGTGGCCCGAGACGCCGCCGGCGCCATCCCCGGCACCGACCCGGCTCGACAGGAGTGCCTGCGTACCACCGTGGACGGCTTCGACCCCGACACCCGAGCCATCCTGCTGGTGGGGCTGGCCCTCTCCGGTGACGGCGCGGTGACGCAGCTCGACGTCGATCTGTCCTCCGTCACCAGCAAGCTCTTCTCCGCCTGCAACGTGCAACAGGATTCTCCGTCACCCGATGCAGGTCCGACCTCGAACGTCGACGGGACCGGGTCCGCGGTGTCCACGCCCTGACCGAACCGCTCGCCGACGGACGCGACGGCATCGGTCCCGCTTCCCGGCGTCTCGAAACGGGCTCCGGGCTCCGCTCAGCCGCTCGGTAGCATCGGCGGCCATGACGCGTGTCTTCTCGGGTATCAAGCCCACTGGTCCGGTGCAGCTCGGCAACCTCCTCGGGGCGTTGCGGCACTGGGTGAGCGACCAGACCGACGCCGACACCATCTTCTGCGTCGTCGACCTCCATGCCCTCACGGTCCCCCAGGATCCGGGTGAGCTCCGGAGCCGCACCCTCGAGCTGGCTCAGCTCCTCCTCGCCATCGGCATCGACCCTGACCGCTCCACCCTCTTCGTCCAGAGCCACGTACCCGCGCACGCCGAGCTGTCGTGGCTCCTCGAGTGCACGGCCTCGGTGGGCGAACTCCGGCGGATGACCCAGTTCAAGGACAAGAGCGAGGGCCCCGACTTCGTGTCGGCCGGGTTGTTCACCTACCCCGTCCTCATGGCCGCCGACATCCTCCTCTACGGCACCGATCGGGTGCCCGTCGGCGACGATCAGCGCCAGCATCTGGAGCTGGCCCGAGATCTCGCCGTCCGGTTCAACCACCGCTACGGCGACACCTTCGTGGTACCCGAGGCGGCCATCGCCGAGGTGGGGGCACGAGTGATGGACCTGCAGCACCCGACCCGCAAGATGTCGAAGTCCGAGGACTCGCCGCAGGGCACCATCCTCGTGCTCGATCCGCTCGACACGGTGGCCAAGAAGATCATGCGGGCCGTCACCGATGCCGAGACCGACGTGCGGTTCGATCCCGAGACCAAGCCGGGGGTGTCGAACCTCCTGTCGATACTGGGGGCATGCGTCGGCGAGGAGCCGGCGGTCGTCGCCGGACGCTACGAGCGCTACGGCGACCTCAAGAAGGCCTGCGCCGAAGCCGTCGTCGAAACGCTGCGCCCGGTGCAGGAGCGCTTCGCCGAGCTGGCCGCCGATCCCGCCGGCACCGCCGCCATCCTGGGCAGAGGCGCCCACAAAGCTCGGGCCGTGGCCGGCCCCACCCTGGACCGGGCCCGTCGAAATCTGGGTCTGCTCGACCTGGGCTGAGCTCGTGCCCGCAGGCTCACATCAGTCGTCGTCGGCCTCGTACAACGCCTCACCGATCTTCACCGGAACCGTCCACTCCTCGGCGGGCAGATGGTGCTGGCGGGTCCAGGCCACGGTCAGCGGGTCGCTGTCGACCAGAGCCAGGCGGTCGGCCCCGAGATCGGGGTGGCGAAGGTACAGACCGACCCGGCGGGTGAAGCCGCCGGCGCGGCACCAGGAGCGGATCACATCGGGGTCACGTCGGATCAACTTCCCGGACAGGGTGGCGGCCACGCGTCCGTACGTCCGCAGCCGGGCATCCACCTTGCCCACATCGTGGAGCAGGGCGGCCGCCAGGACCGGGCGGGTGGCGTCGACGCCGAGCGCCCTTTCCACCCGCCGAGCCACCGCCGCCGAGTGCCGTCGATCGGGTCCGCTCATCGAGCACCACAGCTCTCGCTCGGACTCGGTCAGCTGCGACTCGGCCCACCCCCGGTCTACCGGACCGGGCCCACCGGGTCGCAAGCTCCCGAAGAACCTCCGAATGAGATGCGTCGTCGAGGCCATGGTCTCAGTATCGGCCGAACCGGCACCGACGTTGACTGGTCACGGCCGCACCGACCTCGCCGGAGGGCTCAACCGGCGTGGTCGATGCAGAACCGGGTGGCGGGCATCGCCTCGAGCCGGTCCGCAGCAACGGCCACTCCGCACACGGTGCAGGTGCCGTAGGTGCCGTCGTCGAGCCGGGCGAGGGCCTTCTCGACGTCGTCGAGCTGGTCTCGCAGCCGAGCGGCCAAGGCCTGCTGCTCACCCTGCTCCGCGCTCACGGCGGCCGAGTCGGCGAAGTTCTCGTCCATCTGCGCGGCGTCGCCTTCGAGACCCAACTCGTGGACCTGGGCCTCGAGTTGGAGCCGACTCTCGGTGAGCCCGGCGCGAGTCCCTTCGGGCCCAGAGGTGGCCGACGACGAACCGACGTCAGGGGTGATGGTCCCGCCAGAATCAGACATGGTCCAACGGTACCGGCATCGAGGGACCCCCTGCCTTCAGTTCCTGGTCACCTGCCGTTCACCCTCGCCGACCGGGCCCGGGGGTGAGCGGCGTCATAGGCCGCGAACAGCCGCTGCGGCGAGATCAGCGTGTACACCTGGGTGGTGCTGATGGACGCGTGACCGAGGAGCTCCTGCACGGCGCGGATGTCGGCGCCGTGGTCGAGCATGTGGGTGGCACACGAATGCCGCAGCACGTGGGGGGTGAGCCGGTTCCCGAGGCCCACGGCGTGACCCCGGGTACGCACGATGGTCCACGCCCCCTGGCGGCTGAGCCGACCGCCACGTTGGTTGAGGAAGAGCGCTTCGGCGTCGCCGCGTCGTTTCCACTGCTCGGGCGCCATGCCGGCTCGTCCGTCGGGGGCCAACCACTCCCTCAGCGCCACACCCGCCAGGCGGCCCAGCGGCACGACCCGCTCCTTGGCCCCCTTACCGAAGAGACGAAGCGTCGATCCGTCGAGATCGAGGTCCCCCAGGCGCAGGCCACAAGCTTCGGAGATGCGGGCGCCGGTGCCGTAGAGCAGCTCCAACAGGGCCCGGTCACGGCGGGCCACGGCGTCGACGCCCTGGACCGAATCGAGCAGGGCGGCGATCTCGGCCTCGGTCAGGGCCTTGGGCAGCCCCGCCGGCACCCGGGGCGTTTCGACCGCCGCCGAGGGGTCCGTTGCGGCCAGTCCCTCCTCGGCCCGGAAGCGATGCACGGAGCGCACCACCACCATCGAGCGGGCGATCGAGGACGGGGCGAGCCCGAGGCCCCGCAGGTGGGCCACGTAGGCGTCGAGGTCGGCCGGAGTCACGGCGTCGAGCCCGGTGCGGCGCGCGCACAGCCAACCCCAGTACCCGGTGACGTCGCGTCGGTAGGCCGCCAGGGTGTTGCGGGAGCGCCCCTTCTCGGCGGCGAGCCATGTGAACCAGTCCTCGACGTCGAGCGGAAGCGGCTGACGGTCGGTGCCGGACCCGGTCTCTGCGTCGAGGTCGGTCATCAACCGGGGGCGACGTCGGGGCCGTCTCCCCGACGGGCGATGGTGAGGGTCAACCCGATCACCGTCTTGGCATCGACGAGGTCATGGCGGGCGATGAGACCGGGTACGTCGCGCAGATCGACCCGCTCGACGGCCATGTGCTGCTCCTCGAGACCCTGGCGGGCATCGGCCACTTCAGAGAGATCGGTGGCGAGGAACACGTGGGAGTACTCGTCGCTGAAACCGGCGGAGTTCACGAACTGGGCAAGGGGCTCGAGCCGCCCGGCGCGCAGCCCGACCTCCTCGGCGAGCTCACGGGCGGCGGTCACCTCGGGGGCCTCGCCCACGACGTCGCGCTTGCCGGCCGGGATCTCGAGCAGCTCCCGGTCGAGAGCCGCTCGGTACTGACGGACGAGGGTCACCGTGCCGTCGGCGTGCAGAGGAACCACCGACACCGCCCCGGGATGTCGGACGACCTCCCGGGTGAAGGGTGTGCCGTCGGGAGCGGTGTAGTGGCCGACCACCAACGAGATGACGGGGCCGGCGTGCACGACCTCGTCACGCACGTGAGCAAAGCCCGGCCCGACGGGAGCTTCGTCAGCGGGCGTCACGTCAGGAAGCCGGAGCCGGCGACGATGCAGGGGGACCGACGGCCAGGTCGGGGAGGTGGGGATTGCGGCCCTCGGAGCGGCTCAGTGCGGCGGCGATGAACTCCCGGAACAACGGCGC
Organism: Acidimicrobiales bacterium; assembly: GCA_041688815.1. GTDB lineage: Bacteria > Actinomycetota > Acidimicrobiia > Acidimicrobiales > Acidimicrobilacustridaceae > Rhabdothermincola_A. The sequence goes on along the minus strand of JBDNHK010000070.1, from coordinate 10,563 downwards.
CGGACGTTCGGGGCGACTCTTGAACTCGGGGTGGGCCTGGGTCCCGACCCAGAACGGGTGACTCTCCAACTCGATGAACTCCACGAGGCGACCGTCAGGGGACGTGCCCGAGCACACGAAGCCGGTGCCGTCGAAGCGGCTCCGGTAGCGGGGGTTGAACTCGTAGCGGTGACGATGGCGCTCCGACACGACGTCGCGTCCGTACGCCGTCGCCACCTGCGATCCGGGAAGAAGCTCGGCGACATAGGCCCCGAGGCGCATCGTGCCGCCCTTCTCGGTGACGTCGCGCTGGGCGTCCATCAGGTCGATGACGGGATGCGGGGTGGAGGGGTCGAACTCGCTCGAGTTGGCCCGGGCGAGCCCCAAGACGTTGCGGGCGTACTCGATGGTCATCACCTGCATACCGAGGCACAATCCGAGACAGGGGATGTCGTGCTCGCGCGCGTATCCGGCTGCCGCCACCTTCCCCTCGATGCCCCGCTCTCCGAAACCACCTGGGATCACGATGCCGTCGAGGTCGCGAAGGCGTCCGTCGGCCAGCAGACCTTCGACGTCCTCGGCCTGCACCCACTCGACCTCGACCTGGGCCGCATGGAAAAAGCCACCGTGCTTCAGTGACTCGACCACCGAGAGATAGGCATCAGGCAGACTCACGTACTTGCCGATGATGCCGATGCGCACTGGCGTGGTGGAGGTCTCGACCCGGTCGACCAGGATCTCCCACTCGGAGAGATCGATGTCGATCCCGGCGTAGCCGAACAACTTGCACACGACAGCATCGAGGCCCTCGTCGTGCATGACGAGAGGAATCTCGTACAGGTTCCGGGCATCAGCAGCGTTGATGACGGCCTCGACCGGGACGTCGCACAGGTTGGAGATCTTGCGCTTCAGGTCGGCCGAGATCGGCTGCTCGCTGCGACACACGATGATGTCGGGCTGGATGCCGCGGCTGCGCAGTTCGGTGACCGAGTGCTGTGTGGGCTTGGTCTTCTGCTCTCCGGCGGGGCCGATGAAGGGCACGAGGGTGACGTGGACGTAACAGACGTTCTCCCGTCCGACGTCGAGGCGGAACTGCCGGATCGCCTCGAGAAAGGGGAGGATCTCGATGTCGCCGACCGTGCCCCCGATCTCGGTGATCACGACGTCGACGTCGAGGTCGGCCAGACGGGTGATGCGCCGCTTGATCTCGTCGGTGATGTGCGGGATCACCTGCACCGTCTTGCCGAGGTAGTCGCCCCGCCGTTCGGCGGCGATGACCGCGGAGTAGATCGAACCCGTCGTGGCATTGGAGTCGCGACTCAAGGGCTCGTCGATGAAGCGCTCGTAGTGGCCCAGGTCGAGGTCGGTCTCCCCACCGTCGTCGGTGACGTACACCTCGCCGTGCTCGAACGGGTTCATGGTGCCCGGGTCGACGTTGAGGTACGGATCGAGTTTCTGCATGGTGACCCGTAGGCCCCTGCTCTTCAGAAGCCGCCCGAGCGACGACGCAGTGAGCCCCTTGCCGAGCGAAGAGGCCACACCGCCGGTGACGAAGATGTGCTTGGTCATCGAAGCCCTCCCGACGGCGCGAACACGACGGAGGGGCAGGGTAGCCGGGTGCGGTGATGCTCAGCGCGGACCCCGCCTGACCAGGGAAGGCTCAACCAGAAGCGTCGGAGAGCAGCTCCCGGGCGTGGTCACGGGCCGTGGCCTTGTCGGGGGTACCCGAGAGCATCCGGGCCAGTTCGGTGACCCGCTCCTCGTCCTCGACCGTGCTCACGGTGGTGCGGGTGATGGACCCCGCGACCTGTTTGTCGACCACCACCTGGGCGTCGGCCCATGCCGCCACCTGGGCCAGGTGGGTGACGACCAGCACCTGATGGCCTGGCGCCAGAGCGGCGAGGCTCCGGCCCACCGCCAACGCCGCCGCCCCACCGATCCCGGCGTCGACCTCGTCGAAGACCAGCACCGGTGGTCCTTCGGTGAGCACCAGCCTGAGGGCCAGCATGGCCCGAGCCAGCTCCCCGCCTGACGCCACCTTGGCCAACGGCAGCAGTGGCATCCCGGGGTTGGCGGCGAAGAGGAACGTGACGTCTCGTCCCGCCGGGCCTCGGACACTGACCTCGACCCGCGCCTTGGGAAGGGCCAGACCGGGAAGATGGGCCTCGATGGCGGCAGCCAGCGGTGCCGCCGCTGCGGTCCGAGCCGTGGCAACCCGCTCCTGTTCGGCGGCGACAGCCGCCTGCGCCGCTTCGGCCTCGGCGTCGAGAGTCCCGGCCAGGGTGTCGTGCTCCTCCAACGTGGCGAGGCGCGTTCGGGCCCCGTCACGCCAGGTCATCACCTCGGCGAGGGTGTCGCCGTACTTGCGGCGCAGATCGTGGAGCAGTTGGCGACGATCTCGAACCCCGGCCTGGCGCTCGGGGTCGTCCTCGATGCCCTCCCCGGTCGTTCGCACCTCTGCGGCCACATCGGCCACCTCGGCGGCCATGGCGCGTAACCGACCGCTGGCCTCGGCGAACGGCATCCGCCCGTCGAGCGCGGTGATCGCCACCCCCAGGCCATCCAGCGCGCCCCCATCGCCGCTGAGGGCCGACGACGCCGAGGCTGACGCCTCGCGGTGGGCGACCGCATCACCGAGCACGTCCTCCTCGATGGCCAGCGCCGCCTCCTCGCCCGGATCAGACAACGAGGCGGCGTCGAGCTCGGCCACCTGGAAGCGCACGAGGTCGAGCTCTCGAGCCCGCTCTCGTTCGTCACCACCCAGTTCGGCCCGACGCCGGTCGACCTCGACCAGCGCGGCGCGGGCGGCGACGAGCGGCTCGAGGTCGACCCCACCGAAGCGGTCGAGGGCCCGACGCTGCACGGTCGGGGCCAGCAGCGACTGGTGATCGTGCTGGCCGTGCAGGTCCACCAGGCCGGCGCCCCTCTCGGCCAGCTCGCCCGAGGTGGCCAGCAGGCCGTCGACGTAGGCCCGACTGCGACCCTTGGCCGGGATCACCCGCCGGAGCACGACCTCGGCGTCGTCGGCCACGAACCGGCCCTCCACCGAAGCCTCAGAGGCCCCCGGGCGCACCATCGACGACTCGGCCCGGCCACCGACGAGGAGTTCGATCGCCGTGACCACGAGTGTCTTGCCGGCACCGGTCTCGCCGGTGAGCGCCGTCATCCCGGGGCCGAGTATCAGCGACAGCTCCTCGACCACCCCGAGGTCACAGACCCTCAACTCGACCAGCATCACCGGTCCGAGAGGCCGAACTTGGCCCGCAGGATGGCGTGGAAATCACGAGGGACGAAGACCACCAGCCGCGCCGTGTGCTCGGCGGCGCGGCACACCACGCGGTCGCCGGGGCGCAGTTCCCCGAGGCTGCGGCCGTCCACCACCAGCGCCGCCGGTCGATGGCCCGACACCGTCAGTCCCACCACCGCGCCGTCATCGAGGACCAGAGTGCGGTCGAAGAGCATGTGCGGCGAGACGGGCGTGAGCAGGAGCGCTCGGTGGGTGGGGTCGACGATCGGACCGCGCGCCGAGAAGGCGTAGGCCGTCGAACCCGTGGGTGTGGCCACGATCAGGCCGTCGGCGGCATAAGGGGTGAAGCGGGCGCCATCGATCTCGACGTCGAGGCGCACCGTGTGCCCACTCGCCGTCCTCTCCAGGACCGCCTCGTTGAGGGCGACGAATCGGACCGGGGGCCGACCGGAGGCGAGGACCTCGACATCGAGCAGGAGACGGTGCTCGATGGTGACGTCGCCGCGCAGGAACCGCTCGAGGGCCGATCGAACCCCCTCGGGTTCCACGTCGGTGAGGTAGCCGAGCTGCCCGAAGTTGACGCCGATGATCGGGACATCACTTGCGGCCACGAGCGCGACTGTGCGCAACATCGTGCCGTCACCACCGAGGCTCAAGGCCACGTCGGCCCCGGCGGCGAGGTCGGCATCGGCCCACGCCAGGTCGGGACGACCGGCCCGGACGGCGTCGGCCTCGGGGAGCCTCGCACCGTGTCCCAGTCCTTCGAGCCACTCGATCGTGGCCGCGGCGACCGTGGCCGCCTCGGGACGATCGTGATGGACGACGACGGCGACGACAGCCACGACCTAACTCCGGTCCGAGCCCGACGACGCCAGGGTGACCGCTTCGTCGAAAGCCGCGCCGAAGTCACCCCGGTCCATGGCCCCGTCTTCACCGAGGAGGCCATCGCTGCCGTCGCCCGGTGCGCGACCGACGATCATGAACTCGACGTTGCCGTCGGCGCCGGTGAGGGGGGAGACCATCACGCCCATGATGGTCGCGTGGCGGGCCGCGAGCGCGACACCGACCTCGTCGAGCACGCGTCGCCACACCGAGGGGTCGGTGATGATGCCCCGGCCCCTGTCGGCCTCGACCCGCTCCGCTTCGAACTGCGGCTTCACCAGAAAGGCGTACAGGGCCCCGCTGCGGCAGGCCCCGAAGACGGGGGCGAGAACTGCCCGCAGGGAGATGAAGGCCAGGTCGGCGACCACCACGTCGACGGGTACACCGATGAGCTCGGGGTCGAGGGTGCGCAGATTGGTGCGCTCCAGGTTGTAGACCCGCGGATCGTGGCGGAGCCGCTCGTGCAACTGGTTGTGACCGACGTCGACGGCGATCACCTTCCGGGCCCCGTACTGGAGGAGGCAGTCGGTGAAGCCCCCGGTGGACGCGCCGGCGTCGAGGGCCAGGCACCCGTCGAGCTCGGCCGCGAACGAGAAACGCTCCACTGCACCTGCGAGCTTGGCGCCGGCCCGGCTCACGAACCGGGGACCGGGGCCACGCACCACGACCGGTTCGCCCCGGTGCACGAGCCGGCCGGGCTTGTCGGCCGTGGCGCCCGAAACCATGACCCGGCCCTCGGCGATCTCGACCTGGGCGCGCTCGGGACTCGGCGCCAGACCACGTCGTACCATCTCGGCGTCGAGACGCCGGCGGGCCGTCATCGGCGACAGGTGAGGGTCAGGGTCAGGGTCAGGACGGCGGCTCGTCCGGTGACGATTCGACCACCGGGGGGGCCACGGCGGCCGCCGGTGCGGGCGCCGCCGGCTTGGCGGAGGCCCGCTTGGCGGCCGGCCGTTTGGCCGGCGCTCGCTTGGCCGGCGCTCGCTTGGCCGGGGCCGGGCGAGAAGTCGCCTTCTCGGGCGGTGCCGTCTTGGTGAGCTCGTCGAGCTTGGCCTCGACGCGGGCCAGATCGGCCTTGGTCGCCACCCCGAAGGAGTCGAGCTGCTGGCGGACCTGCTTGTCGACGCTGTCCATGAGGTCGGCGATCCGGTCGGTGTTCTCCCGGCTCCGCTCCAAGAGCTCGTCGAGGGCACGGCTGAGCTGCTTCGACTGGCGATCAGTGGCCTTGCTCACGTCTCGCAGGATGGCCTCGACCCGCTTCTGGCCGCTCTGGGTCACGTCCTTGCCCGCCTGCAGGGCCTGCCCGATCGGATCCTTCTTCGCCATGGTCGACTCCTGATGGTCACGGGCTGAACTCACCGCTCGAGACGACGGCGACGCGCCCGTCAGGCTAACCCTCCGACCGACCGAGCACCTCCTGGACCAGGTCCGAGAGATCGGCCGCCACCACCTCGGGTACCGGCTCGACCGGGAGGTCGCCGGCGGTCGTCACCCCGGAGAGCACCAGCCCGAAGCGGTAGCCGAGGGTGGCCGCGAACCGACCGTCGGTGTCGGGCCGATCGCCCACCACGATGCCGTCGGGCCCGAGTCTCCCCCGCACCAGGTCGGCGATGGGATCGTGGGGCTTGCCGGCCACCACCGGATCCACCCCCGCGGCAGTGGCGATGGCGGCGAGGATCGAACCACCGCCGGGGATCGGACCCGCCGAGGTCGGGTAGGTGGCGTCGTCGTTGCTGGCCAGGAGACGGGCGCCCTCGGCGATGGCGCGAACGGCGACCGTCATCCTCAAGTAGTCGAAGTCGCGGTGATACCCGACCAGGACGGCGTCGAACGGTCCGCAGGCGGCGAGGGCGGCGAGGACACCGGCCGGGGTGGCCCGAGTTGCCGCCTCGACCACCGCCGCGCCACGCGTCACCGTCGCTCCACGCGCCGCCACCTCCTCCTGGAGCCCGGGACCACCACAGACCAGGACCCGCTCGCCCGGCTCCACCAGGCCGGCGACGGCCATGGCCGAAGTGATGACGTCGTCACCGGCATCCACACCGTGGCGCTTCAGCTTGGCCACCATGTCGGCGCGTCGGCCGAACGAGTTGTTGGTCACGAAGGCCACCGGCGCGCCGGTCCTTCGCACCCGCGCCACCGCCTCGGCCGCCCCGGCGATGGGTTCGTCCCCGAGCCAGATGACCCCATCGAGATCGAACACCCATGACATGAGGGGAGTATCGCCGGTCCGCAGGCCCCGCGGACGAGCAAAGGGTTCGGAACTCGGCCCTCGACCGGTCTGGTAGGAAGGGTGAGTGCCTCGCTTCGAGCCTTTCCCGGCGATCCGGTACGCCGCTGGTGCCCGCGCCGCGGCCGTCACCGCCCCGCCCTACGACGTCATCAGCGCCACCGATCGCGATGCGCTGATCGACGCCGATCCGCTCAACGTGGTCCGCATCGACCTGCCCGTGGCCGACGGCTCGGGGGCCGATCCCTACGCGGCGGCCGCGGAGTTGTGGCGGCGGTGGCGCGCCGACGCCACGTTGGTGACCGACGATGGACCCACGTTCACCATCTACCGGATGGACAGCACCGACAGCGAAGGCCGGAGACGGCGCACGACGGGCGTGATCGGCGCATTGGCCCTCTCGCCGCCCGGTGAGGACGGAATCCTTCCCCACGAGTTCACGACGCCGAAGGCCAAGAGCGACCGCCTCGACCTGCTGCGCGCCACCACGGCGAACCTGTCGCCGGTGTGGGGGCTCTCACCGGCGCCTGGGCTCACCGAGCTCCTCGAGGTCGGCGCCCTGTCCCCCGCCGCCAGCTTCGTCGATCCTGACGGGGTGACCCATACGGTCTGGGTCGTCTCCGAACCGGCCCGTCTGGCCGCCATCAGCGCCGCGGTGGCCGAGCAGCCGGTGGTGATCGCCGATGGGCACCACCGCTACGAGACATCCCTCACCTATCTCGACGAGCGACGTCGCGCCGAGGATGACGGCGGTCCGAGCGCCGGTGAGTCGGCCTCGGTGCTGTGTCTCGTGGTGGAGCTGGCCGAAGGCGAGCTCACCGTCGATCCGATCCATCGCCTGCTGTCGGGGCTGCCCGACGACTTCGACCTCCTGGACGCCTTGTCGGCGTTCTTCGAGCTCGAGCGGGCCGAGCTGCCCCGAAGCGGCGTGGTGAGCATGCTCGGTTCCGCCGAGGCGATGGGGCTGGTGCTCCCCGACGGCACCTGGCTGGCTCGGCCCCGGCCGGAAACGATGACCGGCGCCCGCGACCTCGACTCGAGCCGTCTCGACATCGCCCTTGCTGCGCTACCGAACCCGACGGTGGTCTACCAGCACGGCGTCGACCACATCCGCGGCGCCGTGGCACGGGGCACGGCCCAGGCCGGGGTGCTGCTGCGGCCCGCCACTGTCGCCCAGATCGTCGCCATCGCCCACGGCGGCGAGCGCATGCCCCCCAAGACCACGTTCTTCGCCCCGAAGCCGCGCACGGGCCTCGTGTTCCGTGACCTGCACTGAGGGTTCTCGTACCGGACGGGTTGCGCCGGGCTCACTCCACCGTCCAGGTCGCCCCGGAGTGCAGGAGCGCCTGGAGGTCGCCGGGGCCCTTCTGCTCCCCCGCAACCGCGAGCTGCCGATCGACGCCGGCTCCGTAGTCGGGACGATCGACGGCACGGAACACCCCGATGGGCGTCGGTTCCGTCGGCCCGTTGGCCAGGCGGGAGAGCTGGAAGGCCAAGCCGGCATCGGTCTCGTCGTGTACGAGCAGGGCGCTGTCACCGACATCGGCCACCTCGACGACCCGCAGCGCGCCGTCGGGACCCATCACCACCCCGCGCTCGCCCTCGTCACCGAAACGGATCGGCTTCCCGTGCCCCAACGGGATCAGCATCGAGCCACGGTTGGGCTTGGCCGTGATCATCTCGAACGCACCATCGTTGAACACGTTGCAGTTCTGGTAGATCTCGACGAACGCGGCCCCCCGGTGGGCGTGGGCGCGGCGGAATGTCTCCTGCATGTGGGCCCGGTCCATGTCGTGGGTGCGGGCCACGAACGTGGCCTCGGCTCCGATGGCCACGCTGATCGGGTTGAACGGGTGATCGAGGGAACCGAACGGGGTGGACTTGGTGACCTTGCCGACCTCGCTGGTGGGCGAGTACTGACCCTTGGTCAAGCCGTAGATCTGGTTGTTGAACAACAGGATCGTGAGGTCCACGTTGCGGCGCAGCACATGGATGAGGTGGTTGCCGCCGATCGAGAGCATGTCGCCGTCGCCCCCCACCACCCAGACATCGAGATCGGGGCGGGCCACGGCGAGCCCGGTGGCGATGGCCGGGGCCCGGCCGTGGATCGTGTGGATGCCGTAGGTGTTCATGTAGTACGGAAATCGAGCGGCGCAGCCGATGCCGGAGACGAAGACGGTCTCCTCCCGACGCACGCCCAGCTCGGGCATGAGCGACTGCACGGCGGCCAGGATCGTGTAGTCGCCGCAGCCCGGGCACCATCGGGGCTCCTGGTCGCTCGACCAGTCCTTGCGGGTCGTGACGGGCACGGTCGTGTCAGGCATCGAGCACCTCCAGGCACATGGCCTCCAGCTCACCGGCGGTGAACGGTAGGCCCTTGACCTTGCTGATCGGTCGGGCGTCCACGAGGTACTCACCGCGTAGGAGAAGGCACAGCTGGCCGAGGTTCATCTCCGGTACCAGGATCCGGGGATACCGATGGAGGACCTCGCCGAGGTTGACCGGGAAGGGGTTCAGGTGGGTGAGGTGCGCTTGGGCCACACGGTGGCCGCGCCCCCGGAGGCGATCGACCGCCCCGCAGATGGCCCCCCACGTGGAGCCCCAGCCCACGATGAGGAGCTCGGCGTCGTCGACGTCGCCGGTGACCTCGACGGGTGGGATGTCGGCGGCGATGCCGGCAATCTTGGCTGCGCGCAACTCGGTCATCCGGGCATGGTTCTCCGGGGTGTAGGAGATGTTGCCGGTGCCGTCCTGCTTCTCGATCCCGCCGATCCGGTGTTCGAGCCCAGGGGTGCCCGGGATGATCCACGGCCGGGCCAGCGTGGCCTCGTCACGTTGATAGGGCAGCAATATCGGTGTCCCGTCCGCGGCAACGGCGTTGGGGGCCGTGAGAAACGGCACGGCGAGGTCGGGCAGCGCCGAGACGTCGGGGAGCAGCCAGGGCTCGGCCCCGTTGGCCAGGTAGCCGTCGGTGAGCAAGAACACCGGCGTGCGGTACTTGAGGGCGATGCGGACGGCCTCGATGGTGGCGTGGAAGCACTGGGCCGGGCTGTAGGCCGCGACGATGGGAAGGGGCGATTCACCGTGGCGTCCGAACATGGCGAGGAGCAGATCCGACTGCTCGGTCTTGGTCGGGAGCCCGGTCGAGGGGCCTCCGCGCTGCACGTCGATCACCAGGAGCGGAAGCTCGAGGCTGACGGCGAGACCGATGGTCTCGCTCTTGAGGGCGACCCCCGGACCGCTCGTCGTCGTCACCCCCAGGTGTCCGCCGTAGGCCGCCCCCAATGCGGCACCCACGCCGGCGATCTCGTCCTCGGCCTGGAGGGTGCGCACCCCGAAGTTCTTGTGCTTGGCCAGCTCGTGGAGGATGTCCGACGCCGGCGTGATCGGGTACGAGCCGAGGAACAAGGGCAGCTTCGCCAGCTGGGACGCGGCGATGAGCCCCCACGCCGTAGCGGTGTTGCCGTTGACCGAGGTGTAGACCCCGGGAGGCTGCGGAGCCGGATCGACGGTGTAGCGATCGCCGATCAGCTCGGCGGTCTCGCCGAAGGCGTGCCCGGCGTTGAAGGCGGCGACGTTGGCGTCGCGCACCTGGGGCTTCGACGCGAACTTGGTGGCGATCCAGTCGAGGGTGGGCTGCTCGGGGCGGGTGTACATCCACGAGATGAGGCCGAGGGCGAAGAAGTTCTTGCTGCGCTCGGCGTCACGGGGCTTCACGCCCAGGGGTTCACAGGCCTGGCGGGTGAGCGAGGTCATCGGGACCTCGAGCACGGTGAAGCCCTTGAGGTCGTCCCCCCGCAGCGGGTCGTGGTCGTAGCCGGCCTTGGCCAGCGCCCGCTCGTCGAAGGCGTCGACGTTCACGATGAGGGTGGCACCCGGCTCGAGCTTCTCGACCTCGGACAGCAGCGCCGCCGGGTTCATGGCCACGAGCACGTCGGGGCTGTCGCCGTGGGTGGTGATGTCATGATCCGAGATGTGGACCTGGAAGGCGGAGACGCCGGCCACGGTTCCGGCCGGGGCCCGGATCTCCGCCGGGTACTCGGGCAGCGTCACCAGGTCGTTGCCGAGCATGGCGCTGGCACTGGTGAAGCGATCACCGGTGAGCTGCATCCCGTCGCCGGAATCGCCGGCGAAGCGGATGACGACCCGGTCGAGGTGTTCGACGACCTCGGTCGGATCGGCCGTGGTGGACATTCGTACCCCCTTGGCTGCCGCCAGGCACGAG
>JBDNHK010000069.1:0-3094 GCA_041688815.1 Acidimicrobiales bacterium | reverse complement strand
GCGCCGTGCCCATGAGCAGCGCACCGGTGACCAGTGAACCCGGGGCCGACAGGCGCTGGGGCAGACCCCGCACACCGGTGGCGGCGTCGGCATCGCGATCGGCCAGCGTGTTGACGAAGTGGGCGCCCGATCCCATGAGCGCGGCGGCCACCGTGGCCCAGGCCGGCGGCCACGGGTGATCGCGCGCCCCGAGGGTCACGAAGGCGGGGAGCAGCCCGAAGGCGAGGGCGTAGGGCACCACGCTGACGAGCGTGCGCTTGAGCCCGGCGTTGTAGGCCCACGCCAGAGCCACGGCGACGAGGTGGACGAGCCCGGCCCGCCAGCCCGACAGCATCGACAACGGCACACACACGGCCGCGGCGGTGATGGCGCCGTTGCGAACGAGACGCTCGGACACGTGGCCGGCCACGATTGGTTTGTCGGTGCGCCCGGTCGCCCGGTCGCGGTCGCGGTCGAGGTAGTCGTTGCTCCAACCGACGGAGAACTGCCCGGCCAACACGGCGGTGGCGACGGCCAGCGTCGACAGGCCCCTCCCCGTGGACAGGGCCAGCGCCGAGGCGATGGCAGTGACGGCGAGCGTGGGTTGGAAGTGGCTGGCCCGAACCATCCCGCGTAGCTGTGGGCCCACAACGGCCAGTCTCCCCCAGTTCGCGGGTCAGCCGCCCCGGGAGATGGTGACGGCCACACCGGAGGCCTGCGGCATTCCGGTGAGAGGGTCCACGTCATCGACCGACCCGATCAGGTTGCTCACCAGGAGCTCACCGCGACCATGGGTGACGGCCACGGTGCCGCGGGCGATGGTCGGGTCGAGGGTCGCGATGCCGGTGAGCGTGCCGTGGCTGCTGGTGATCCGCACCGTGTTCGCGTCGCCCACGCCGGCATCGGCCCCGTCGAGCGGGTGCAGCACGATGCGGGCGGGGTCGGGTCGGCCGTAGGCGGTGGCGTTGACCGTGCGCACCTGGCGGCGGGGTTCGGGAAGGCGGTCAGCGGGCTGCCCCCCACCACCACGAGGGCCCGGAGGTTCCCGGCCTCGATCTCGTCGGCCATGGCCACGCACGGGTACTGCCCGGCCCATCCCGACAGCTCGGGCCGGCTGGGCGGCCCCGGAGGGGGCGGGGCCGGTTCACCCGGTGCCCGCAGCCGTCCTTCGAGGGGGAAGAGAAGCCCGTCGTTGAAGCGCATGGCCCCGCCCCGGTCGAGCGAACCCGTGATGATCAGCAGCACCCAGCGCAGCCACTCGGTCAGAAGGCCGTGGGCGCTCATCATCACCCCGGTGCCGACCATCACCGCCACCTGGCCCGGTGCCGCTCGTACGGCCGCGAGCAACGCGTCGAGTTGTTTGGTGCTCGCGCCGGTGGCCGCCCCCACCCGGGCCCGATCGAACGGTGCTACTGCGCCGCGGACCGACTCGATCTCCTCGGGTCGGCAGGCCTGTTCCAGCTCGGCGCCGTCGGCGCCGTCGGCGAGGAGCTCGCGCACCAGCCACGCCAACACCAGATGGTCGGTGCCGGCCCGCAGGGCGACGTGCTCGTCGGCCAGGGCGGCGGTCTCGGTGCGGCGCGGGTCGAGCACCCACACCCGGGCGCCGCCGGCGCGGAACCGCCGCAGCTTGGTGACCGGGTCGGCCAGCGTGGTGCCGTAGCCGTGCGACACCACCGGGTTGGTGGCGAACAGTACCAGCAACGTCGACCGGTCGGGGTCCCACACCGGGTTGAGCTGCGACGACCCGCCGACCAGCTCGGCCGCCAGCAGGGCCGGGGCGATGTCGTAGGCCAGGCCGGTGCCGAGGTAGAAGCCGATCGACTGTGGAGCGTGCTCGGCGATCAGCGCGGCGAGCCGGGCCCCGAGGCCGTCGAGGGTTTCGTCCCAGGTCGAGATGGCACCGCCGACGGTACGGTGCTCGGGATCTGGGTTCCGATTTCGAGTTCGAGGGGTCCAGCGATGTCGCCGAACTGGAAGTCGGTGAGGAGCGGATCGCCGCCGGCACAGACGGTGACGGCGGTGCCGCCGTCACTCTGGGCGGACTGGCCGACGAGGGTCAGGCCGTGGACGACGTAGATCAGGGTGTTGTCCTTGGGGGGTTTGGTGAGTGGTAGTTCGATCGTCTGGAGCAGCGCGACCACCGGGGTGGTGGTGGCGGCGGCGGTAAGGCAATCCGGATGACGGTCGACCAGCTCGACACCTACCAGACCATCCCCTACGGAACGCCGGCTTGGAAGGCCAGCTACCACCGACGAAATGCGGTCGAGGGAGTGAACGGTCAACTCAAGAACCGGTTCGGCTTCGACCGTGGGTGGGTCAAGGCGTTCGGCAATACTGCTGCGGACTTCGCAGTCACCGCGGCCGTCGTCGCGTACAACCTGCGCCTGGCAGAGACCGACCCTGACCCAGAGCCCGAAGAGGGCGGTGACGAGGGCCAAGCGGTGCCGGTGTCATCTGCACCCGCTTCGGTGGGGGCGCGGGATGAAGAGCCCTGTGACAGGCACGTCGTCCAGCGTGGGCCGCCTGGCTAGGAGAACCCACAACGCAGTCTGAGAGCCGGGGGTCGATGACCTCCGGCTTCGGCGCGCCCGGTAATGGCTTGTCTCCGTTTAAGAGGGCGGTGTGACTCGCAACGGCGGCGGATTCGGTGCAAATCACAGCCCTCCACCGCTCCCTTAGGTCCGAATCGACCCTTGAGAACGGTGGGTGGTGAACACAAGGACGCTTCAGTGGTGAAGTGCCCGTAGAGCGGGTGACGAGAATCGAACTCGCGTTCTCAGCTTGGGAAGCTGATGTTCTGCCTCTGAACTACACCCGCAGAATGCCGCGTTCGACGGCGGACTGCACCGGAGACTGTAGACGAACCGCCTCCGGCGCCGTCATCCGCATCCCCGGTCGGCCGGCTCTAGAGTGTCGCCGACCACGACAGCCTCTGGGGGCGAACACCGATGACGATGACGCTGCAGGAGATCTCCGATCGCATGGAGATCCAGGACCTCCTCGTGAAGTACAGCTACGCCATCGACACCCGCGACTTCGAGGCTCTCGACGACGTCTTCACGCCCGACGCCTGGATCGATTACACGGTCTTCGGGGGCACGGCCGGCAACCT
>JBDNHK010000010.1:0-8702 GCA_041688815.1 Acidimicrobiales bacterium | reverse complement strand
CGGCCACGGTGCGGGTGGACAGCCCGGCGTTCTCGGGGGCGAACGTGTCGCCGATGACGTAGTCGTCCCAGTCGGCCAGGCGGCGGTACACGCCGGCCTCCTGTGAGTGCGACGCCTCGAGCATGCGGGCCCGCACCTCGGGGTCGCGCAGGCGGGCGATGCGCTCGTCGACGTCGACCTGGAGGATGTCCTGCCAACCGGGCAGCAGCCAGATGCCGCAGAACGTGAGGAAGTTCATGTTCATGGGCACCAGCACCGGCATGGTGAGGGCGATGACCTTGCCGCCCAGCTCGGCGGCGCGGTCGCCGGCGGAGAGCTGGCGGGGCACCCGGTCGGCCTCGCGACTGTCGATGGTGAGCACGTTCCAGTTGAGGGGGCGCTTAGCCGCCGCGCTCATCTCGGCCAACAGCTCGATCTCGTGGTCCTCGAAGCGGTCGAGGCACCCGTTGACGATGCCTTCGAGAGACGTGCCCTCGTGCTGGCCGGTCTCGACGCACAGCGCCATGAGCTCCTCGGTGGTGGACCAGCGGCTGGGCACGGGCTGTCCGTCGCCGTCGCTGTGCGAGCCCGACAAGGTGGTGGAGAAGCCCAGGCCGCCAGCCTCGATGCCCTTGCCCAGTTCGGCGACCATCGCCTCGATCTGCTCGGGAGTGGCCTCGTTGCCCACGGCGTCGGGGCCCATCACGTAGCGGCGCAGCGCGCAGTGGCCGACCAGGAAGCCGGCGTTGACCGCGATGTTGCCCTCGAAACGAGCCAGGTAGTCGGCGAACGTCTCCCAGTTCCAGTCGATCTGGCGGAGGGCCGGAAGGGGCATGCCCTCGACGCGGGCCATCATGTTCTGGAGGTAGTCGGTCTCGGCGGGATCGGGGCGCAGCGGGGCGAGGGTGAAGCCGCAGTTGCCGTTGATCACCGTGGTGACGCCGTGGTTGGCCGACGGCGACGCGCCCGGATCCCACAGGAGCTGGGCGTCGTAGTGGGTGTGGGGGTCGACCACCCCGGGCATCACGACCTTGCCGGTGGCATCGGTGACGATGGTGGCCTCGTCGGTGATGGTGCCGATGGCCACGATGCGACCGTCCTCGATGCCCACGTCGGCGAGGCGGCCGGGTGCGCCGGTGCCGTCCACGACCGTGCCGCCCTTGATGATCTCGTCGAGCATGGAAGGTCCCCTGTTGTCGTCGGCGGGACCGAGGCCCGACGCCGGTTTCTGACGGACCGTCAGATTACACTCCCGGGGGCACGACGCCACCTCGGGCCCACCCGGCCCGGTCACCACCAGGGGGACCCACATGCAGTTCTGGCACAGCACCGCGTTCATCGACCCGACCGAGCTGCCGGCGCTGGCTGTGGCCTGCGAGGACGCCGGCTTCGGGGGCCTGCTGGTGTCGGATCACCTGCTCTACCCCGAGACCATCGAGTCGGCCTACCCCTATCAGGCCGACGGCCAGGCCTTCTGGAACGCAGCCACGCCGTGGGTCGACTCGTGGGTGGCCATTGCCGCCATGGCCGCGGTCACCACGAAGGTGCGGTTCAGCCACGGCATCTACGTGTTCCCCATGCGCCACCCGGTGGAGGTGGCCAAGTTGGCCGGCTCGGCCGCCGTCATGTCCGGCGGGCGCGTGGCCCTCGGCGCCGGGGTGGGTTGGATGGCCGAGGAGTTCGCGATCCTGGGCGAGGACTTCACCACCCGGGGCCGGCGCACCGACGAGGGCTTCGAGGTGTGTCGCAAGCTCTGGACCGGTGAGGCCGTGAGCCACGACGGCGAGTTCTACTCTTTCCCCGCCGTCACCATGTCGCCCGCCCCTCCCGGCGGCACCATCCCCATCTGGATCGGCGGCCACTCCGAGCCGGCGCTGAAGCGCTCGGCCCGCAACGACGGGTGGGTGGGCAACGCCTACCCACTCGACGAGGCCGACGCCGTGCTCGACCGCCTCGACGCCCACCTTCGGGCCAACGGCCGTGAGCTCGGCGACGGCTACGAGTGCATCCTCGGCATCTATTCGCTGAACCCCGACGATTTCCGCCGCTTCGCCGACCGCGGTGTCACCGGCTTCCTGGCCGCCCCGGCCATGCTCGCCGGCCACGCCGCCGAGGCCAAGGGCGTGCCGGTCACTCTGGCCGACCGGGTGGCCGCGGTGGCCCGCTTCGGCGACGAGATCATCGCCCCCCTGCACGACTGAGGCCATCGCCTCGCCGACGGGCCTCGGGCCGCTCCACTCGCCTGTCGAGTCAGCCCCGGCGGGCCCGGGCGGCCAACGCCGGGCGGTCGAGGACGTCGACCCGGCCCCGGCGGAGACGGAGCAGGCCTCTCCCTTCGGCGGCGCGCAGCGCCCGGTTGGCCGTGGGGCGGGTGGTTCCGGCCATGGCGGCGATGTCGTCCTGGCGGATGGTTATGCAGATGGCGTCGCCGTCCACCTCTCCGAGCTGGTCGCAGAGCTCGTCGAGGCGGCGCAGCACCCGCGTCTCGACCGGCACATAGAGCGACTCGAGCACGAAGTCCATCAGCCGGCGCATCTGCACGGCGAGGAGCTCGGACATGAACTGCTCCACCCCCGGGTCGGTGCGGCGGAGCTTCTCGAACTCGCTCCAGGCCAGCGAGCGGGTCTCGGCCTTCGTGAGGGCGACGGCCGATCCGATGCGGCGGTGATCGGGAATGAGCATCCCACCGAGGCCGAACACGTCGCCGGGCTGCTGGATGTCGAGGATCACCTGGTCGCCCAGAGGCGACGCGACCTGGAAGCTGATGTGGCCCTTCTCGACGATGTGGATGGCGTCGCCCGGGTCGCCCTGGTGATATATCACCTCCCCGCGAGCGAATCGGCGCCGGCGCATCACCGAGAGCAGCAGCAGCCGCTCGTCCTCGCCGATCACTTCGAACAGCGAGTTCCCGTTGCCCATGGGTACAGGAACGTACAGGGGACGCGGTCACCTCTGCTGTCTGTGCCGGCGGACACGTTGTGAGCGTGTCGACGGGCACGGACTCCGTGGCTCCGAGCCCACATGCTGGGTCCATCGAGGGCGGCGGCGCTCGAACGGACCTGGCGGGAACCAGGATCGATGGCCCCCGGGAGGCGGAACTGGGGGCCATCGAGATCCCGGCTGGCGTTGTGACGAATGCCGCAGTTCTGACGTATCGTCAGATCCATGGCAACGACGACGACCGATTCGTACCGTCAGCTCATCGGGGGCGAATGGCTCGAGGGTGGGAACGGCACCTACGAGATCATCAACCCGGCCACTGAAGGCGTCGTCGGTGAAGCTCCCGAGGCCTCGGCCGACGACGTCCGGGCCGCCGCCGCGGCGGCCGCGGCGGCCTTCCCGGCCTGGAGCCGCACCAGCCCCGAAGAGCGGGCCGCCCTGCTACGCGCCGCCGGTGCCCGTCTGGCCGAGCGCACCCCCGAGCTGATCCCCCTCGTCATCGCCGAGGCGGGTGCCACCTCTTCGGTGGGCTCGCTCATGCAGATCCCCGTCGCCATCAACCGCTTCGAGCGCTACGCCCGCGGCGCCATGACCGACCTCACCAAAGGCCTGCCCCCGCAGCCGATCGGCGCCACGCCGCTCGCCGCCGGCGCCCTCATGGGCGGCGTCGTCAACCGGGTGCCCGTCGGCGTGGTGGCCTGCATCTCGCCCTACAACTTCCCCACCACCAACATGGTCGGCAAGATCGCCCCGGCCCTGGCCGTGGGGTGCACGGTGGTCATGAAGCCGGCCCCCCAGGACCCGCTCTGCGTCATCGAGCTGGCCAAGATCCTCGACGAGGTGGGCTTCCCACCCGGTGTCGTCAACATCGTCACCGGGTCCGCACCCGAGGTGGGCGCGGTACTCGTCGACGACGACAACATCGACATGGTGAGCTTCACCGGTTCCACGCCCATCGGCATCAAGATCATGGAGGCCGGGGCGCGCACCATGAAGCGCCAGCTCCAGGAGCTCGGCGGCAAGGGTGCCTGCGTCATCACCGCGGACGCCGACCTCGACAAGGCTGTCGCCGGCATCGCCTCGGTGTGGGCCTTCCACTCGGGGCAGATCTGCACCGCCCCCACCCGCGTCATCGTCCACCGCAGCCGCTACGACGAGCTGGTCACCCGCTTGGCGCAAGCGGCCAAGGCGCTCAAGGTCGGTGACCCCCTCGACGCCGCCACGGTGGTCGGCCCGGTCATCTCCGCCGTCCAGCGCGACCGCATCCTCGGCCACATCGCCAACGGTGTGGCCGAAGGGGCCGAGCTCGTCGTCGACGGCCGCGACCCCGGAATGGACAAGGGCTTCTACGTGGGCCCCACCCTGCTCGCCGGCTGCAACAACGGCATGAGCCCGGTGCGCGAAGAGATCTTCGGCCCGGTGGTGGTGGTGGTCCCGTTCGACGACGAGGACGAGGCCATCCGCATCGCCAACGACAGCGACTTCGGGCTGCTCTCCTACGTCTTCTGCGAGGACGGGGCCCGGGCCTACACCCTGGCCAAGCAGATCCGTTCCGGCACCGTCGCCATCAACACCGCGCAGCGCCACCACGAGGTGCCCTTCGGTGGCTTCAAGCTGTCGGGGGTGGGCCGCGATGGCGGCGATTACGGCCTCGAGGCCTACACCGAACTGCAGTCCGTCATCTGGCCGGCCTGACCACCACCTCTTCGTTAGAACAGCAACCATCGCCGGGCGCCTGAGCGTCGGGCCCACCAACGGGGGAATCCATGAAGGGCATCGTCTACACCGGTGACAAGGGCGCAGAGGTCCTCGACGGGCTCGAGGTCCGCGACGCCGGCCCCGGTGAGGTCATCGTCAAGGTCATGGCCGCAGGTGTCTGCCACAGCGACATCACTGCGGCCTCGGGCGCCTTCGGTTGGCCGGCCCCGGCCGTGCTCGGCCACGAGGGCGCGGGCATCGTCGACCAGGTCGGCACCGGCGTCACCAACGTCGAGGTGGGCGACCACGTCATCATCTCCACCCTGGCCGCCTGCGGGATGTGCAAGGCCTGTGGCGCCGGCAAGCCGACGCGCTGTCGCCAGACGCTCGGCAACATGGCCCAGCCCTTCACCCTGAACGGCGACGCCTGCTGGAACTTCGCGGCGGCATCGGTGTTCACCGAGCGCACGGTCATCAAGGCCATCCAGGCCGTGAAGATCCCCAAGGACGTGCCGTTCACGTCGGCCTGCCTCGTCGGCTGTGGTGTGATGACCGGCGCCGGCGCCGTGCTCTACCGCTCGAACGTGGAGGTCGGCCAGACCGCGGTGGTGTACGGCTGCGGCGGGGTGGGCCTCAACGCCCTCCAAGCCCTGCGGGTGCGCCGGGCCAGCCGCATCATCGCCATCGACGTCGACCCGCAGAAGGAGGCCCTGGCCCGCCAGTTCGGGGCCACCGACTTCCTCGACGGGCGCAGCGACGACATCGTCGACCAGGTCCGCACCCTCGTGCCCTACGAGAAGGGTGTGCTCTCGGGCCCGTTCGGCGCCGGCGGCGTGGACTGGGTGTACGACGTGGTGGCCCGTCCCGAGGTCACCCTCAACGCCCTGAACATGCTCGACTGGGGCGGCACCGTGGTGGTGATCGGCACCCCCGGCGGCGACGCCAGGTTCGAGCTCCCCTACCAGCCGTTCACGCAGAACGAGCGCGGCATCATCGGTGTGCGGGCCGGCTCGTACAGCCCGCACATCCACATACCCCAGATCATCGAGCTCTACCGGCGCGGCGAGTTCCTGCTCGACGAGTTGGTCACCAACACCTATCCCCTCGAGGGCTTCCACGACGCCGTACACGACATGGAGAGCGGCGGCGTGGCCCGCGGCGTGCTCACCTTCTCCTGACCCGCGTCCGTCCCGGCCGACACTGCCCCTGAGGAACGAGATCATGGACCAGCGCTTCATCGACACCTACGCCGTCGTCACCGGCGCCGCCTCCGGCATCGG
Organism: Acidimicrobiales bacterium; assembly: GCA_041688815.1. GTDB lineage: Bacteria > Actinomycetota > Acidimicrobiia > Acidimicrobiales > Acidimicrobilacustridaceae > Rhabdothermincola_A. Next base: position 2,805 of record JBDNHK010000010.1, on the reverse strand, counting down.
TCGGGCCACGGCCCGGCGTATCGCCGCCGAGGGGGGCACCGTGGCCTGTCTCGACGTCGTGGCCGACGCTGCCGCCGAGACCGCCGCCCTCATCGCCGAGGACGGGGGCACGGCCATCAGCGCCACCTGCGACGTCAGCTCGTGGGAGACCGTCGAGGCCTCGGTGGCTGGTGTGCTGGCCGAGTTCGGCCGCATCGACGTGCTCTGCAACGTGGCCGGCATCGGTGGCTTCCAGGAGTCCCACGAGGCCGACCCCGCCCACTTCGCCCGCATGGTCGCCATCAACCTCACCGGCACCTTCCACATGTGCCGGGCCGTGCTGCCCGACATGGTGAGCCGCGGCGAGGGCTCGATCGTCAACACCGCCTCCACCGCCGGGATCATGGGCCAGCCGTGGAGCGCGGCCTACTGCGCGTCGAAGGGCGGCGTGGTGATGCTCACCAAGGCCCTGGCCACCGAGTACGACCTGCCGCTGCGCATCAACGCCGTGGCCCCCGGTGGGGTGGAGACGCCGCTGTACGTGCAGTTCTTGCCGCCCGAGGGCGTCGACTGGAAACGCATGAAGAAGATGAGCCGCGACCACGTGCCGCCGGCCAAACCCGACCAGCTCGCCGCCACCTTCGCCTTCGTGGCCAGCCACGACGCCGACAACATGACCGGCGCCATCGTGGTGTGCGACAGCGGCATCTCGGTCTGACCCGCCCGACCCGCCCGACTCAACCACATCGCAGGGGGAGCACCATGCCGCTCAACGACCACTTCCGTGAACTGTCCGCCAAGGTGCGCAACTGGGGGCGCTGGGGTGACGACGACCGCCTCGGCACCGTCAACTTCATCGACGACGAGGCCCGTCGCCGGGGGGCGTCGTCCGTGCGCAGCGGCAAAGCCTTCTCGCTGGCCATCCCGCTCGAGTTCGACGGGCCTCAGCTCGGGTTCATCGGCCGTCGCCAGAACCCGCAGCACACCATGCTCGAGATCAACTCGCCGGGGGTGCTCGACCCCGAGTTCAAGTCGAGTGACGACATGATCGTGCTGTGCCTCCAGGCTGCCACCCATTGGGATGGTCTGAGCCACGTCAGTTACGAGGGCAACCTCTACAACGGTGTGCCCGCCGCCAGCATCACCGTCAATGGCGCCACGGTGCTCGGCATCCAGCATCTGAAGACCCTCACCGGTCGGGGCGTGCTGCTCGACATCGCCCGCCTCGAGGGCGTCGACCAGCTCGAGGGCGGCTACGCCGTCACCGGCGACGACCTCGACGCCGCCGCCGAGATGGGCCGGGTCACCATCGAGTCGGGCGACATCGTGATGTTGCGCACCGGCCAGATGCAGACCCTCAAGGCCGGCGACAAGATGAGCTACACCATGACTGCGGCGGGGCCGTCGCTGCAGAGCGTCGAATGGTTCCACCGCAACGAGATCGCGGCGGTGGCCGTCGACAACGGCACCTTCGAGGTGTTCCCGTGTGAGTACGACACCATGCCGCTGCCGCTGCACCTGCTGCACCTGGTCGACATGGGCCTCACCCAGGGCCAGCACTTCGACATGGAGGAACTGGCCGCCGACTGCGCCGACGACGGCCAGTACACGTTCCTGTTGTCGGCCCCACCCCAGCCCATCACCAACGCGACGGGCTCCCCGGTCAACCCCATCGCCGTCAAGTAGCCCGGTTGGCCCCGGCCCGAACGGGCGCGCGGGCGGCACGCGCTAGGTTCACCGGGTCAATCAGATCCCAGGGGGGAACAGCACATGGCGATGCCCGAGGGCCTGCCCGTCATCGACACGATGATCGGGTTCCCGGCCAAGGACATGAAGGCGCAGTACGCCTTCATCACCCAGCAGACCAAGGACGCCGAATCGAAGGACGACTTCGAGTTCCCGGTCGAGTACATGTTCAAGGCGCCGCCCGACAAGGACAAGGCCCTCAAGGAGACCGACGATCCCGTCGGCTACACGCTCGAGCAGATGGACAAGTGGGGCATCGCCAGGGGCCTCGTGGGGGTCGGCGGCGACAGTGGCGGCCGGTCCACCGGTGAGGACGCGCTGAAGCGCTACCCCGACCGGTTCCTGCCGCAGTGCAACGGTGATCCCAACGACGGCATGAAGGGGATCGAGGCCATCGTCAAGGCCTACGAGACCTGGGGCGTTCGTTCCATCGGTATGTTCCCCGCGGGCACGTACCCGCAGGTGGCCATCGACGACAAGAAGATGTACCCGATCTACGCCAAGGCCTGCGAGCTCGACATCCCCGTGTTCGTGTGCACCGGCATCCCCGGGCCCCGCATCAAGTTCGCCGTGCAGCACGTGGAGCTCATCGACGAGGTCATGTACGACTTCCCCGAGCTCACCTACGTGAGCCGCCACGGCTGCCAACCGTGGACCGAGCTCATGGTGAAACTCATGCTGAAGTGGCCGAACCTCTACTACTCCACGTCGGCCTTCGCCCCGAAGCACTACGACCAGCGCATCATCGACTACGCCAACACCCGCGGCGCCGACAAGGTGATCTACGCCGGCTACTTCCCCATGGGCCTCTCGCTCGAGCGGATCATGACCGAGATGCGCAACGTGGGTTTCAAGGACGACGTCTGGCCCAAGTTCCTCCACCAGAACGCCGAGAAGGTCCTCAAGCTGTAGGGGTCCCGGCCCCTCTCTGGCGAACCTGTCTACCAACGCCGCCCCATGGGGCAGCGTTCGTAGACAGGTTCGAGGGAAGCGTGGCGGGTCGAGTGGGAGGCCGTGGCGGGCCCGCGGTACTGTCGTCGGCTGATCTGATGGAGCGTCAGAAACGCGGGAGCCGGTCCG
>JBDNHK010000068.1:0-14395 GCA_041688815.1 Acidimicrobiales bacterium | reverse complement strand
GTCAGGGAGGCGGGGTCAGGGAGGCGGGGTCAGGGAGGCGAAGGCTCGGGGCGGCGGCCCGCGGCGAGGTCGGCCAGCCAGTCACGCAGCGGCGCCAGCAGGTGGGGGCCGAGCCGGTGCCCGCCGTCGACCTCGCGCCAGGTGACCTCGGCCCCCCAACGGCCGAGGGCCTTGGCGGCGCTGCGCCCCCTCACCATCTCGACGGCCCGATCGCGCGTGGCGTGGACCGCCAGCACCGGGCGAGCGTCGACGCGGGTTCCGTCGAGCAGACCTTCGCGGTGAGGCAGGTACCCGGCCAGCACCACTGCTGCGGCCGGTGGGGGCCCGCAGGTGGGATCGAGCAGGGTGGCCAGGGCCGCAGCCCCACCTTGGGAGTGCCCGCCGATCACCACGTCGGTGCGGGCGATCTCCGCCCGTCGGGCCACCTCGTCGAGGGCCCGGTCGATGGCCGCGGTGGCCGACGCCACCCCTTCGGGATCGGGGCCGTGCTCGTCGACGACGTACCACATCGGCCCTTCCGGGCCGCGGGCCACCGGTTCGGCGACGGCCACCATCCACTGACCGTCAGGGTCGATCAGGTCCAGTCGGTCGGTGAACACGGCGCTGGTGTCGCCGAAGCCGGGCAACAGGAGCACGGCGCGCCCCGAAGAGGGCGGGCCGTGGACGATCAGATCTGGTACCGCGGGTTCGGACCCGAGGCTCAGCGGATCCGCCCGTACCCCGAAGGCGCCTTCCACCAACCGTCGAGGGCGGTGACCCCGGTGGCCCGGTTCGAGCTGAAGGCGTGGACGATCTGATTGCCGCCCATGTAGAGGGCGACGTGCTCGGACCCACCCGAACCCCAGAAGACGAGGTCACCGGGCTGGAGCTGGGACCGCGAGATACGGGTGGTGCCGGCGTACTGGGCTCCGCTGTAGTGAGGTAGGGAGATCCCGACCTGGCCGAAGGCCCAGACAAAAAGCCCCGAGCAGTCGAAGGTGTTCGGGCCGGCGGCACCCCACACATAGGGGGAGCCGACCTTGCTGAGAGCGGCGTCGATGGCGCCCTCGAGGCCCCCGCGAATGATAGGGGCGGGACCCGACGGCCCGGGGGCCGGCGAGCTGGTCTCACCGCCACCTCCGCCGGTCGGTCGCGGTGCGGAGGCGGCCGGAGGCGCGGCGGGGCGAGCGGCAGCCTCGGCGGCGGCCCGCTCGGCAGCAGCCGCCGCGGTCGCAGCAGCCCGACGCGCTTCTTCCTCGCGGACGAGGGTGGCCAGCTCGCCTTGGACCCGGTTGTTCACGACGCGCTGGGCGTCGGTGGCACGCTGAGTGTCGACCTGGGTCTGCTCGATGCCGTCGTTGACCCGCTTGGCCTCGGCCTGGGCCTGTTGCAGGCGGTCGGTCTCGTCCTCGGCCTGGCGGCGCATGGCATTGAGGCTGTCGACGAGGTCCTGGCGGTTGCCGTTGGTGATCTCGATATAGGACTTCTTCGCCGGCGCAGTATCGCCGTCGGCGGTGAGCAGGGCGTTGAACTCGGGGCTGTCGTTGCCGGACTGGTAGGCCTTCACGGCGAAGGTGCGCATCTCACCGCGGCGCCGGTCGAGCTCGGCGTTGGTCTCGTCGACCCGGGCCTGGGTCTCGGCGACCTTCTGCTCGACCTTCTTGCGTTCGAACCGGGCGGACTCGAGCTTGGCGCCGAGGTCCATGAGCTGGCGATCGAGGCCGGCCAACTCGGAGGCGACCTGGGCGGCCTCCGCGCGCTTGGACTCGACCGACTGCGCGCCGGCCGGGAGGACGGTGGCGAGGGGGACGACCAGAAAACCGGAGACCACGAAAGCAGCGATGATCGTGCGCCGTCGGCGGTTCACCCGCAGGGCTGATTCGGTTCGCATTGTTGCAGAATCTTTACAGATCGACATGAACGGCGCAACGCATGGGTAGGAAACAGGGTCTGAGCTGGGCCTTTCGACCCAGTTCAGCCCTAATTGGGCGCGCCGGGCCGAGTTCGCGGCCCCTTCTCATGTCGAAGCGGCACTGCCGGCCTGGGCGGCCGCGGCCCGGCCCTGACGGATGCATGCGGGCAGACCCAGACCGTCGTAGGCCGCCCCGGCCAGAACCAGCCCCGGTGCCGCAGCCTCGGCCTCGGCACGCCAGTCCCGGACGCGAGCCAGGTGCCCGGGCCGGAACTGGGGCAGGGCGTCGGGCCATCGGGAGACCCGGGCGTCGAGCACCGGACCCTCGAAGCCCATGGTGGTGCCCAAGTCGGCCCGCACGGCCTCGACCAACTCGTGGTCGCCGAGACCAAGGGCGGCGACGTCACCGTGGCGACCGGCCGACACCCGCAGGATGGCCACGTCGGGGTCGGCGAGGTGGGCCCACTTGGCCGACGCCCACGAGCAGGCAGCGAGGGCACCGAGACCCTCGCCCCCGGCCACGAGGAACCCGCTGGCGTCGAGAGGGCGGCCCAGAGAACGGGTGGCTACGGCGATCGTGACCATGGCAACTGACGCGTAGTCGAGATCGGCCAGCCCCTGCGCCGCCACCGGGAGATGAATCTCGACGAGACGCGAGGCCCGACCACCGGGCACGGCGATCACCACGGCATCGGCGGCCAGCAGACCCGTGGGGGTGCGCACCATCCATTCGTCACCGGCGCGGCCAAGTCCGGTGGCGGGCGACGCCAGGTGCACGACGACGCCGGCGGCCACGAGGCGGGCGAGCAGCAGATCGGTCAAGGTCTGCGTGCCCACCGGGATGCCCTTGAACACCGGAGCGTCGGGGTCGGCGCCGGCGACTCGGGCCGCCTCGGCCTGGGCTCTGAGCCCGGCCACCAGGCTGGGGTCGCGGCGAGCGGCCGATCCGAGCTGCGCCGCGCCCGCGGCCACGCTCAGCTCATCGGCGTCGCCGGCGTTGACCCCAGAGAGGAGAGGCGAGACGAGCCGTTCGTGGACCTCGTCACCCAGGCGTCGGCGCACCAGGGCACCCACGGTCTCGTCGCCGCTGCCGTCGGGCTCACCAGATGGTTCACTAGGCAACCATTCGGTGACCATGAGGTCGGTGCGGGCCCGGGCCACGCCGGCGGCGCTCACGATGCCCGACCTGGCCAGGGCATCGAGGTCGGTGGGCACCCCGAGGACGAGGCCCCCGGGCAGCCGGCGCAACCGCCCACCGGCGAACACCAGGGCCGAACGCTCCGCCGGCGAGGCGAGCACCGCTCCCAGGCCCAGCTCCTCGCACAGCTCCACGGCCTCGGGAACCCGGGCCAGGAACGCGTCGGCCCCGCAGTCGACCGGCCGGCCGGCGAACGGGGTGGTGAGTACCTTCCCGCCCACCCGGTCGTCGGCCTCGAGCACCGTGACCGACACACCGGGGTGGCGGGTGGCGAGCGTGTAGGCCGCGGTGAGACCGGTGATGCCCGCCCCCACCACCACCACCCGGCCGGCACCGGCGGACCTGGCCATCAGGGGCGATCCGCGCCCTCGATGGCGGCGACCACACGGTCGGCCAGGGCCGCCATCACGACGGGATCGGCATTCAGCGACCGGGTGCGGGCGAAGGCCAGTCCGGCCTGCGCGGCCACCTCGGCCGCCTCGATGTCGAGGTCGAAGAGCACCTCGAGATGGTCGGCGGTGAACCCCTGGGCGCACACCAGCACGCCGTCGGCCCCGCCGGTGGCCGCGAGGTCGCGGATCACGTCGAGGATGTCGGGACCCCGCCACGGCTCGGGCGTGCGTCCCGCGCTCTGCCAGGCCAGCGCCCACTCCGGCCACGGCAGAAGGCCGACCTGGTCGGCCACGAGGTTGGCGCTCTCACGGAGCACATCCGGGTACGGGTCGTCCACCAGGACGCGTTCGGGAAGGGAATGGGCGGTGAAGAACACCTTGTGCCGTTCCGGCAGCGACGCCTGGGCATCGCGCACCGCGGCGGCGAGGAAGTCGACGTAGGCCGGCTCGGTGTGCCAACCATCGATGCGGTGCACGCGCACCTCGTGTGCGGCTCCGGCGTCGGTGGCGCGCTGTTGGTACTGACCCACGCTGAAACCCGAGTAGTGCGGCGCCAGGACCAGACCCACCACGTCGTGCACCCCGGCCTCGGCCAGTTCGGCCACGCCGTCCTCGATGAACGGCGTCGCATGCTTCTGGCCGAGCACCACCTTCCACCGGCCGGGCTGTTGCTCTTCGAGGGCGGCGGCGATGGCGGCGCGCTGGGCCTCGGTGAGCGCGGCGAGCGGGGAGATGCCGCCGATGGCGTCGTAGCGGCCCTTGAGCTCGGCCAGCAGTTCGGGGGTGGGGGCGCGGCCCCGGCGGATGTGGGTGTAGTACTCCTCCACGTCATCGGGCGTGCGGGGAGTCCCGTAGGCCATCACCAGCAGGCCGAGCGGTGCGTCACTCATCTGGTCACCTTCATCTGGTCGGGGGGTCGGTCATGTCGGGGCGGGACCGTCGCACCGTCCCTCTCGGTGCACGAGATCGACCACGCGTTCCAGGACCTCGGGGTCGAGCTCGGGCAGCACCCCGTGGCCGAGGTTGAACACATGGCCGGGATGCCCGGCGTTGCGGGCCAGGACGTCGCGGGTGCCCTCGGCCACGGCCTCCCACGGGGCCAGGCACAACGCAGGATCGAGGTTCCCCTGCAACCCGACACCCGCCGGCACCCGGGTGCGGGCCACGTCGATGGGCACCCGCCAGTCGACCCCCACGACATCGGCCCCAGCGGCCGCCATGAGCCCGAGCAGCTCGCCGGTGCCCACCCCGAAGTGGATGCGGGGCACCCCGAGATCGGCGACCTCGGCGAAGAGGCGCTGGCTGTGGGGCAGCACGTACTGCTGGTAGGCGGGCGGGCTGAGTGCTCCGGCCCAACTGTCGAAGACCTGAAGCGCCGCGGCGCCGTTGTCGACCTGCGAGCGCAGCGACGCGACAGCGAGGTCGACCAGCCGGGCCATCAGGGCGTGCCACAACGACGGGTCGCCGTACATGAGGGCCTTGGTGAAACCGTAGGTGCGCGACGGCCGCCCCTCGATGAGATAGCTGGCCACCGTGAACGGTGCGCCGGCGAACCCGATCAGAGGAACGTCGAGCTCTCGGGTCAGGATGCGCACGGTCTCGAGCACGTAGGGAGTGTCGGCCTCGGGGTCGAGGGGACGGAGACGGTCGAGGTCGGACGCCGACCGGAAGGGCCGCTCGACGACAGGACCCACCCCGGGGGCCACGTCGACACCGAAACCGATGGCGTGCACAGGAACCACGATGTCCGAGTAGAGGATGGCGGCGTCGACCCCGTAGCGCCGCACGGGTTGCAGGGTGATCTCGGCCGACAACTCGGGATCGGCGATGGCGTCGAGGATGCTGCCTTCGCCCCGCACGGCGCGGTACTCGGGGAGCGACCGGCCAGCCTGGCGCATGAACCACACCGGCACCCGGTCGTCGGGGCCGCCGGCGATGCCCCGACAGGCGCGCAGGAAGGGGGGGGGCGCGGGAGAGGCATCATCGACGGGCACTGCGCCAACCTACCGCCGCCCCTGCCCACCGGGCCCGGTCGACGGCGGGGCCACGAACGCGAAGGAGGCGGCTCAGGCGGATAACATGGCCGATCCCCCGGGAGGCCGTTGTGCCCCCGGCCGACCGTCCCGCCGGGCGGGCCCGGCACCCCGGAAAGGCCCATGGCCAACCACCCCGATCTGGCAGCCGAACAGGCCTACCTCGATGCGGCCTACGCCTTCCTGGAGGCGAGCCGGCATGCCGCGACCCGCCTCACCTCCATGGTCGAGGTCGGCCGCGGCGGTACCGAGCAGGCCCGCTACGAGCGCGAGGTCATCCTCGACACCGTCTTCAACCGTCTCCAGCAGCTCCAGCTGGGCGACGCTGCTCTGTGCTTCGGCCGCATCGACCGCCGCCTCGACGGCAGCGAGCCCGTGGGCACCGGCAACGGGGCCACCGACAGCTCGGGGGCCGCCATCGAGAGCTTCTACATCGGCCGGATCGCAGTCAGTGACGACGATCAGGAACCCGTCGTGGTCGACTGGCGGGCCCCGGTGGCCGAGTCCTTCTACCGGGCCACCGGCCGCCAGTCGATGGGCCTCTCGCGGCGGCGGCACTTCGCCACCCGTGCCCGCACCCTCCTCGGTATCGAGGACGAACTGTTCGGCGACGCCCTCGAGCAGTTCGGCATCGCCGCCGACGACCCCGACGCCGACCGGCCCCAGATCAGCGGGCAGGGGGCGCTGTTCTCCGCCCTCGAAACGGCCCGCACCGGTCGTCTCGGCGACATCGTCGCCACCATCCAGGGCGAGCAGGACGAGATCATCCGGGGGGGCCTGCCCGGCGTGCTGGTCGTGCAGGGCGGCCCCGGCACCGGCAAGACCGTGGTGGCCCTGCACCGGGCCGCCTACCTGCTCTACACCCACCGCTTCCCCCTCGACGGCCAGGGTGTGCTCGTCATCGGCCCGAACCGCCTCTTCCTCGGGTACATCGAGCAGGTGCTCCCCTCCCTCGGCGAAGCGGGGGTCGAGCTGGCGGTGCTGGCCGACCTGGTGCCCGAAGGGCGTATCCAGGGATACGACCGGGGTCTCACCGCCCGGGTCAAGGGCGATCCGCGCATGGCCAGGTTCCTGGCCCGCGCCGTCACCGACCGTGAGCTGCCGCTGCGCCACGATCTCCACATCGGGTACGGCCTGCAGCGCCTCACCCTCACCAGGGATCGCAGCGCCCGCATCGTGCACGAGGCCCGCCGGCGCTACCGACGCCACAACGCCGGCCGCCGGTTCGTCGAGACCGAGGTCTTCGCCGAGTTGGCCCTGTCCGGACGAGGGGAGCTGGCGGCCTCGGAGGTCCGCGACCGGCTGCGCCGTGACCCGTCGGTGCGCGAGGCCCTCGAGTGGATGTGGCCGGTGCTCACCCCGTCGCAGCTGCTCCACGACCTGTACGGCGCACCGAGCCTGCTGCGTCACGCCGCCCGCGACCTGCTCACCGCCGACGAGTGGCGCTCGTTGCACCGACCCCGCCGCGAGAACATCCACGACATCGGGTGGACCAGCGACGACGCTCCGTTGCTCGACGAGGCGCGCGCCATACTCGGCCCGAAGCCGCGCCGACGCCGGCCGGGCCGGTCGGTCGACGCCGACGAGATCCGCACCTACGGCCACATCGTGGTCGACGAGGCCCAGGACCTCTCCCCCATGCAGCTGCGCATGCTGGAGCGGCGGTCGCTGAACGGCTCCATGACCATCGTGGGCGACATCGCCCAGGCCACCGGCCAGTGGGCCCACGCCTCGTGGGACGAGATCCTCGACCGCCTGCCGGCCCGCCGCCCACCCCGGCGCGCCGAGCTCACCCTCGGCTACCGCCTGCCGGCGCCGATCATGGCTCTCGCCGCACGGGTGCTGCGCCACGCGGCGCCCGACATCACCCCACCCCGCTCGGTGCGCGAGGACGGCGCCGAGCCGACGATCATCCCGGCTCCGGCCGGGGCGCTCGTCACCGCCGCAGTCGCGGCCACGTTGGCCGAACGGCGGGCGGTCGACCCGGGCCAGGTGGCCCTCATCTGCCCGGCTTCGCTCGTCGAACCGCTGTGTGCGGGGCTGGCGGCGGCCGAAGTGCCCTACGGACGGGCCACCCGCAGCGGCCTCGAGCAGCAGATCACCGTGGTCGAGGTGGGCCTGGTCAAGGGCCTCGAGGTCGACGCCGCCGTGGTGGTCGAGCCGGCGCTGATCGTGAACGAGGAAGCCCAGGGCGATCGGGCCCTCTACGTGGCCCTCACCCGAGCCACGAAGCGCCTGGCCGTGGTGCACGAACGACCGCTGCCGGCGAGCCTCGACGCCTGAGCCTCATCCTCGGTCCCGAACGCCCCGAGGCGGTCGAACGAAGCGGCTCAACAATCCCGCTCAGTGACAAGTGACGAGGATGCGGCCGCTGGCGAAGGCGCCGATGCCCACGCGGTTGCCGTCGACCTCGACCGTTGTGGTGCCGTCGGGCGAGGCCGCCGTGACGACCCCGTCGTGACCCGGGAGCAGCGACGACTGCTCGAGGAAATCGAGGATGCCGGGGGCGAACTCGAGCTCCTCGGGGATGCGCGACACGGTGAAGCGGCTGCCCACGGCCAGGCTGTCGAGGCTGACGGCATCGGGAGCGGCGTAGCCACTCCCGGGGATCGGGTTGCCGTGGGGGCAGGTGGTCGGGTCACCGAGCACCCGGCTCATGGCCACTTCCACCGTCGACGAGATGACGTGCTCCCAGCGGCCCGCCTCTGCGTGGGCGTCGGCCCAAGAGAGGCCGAGGATGTCGGTGAGGAACCGCTCGGCCAGACGGTGCCGGCGCACGACCGACTCGGCCAGTTCGGTGCCGTCGTCGGTGAGGCGGATCGCCCCGGACTCGACCTTCACGAGACCGGCCTTCTCCATCTTGCGGATCATCTCCGACACCGCCGGACGCGACACGTCGAGGCGGTCGGCGACACGGGCCTGGATCACGTCGAGGTCGTCTTCACGCAGCTCGAAGATGGTCTCGCAGTACTCCTCGAAGGCCGGGTGCCACTCACGGGTCAGGGGCGAAGTCATGGAATAAAGCCTACGGGACGCTCCGTGCGCAGGCTCGGCCGGCGCCGAGAGTTCACCCGGGGTGTCCACCGGGTTCTCCAACCGGGCCCACCGTCGCTGGTGGTCGGTAGCGTGACCGGGTGTCGTCGGATGATCCGCTCGAGCCGTTCTCCGAGCCCGTGCGGGCCTGGTTCTCCACCACGTTCGCCGCGCCCACTCCCCCGCAGGCGCAGGGCTGGCCGGCCATCGCCGGGGGTGACCACACCCTGGTGCTGGCCCCCACCGGGTCGGGCAAGACCCTGGCCGCGTTCCTGTGGGGCCTCGATCGGCTGGTCTCGGCCCCGGTGCCCGAGGATCGCGAGCACCGCACCCGTCTCGTCTACGTCTCACCGCTGCGGGCCCTGGCCGTCGACATCGAGAAGAACCTGCGCAGCCCGCTGGCCGGCATCGCCCTGGCCGCCGAACGCCTGGGACTGCCCTTCACCGCCCCCACCGTGGCCATGCGCACCGGCGACACCCCGGCCGACGAGCGCCGCCGCATGCTGCGCCGTCCTGCCGATCTGCTGATCACCACCCCCGAGTCGCTCTACCTGATGCTCACCTCTCAGGCCCGCGAGACCCTTCGGGGCGTCGAGGCCGTGATCATCGACGAGATCCACGCCGTGGCCGCCACCAAGCGCGGGGCCCACCTGTCACTCACGCTCGAACGCCTCGACGCCGTCACCGACCGGCCGGTGCAGCGCATCGGCCTGTCGGCCACCCAGCGTCCCCTCGACGAGATCGCCCGCTTCCTCGGCGGGTACGACGGCACCACCCGCCGGCCGCGTGCCGTCACCATCGTCGACGCCGGGGTGCGCAAGCACCTCGACCTCCAGGTCGTCGTGCCGGTGGAGGACATGGGCGCGCTGGGCGAGGTGATCGACGAGCCCATCAGCGGGCCCGCCGCGGCCGGCCCGGTGCGCCGGTCCATCTGGCCGTCGATGCACCCCAAGCTGCTCGAGCTGGTCGAGGCCCATCGCAGCACGATCATCTTCGTGAACGCCCGTCGGCTGGCCGAGCGGTTGGCGACCAGGCTCAACGAGCTGCACCTCGAAGGCGTCAACCGGGCGGGCGAGAACGACGGATCGCCCCCCGGCCCCGGCGAAGAACTGGTGATGGCCCACCACGGATCGCTGAGCCGCGAACGACGCTTGCTCATCGAGGACCGCCTCAAACGGGGAGAGCTCAAGGGCCTGGTGGCCACCAGCTCGCTCGAGCTGGGTATCGACATGGGCGCCGTCGACCTGGTGGTGCAGGTCGAGTCGCCCGGCGCCGTGAGCCGTGGTCTGCAACGGGTGGGCCGGGCCGGGCACCAGGTGGGCGAGCCCAGCCGGGGCACGTTCTTCCCCAAGCACCGCAACGACCTGGTCGAGACCGCGGTGGTGGTCGACCGCATGGAACAGGGCCTCATCGAGCACACCCGCTACCCCCGCAACCCGCTCGACGTGCTGGCCCAGCAGATCGTGGCCATGGTGGCCATGGAGGACTGGACCGTTGACGACCTCACCCGTCTGATTCGTTCGTCGGCAAACTATGCCGAACTGGGCGATGAGGTGTTGGCCAACGTGCTCGACCTGCTGGCCGGGCGTTACCCCAGCGAGGAGTTCGGCGAGCTGCGACCGCGAGTGGTGTGGGACCGCATCGACGGCGTGGTGCGGGCCCGTGCCGGCGCCCAACGCCTGGCCGTCACCAGCGGCGGCACCATCGTCGACCGGGGCCTGTTCGGCGTGTTCCTGCCCGACGGCACCCGGGTGGGCGAGCTCGACGAGGAGATGGTCTACGAGTGTCGCCCCGGCGAGACGTTCCTGCTGGGTGCGTCGACCTGGCGGATCGAGGACATCACCCACGAACGGGTGGTGGTGGTGCCGGCACCGGGCCAGCCCGGGAAGATGCCGTTCTGGCACGGCGACGGGCCCGGGCGACCACTGGAGCTGGGCCGGGCCCTCGGCGAGTTCGTGCGCACCATCCGGGCCACGCCGGCCGACGAGGCCCTCACCCGCCTGCACGACCGCCACCATCTCGACCCCCTGGCCGCCACCAACCTGCTCGCCTACCTCGACGAGCAGGCCGAGGCCTGCGGGGGGGTGGTGCCCGACGACCGCACCATCGTGGTCGAGCGCTTCCGCGACGAGATCGGCGACTGGCGCATCTGCATCCACACCCCGTTCGGAGCCCAGGTGCACGCCCCGTGGGGCATGGCCCTGCAGGCCCGGCTGGCCGAACGGTGGGGAGTGGACGTCGAGCTGATCTGGAGCGATGACGGCATCGTGATGCGCCTCCCCGAGGCGGTCGACACGTTCCCGCTCGACGAGCTGGCCGTCGACCCCGGCGAGATCGACGAGCTGGTCATCGCTCAGTTGCCCCAGACAGCGATGTTCGCCGGCCGCTTTCGCGAGTGCGCAGCCCGGGCTCTGTTGTTGCCCCGTCGCCGGCCCGACCGACGCACCCCGCTGTGGCAGCAACGCCAACGCGCCGCCGACCTGCTCACCGTGGCCGCCCGCTACCCCGACTTCCCGATCCTGCTCGAAACCACCCGTGAGTGCCTCAACGACGTGTTCGACCTGCCGGCGTTGCGCGAGGTGCTCACCGACCTGCGCTCGCGTCGGGTGAAGGTCGTGGCCGTCGACACGCCGAGGGCGTCACCGTTCGCGCAGTCGCTTTTGTTCGGATGGATAGCCGTCTACATGTACGGCGGCGATGCCCCGCTGGCCGAGCGTCGCGCCGCCGCTCTGGCCCTCGACCGCGACCTGCTGCGCGAGCTGTTGGGCGCCGAGGAGCTGCGCGACCTGCTCGACCCGGCGGTGCTGGCCGACCTCGAACTCGAGCTGCAACGGTTGGCCGACGGGCGCCGGGCCCGAGACGCCGACGAAGCCCATGATCTCTTGCGGTTGCTCGGTCCGTTGTCGCGCTGGGAGATCGAAGCCCGCTGCGAGCCGGCCGACGGACGGGGCGAGGCGGCCGTGGCCGAGTGGCTCGACGAGCTGGTGGCGGCGCGCCGGGCCATCGTCGTGGCCGTCGCCGGCGAGGACCGCTTCGCCGCCGCCGAGGACGCGGCCCGATTGCGCGACGCCCTCGGCGTGGCTCTCCCCCCGGGTCTCCCGGCGGTCTTCACCGACTCGGTGCCCGACCCTCTCGGCGATCTGGTGGCCCGTTTCGCCCGCACCCACGGGCCGTTCGTCACCCACCAGGTGGCGGCCCGCTACGGCGTGGGGGTCGATCGGGTGCGGCCCGTCCTCGAACGCCTCGAAGCCGAGAGTCGGGTGGTGCGGGGCGAATTCCGGCCTGGTGGCAACGAGCGCGAGTGGGTCGACGACGACGTGTTGCGCCAGCTCCGCCGCCGGTCGCTGGCTGCGCTGCGCCAGGAGGTGGAGCCGGTGGAGGGCGACGCCCTGGCCCGGTTCCTGCCGGCCTGGCAGAACGTCGGGCCCACCCGGCGCGGCGTCGAGGCCCTCATCGAGGCCCTCGGTGTGCTGCAGGGGGCGGCTATCCCCGCCTCGGTGCTCGAGGCCGACGTGCTGGCGGCGCGGGTGCTGGGCTTTCGCCCCGCCGACCTCGATGCGCTGATGACGTCGGGCGAGGTGGTGTGGGTTGGTGCCGGGGCCGTTGGTACCGGCGACGGACGCGTGCGGCTGCTCTTCCGCGACCAGGCCGGACTTCTGGTGCCGCTGCCCGATCCCGAGACCGTGGCGGCGCTGGCGGGGCCCTGGGCCGCCGATGCCGACGAGATCTCCGACCAGGCGGGGGGCAGCCACGTCCATGCCGACGACAGCGACCCGGATGCCGACCGGGGCGTTCGGAGCGCCCTGTACCGGCATCTCCGGCAGCGGGGCGCCTCGTTCTGGCCCGAGTTGGTGGCCGCCGCGCAAGGGGCGGGGCAGCCTTACGACGACCCCACCGTGCTGTCGGCGCTGTGGGAGTTGGTGTGGGCCGGGCTGGTCACCAACGATTCCCTGGCCCCGTTGCGGGCCATGGTGGCCTCGGGCGGGCGGCGCAAGGTGGCCTCCACCCGTCGCCCCCCGGGTGGACGAGCGGCGTCGATGCGTTCGGTGGGTCGGCGCCCGAACCTGGGGCGACCGGCCATGGGTTCGATGTCGCGCCTCGGCCCGCCCGCCGCCGCCGGCCGATGGTCACTGGTCGAACCGCTGCTGGCGCCGCTGCCTTCGCCCACCGAGGTGGCCCACGCCACCGCGTTGCAGTTGCTCGAGCGTCACGGGGTGCTCACTCGCGAGGCCGTGCTCGGCGAGGGGGTGCCCGGGGGGTTCGCCGCCGTGTACCCGGTGCTGAAGGCGCTGGAGGAGCGGGGCCAGGTGCGCCGGGGCTACTTCGTCTCGGGTCTCGGCGCCGCCCAGTTCGCCCTGCCCGGCGCCGTCGACCGCCTGCGCACGGCTCGGGAGGCCGACGAGGAGTCGCTCACCCCGATCGTGCTGGCCGCCACCGACCCGGCCCAACCGTTCGGGTCCACCCTGCCCTGGCCCGAGTCGGCGGGGCATCCGGCCCGGGTGGCCGGGGCGTTCGTGGTGCTGGTGGCCGGTGAGGCCGCAGTGTTCGTGGAACGGGGTGGGCGCAGCCTGGCCTCGTTCCCCGCGGCGTACCGCCACGCCCACTGGGCCGACGCCGTGGCCGCGCTGGTGAAGGACGGCCGGGTGAAGCGCATGGAGATCACCCGCATCGATGGTGAGCCGGCGAACGACTCGCCATTGGCCGACGTGTTGCGCGCCGCCGGCTTCGGCGACGGCTACCGCGGCCTCACCCTGCGGGGCCGGTGACCTCGTGCCCGAAGGCGACACCATCCACCGAACTGCGGCCCGACTGCGCCCCGTGCTCGAAGGCCAGGCCATCGTGCAGTTCCGGGCCCACCGCCTGGCGGTGAAGGGTCCCGAACCGGGCACGACCATCGAGCTCGTCGAGGCCCGAGGCAAGCACCTGCTCGTCCACTTCGCCGACGGTTGGGTGCTCCAGTCCCACATGCGCATGACCGGCAGCTGGCACCTCTACCGCACCGGCGAGCGCTGGCAGAAACCCGCCCACGCCGCCCGGGCGCTGATCGAGGTCGGGCCGGACACCGCCGACGACGACCATCGCGGTTGGATCGCCGTGTGCTTCTCGGCCCCCGTCGTGGAGTTGGTCCGACAGGCCCGGACCGCCCACCTCGGCCCCGACCTGTGTCGACCCGACGCCGACCTGGCCGAAGCCGCCCGCCGCATGGGCGCTCTCGATTCGGCCACTCCCCTCGCCGAAGCCCTCCTCGACCAGCGGGTCTGCTGCGGGGTGGGCAACGTCTACAAGAGCGAGGTGCCGTTCGCCCTGGGCGTGCACCCGCTCACTCCGGTGGGCGAGCTCGACGGTGACACCCGCCAGCAGGTGGTGGCCACCGCCGCCCGGCTGCTGCAGGCCAACCTCACCACCACCGCCCGCACCACCGTGGCCGGCCCGGCCGGGTCCCTCGCCGTCTACGGCCGACGCCGCGAGCCCTGCCGACGCTGCGGCACACCGGTGAAGCGGGCGGTCACCGGACCGATGGCTCGCAGCACCTACTGGTGCCCGACCTGCCAACCCGTGACGACGGAGCGGCCCTGACCGCGCCCATCAACCGTTACTGGCGACGGCGACCGTCGTGCGGATCATCCGGCTTCGAGCCATTCGAACAGATCCGGGGCCGGCGGTGAGGCGGATCGTCGGTGAAGGCGGACGAGGTCGACGGCTCGGGTCCGGACCATGCGCGCCGTCTCGATGTCAGTGGGTTCGGTGACGGTCGTCTCGATGGCGGTGGGTTCGATCGCGGTCGGCTGAGGATCGCTGGACCAAGTGCCCGTGCCGGTGCCCGTGCCCGTGCCCGTGCCCGTGCCCG
>JBDNHK010000067.1:0-17280 GCA_041688815.1 Acidimicrobiales bacterium | reverse complement strand
GGAGGCTGAGCAGACCCAGGTGATTTCGAGCGGCGCTGTTTCTTGGCGGGTGCCGATGCGTCGCTCGAAGCGTGCTGTGGCGGTGTTGTACGAGAACGTCGGCATGATTCCCCCCGACACGTTGGGGGTGACGCCTCCCGGCGTGTCCGACAACTTACTGCGACAAGAGGAATTGATTCCTGCCAATCAGTGGTGGTTGCGGCGGGCACGCTGTCGTCTGGGGTCCGGGGGTGGTCGAAGGGGTCTTCGGTCGCCGCCGAATCGTGTTCGTCGAAGCTCCCGGCAGAGGTGCTGACGCCGGGTGCGTTGGCCCGTGGGCTGGTCGGGCTGGTCATCGATGGGGGAGTCCGTGACGTGGAGGCCTTGGAGCGGCTCGGGTTCCCGGTGTTCGCCACCGGCGTCGTCCTTCAGGGCGGTGCGTTGCGTTCGGGACGTACCACCGTGGAGCTGCTGGGCCTCGACACGACGTTGATCGATCGGGGATCGACAGGCGGATCGGGTCGGATGAGCTCAGGTGAGGTCGCGGAGCCGTTCCCTGTCCGCTGGTGGGGTCGGCGTTACCGTTCGGGAGCCGTTCCTCCGGCGGCGGTCGGAACGCCCAGGAGAAGGTTCGTGGCGCCACCGGCGACCAGCCCCAGGCCGACTCCACCGACGATGTCGAGGGGGTTGTGGGCCCCGGAGTACACCCGGGCCACGCAGACGACCGCGGCGGCCGTGGCCGGCACGATGCGCCACCGGCGGGCGAGGTGAGGGGTGACGACGGTGGCCAGCGCGGTGACGAGGGTGGCGTGACCTGAGACGAAGCTCTGCCCCTCGTGGGGCACGTTGCCCCGCTTGACCGCACCGGGCACGGTGGTGCCAGGCCGCTCTCGCACGATCACGGCCTTCACCGCCCGTTCGAGTCCGAGCTTCAGGACGGTTGCCGTGGCGGCGGCCGCAGCGAGGTGCCACTGGCGTCGCGTCGCGGCGACGGCCACGATGATCGGGCCCACGGCGAGATTCCCGAATTGTTGCTGGGGCCACAAGACGGCGGGGTGCACGTCGGGCAATCGGTTGAAGGCGTGGAAGAAGCGGGCCTCGGTGGGGCCCACCTCGCCGGAACTGGCCACGACGCCCGTGGCGATCACGGCCGTGGCGCCACCGGCCACTTTCACCAGGTCCCTCCGGCGTCGGGTGCTCGTCACTTTGCGGGGCCTCTCGGTCGGGGGTGCAGGAGGAGATTGGTCACCAACCCGAGATGCGCGGCCACGGCGCCGGGCAGGCGCTTGGTCGAGGCATCTCCGGGCAATCGTCCGAATCTAGGGCGACCGATCAAGGGATCCGCGACGAGTGTGTCCGTATGCGATGGGATGGTGCGATGGAGATGAAAACGTCAGCGACAGACTCATCGGCGAGCGAGTCCACCACTTCGTTCGAACGCTCGCCGGTGGACGTGCTTCGCCTCGCTGTCGGCGTGGTGCTGCTGGCCGCCGCTCTGATCCTCGTGGCTTTGTTCGGCGATCGCATCGGCAACTTCCTCGGCGCGCTCTTGGACGGGGTCGACACCCTTCCCGCCTGGCTTCTCGATCTCGTCATCGTGGGCAGCCGCCTTCTGGCGACGTTGCTGGTGGTGGTCGGTCTGGTCGCGGCGCTGAGCGGGCGGCGCTGGCGCCTCCTGCTCATGACGATCGGCTCGGCCCTGGTGGCGGCCCTGACCGAGGCCGCGATCCACGGCTTCGTGGCCGACGACGAGGGAACCATCGCCAGTGCGTCGATCGAGCTCGGACCTCTCACCAGCAGCGGTTTCCCATCCGCCGCTGGTGTCGCTGCAGTCGCCGCGGCCGCCACCGTGATCGCGCCCTGGGTCTCGCGGGGATGGAGGAGGTTGGCGTGGACGCTCGTGATCGCCGCCGCGATCGCCCGATTCATGACTGCGCCCACGTCGCTCGACCCGACCATCGCCGCCCTCATCGGGTGGGTGGTCGGCTCTCTCGCCCTCGTCGTGCTCGGGGGACCCGTGCGCCGCCCCACGGACGCGGCCGTCGCCGCCGCCCTGGGCTCGGTCGGCGTAACCGTCGCCACGATCGCCAAGGCCGAGGTCGACGCCAGGGGCTCGACCCCCTACTTCGCCACCGGCGTCGACGGGGAGTCGCTCTTCGTGAAGGCCCTCGGTGCCGACCAGCGCAGCGCCGACCTGCTCTTTCGGGCCTATCGGCGCATCGTCCCCCGTGACCTCGGCGACGAACGCAGCTTCTCGAGCCTGCGCCGCACGGTGGAGCACGAGGCCCTCGTGGCGCTGGCGGCGGCCGACATCGGGGTGAGGACCCCTCGCTTTCGGGCTTTCGCCCACGTGCCGCCGGACGCTTTCGTCCTGGCCTACGAGGGCATCGAAGGCTCGTCGCTCGACGGCGTCGACGCTGACAAGTTCGACGACGAACTGCTCGGCGCGGTGTGGGGACAGCTGGCGATGCTGCGCCGTCACCGCATCGCTCATCGCGACCTGCGCCTCGCCAACGTGTTCCGGGCCGTCGACGGTGAGATCTGGATCATCGACTTCGGCTTCAGCGAACTGGCGGCGTCGGACCTGCTCCTGGCCACCGATCTGGCCGAGCTCGTGGCCTCGACGAGCCTGGTCGTGGGCCCCGACCAGGCTCTGGAGGCAGGCTTGTCGGCTCTCGGTGGGACGGACCTGGCGGCGGCGTCCACCCGGCTTCATCCGTTCGCCCTCAGCGGGGCGACGCGGACCGCGATGAAGGAGCGAGAAGGTCTGCTCGATCAACTTCGGGCCCGGACCGCCGCGATGGGCTCGGTCTGAGCTCGGGTCGCGCCGAGGGCACCGATCGAAGGGCTCGATCTTTCGTCACTCGTGTTGCACCAGGCGGGTGACGTGGGTGAAGGAGCGTCTGGTCGCCTCGATCACCGGCACCGGCGTCTGCGTTAGGTCGGCCAGATCGAGGGCCTGGTCGAGATCCTTCTCGGCCAATCGTTGGAGGTGCTCGAGGACTCCCCGCAGTCCCGGATCGCCGTCAGCTGACAACGGGGCCGGGCCGCCCAGGGCGAAGGGGGCGAGGGCCTGGTCGAGCACGCCGGTCTCGCCGATGGTGTGCCGCAACGTCTCGAGGTCGACCCCGGCGGCGACGGCCAGAGCCATGGCCTCGTGCACGGCGGCCATCATGGCGTAGCCGGTGGCGTTGCGGGCCAACTTCAGGGCCATACCCGCACCGAGCGGACCTGGATGCAGCACTTCCTTCGAGAAGGCCATCAGCACTGGTCGGGCCCGTTCCACCGCTTCGGGTTCGCCGCCCATCATCGTGAGCAGCGTGCCCGCACCAGCCCCGGTCTCACCTCCACTGATGCCGGCGTCGAGCACGGCCACGCCCTGTTCGGTGCCGAGTTCGGCGAGCACGCGAATCGTGTCGACGGTGACCGTGGTGTGCACGCACACGACCGTGTCGTCGCGCAGGGTGCGCAGGACGCCGGTCGGACCGGCGATCACGTCGACGGCCTGGGCGTCGTCGAACACGACGACGCACACCACATGGGCACCCGCCGCAGCGTCGGCGGGCGACGCGGCGGCGCGGGCGCCGGCCGCCACCCGGACGTCCACGGCATTGCGGTCCACGTCGTAGACCCATACCTCGTGGCCGGCGGCCACGAGGTGGTCGGCGATGGGTCCACCCATGCGCCCGAGCCCGATCACCGCCACCACCATCTGCTCGGTCACGAGGTCCCCGTCAGGTGGGTGGCGATGGCGGTCTCGCTCACCCGGTAGAGGTCGCTGCTGCTCGGATAGCCGACGTAGGGGATCAACTGCACCACCACCTCACGGACCTGTTCGACGGTCAGTTCACCGGTGGTCAGGGTGCGGAGGAACTGGATCCCGAGGGTGTCGAAGCGGTGCTGAGCCGCCAGCACCCCGATGACCAAGAGGCGTCGCGACTCGACGGGCAGGGCCGGGCGGGACCACACCTCGCCGAACAGATGGCTCATCATCAGGTCGAAGAAGTCCGACTGGCCCTCCTCGAGGACAACGGCGTCCTCGCCATACACCCGGCGGTACATGTCGAGACCCCTCGCCCGGCGGTCGGCCTCGGGGTCGTCGCTTCCGGCGGCGAGGGATTCGTCGTTCATTGCTTTCGCCGCCTTCGGGTCAGGAGCTGCAGGGCCGGGACTGTACCGGTCACATCGACTCGATGGCTCGGGTGTCGCTCGGCGCCGGGGATCGGCCTGGGCCACAGTGTCGGAATGGAGACGACCCCTTCCAATCCCCACGCCGGCGAGCCGTTCACCGAGAGCGACGAGGTGATCGCTTCGATGCTCGCGGACGTGAGCGTTCCCGCGCTCATGTGCTCGCTCGTGCACATCACCGGGGATCCGAGTTGGATCCGGGGGGACATCCGCCCGGTGACGCCCATCCTGAACGACTACCAGTTCCGGATGCCTGAGGCTATGCAGGCGGAAGCTCGACGGGCGGCGCTCCCGGTGATCGCGGCGTTCCGCGACGGGGGGTGTCGGCTTCACGATCTGGTGACGCCGGAGTTGGCCGTCGAGATGATGGCCTATCTGGCCGGGTCGGAGGTGGCCGACGAGGCGGTACCGATGTTCCTCGATGACCTCCACCTCGACGGGGCCGACAGCGGGCGGATCACCTGGGGCCCCGAGATCCCCGAGAAGGAGCGTTCCGACGCCCACATCGTCGTCATCGGCGCCGGCGAGTCGGGCCTCCTCGCCGGGATCCGCTTGGCTCAGGCCGGCCTGCCCTTCACCATCGTCGAGAAGAGCGACGGGCCCGGCGGTACCTGGCACGACAATCGTTACCCGGGCGCCCGGGTCGACATCGGTAGTCACTTCTACTGCTACTCGTTCATGCCGTCGGACCACTGGAGCGAGTACTTCGTGCGTCAGCCCGAGCTGAAGCGCTACTTCGAGGACGTGGTCGGCTCTTTCGACCTGGCCCCGCACTGCCGGTTCGGCACCGAGGTCGTCACGGCCGCGTTCGATGAAGCCACCGGTCGGTGGGCCGTCGAGATCCGCAACGCCGACGGGGCGACGGAGATCCTCGACGCCCGATTCGTGATCTCTGGCGTCGGCGCGCTCAATGCTCCGAAGCTGCCGGTCATCGAGGGGATGGACGACTTCGCCGGTCCGTCGTTCCACTCTGCCCGCTGGCCCGACGACCTCGACCATCGAGGTACCCGCTTCGCTCTGGTGGGCGCCGGCGCCAGCGGCTTCCAGATCGCACCCACCATCGCCGAAGAGGTCGACACCCTCACCGTCTTCCAGCGCACCCCGCAGTGGATGTTCCCCAACCCGAACTATCACCGGGCGGTGCCGCCGGGCGACGCCTGGGCCATGCGCCACCTGCCGTTCTACGGGCGGTGGTTGCGGTTCTTGATGTTCTACCCGGCGTCGGGCTTGAGCATCGACTTCTCCCGTGTCGATCCCGAGTGGGACGACAGCGACGGGCTCGCCATCTCGGCGGGAAACGCCGCTCGGGGCGAGATCCTGCGGAAGGCGATGGCGGCACAGCTCGGTGACCGGCCTGACCTGCTCGAGCGGCTGACCCCGAGGTACCCGTCGTCGGCCAAGCGGATGCTGCAGGACAACGGTTCGTGGCTGGCCTGCCTCAAGAAGGCGAACGTGGGGCTCGTGCAGACCGGGATCGAGCGTGTGGTGGCGGACGGGATCGTGACCGTCGACGGAACTCACCACCCGGCCGATGTCATCTGTTACGCGACCGGTTTCCGGCACAACGATTTCCTCTGGCCGATGGAGATCAAGGGTCGCGGTGGTGTGCGCCTGCGTGAACAGTGGGGGGACGAGCCCACGGCGCTGCTCGGTATCACGGTGCCGAACTTCCCGAACCTGTTCTGCCTGTACGGGCCGGGCACCAACCTGGCCCACGGGGCCAGCCTGATCTTCCAGAGCGAGTGCCAGGTGAACTACGTGATGGACGCGATCCACCAGGTCCTCCTCACTGGAGCGCGGGCCATCGAGGCCCGCCAAGATGCCCACGATCGCTATGCCGAGAACTACCAGGACGAGATCGGCCAGATGGTGTGGGCCCACTGGTCGGTGCAGCACTCCCACTTCAAGAACCCCGACGGCAAGGTCTTCACCCTGTCACCCTGGCCCATCCCGACCTACTGGAACTGGACGCGCCAGGTCGACCTGTCCCAGTACGTGCTGCACTGACCGTCGGGTGGCCCCTCTCTCACTTCGGCCGCCACCGTGCGATCTATCCTTCCCCAGTCGGTGCGATCGCCGCGCCGAACCGCCCCTCACCGGAGGCCAGACGCGTCGCGTAGGGTCGGGGACGAAGCCCGGAGAGAGGACTCACGAGATGGCCCTGCACGAACGTGACGTAGTGCGTGACGAGCTCGACGATTCGGTCTTCGCCGGACAAGATCTCGCCACCGCGGCACCGAAGTACCGGTTCCCGGACAGCGAGGGCAACCCCGCGGCGGCGTACCAGATCGTGGCCGACGAGCTGATGCTCGACGGCAACTCCCGCCAGAATCTGGCGACGTTCTGTCAGACGTGGGAGGAGCCGGAGGTGCGCCGGCTCATGGACCTGGCCATCGACAAGAACATGATCGACCGCGACGAGTATCCCCAGACCGCGGAGATCGAGCGTCGGGCCACCCACATGATGGCCGACCTCTGGAACGCCCCCGACGCCGCGAACACCGCCGGTTCGTCGGCCATCGGGTCGAGCGAGGCCTGCATGATGGCGGGCATGGCCGCCAAGTGGCGCTGGCGCGACAAGCGCCGGGCCGCGGGCCTCCCCACCGACGAGCCCAACATGGTGTGCGGGCCGGTGCAGGTGGTGTGGCACAAGTTCGCCAAGTACTGGGACATCGAGATGCGTGAGGTGCCGATGGCGCCCGGTCACTACTGCATGGACGCCGACGACATGTTGGCCCGCGTCGACGAGAACACGATCTTCGTGGTGCCCACGCTCGGGGTCACCTACACCGGCGAGTACGAGCTGGTGAAGCCGCTGGCCGACGCGCTCGACCAGCTCCAAGCCGGAACGGGCCTCGACGTCGACATCCACGTCGACGGCGCCAGCGGCGGCTTCCTGGCCCCGTTCTGTGCCCCCGACCTCGAGTGGGATTTCCGCTTGCCCAGGGTCAAGTCGATCAGCGCATCGGGCCACAAGTTCGGGCTGGCGCCGCTGGGCGTGGGCTGGGTGATCTGGCGTGACAAGGACGAGCTCCCCGACGACCTGATCTTCCACGTCAACTACCTGGGCGGCGACATGCCCGTCTTCCAGCTCAACTTCTCGCGACCCGCGGGCCAGATCATCGCCCAGTACTACAACTTCCTCCGTCTCGGGAAAGACGGGTACCGGCGAATCCACAACGCCAGTTACGACACCGGTCGCTACCTGGCCCAGGTGGTGCCCACGCTCGGCCCGTTCGAGCTCCTGTGTGACAGCAACCCCGACACGAGCATCCCCACGGTGACCTGGCGGATCAAGGAGGGGGAGGACCCCGGCTACACCTTGTTCGATCTCGCCGATCGTCTGCGGATGGGGGGATGGCAGGTGCCGGCCTACACCCTCACCGGTACGGCGTCGGACATCGCGGTGCAGCGGATCCTCATCCGTCAGGGGGTGTCGCGTGATCTGGCCTCGCTGCTGATCGAGGACATGGGCAAGGCCATCGCCCACTTCGACAAGCATCCGGTGTCGGTGCCGATGACCGAAGAAGAGTCGAGCGGGTACAACCACCTCTGATGATTCGTCGCACGGTAGATCGCCGACTGACCAGACGATTTCAACGGGAAGACGTTGCGGGCCTGCCCTTCGATGCTGCGCCTGGCTCGATCGCGGTGATCAGTCCCGCGTCGGCGCGCAGGAGGAGATCGACCGCACCGACCTGGTCCTCGTCGTGGGTCACGACGATGGTGGTGAGGCCCTCTCGCCGGTGAAGGACGGTTTCCAGCACCCGCTTCGCGGTCTCGGTGTCGAGATGGGCGGTGGCTTCGTCGAGCACCAGCACCGGCGCATCGGTGAGCAGGGCCCGGGCCACCAGCACCCGCTGGCGCTCACCGCCGCTCAGCCGACTGGCGTCGGCCCCCACCCGTTCGTCGAGACCGAGCGGGAGCCGGCGGATGGTGGCGCCGATGCCCGCGTCGTCGCACGCCGCCCAGAGGCGCTCGTCGTCGGCGTCCTCGTCGGCGAGCGACAGGTTGTCGCGCAGGGTCGTGTCGAAGAGGTGGTCGTGTTGAGCGACGACCGCGACCAGGCTTCGGGCCTCGTCCAGCGGGAGGTCGCGCAGTTCCACTCCGCCCAGGCGGATGCTGCCCTGCGGGTAGTCCCAGAACCGCAACAGGAGACTGGCGATCGTCGACTTGCCCGACCCACTCGGACCGGTCAGCGCGACCACCGAGCCTGCGGGGATCAGGAACGTCGCACCGCGGAGCACGGGTCGATGGGGTTCGTAGCCGAAGGCGAGGTTCGTGACTTCCAGATCCATCGGCGCGCCTTTCCTGACCGTGCCGAACTCCGCCGGTGGGTCTGCCACCGCTGGTGGGGCATCGATCGTCGTGATCAGGCGTCGCCCGGCGGCCCGGCAACGCTCGAGGTTCTCGAAGCTCGCGGTGACCGGACCGACAGCTTCGAACGTGGCGATGGCCACGAGGGGCAGCAGGGCCAGCATCACCGGCTCGATGTCACCGCCGTCGACGAGGACGATCCCCAGAATCAGCAGGGTGAGTGAGGCCAGCCCGACGAGGAGGGCGGTGAACCCGGCGGCGAGTCCTCGGGCCCCGGCCAGTTTCTTTCGCGCCGCCACCTGGGCGTGGGTGAGCCGGTCGAGTCGGGCGATGAGCAGGTCGGCACGGTCGAAGGCGACGAGGTCGGAGATCCCGGCGGCACCTTCGACGGTGGCAGCCGCGAGCTCGGCCTGTACATCGATGAGCGCGACCGCGGGCCGGCGACTCATCCGGCGGGTGGCCAGGGGGAGTACCACTCCGCACAGCAGCACGTAGCCGAACAGCGCCAGCCCCAACCACGGATCGAAGCGGCCGAGCACTGCGCAGCCGAGGGCCACCGCCATGGCTCCGGCGAAGGGTGGCACCAGGACCCGGAGGAAGAGATCCTGGAGGGTGTCGACGTCGTCGACCACGTTCGTGAGCACGTCGCCGGATCGCCGATCGATCATCGAGGCCGGGGCGCCGGGCAGGATGCCACGAAAGACCCAGACCCGAAGCCGGGTCAGGATCCGGAACGTTCCCAGGTGCCCGACGTAGCGTTCGGTGTAGCGGCTCACGACCCGAACGACCGCGAAGAACCTCACTCCCACGATCGTCAGCGCGAGGGGTGCGGTCGAATCGACGAGCGCAGATCGCGAGATCAGGTAGGCCGACGTGGCGATGAGGCCTATGCCTGCTCCGAGTGACACGAACTGGAGCAGTCCGGTGACCAGTACCCACCCGACGTAGCCACCACAGTCGTCGAGGATGCGCCGCAGCGGCCTCCGGGTTCGGGGGATTCCGGAGGTGGTCACGGCTGGCTCACCTCGATGCGTCCCTGCTCGAGGGTGACGACCCGATCAGCAGAGGCGATGGTGGCGGCACGATGCGCCACGATCACTGCGGTGCGGCCGTCGAGCAGCAACTCGATGGCCCGCAGGATCTCGGCCTCGGTGACGCGGTCGAGGTTGGCCGTGAACTCGTCGAGCAGCACGAAGGGGCGGTCGAGCAGCGCCGCCCGGGCGATGGCCAGGCGTTGACGTTGTCCGCCGCTGAGCCGCAGACCCCGTTCTCCGAGCACCGTGTCGAAGCCTTTCGGCAGCGCGTCGATGAAGCCGTCGGCGCCCGCGAGCTGGGCGGCGGCGCGGATCTCACCGCAGGTGGCGTCTGGTCGGCCCAGGGCGATGTTCTCGCCCACGCTTCCCCCGAAGAGGGTGGGCCGCTGCGACACCCATGCCACCTGGCGGCGCCAGGCCCAGGGATCGAGCGTCGAGAGCTCCCGGCCTCCGATCGCGATCGTGCCGTCGGTCGTGGTCGTGAAGCCCATGAGGAGGTGCAGCAGCGTGGACTTGCCCGCCCCGCTCGGTCCGACCACCGCCACGGTCTCACCGCACTCGACGTCGAAGCTCACGCCGGCAAGGGCGAGGGACTCGGTACCCGGGTAGCGGAACGAGAGCTCGCGGACCTCGATGGGACCGCGAACGGGCACGTCGGTCGACGATCCAGCCGGGCCCGAGGCCGGAATCGCGTACAACCGATCGAGACGATCCAGGGCCGCCCGCCCCGAGGTGCCGGCGTGATACTCCACCGCCAGCCGGCGCAGCGGTGAGAAGAACTCGGGGGTGAGCAACAACACGGCCAGCGCGGTGCCGAACGAGAGGTCGTCGTTGATCAGGCGGAAGCTCACCTCCACCGCCACGAGCGCCGTGGCCGACGTAGCCGCCCACTCGATGACCAGCGACGTCTGGAAGGCGGTACGCAGGACGTCCATGGTCGTCTGCCCATGGCGCCGGCTCATCTCCTCGACCGTCTGGGCCCCGTCGTCGGCCCGGCGGAAGGCGATGAGCGTGGCCAGGCCCCGGACCATGTCGAGGTAGAAGGAACTGAGCCAACCCATCTCGGTGAGGCGTCGTTCGGTGAGGGCTGCGGTGCGGCGCCCGATCATCGTGAGGAGCAGGATCAGCATCGGCCCGGCGAAGAACAGCACCAGGGTCGTCCACGGGTCGAGGATCCCGATCGCGACGAGGACGACCAGGGGAACGATCCCTACGAGCGCGACGGTGGGGAGGAACGAGGTCGTGTAGGCGTGAAGGGAATCGATCCCGTGGCCGAGGGTCAACCCGACGTCGGCGTCGCGCTCGTCGCCGAGCCCTGCCGGGCCCACGGCCACCACGTGGGTGGCGGCGTCATGGCGCACCTCGGCACAGAGCACTGCACTGGCTCGAGTCGCAGTGATCTCGGCGACGTGCATCGCGGCGGCCCGGACGAGGAGCAGCAAACCCATGGCGACGAGCAGCGGCCTCTGCGCCGCGAGCTCACTGCCGTCGAGGAACACCGAATCGATGACACGGGCGAGCAGCAGCAAGAACCCGAGGAGGGCACCGACGGCCACGACGCTGCATCCGATGGAGGCGATGAGCCAGCGTCGGGCCCTCGGGTGGTCAGCGAGCAGTCGGCGCGGCCACATGAGGGGACCGTAACCGTGGGAACGGACCCACCGGAACGCAGTGGCTAATAGCTCTCGTGGTCGAGGCGTACCCGCCCTCGGAAGAACCAGTACACGCCGAAGGTGTAGAGGAGGATGAACGGCAGGCCGATGATCGCCATCACCAGCATCACCGTGAGGGTGTTCTGGGCCGAGGCGGCGTTGGTGACGGTGAGGTCGTAAGCCGGGTTGATCGACGACGGAATCATCACCGGGTACAGGCCGGCGGCGACGGCGGCCAGGAGCAGGGCGATCATGCCCGACGACGAGGTGAAGGCGCTGAGGTAGAAGCCCTTGCGCATGAAGCGCCAGGCGGCGGTGACGGCCAGGAAGGCCAGCAGGGGGAAGACGGCGATCCAGAGACGGCTCCGGTAGTTGGCGGCGATCTCGGAGTTGCCGAACACGGTCCAGGCCATCAGGATCGTCATGAGCACGAAGAAGACCGCCATGAGCCGGGGCATGAGTCGGGTCACGCGCTCGAGCAACTCGCCCTCGACCTTCATGGTCAGGAAGATCGAGCCGTGCATGGTGAGCATCGACACGGCGACGACGGCCACGAACAGGGCGTAGGGGTTCAGCAGGTCGACCAGGGAGATGCTCATGTTGCCCTGCTGGTCGAGGGCCACCCCCTGGATGACGTTGGCCAGCGCCACGCCGAGGAGCACGGTGATGCCGAGGGACGACCCCGAGAAGAACCAGTCCCAGGTGGCGCGCCAACGGGCGCTTTCGCGCTTCGAACGGAACTCGATGGCCACCGTGCGCAGGATCAGCACGAGCAGCACCAGCATCATGGCCATGTAGAAGCCCGAGAACAGCGACGCGTACACCAGGGGAAAGGCGGCGAAGAGGACGCCTCCACCCAGGACGAGCCACACCTCGTTGCCGTCCCAGACCGGCCCGATCGAGTTCAGCAGGATTCGCTTCTCGTCGTCGTCCTTGGCGACGAACGGCGAGAGCATCCCGACGCCGAGGTCGAAGCCGTCGAGGATGACGTACCCGCCGATGACGGCGATGAAGAGGACGTACCAGATGATGTTGAGCCACATGGTCAGTCCGCCCCGCTCGAGACCCGGGGCCGACGGCGGAAGATCTCGCCGAAGGAATCGGGGAGGGACTCGACGTATTCGTCATCCGGAGGTGGGGGTGGCCCCTCCTTGATCATGCGGTTCAAGAGGGTGATGAACACCGCGAAGACCACGATGTAGAGCACGACGAACATCCCGATCGAGAAGGCCACCTGGGCGAACGTGACGTTCGGTGATTCGGCGTCGCTGGTGCGCAACACCTGCCACACGATCCAAGGTTGGCGCCCGAACTCCGCGGTCCACCATCCCGACAGCGTGGCCACGAGGGTGAGCACGATGCTCGACACGAGGATCCAGAGCATCCAGCGTTGGTCCCAGAGCTTTCGTTTCCAGACCCACAGGCCCGTGGCCAGACCGCCGATGAGGATGAACAACATCCCCAGATTGATCATCAGGTGATACACCTGGAACACGATCTGGGCGTTGGGCCATTCGTCCTGCGGGAAGGCGTCGAGGCCGGTCACGGTGTAGTCGACGTCCTGGGCGACGAGGAAGCTGAGCAGACACGGCACCGACAGCCCCGTGGTCGTCTGCGTCTCGGGGTCGGTGCGGCCCACGATGAACATCGGCGCGCAACTGGTGGACTGGTAGAGCCCCTCCATCGCCGCCAGCTTCGCCGGCTGGGTGTTGGCCACCACGATGGCCTGATTGGCACCGAACACGAACACCTGCATCACCGCCAGCACGGTGAAGATCGGCAGGGCGACGCGGATCATGGTCTTGGCCAGGTCCACGTGGCGCGCCCGGAGCAGGTAGAACGCGCCGACGCTGATCACCAGGGAGGTGCCGACCATCCACGAGCCGGCGATGAGGTGGATGATGCGGGGCCCGAACGAAGGGGTGAACACGATGTCCTGGAAGCTGGTCATGAAGGCCTGGTTCCCCTGGCCCACGTCCTTGATCTCGTACCCCGCTGGTGTCTGCATCCACGAGTTGGCCATGGTGATCCAAAGGGCGCTGAACGTGGCGCCGACCACCACCATGGTGGTGGCGAAGAGCCACATCCGATTGCCCAGTCGGGAGCTTCCGAACAGCATCAGTCCGAGGAAGCCGCCCTCGAGCATGAAGGAGAAGATCCCCTCGGCGGCGAGCAAGCTGCCGAACACATTGCCCACGAAGCGCGAAAAGACCGACCAGTTCGTGCCGAACTGGAACTCCTGCACGATGCCCGTGGCGACGCCTATGGCGAAGATCAGCCCGTAGATCCTCACCCAGAACATCGACAGTTGCCGCCACTTCGGGTCCCCCGTGCGGACCGACTTCACCCCGAAGATGACCAGCACCAGACCCACCCCGAGGGACATGGGCGGGAAGATGAAGTGGAAGCTGATGGTCAGCCCGAACTGAATGCGGTGCAGCAGTTCCGTGTCCAACGGGCTATCGACCTCCACCGGGGATGATCCCAGAGTGCCACACAACGACGCCGCCCCGCGCCGACCATGGTGGCATCGACGCCGCGTCCAGTTCGGGTTCTCGCCTCGTCCAACGATGCCAGAGTGTGGTGAGGCGTGCTCGCAGACCTCGGGGAGGTCCCATGGAAGAGGAACCGCTGACACGGCCAACCACCACGAGGCTCGCGTGGCAGGCCCTCGACGTGTCGGTTCCACTCGTTAGCTTTGTGACGCATGAATCTGCGAGCGTCAGTCCCACAGCCGGGCCACCACGCGACCAACGGTTTCGCGGTTGGCCATCGCCGTGAGGGCGGCGGGAATCTCGTCGAAGTCGATCACCGAGCCGACGACCGCCCGGACTGATCCGGCAGTCACGAGGTCGACGATCTGGCTGTTGATCGAGGCGCCGAGCGCCGCGGAGGCGAAGTTGGCCCCCATGGCACCCTTGATGGCCGGGAGGACCTCAGCGGGCTGATAGGCGAGTAGAACGCCGCAGAGCTTGAAGTTCCCCATGGCCACCCGGCGGGGCACGATCAGCTTCTCGTCGGCCACCGTCTTGTCGGAGGCGAAACCCATCATCAGGTAGCGGCCGTTGTAGGC
The DNA here is from genome assembly GCA_041688815.1 of Acidimicrobiales bacterium. Taxonomy (GTDB): domain Bacteria; phylum Actinomycetota; class Acidimicrobiia; order Acidimicrobiales; family Acidimicrobilacustridaceae; genus Rhabdothermincola_A. Next base: position 3,037 of record JBDNHK010000067.1, on the reverse strand, counting down.
GATGGCGTTCATCGACGCGTCCATCACCGCCTCACCCACGTTGTCGAAGACGACGTCGACGCCTCGCTGCTCGGTCTCGGCCATCACCACGGCGGCGATGTCGTCGGTGGTGGAGTTGACCACGACGTCGGCGCCGAGGGTGCGGCACAGGTCGGCCTTGGCCTCAGAGCCCACCGAGGCGATGACGCGGGCTCCGGCGTGCTTGGCCAGTTGCACCGCGGCCGAACCCGAGCCGCCGGCGGCAGCATGGATGAGCACCGTCTCGCCGGCCTGGAGGTCGGCCCGGTCGAACAGGCCGAGCCAGGCGAGGTGGAACGGGAAGTAGAGGCACGCGGCGTCGGGTAGGCCGATGCTCTCAGGGATCTCGTAGGCCGAGTGGGCCGGACAGATCACGTACTCGGCGAAGCCTCCGTGGGCGAGACGGGTGGTGGCGGCCACTCGTCGGCCCGCCATCGCCTCGGCTCCGGGTCCGCAGGCGTCGACGATGCCCATGGTCTCCATGCCGGGGCTGTAGGGCAGGTCGATGCGCACCGCCATGTTGCCCCCCGTGACCCGTTCGAGGTCGTTGAGGTTCAGGGGCGCACCGAGGACCTTCACCCTGATCTCACCGGGCCCGGGCTCCGGCACCTCGACCTCCTCGAGGTGCAGGGCGGTGTCGGGTGAGCCGTACTCGTGGGTGCGCCAGGCGCGCATCGTGGTGGTCATCGGTGCTCTCGCTACTCGGGCTTCAGGTCGAAGTACTCGATGTAGGTGGCGAACTGCTCGCGCACCTCGGCCGGATCGACGCCGTACTCCTCGGGGGCGTAGCGGTGAATGCCGTCCTTCCCCTTCGGGTGATCGGCGATGTAGGCCTGCATGGCGGCCGCGCCCTCGTCGCTCATCGGGATGTCGAGAGCTTCGTAGATCTTGGTGATCTCCGTGAACTGGTCGGCCACGAAGTCCGGGAAGAACATGTCGTAGAAGATGGCGTCCGGGTAGTCGCCGGCGAGGCGTACGTCGAGGGCGTGCTGCACCTTGGCTTGCAGGCGTCGGGTCCAGTCGTCGGCCACCTCGTCGCGGTCGACGTGATCACTACCGGCGGAGCGCACGAGGCTGGTGAGGCTGGCGTAAGAGGTCATCGACTTCACCGGGTCGCGATGGGTGAACACGATGCGGGCATCGGGGTAGGTGATGAGGAGTTGCTCGAGGCCCCAAAGGTGGGCCCCGGTCTTGAGCACCCACCGGTCACCGGGCTTGCGGAACCAGAGGTGCTGCAGTTGACGGCGGTGGAAGTCGTAGACCGGGGCCCAGTCGGCTTGGTCGACCCAGTCCTGGTAGGACGGCACCCGGAACTGGTTGTGGAACAGCGCCGTGCACATCGACTCGCCCATCATCACCACACACTCCTGCGACAGGAGCGCGCCCATCGGGTGCATGGCCTTGAAGAGCACGTCGCGTTCGTCGCCTTCGGGGATGGTGGCCTGGCACATGGCGATCCGAGGGTCGGTGACGGCATCCGCCGTGGTCGGGGGAGGGGACGGGAACATGAGCTCCCAGGTGAGGGGTGCTCGGTTGGCCGGGTCCTGGTCGAGGATGTCGTGCAGGATCGTGGTGCCGGTTCGGGGCAGGCCGATGATGAAGACCGGTCGTTCGATCTGCACGTCGGCGATACCCGGATAACGCTTGCGGTCTTCGACGTAGTGCAGGCGGTTGACCGTGTGCAGCAGGATCCGCTCCCGGGCGATGTACTCGCCGACCTGATTGAGGCGCGCCTCTTCGTTGAGGGAATCGACGAACAGCCCGAGCGGCTCGACGTACGGGCCGGCGCCCAGGTCGTCGAGACCCTCGGCCCGCTGCTGGGCCTCCTCGACGAGCGGCTCCACCTCGAACGTCTTTTCGTTGACCACCATTCCCCCTGTCCTTCGGAGATCCCACCGGTCGAAGAGATCACGAATCGAAGCAGGGGGAGACTGGCACATCGCCGCCGGGCGCGGGCGTTTCGCGCTTCGGGCACATGAGCGAAACATGGGTTCCGTACGGTTCGAGGGTCTCGAGGCTGGCGATGGAGCACGACGGGCACCATGAACGAACGCCGCGACGTTGTTCCCACGACGTTGTTCCCACGATGGTGGCGCCGGTGAAGCCGCACGCCAACGGCCTCTTCGAACCCATCTGGAACCGTGAGCACATCGACCACGTCCAGATCGACGTCCCCGAGACCCTGACCATCGGTCACCGCACAGCCCGACCCCGATGGATCTCCACGACCCGAACTGTTGAGTCCTCGGAGCGCGCCAGCGATCGCTGCCCTCAACAGTTCGTGGGGTCGGAGCTGGCGAGGGTCGGCGGGGTGGCGGGGTGGCGGGATGGCAGGATGGGTGTTCTCGGCCGGGTCGAGCGGGCCGGTCATGTCTTCGGGGAGCAACAATGCAGTCATCGACCGTCGCAGTGGTCACGGGGGCCAGTCGGGGAATCGGCAAGGGCGTCGCCCTGGAGCTGGGCGCCTCGGGGGCCACCGTGTACGTCACCGGTCGCACCGTCGACGCCGGACCGCTCCCGGGCACCGTCGGCGAGACCGCCGCCGAGATCGACGCCATGGGCGGCACGGGTGTGGCCGTGGCCTGTGACCACCACGACGACGATCAGGTGGCCGGGCTTTTCGCTCGAGTCGAGGCGGAGCAGGGTCGGCTCGACATTCTCGTCAACAACGTCTACTCCGCCCCCGACCTCGTGCCGTGGCTCGGCAAGAAGTACTGGGAACTCCCGATCAAGGCGTGGGACCAGGTCATCGACATCGGGACCCGCTCGCACTATGTGGCCTCGGTGCTGGGCACGCCGCTGCTGCTGACGTCGGGCGGCGGCCTCATCGTGAACGTGTCGTCGTCGGGAGCGGTGGCCTACGCCCACAACGTGGTCTACGGGGTCGGGAAGGCGGCGGTCGACAAGATGACGGCCGACATGGCCGTCGACCTCGAAGGCACCGGGGTGACGGTGGTGTCGCTCTGGCCCGGCCTCGTGCACACCGAGCTGCTCGAGATGGGCGCCCGACGGGAGGGCG
>JBDNHK010000009.1:0-25225 GCA_041688815.1 Acidimicrobiales bacterium | reverse complement strand
CGAACCCCGGTCGGGACCACCTGCTCTTGCAGCCCTCTGTCGGTGACCATCTGGTGGCAGTAGCGGCGGAAGGTCTCGCGACCGGGTATGCCGTAGGGAAGCGAGCTCACCTCACCATGTCGGTTCGACCACTCGTCGAGGGCGTGTGGATCACATCCGGGGTGGTGGACCCCGGGGGAACGGAGACTGTCGATGTCGAGCCGGTCGAACTGTTCGTCCCACCGGTTGAGCCAGGTCCCGGCGGGATCGACCACCACCAGGTCGTCTCGTAGGTCGGGCTGCCGCTCGAGAAGGTGGAGAGCGGCAGCCAGGCTCTGAGGACCGGCCCCGATGATGGCGACACGGACGCGTACGTGCGGGGCCGAGGTCACCACGGTCGGAGGTGGACGGCTTGGTCGATCACCGTTGTCGGGACCGGGACATGGGGGGTGAGGTTCTGCCGCGTGCCGGGATCGATCCGAGCGACGCGACCACCCGGTAGCTCCACCCGAACCGTTCCGTCGATCTCGAGCGTCAGGGTGTGGCTGACCCTCCCGGAACAGTCGAACAGGTCGATTCCGGTGAGGAATCCGTTGTCTGCCATGGGGACCTTTCGCATTGGCTTTCTGAGAATCGTTCCCATTACTATACCGGTTCCAGACAGATGGAGAGCCCATGACCGTGCCGCCGCATCGCCAACCCCCCCGTCGACTCGTGTCCCGGGGCCATGTCCGCAGCCTGGCCATGATCGTGATGGGGGTGGTCGTCGTCGCGGCCTGTAGCAGCGGTACCGAGGGCGGTTCCGCCGCCCCTACCACCACTCCGCCGATCGCTCTCACCAAGGTGGCGGCCGGGTTCTACCCGATCGCCGAGGCGGCGGAGCGGGTCGGGGCGGAGTGCGTCTCGGTGGACAACCTGACGCCGCCCGGCACGGGACCGCACGTCGTCGAACTCGATCCGCGAACGGTGACCGACCTCGCCGAGGTCGACGTGGTCTTCTACCTCTCGAAGGGGTTCCAGCCGCAGGTCGAGAAGGCGGTCGGCGGACTCTCCGCCGAGGTGACGTCGGTCGATCTCCTCGAGGGCGCGAGTCTCCTTCCCGTTCAGGCGCAGCTCCAAGGCACGCAAGGCGAGGTCGATGGTGAGGAGCTCGAAGGTAATTTCGACCCGCACATCTGGGTGGACCCCGTCCGACAGTCGAAGATCGCCCAGACCATTCACGACACTTTGGTTGCGCTTCGCCCGGACTGTGCGCCGATCTTTGCCGCGGGCCTGGCGTCCTATCAGACCGAGCTGGCCGACCTGAGCGCCGACTTCGCCAGCGGCTTGGCCAACTGCACCTCGCGGGTGATCGTGACCAGTCACCGCGCCTTTGCCTACCTCGCCGAGCGCTACGACCTCGAGCAGATCTCGATCGCCGGGCTCTCCCCCGAGGCGGAGCCCGATCCTCGGACTCTCGAAGCGGTCGCTCAGGCTGCACGGGCGAAGAACGTCACGGTCGTCTACTTCGAGGAGCAGGTCCCGCCGGACCTGTCCGAGACCGTGGCCCGCGAGATCGGCGCGACCACTGACGCCCTCTCTCCCGTGGAGACCATCACCGAGTCCGATCTCGATGCCGGTGAGACCTACGCCTCGGTGATGCGGGACAACCTCGCGGCGCTGGTGGTCGGTCTGGGCTGCGGCTGATGGTGAGAGGCGAGTCTGCTGAGGCTCTCGTCGTGAAGGACCTGTCCGTTCACTGGGGCTCCCGTCGGGTCCTCGACGCCGTCGACCTCACGGCGGCCTGGGGGGAGCTCGTCGCGGTGATCGGTCCCAACGGCGCCGGGAAGTCGACCTTGTTCAAGGCCCTGGCCGGCCTCGTGCCCTTCGGCGGGTCGGTGGTTCTCGGCGGTCGTGAGTGTCACCATCGAGTCGAGAGCGCGCACATCGCCTACCTCCCGCAACAGGGCGATCTGGACCGGAGCTTTCCCATCACCGTCGGTCAACTCGTGCTCACCGGAAGACGGCCCTTCCTGCGCCCGTGGCGCAGGGTGCGGCCCATCGATCGGGTGGCGGTGGAACGGGCCCTTCTCGAGGTCGGTCTGAGCGACCGGGCCGACTCACCGGTGGGGTCGCTCTCGGGCGGACAGCTACAACGGGTGCTGGTGGCCCGAGCGCTCGCCCAGGAGGCCGAGGTTCTCCTCCTCGACGAGGCATTGGCCGGGGTCGACACCCCTACGACCCATGATCTGCTCCATCTGTTCCGTCGGTTGACCGACGCCGGACGGACGATCCTGGTGGCGACCCACGACCTGGCCCTTGCCCGCCAGCACTTCACCCGGTGCATCGCGATCAATGGCCGGGTTGTCGCCGAGGGCCCCTCCCACCGGGTGCTCGCGTCCGAGGTCCTCGACGCCACCTTCGGCAGCGCGGCGCTGCCTTCTCTGGCCGACACCGGAGTTTGACCATGGCCTGGCTCACCGGTCCGTACCAGAGCGAGTTCATGCGCAACGCGTTGGCCATCGCGGTGATCGTGGGCGTGTTGTGCCCGGTGGTCGGGGTTTGGGTTGTCCTCCGGCGGCTGGCCTACCTCGGCGACGCCATGAGCCATGCGACGTTGTCCGGTGTGGCTCTCGCCTACCTCGTGGGGGCCAGCATCGTGGCCGGTGCCCTGGCCGCCGGTCTGGTCATGGGCGGGCTGATCGCCGTCCTCGGGTCACGCAAGGTGAGTGACGACGCCGTGATCGGGGTCGTCGGGACGGTCCTGTTCGCGACCGGGGTGATCATCATCAGCAGAAGCGGCGGGGTGGGGGTCGATCTCACCCATTTCCTCTTCGGTCAGATCACCACGGTGAGTCCTGCCGACGTGAGGCTCAATTCCGGGCTCGCGGCGGTGGCACTCGTCATCGTCACCGTGCTCCACCGCGATCTCCTGGCGGCGACCTTCGATCCGGTTCACGCGCGCCAGGTCGGCGTGAGGGTTGATGCGCTGCGCCTCGTCGTCCTCTTCCTCGTTTCGATCTGCGTCGTGGTGAGTCTCCAGACCGTCGGCCTCCTGATGAGTGTCGCCATGTTGGTCACCCCAGCGGCAACGGCGAGGTTGGTCACCCAGCGCCTGGGGACGATGACGGCCGTGGCTGTCGGTGTCGGCCTGCTCGCGGCGGTTGGGGGGCTCTCGCTCAGCTACCACTTGGCGTCACCCCCCGGGGCGACGATCGCGCTGGTTGCCGCCTCCATCTTCCTGGTTGTGTTCGTTGTGTCCGCCGTCGGCACTCGGGGATGGCGTGGTCGTCCCCGCACGAAGCTTCGACCGTCAAAACCGCCAATCCCCATCGACCGGAGGGTGTCCTATGGATCCTGAAGCGCCTCGTGTACCTGTCACCGTTCTCACCGGCTTCCTCGGTTCCGGAAAGACGACCCTGCTGAATCGCATCCTCACCGAACAGCACGGCAAGCGCATCGCCGTGATCGAGAACGAGTTCGGTGAGATCGGGATCGACGACGCGCTCGTCGTCGACGCCGAGGAGGAGATCTTCGAGATGAACAACGGGTGCATCTGTTGCACCGTCCGCGGAGACCTCATCCGTATCCTCGGTAACCTCATGAAGCGGCGCGACCGTTTCGATCACATTCTGATCGAGACCACGGGGTTGGCCGACCCTGCCCCGGTTGCGCAGACATTCTTCGTCGACGAAGAGATCCGTCGACAGCTGCGACTTGATGCCATCGTCACCATGGTCGACGCCAAGCACATCCTCGACCACCTCGACGAAGTGAAGCCCGACGGGGTGGAGAACGAATCGGTCGAGCAGGTCGCCTTCGCCGACCGCCTGATCGTGAACAAGATCGACCTTGTCGGGGAGGAAGAGATCGAACGGCTGGAGAAGCGGCTCCGGGGAATCAACGCCATGGCTGAGATCCACCGTGCCGAGTTCGGGGTGGTCGATCTGGCCGCCGTCCTCGACGTCGGAGCCTTCGATCTCGCTCGCGTCCTCGAGACCGATCCCCGATTTCTCGAGGAGACCGAACATCAGCACGATCAGAGCGTGACCTCGGTCGGGATCGAGATCGCCGGGGAGGTCGACGGGGGACTGATGAACCAGTGGTTGAGCAAGTTGTTGGCCGAGAAGGGAGTCGACATCTTCCGGATGAAGGGGATCGTCGCCGTCGCCGGGGAGGACCGACGCTTCGTTTTCCAAGGCGTGCACATGCTCTTCGACGGAGGTCCGGACACACCCTGGCCAAGCGCTCAGCCCCGAGTGAGCCGACTCGTGTTCATCGGTCGCAACCTCGATCGTGATGAGCTCACTCGATCGTTCACAGCCTGCGCGGTGGGTTGACCGGTGACCCGGAACGTGCGCCTGGCCGATCGGCTCGAACTGCGGTGGTCGAGGTCCCTCGACGACTACGTCACCACCATGACCGTCTCACCTGATGGCTCGATGGTCCTCGTCGGTGCTCTGTCGGGTCGGGGGGAAGTCCTCGACCTGGTCGATGGCCGAGCCGTTCGTTCGCTCGAACCGCATCCCATGGGCGTGCTGGCCGCGGGCTGGGCCCACGATGGATGTCGGTTCGCAACCGCGGGCCAGGATGCCCGTGTCCGCATCTTCCGCCCGGATCGTTCTGACCGAACCGTTACCGTCGACCTGGCCGGGTGGGGGGCCGCGTTGGCGTGGTCGCCCGTGGACCGCCTCGTGGCCGTCGGCGCCGGTCGTACCGTTGTGGTGATCGACGGCGACGGCGAAGAGGTCGCCTCCTGGGGTGAGCTGCCATCGACGGTCACGGCGCTGGCCTGGTCGCCCGACGGGGTTTCGCTCGGGGCCGCTTGCTACGGGGGTGTGCAGTGGTTCTGCCCGGCCGAGCCGGGCCGACCGGTGAAGGCCATGCCCTGGAAGGGTTCACTGCTCACACTGGCGGTGGCGCCGAATGGCCGTTGGGTGGCGGCGGGTTGCCAGGATGAGAGTGTTCACATCTGGCGCCTCTGGACCGGCGACGATCTGCAAATGGCGGGTTACGCCACCAAGGTCGAGCACATCGCATGGGATCCCTCCTCTCGGTACCTGGCCGTCGGGGGGGTCGACGATGTCACCGTCTGGGACTTCGCCGGTCGCGGCCCACAGGGTTCGAGCCCGCTGTTCCTCGACGGTCACGGGGGTGGCGTGACCGCCCTTGCCTATCGACCCGATGGTTCGCGTCTGGCTTCGGGCGATGCCGGTGGTCTGCTGTCCTTGTGGGGACCACCCTCGTCGTCGCCCACCGGTTCGGTCGAGATGGGAGAACCTCTCTCCGGTGTCAGCTGGTCTCCGGATGGGGCGACGCTGGTGGTCGGGTCCGCGCATGGCACCGTCACCGCTGTCTCCGTCGATGGGCCCGAGCGGTGAGCGCTCCGGCATCCCCGGACCCCAAGTTGCGGTCCCATCGCCCGGAGCGCCGTTCGGGATGCACCGTCGTCGTGTGCCGTGGATGCTGCTGCGGGAACACCTCGAAGCATCCGCACACCGATCACGACGAGCACATCCAACGGTTGGCGGAGGCCGTGGCCGGACAACCCGGCAGTCACCTGCGGATCAGCAGCTGCTTGGGTATGTGCTCGTGGTCCAACGTGGTCGTGGTGCGACCACGGGGAAAGGACGCGGCGCGCCGAGCTCGCTGGCTGGGTCAGGTCCTCCACGAACCCGACATCTCGGCCCTCTGTGACTGGATCTCCGATGGCGGCCCCGACCGGGCCGAGATCCCCGTGGCCTTGGAGCGTCTCCAGATCCCGATGCGCGAGGAGACACCGCTCCCAGGTCGATGACACCGGCTCTGGGCACTCCGGTTCCGGCCTGAGCCTCACCGGTAGGAGGGGCCTACAGTCCCCTGATGGCTCGGTCGTTTCCCCGACGGACGGTTTCCGCGACGAGCCAGAGGCGATGGTGAGCGGGGCCGCGACCATGGCCCGGGTCGCGCTGCGGGGCGTGGCCGCCCACCGGGTCCGCCTGGTGGCGACCGGTCTGGCGGTGGTGCTCAGCGTGGCGTTCATGGCCGGCACCCAGGTCCTCGGCGACACGGTTCGGGCCAGTCTGGGTGAGATCTGGTCCGACGCCCACGCCCGCGTCGACGTGGTGGTGCGGTCTGATCGGACCGTGGGTCTCGACGATCGGGGAACCCGCGACCGGCTCGACGCGTCGCTGGTCGACCGGGTCGCGGCCCTCCCGGGAGTGGCCGCGGCGGAGGGGTCGATCCAGAGCACCCCCCAGGTCTTGAAGGCCGACGGCCAAGCGTTGCGTGAGGGTCGGATAGGGGCGGTGACTTGGGCCATCGACTGGCCTTCCCGCCCCGAGCTCAACGGGTGGTCGCTACGGGCGGGTCGAGCCCCGACCGGACCCGGCGAGGTGGTGCTCGATCCCACCACCGCCTCCGAAGGCGGTTACGAGGTCGGCGACCAGGTGACCGTGGTCGTGGCCGGGGAAGCGGTGACGGCCGTTGCGGTGGGCGTTGCCGCCTTCGAGGGTGGCGCCACGTACGGCGGAGTGCCCGTCGTGCTGGCCGAGCAGGAGTGGCTGGCCTCGGTGGCCGGTGAGCCGGGCCGGGTGGATCGCATCGACGTGGTCGCGGCCGAGGGAGTGACGGCGGAGGAGTTGGCCGGCCGGGTCTCGGCCGCGGGCCTGGAGGGCACCGAGACCATCACCGGGTCCGCCCTCACCGAGGAACGCCGGAGCGCGATCGGACGCGCCGTCGATCTGTTCGTGCAACTGGTGTCGGCCTTCGGGGCCATCGCCCTCTTCGTCGGCGCCTTTCTCATCGTCAACACGTTCACCATCATCGTGACCCAGCGCACACGGGAGCTGGCCCTGCTCCGGGCTCTCGGCGCGTCGCGTGGTCAGGTGCTCAGCTCGGTGGTGGTCGAGGCGGTCGTCGTCGCTGTGGTCGCCGCGCTGATCGGTGCAGTGGCCGCTGTACCGGTGGCGGTGGCGCTCCGCGCGTTGATCGCGCGCTTCGGGTTCTCTGTTCCCGGTACCGCGCTGGTCGTGACCCCCAGCGCCTTCGTGGTCGCGATCGTGCTGGCCGTGACCGTCACCTGTGGCGCCGCGCTGGTGCCGGCGTGGAGGGCGTCGCGCACGCCGGCGGTGGAGGCGATGCGTCACGCCACCGTCGAGCGGGTCCAGCACGTCGGCCTGCGCCTCGCGGCCGGAGCGATCCTCGTCGCCGGGTCGGTCTTCCTGGTGGTCAGAGCCATGGGCGACCGCAGCGACATGGCCACGGCCCTCGTGTTGGCGGCCGCTGTTCCCGCCGTTCTCGCCTTCGCCGTCGCTGGGCCGATCATCACCCCACCGGTGGTGGCGGCGCTCGGCGCGCCCTTCGCCCGGCTCACCGGGATCACCGGTCGGCTGGCCCGGCGCAACGCCCTGCGCAACCCCGGTCGTACCTCCTCCACCGCGGCGGCCCTGATGATCGGGGTGAGCCTGGTGGCGGTGATCGCGGTGGCGTCGGCGTCGTTGGCGACCACGGTGGCGCGGGTGGTGGAGCAGACGGTGCAGGGCGACTACGTGGTGTCGGCCCCCGGCGGTCCCGTGAGCATCGACGTGGCTCCGGCCCTCGCCTCGCGGCCCGAGGTCGCGGCGGCGGTCGGGGTTCGGTTCGGTTCGGTGACGATCAACGGGGCCAGCCAGTTCGTCCTCGCTGTCGATCCTGCCCAGGCGGCCGACATCGTCGACCTCGACGTGACCGAGGGGTCGTTCGATGCGCTCGGTGACGGCACCGTGGCCGTGGCTCGCAGCCAGGCCGAGCGTGACGGGGTGGGGCTCGGCGACGAGGTGGCGGTCGAGTTTCCCTTCGGCGCCTCGACCAGGGCCAGCATCGGAGCCATCTACGACAGTGGGCTCACCCGCAACGGCGAGTACCTCTTCGCCCACGCCGGATGGGACCCGTACCTGCCCGAGTCGGCCCGCATCGACGCTCGGGTGCTGGTGCTCCTCGTCGACGGGGTCGGCCCGGCGCAGGCCGATCAGGCGCTGGAGTCGGCGCTCGAACCCTGGCCCGGCACCGAGCTCCTGGAGGTGGGGGCGTACCGGGACCAGCAGGTCGATCAGGTCGTGAGTCGTATCTCGTTCCTCTACGTGTTGTTGGCGTTGTCGCTGCTCGTCGGGCTGCTCGGCGTCGCCAATACGCTCCTGCTCAGTGTCTACGAGAGAACACGAGAACTGGGCCTGTTGCGCACGGTGGGGGCCCAGGCTCGTCAGATCGGGGCCGCGGTGCTGCAGGAGGCGGTGGTCATCGCGGCCCTGGGCTCGTTGGTCGGGGTGGCCCTGGGCGTCGTTCTGGGTTGGGCGATGGTCGCCACGCTGCGGTTCGACGATCGCATCGAGGTGGCCCTGCCCGTCGTGGTCCTGATCGGCATCGCCGGGGGGGCAGTGCTGGCGGGGGTGGTGGCCGGACTGGTGCCCGCCCGTCGGGCCGGGCGAATGGACGTCCTGGCCGCAGTGGCCGAGGAGTGATCGAACGACACCGCCGGCCGTGGAAGGCTCGAGGGGTGGCGCCTGGAGCGGTCCCCGACGATGCCGAGGGCCGCGTGCCGTCACGTACCCAATCGGTCACCCGGTCGGTCAACCTGCTCCAGTACCTCGAGCATCACCACGACGCCGGCGTGACGGAGCTGGCCGAGCATCTCGGCGTGAGCCCGAGCACCGCCCATCGACTCGCTCGCACTCTCTTCGACGTGGGCCTCGTCGGTCAGGATCACCGCACCGAGCGCTACCACCTCGGTCCGGCGCTCATCCCCCTCGGCCGGGCCGCCGAGGCTCGCAGCGGCTTCGATCTGCTACGCCCCGACCTCGAGGAGTTGGCCGAGGTGACCGGCGAGTCGGTGAACCTCGGGGTGCAACAGGGGGCGTCGGTCCTCGTGGTGCTGCGGGTGGCGTCGCCTCAGCCGTTGCGCTTCGACCAGGAGCCCGGTGCGCTCGTTCCCGCCCACGCGTCGGCCATGGGAAAGGTTCTCCTGGCCTTCTCCCCGCCCGCCACGCGGCCCCGACCCGCCCGCCTGGCGTCGTTCACGCCGGCGACGATCGTCGACCCCGAGGTCCTCGCCGCCGAGCTCGACGTGGTCCGCGCCCGGGGCTGGGCCCTCAACGACGAGGAACGCAACGTGGGCGTCAGGGCGCTGGCCGTGCCGGTACTCGACGGTCGCGGCGATGCCGTGGCGGCCGTCGCGGTGCAAGGACCGACGTTGCGCATCACCGATGATCGCCTCGCCGACCTGACGGCGCTGGCGATGGATCGCGCCGTGGTCATGGCCCGCCACCTCGCCGGCCGTTTCTCCTAGTCTCGCGTACCTCGCCTTCGTTCGGTGAGGCGGGCAAGGAGACGGAGATGGGCGAGGGACTGTCGGCCGCGGAGGTTGGCGAGGAGACCGCAGAACACCGCGAGCGCGTCGCCGAGCACACCGACGCCGACCAGCGCCACGCCAGGCACGATCGCCGGGTGTCGATCGTCGAGGCGACCCTGCTGGCCATCGTGGCTCTCCTCGCCGCATGGTCGGGGTTCGCGTCGGCCCAATGGAGTACCGAGTCGCGGCTACTCCTGGCCCAGGCGTCGACGGCCCGCACCGAGGCGAGCCAGGCCAGCCTCGAAGCCAACACCACCAAGAACTTCGACGGTTCGACCTTCGACGCGTGGTTCTCGGCCTACGTGGTCGGGAACGACGCCGCGCAGGCCATCGCCGAGCGGCGTTTCCGGCCCGAGTTCAAGGAGGCGTTCGACGCCTGGACCGCCACCGACCCGGCCAACAACCCGAACGCCCCGCCCGGGCCGACGTATATGGCCGAGTACCGCCAACCGGACCTCGACAAGGCGGCCGAGTTGAATGCCGCCGCCGACGAGAAGTACGCGGCCGGCGCCGAGGCCGGTGGTTACGCCGACGACTACGTACGCATCACGGTGTTCCTGGCGACGGTGCTGTTCATGGTGGGGATCAGCGGACACTTTCGCGTGCCCTCGGCGCGAATCGGGCTCGTCGTGGTCGGTTCGGCGGTGCTGTTGTATTCCGTCGTGTTGCTGATCGGGGCCCCCCGCCCTCCGGTCTGAGCGGCCTTTGCGGTTCAGACCGTGGGGCCGATCTGGCCGGCCGGACCAACCGCCCCGACCGGTAGGCGGACCACGAACTCGGCACCACCCAGTACCGGATCGGTCCCGACCATCACCGTGCCGTGGTGACGGTCGACGATGCCGGCCACGATGGCCAGGCCCAGCCCGGCCCCGGCCTCGTCGACGGTGCGGGCCTCGTCGAGACGGGTGAAGCGCTCGAACACGCGCGCCCGGTCGGCGGGGGCGATGCCCGGTCCGTCGTCGCCGACCACGAGCTCCACGAAACCGCCGGCCTCACGGACGGCGAAGCGCATGGTGGTGCGGGCGTGGCGCACGGCGTTCGAGGCCAGGTTCTCGACGAGTCGCCGGAGGGCATCGGGGCTTCCGGTCACCTGTCCCCCGGACACGTCGGAGGTGTCGATGGCGAGGTCGATCGTGCGGCGCAACAGGTCGGCCTGCCCGAGCACGAGATCGTCGAGGTCGACAGTGCTGGTGGTGCCGCCTGCGGTCGAATCCTGCGAGGCCAGCTCCAGGAGCTGCTCGACCAGTGCCTGAAGACGGAGTATGGCGGCCATGGTCGCGGCGTCGTGAGCCTCGATGTCGTCGCCGGCGAGCGAGCGGGTCTCGACGAGAGCCCGCACCGAAGCCAGCGGGCTGCGCAACTCGTGGCTGGCGTCGGCGACGAGTTGGCGTTCCCGCTGCGACGCGGCATCGAGGCGGGCGAGCATGTCGTTCATGGTCACCGCCAGCCGATCGACCTCGTCGCCCGTACCCGGCTCGGGCACGCGGCGGGTCAGGTCGCGATCGCTGATCCCACTGACCGTCGAACGCATCGCTTCGATGGGTCGCAGCGCCCGACCCACGCCGAGCCAGACCACCAGGGCGAGGACACCGGTGATCAGCGGGACCAGGACGAGCAACGCGCCCCGAACGGCGCGGATCGACTGCTGGAGTTGCGCTTCGGAGCGGGCGACCACCAACCACCGGCCCTGGTCTCCGAGCGGCGTGGCCCTCACCCTGATCTCGCCCAGATCGGGGTCTTCGATCGAGAGTGTGCGGGCGCCGCTGGTGGAGCTCCAGGGGAGTGGTTGGCCGGCGATGGAGCGCTCACCGGTGGGGTCGGCCCCCGACGAGCTGGCGTCCACCCGGCCTTCGGCCGAGACGACCTGAACGATCAGGTCCGGGCGGCGGGCGAGCTCGGGGAGCGCTCGACGGGCAGTGGTGACTTCGAGGATCTCGGACTCGGCCGCCAGCCGACGGTCGAGCTCTCGGACGAGGCCGATGCGCATCACGGCCACGAGGCCGACGGCAGTCAACACCAGTACCAGCCCGACCGCGACAGTGGCGACAAGGGTGATGCGGGTGCGGATGTGGAGTCTCGACCGCGGGGGTCGGGCCGTAGCGATGGTCGGTGGGACAGGGGGAAGCGGAGGGAACCCCGGGGTGGTCACGAGCGGATCCGGTAGCCGACGCCCCGGACGGTCTCGATGATCTCGGGCTCGGCCTCCCTGTGCAGCTTGCGGCGCAGGCGACCGACGTAGACCTCGACGATGTTGGGGTCGCCGGTGAAGTCCTCCCCCCACACGTTGTCGATGAGCTGGGTCTTCGACACCGTGTCACCGCCCCGCGACAGCAGATACGTGAGCACGTCCATCTCGCGCGCGGTCAGTTCGATCTCGTCGTGGCCCCGCCAACACCGGTGGGTGGCCGGGTCGAGACGCAGGTCGCCCAGCGTGAAGGGAGCAGCCCCGTCGGATCGTGGCCGGCGCAGCAGAGCCTTGACCCGGGCCACCAGGACGATCATCGAGAAGGGCTTCGTGAGGTAGTCGTCGGCTCCGGTCTCGAGGCCCTCGGCGATGTCGTACTCGCCGGCCTTGGCCGTGAGCATGAGGATCGGCGTCCAGATCCCCGCGTCGCGCAGCGCCGCGCAGATCTTGTAGCCGTTCATGGTCGGCAGCATGATGTCGAGCACGAAGAGGTCGTAGGCGCCTGACTGGGCCATCACCCAACCGTCGTGACCGTCGGTGGCCACGTCGACCGCGAGTCCCTCGTCCTCGAGGGCGCGCTGCACGCCGAGGGCCACTCCTGCTTCGTCTTCGACCACCAGTATCCGCATCGTCGGCATGCCTTCTGGTTGAAACGACAGTGCAACCTCCCGTGGAGTATCCCCGGTGCGGCCCGCCCGGGGGCGGACGAGCAGGCAGGGTCGTTCAGGGTGGTGTCAGCGGGGGGGTCGATGGTGTGTCCATCACCCCCCCACCAGCTCTCCAGGAGGCTTTCATGAAGTTCACCAAGACCATCGCCGCAGTGTCACTCGCCGGGATCATCGCCCTTGGCGGCGCCAGCATGGCCAGCGCCCAGAGCGCCCCGCCCGCTGATTCCGGTCCCTCGTTCACGGTGACCGTGAGCTGCGCCAAGGCCGAGGCTCGCCTCGACGAGATGGAGACCAAGGTCGCCAACGCCGAGGGTCGGGTGGCTCAGGCCACCACCAAGCGCGACGAGCTGGCGGCCGCGGGCCGGACCAAGGCGGCCGACTTCCTGACCACTCGGATCGACAGGGCCAACGAGCGTCTGCCCCAGGTCGAGGCCCGCATCGAGAAGCTCGGCTCTCTGCTGGCCGAGAAGTGCCCCGCCGCCTGAGTGTGAATCAGCGGTCCCTTCGAGCTGATGACCAGACCTTGCCTCCCGGCGGGGTCTGGTCGCGTCCGGGTCCGGCCCGTCACGAGCACCGCATCGGGAATGGGGTCAGGTCGAGGCGCCCGCCTGGATGCCGACCGGCATGCCCACGAGCGTGCCGTCCGGCGTCCGGATCTCCATCCGGGCCGCCAGGCGTCCTCTCTACGGTCGTTCATCCAGTACCCGCTCAACCTTCGCTTCGAAGTCATGTCGATGACAGGCGGCTCGACCGTCCGCGGTCAACCGGTCCGGGCCGGCTCTTCGCGGGGTCGGGCAGTGGCGGTCTTGGTGGCCACGATGCCGGCTGCGATGAGGGCGATGCCCACCCAGGCCGGAGCGATGCTGGCCGAGAGCGAGATGATGCCCACCACTGTGATCCAGGGGGTCATGGTGCCGAGGAGGTCGCGAATGGTCGGGGCGGTGTCGATCCGGCCGTCCCGGAGCGCCTCCAGGCGATTCGGGTACCAGATGGTGAACTGGGCGGCGAGGATCAGGGGGAGCGTCTGCAGGATCCATCCCGTCCAGAGGTTGTCGGAGTTGTCGAGCACGGCATCGCCGAACAGGCCCGACGCCGCCTCGATGGCGAAGGCCAGGGCCCACACCCACGAGATCAGGTAGTTGACCCTGAGGAACTCGGGGGTGTGCCAGAACTCCTCGGGTCTGTTGCTGCGGGCGTACTGGATGGTGAACGGCACCCTGATCAGGATCGAGCCGAGCACGATCACGAGCACGGCGATGTTGGCGACCTCACCACCCCACAGCTCGAGCCACGTGCGGGTCGAGTCGGAAGCGAAGGCGACGAACACGGCCAGACCAGCGAAGTACACGACGTCGGAGTACTCGAGGATCTTGGGGGTGCCCCCCCGCATCCAGTTGAGCGACAGGATGACGACGGCCAGCCCCAGGGCCAGGGCTGCCGAGAGCTCGAGGCGGTTCTCCCTCTCCACCAACGAATAGAGGATCCACGGCGAGAGGCCGATCAGCGGGTTCGCCATGACCTGGTCGAGGAGAGTGCGGGCCTTCGCGTGCTGGGCACCGGCAGTCGTCATACGGCGACGCTATAGGTCCGCCCCCGTCGGCTCTGGCGATTCACGAGTGTGTGAGACCGCTGCGAGGATGCCGAGCATGCCCGGTGGTGTCGACATCCAGGTCAGCGACGTCACCCACGCCTTCGCCTCCGACGAGGGAGACCTGGTGGTGCTCGACGCGCTGTCGATGCGGGTGGAGGCCGGGTCGTTCGTGTCGATCGTGGGCTCCTCGGGAGCGGGGAAGTCCACCCTGCTGTCCCTGCTCGGCGGCCTGGAGCCGGCTCAGAGCGGGGAACTGCGGGTGGGAGGCCGGTCCCTGGGAACGCTGTCGCGTGACGAGTTGGCCGGCTACCGCCTGTCGACGGTCGGGTTCGTCTTCCAGCACTTCGGTCTGCTCGACACCCTCACCGCCGCCGAGAACGTGTCCGTGGCCCGGCTCCTGGCCGGCACCAGCCGGGCCGATGCTCGGACCCGCGCCCTGGAGTTGCTCGACCGGGTCGGGTTGGCGTCGAGGGCCACCCATCGGCCCCAGCAGCTGAGCGGAGGTGAGCGCCAACGGGTGGCCATCGCCCGGGCCCTTTGCAACGAGCCCGATCTGCTGCTGGCCGACGAACCGACCGGCAACCTCGACGAGGCCTTCCTCCAGCGGTTGGGGTACGGGCGCACCGAGGGGGACCAGGTGGTCGGCACCTCCCTGAGCCTCGGAACCGAACGCCCGTTGCGGGTCGGCAACGACGTGCGCACCGTGGTGCGCTGGACCCGGGCGACGGTGGTGGGCGTGGTGGCTCAGGACGCCGGGCAGGGTCAGATCCTGGCGCCCCGTGAGCTCGTGGCCGCCTCCCGTCAGTGGGTCGCCGCGCCTGTTGCCGGTGACGGGATCGGCGAAGGAGATCTCGACGTGCCGACGGTGACGCCGTTCGCAGGCGCCTTCGGGGTGGCCGACCGCATCGACGACGTGGGAGCCGTCCGGGTGGCGGTCACGGCGATCGGCTACTCGACATCGGCTCCCGAGAACCTCATCGCGTCCGTCGACCGTTACCTCAACGTGGTGGAGATCGTCCTCACCTCTGTGGGTGTCATCGCCCTCGGTGTCGCCGCCATCGGCATCGCCAATGCGTCCCTCGCCGCCGTGCGCGAACGTCGTCGGGAGATCGGGGTGCTCAAGGCCGTGGGGGCCACCGACCGCGACATCCGTCGGGTCTTCCTCGTCGAGTCGGGCGCGCTCGGCCTCATCGGTGGTGTCCTCGGAGTGGCCCTCGGATACCTGATCGCCGTCATCGTGGGCATCGTGGTGAACCGGTATTTGATCGAGCAAGGTTTCCAGGCGGTGCCTGTGGCCGTTCCCGCCGGCAGGATGCTGGCCGTGGCCATCGGGTCCACCGTGTTGGCGGTGGTGGCCGGCATCCTGCCGGCGGCGAAGGCGGCCCGGTTGCCTGCTCGGGAAGCGATGGGGTCCGTGTGAGCGCCTGCCGTCGCGTCGTCCTCGTGTCGGTCGTGGCGCTGGCGCTGGCGCTGGTGGCCGCGGCCTGCTTCCGACCGTGGCGACGATCTGGTTCGGCATCGGTGAGCCCGGTCCACCGGAGTGGCCTTCGTCTCGCCGTCGGTACCCACGGGCAACCCGTTCGAGCCGGCCGCTCAGACGATGATCGCCGACGAACTGGCTCCGGTCATCGTCGGCAGTTAGGGCCAGGAGTGCGGTGCTCGCGAAGTAGCGTTTCGGTGGTGGGGAACCGAGAGTGACCGGGCCGCCAGAGCCCCGGCCCGAGTGGGTGCAGGCGATCAATCGGGGTGAGGTGGTGCCCATCGCCGAGGTGGCCCGGCTGCCGCTCGGTCGCGATGCCCTTCTCGCCGAGGCCCGGGCCGGTCTGGGCCTCGACGACGGTGCCGGGGTCGGCGCCATCGACGGCGACGAGTCGTTCGTGGACTCGCTCGACGTCGTGCTGCGCGCCCTCGACGAGGAAGCCGAGCTCACCCTCATCGGACGCTGGATGACCCGACGGTTCCTGGTGCGCCTGCTCGAGGTCCGGTTCCAGCTCGCGGCCTACGTGCAGGCCGACCCTGGCGTGCGTGACGAGGAGATCCGCGCGCCTCTCGTGGTCACCGGGGCGCCGCGGACCGGGACCACCATTCTCTACGGCACGCTGGCCTGTGATCCGGCGTTGCGAGCGCCCGAAGGTTGGGAGTTCCTGCGACCGGTGCCGCCACCTCGGGCTGATCGGTTCCCCGACGGGGCCCGTCTCGATCTGGCCGACCGCGAGCTGCGGATGATGGCGACAGTGGTGTCGGGCCTCGACGCCGTGCACGAGTACCACGGCCGCATGCCCAAGGAGTGCCTGTCGGCCATGTCGTTCGCCTTCCTGTCCGAGGAGTTCACGGCCCGCTACCACGTGCCGAGCTACGTCGCTCACCTGACGACCAGCGACATGCGGCCGGCCTACGAGATGCACCGGCTCGTGCT
Source organism: Acidimicrobiales bacterium (assembly GCA_041688815.1). GTDB lineage: Bacteria > Actinomycetota > Acidimicrobiia > Acidimicrobiales > Acidimicrobilacustridaceae > Rhabdothermincola_A. The sequence continues at coordinate 9,043 of JBDNHK010000009.1, read as the reverse complement.
CCAGGTGCTTCAGCGTCGGTACTCCGGGGTGCGGTGGCTGCTGAAGTCGCCGGTGCACCTCCACGCCCTGCCCACCTTGTTGTCGGTGTACCCCGATGCCCGGCTCGTCGTCACCCATCGTGACCCCCTCACTTTGCTGGGTTCGGTGACGAGCCTCGTGGCCACCCTGCGCTGGGCTCACAGCGACCGGGTCGACGTGGCCGAGATCGGTCGGTACCACGAGCAGCTGTATCTGCGTGACCTCGACGGTCTGGTGACGGCCACCGAGGCCGGCGCCCTCGACCCGACCCGTGTGCACCACGGCCGCTACCAGGAGTTCGTCACCGACCCGATGGCCGCGGTGCAGGCCGTGTACGCCGGCCTGGGCATGGAGCTGACCCCGGACGCCGAACGGGCCATGTCGGCGCACCTGCAAGCCCGACCCAAGGGGGCCAAGGGCGCGCACGACTACGACTTCGCCGATCTCGGGCTCGACCCCGATGTCGAGCGGGCCCGCTTTGCCCGGTACCGTCAGGCGTTCGGGGTACGCGAGGAGGTGACGGCGTGAATTCCGAACCCGGCGTCCCGGTGTCGGCGGCCCGGTTGGCCGAGCAACTGGGCGCCTCGTTGCCCGGCCCGGACACGGTCTCCGCGGCGGCGCTCGATCTGGTGGCCCGGACCCGCGCCCTGGTGGCGGCCGTCGCCACCACCGCAATCGACGACGCCGGGCTGGCATCGGCGGCCGACGCGGTCGCACGCGTCACCGAGTCGCTCTCGTCGACGACACGAGACGGCGCCATTCGCCTCGTCCGTCACCCGGACGGGCGCGTCGAGAGCCTCCTCCAGGCGGGGTCCGGCCGGCTCAACCCGCAGGCACCGCCGCTGGAGTGGATCGAGCGGCCGACCGAGCCCCCGGCCGGGGCCGAGCCCGTACCGGCGATCGTGCGCGCTCGGTGCACGTTCACCGCGGCCCACGCCGGATCGCCGGGCCGGGTGCACGGCGGGGTGCTGGCCCTCGCCCTCGACGAGGTGCTCGGCCATGCCGTCACGGCGTCGGGCGCGTCGGGCCTGACCGTGGCGCTCACGGTGTCGTTCCTGGGGGCAACGCCCATCGATGTGCCCGTCGAGATCGTGGCTCGCTACGACCGTCACGAGGGCCGCAAGAGCTTCGCCTCCGGCGAGGTGCTGGTCGACGGTGAGGTGACCGTCGTGGCCGAGGGGCTCTACGTGGGCGAGCGGCGCGATGGCTGAGTCGGACCTCATCGGACGGGTGGTGATCGTCACCGGCGCGTCGCGGGGCATCGGCCGGGGTATCGCCCACCATCTCGCCGGTGAGGGAGCTCATCTCGTGGTCACCGGCCGACGCCCCGACCGGCTCTCCGCCCTCTCGGGCGAGCTCGATGCGCTCGGGGCGGAGCACCTTGCCGTGGCCGTCGACGTGGCCGACCGCAACGGCGCGTTCGACGTGGCGGCACGGACGGTCGAGCGGTTCGGTCGCATCGACGGGCTGGTGGCCAACGCCCAGACCTTCCGGTCGGTCACGCCGCTCGCCGAGGTCACCGAGGCCGATGTCGACCTGCTCATGGACACCGGCCCCAAGGGCACCCTGTGGGGCATGCAGGCCGTGTTCCCGCACATGCGCGACCAGGGGTGGGGGCGGATCGTCACCCTGGGATCCAACGGGGCGCTGTTGGGATCAGCCGGATACGGCCCTTACGTGGCGTCGAAGGAGGCCATCCGGGGCCTCACCCGGGTGGCGGCCCGCGAGTGGGGCGAGCACGGAATCGTCGTGAACTGCGTGTGCCCGGTATCGGTGGCCCACCGGGCTCCGCCTACCGCCGACCCGGAGCGCGCCGCCATGTTCGCCGCGACGTTCTCGGGCCAACCCATCGGTCGCGATGGCGACGCCCAGCACGACATCGCACCAGTGGTCGCGTTCCTGCTGTCCGATGCCTGCCGCTACATGACCGGCCAGACGCTCATGGCCGACGGTGGCGCCATCATGTTGCGATAGGAACCTTCAATCGGGGCGGGTGCTGGCGGCCCGGATGTTGCTGCGCACGCAGATGCCGGTCACGTTCGAGGCCTCGTCGGAGGCGAGCCACAGCACGGTGTTGCCGACTTCGTCGGGCTGGCTGATACGGCGTAGGTCGAGCCCTCGGGTATGGGCTTCGACCCCGCCCGGTTGCTGCTCGAGGTGGGCCAGGAGTGGGGCGGTGGCGGTGGGCCCGGGGGTGACCGAGTTGGCTCGGATGCCGTAGGGGCCGTACTCGGTGGCCACGGTCTCCATCAGGTTGATCACCCCGGCTTTGGCGGCGGCGTAGCCCCCGAGGCCGTACTGCCCGCCGATGCCGGCCCCCGACGACATGCTGACGATCGAACCCTGGCGGGCTTCGACCATGGAGGGCAGCACGGCTCGGGTGGCGAAGAACACGGTGTCGAGGGTGAGGCGTTGCTGGAAGCGCCAATCCTCGTCGGACAGCTCGCCGATGAGACCGGAGCGCGACACGCCGACGTTGTTGGAGAGGACGTCGATGTGCCCGTGGTTTCGGATCGCTTCGCCTACCCATTCGTCGACGAAGGACGACTCGGCGGCGTCGCCGGCCATGCCGGTGACCACGGCGCCGGTGCCAGCCATCTCGTCCACCAGGGTGGCGAGCGCGGGTGCGTCGATGTCGTTGAGCCACAGCCTGGCCCCTTCGACGGCCATCCGGCGGGCCACGGCGCGGCCGATGCCGTTGGCGGCGGCGCTCACGAGTACCACCTTCTCGTGCATCCGTGCGTTCATCGTCGGCGCCGTCAGGTGCGGAAGCGCCACGCCAGGTGGCGGCGCCGGGCGGTCATCGTGTCGGCTCGGGTGGCGGTGTCGATCCTGACCGTGTCGGAGGGGAGCACCGACGCCAGGTCGTCGATCGGCACGATCTGGGTCTGGGGCGTGGGTGCCTCGTCGGCCCAGAAGCATCGGAAGTGCAGCATGCCGTGGCGCCGGTCGGCGGCGTCGAGCCAGTTGGCCACGCCCGGGTCGCGGTGCGACACCACGATTCGGATCCGGTCGTCGGCGTCGACGGCGAGTTGGGTGTGGTTGAGCGAGGTCTGCCGTTCGGTGATGTCGAGCAGTTCGAACCAGGCCAGCTCGTAGAGCTGGAACGCCCAGTACCGCGCCACCGGACGGGGGATCTCGGCCACGAGGGCGTCGTCGGGACCGAGGTCCCAGAAGCAGAAGCCGTAGCGCGCCGCGTCGAGCCCCTTGGGCAGCCCGAACGTGGGTGCGAAGACATTGTCGACGTGGGCCTCACGGTGCTCACGCATGTAACGGTTCCAGTACTCGACCGAGACCTCGACACCGTCCACCGCTTCGCTCAAGCGAGAAGCCAGTTCCGATGGGTCGGTTCGCTCAGCGGGGACAGTGGTGTCGGCGTCGAGGCACTCGATGACGAAGTTCGCCGGCTCATCTTCTTGCCAGTCGAAGTAGTACTCGCGGATCGAGACGGTGAGGGCACCGTCGGGCAACGGCACCTGTCCACCGTCACCGACGAGGATGTCGATGTCGTCCCCCGGGCGCAGGCCGAGGTCGGTGCCCGTGATCTCGACGAGCGTGCCCCAGGTGGCCTGGTGCATGAACCCGGCCCGGACCGCCAACACGAACTCCTCGCAGCTGTGCATGCGTCCGGTGATGCGGTAACGACGCCCGGGTTCGACGCGTGCGTGGCGATACACGTTGTCGGCGTTCGGCCCGCCCCACTGGGTGATGAGGTCGTTCTGGCGTTGGAAAACCGGACGGCGGGGGTCGGCGTGGAAGAGCGACCACCCCATCCAGCAGAGCGTCTGTTCGGCGACGTGGAGCACCCCGTCGACCTGGTCGACCTCGGTCCCCGGGAAGTCGGGCCCGGTCAGGGACTTCCCGACGACCGCCAGTCGGTCGCACGTCTCCTGCCAGGACCGATCCGGGTCACCCATCGCGGCCACCCTAGATTCCGCCTCCTCGAGCCGCGGCGGGATCATGGCCGAGCAGTGAACCGCTGACCCATCCGGCCCGGCGGCCGTGGTGTCGGTATCTCTAGAGAGTGAATGGCGTCTCGCTCATGAGGCCGCCGATCTGGGTGCTGATGGCCTGTGCGCCGTTGGCCTGCTCGGTGTTCGTCGGCCCCGCTGTCGCCCACACCACGATGGTCAACGACGGGTCGCGCTGTTGGGCCACGAAACCTTGATAGCCGTTCAGGCTCGGGTTTCCGAGCACCCATCCGTCCTTCACGATCGAACCGTAGGCGAAGTACACCTGACCGGTCATCGGGCCCAGGCCGGCGGTGACGGGCGCCAGTGACTCCTTGGCGTCGGCCTCGTTCAGCAGTTCGCCGGTGCTCAGCGCCCGCATCCAGCGGCCGAGGTCGGCGGTGGTTGCGTTCATGCCGCCGTTGATGCCCCAGGTCGGATCCCAGTAGGTCGAGTTCTCGTACACGCCCCGTTGGTTGGTGAACGCCTGGAAGAGCGGCGGGTCGATGTCGTTGTTCTGGTGCGCGGAGCTGTCGGTCATGGCGAGCGGCTTGAAGATCCGTGTGGCCATCAGGTCCTCGAGCGACTGGCCCGAGGCCGCCTCCAGCACCTCGATCAACGCCGCGATCTCGGTGTGGGAGTAGGCCCAGCTGGTGCCGGGCTCGAACAGGGGTGGTGTCCGTTGGGCGTAGCCGAGCAGTTCCTCGAACGTGTAGCCGGAGAACGGGTTGGCCGCGACCCGTGCCGAGAAGGCTTCATCGGGGACGTAATCAGGGGTACCCCCGATGCTGTTGGCCAGCATGCGAGGCGTGATGCGGTCGGCGTTGACGAGGTCGGGCACGTACTTCGCCACTGGTGCATCGAGGTCGAGCTTGCCTTTCGTGGCGAGTTGCAGCGCCACCGTACCGAGCATGGCCTCCATGGGCTGGCCCACCCGGAACTTGGCGTCGATGGCGGTCGCGGGTTGCACGGACGGCTTGTCGATCGCCCCCCGGACCACCTCCTTGTCGCCGTCTCACACCGCGAAGGCCACCGACTGCAGGTCCTGCTCGGCGATGGCCTTCTCGACGAGGGCGACGATCTGGGCGGCGCGAGGGTCGTCGCTACTGATGACCCCGGTCGCCGGGACGGCGGCGGTGACGGTGGGTGGGGCCCCGGGTGGCGCGGGCGGTGTGATCAGGACCGGCGGCGGAGGAGGGCGGCGTAGAGGGTGAGGCCGGGGCCGAACGCCATGGCCACCACGTGGTCGCCGTCGTCGAACGCTGATGTGTCGACGAGGTCCTGGAGGATGATGAGCACGGTGGGGGACGAGCAGTTGCCGTGGTCGCGGAGGATCCGGCGGGACGCGGCGAGATCATCGGGGTCCAACCCCAGGCGGTCGCCCACGACATCGACGATCCTGGGCCCGCCGGGGTGGATGGCCCAGCCGGCGACGTCGCCGATCGCCAGCCGGTGAGGGGACAACAGCTCGTGGACGACGTCGACGACGTGGCGAGCGAGTGCGGCCGGGACGCGGGGGGAGAGGCCCATGCGGAAGCCGTGATCGGTGACGTCCCAGGTCATCTGGTCGGCTCGGGTGGAGTCGGTGCGGGCCACCACGTCGACCACCTCGAAGCCCGACCCGCCGGGGGTCACGGCGACGGCGGCGGCGGCGTCGGCGAAGAGGGCGTGGGCCACGACCTGATCGAGCCGGTCGGACGGTGGCTGCACGTGGATGCTGCACAGCTCCACGCACAGAAGCACGGCCGTCTTCTCTCGCGCCGTGGCCGCATCGGCGACGGTGGCCAGCCCCGGGAGGGCGGCGTAGCAGCCCATGTGGCCGATGTGCACCCGCTGCGTGGAGGCACGCATGCCGAGGGTGTCGGCCAGCCTGATGTCGAGTCCGGGCGTGCCGTAGCCGGTGCACGACACCACCGTGAACAGGTCGACGTCGGTCGGCTCCATGCGGGCATCCTCGAGGCAGGCCCGTACCGCCTCGGCGCCGAGGGGCATGGCGTCCTCCATGAACCGTTCCATGCGGGCGCCGGTGCCCCACTCGCTCACGTCGGTGTCGGTCGGCGCGATCACGCCGCCGCGCGCCTCGACCCCCGAGTTGGCCCAGACCTGCTCGGCGCCGCGTCGCCCGCCGAAGCGGGCGGCGAAGAACCGGTCCCACAACTCGGTCTGATCGGTCGACGGTGGGAACGCCGAACCGAAACCGGTGATGGTGCCCTTCACCACGGCGGATCCTCCAGGGTGGTGATCGGATCGAGGCCGAGGGCGACGGTGCCCAGATGGTCGGCACAGACGTCGCTCCGGGGCGGCTGGACCGCCCCGAGGCGGGCATCGCGCAGCACCCGTTCGAGGGGGTGTCCCCGTTGCAGCACCCGGAGCCCGCAGGCCTCGGCCACCGATCCGGCCGCATCCATGGCGGCGTCACCGGCGAGCAGCTTGGCCCGGTACACCCAGCGGTTCGTCTCCGGATCGCCGGGGGCCTGGTCGATCGCCCGCGCTGCTCGTTCGACGGCCAGGACGGCGGCGTGGGCCGTGGCGTCGGCGCGACCGAGTCGAGAGCGCACGGCGCCGCTCACATCGGGACGGCCCGCCATCTCCTCTGCTCCCAAGCGCACCGCGGCGAGCGCCACGCCGGCGTAGACGGCGGCATAGGACGCCACGAGCCACTGGGGCATCACGTGGGCCAGCGCCACGGCGACGCCCTCGACGCCGAGCAGCGCCTGACGGGGCACCACCGTATCGAGGGTGACGGTGAGGCTCTCGGTGGCGCGCATGCCGTGCGGATCCCACGTCCCCGTCACCTCCACCCCTTCGCCGGCGGCGACGAGGAAGTACGAGACCATCGGCGGCTCGCCGTCGCGGGATCTCGCCGCCACGAGGTAGGCGTCGGCGTGCAATGCCCCCGACGATGGCGACTTCACCCCCTGCAGCAGGTAGCCGTCGGGATGAGGTGCGTAGGTGGTGCGGACCTGCGACAGCCGCGAGCCGGTGCCGGGCTCGCTGATGGCGACGGCGTGGAAGGCCCCGTCGGCCGCCCGCCGCAGCGCGCGCTCGCGCTGGACGGCGAAGTGCTCGTCGGCGCCGAAGGCGGCGGCCAGTTCGGGTGTGAGCCCGGCGAGGCCGCCGGTGACCGACACGTGCATGTTGAACAGCAGGGCCGTGGCCGGGCTGGCCTCGGCCAGGACCATGGCCACGGCGACGTACTGGGCGAACCCGGCGCCGAGGCCGCCCATCTCCGAGGGCACCATGAGCCCGAGGAGGCCGGCGGTTCGCAGATCCTCGATGTCGTCGACCGGGAAGGCGGCGGCGGCGTCGTGGCGGGCGGCTCGTTCCCCCAACCGGTGCGCCACGGCGGCCGTCCGCTCGGCGAGGTCGGCGGCGGTCATCGCTTCCGACCGGTGCCTGCGTAGACGCCGTTGAGCGACCGGATGCGGACCATGGTGACCGGCCCTCGGCGTGTCATGGCGAAGCGGAGGTACTCGCGGATCGAAGGTCGCAAGCCGTGCATCGTCACGTCGACGCCCTGGGCGGCGAAGAGGGCCCGGAGGTGATCGGGGGCGACGAACAGCGCGGGGTCGTGGATCCGGGGCGGCGGGCCTCCCGGCAGGCGCTCGGCGATGGTGACCAGTGCCGTCCGGGCGAACCTCGTGTCGTTGAGGGTGTCGAACACGACGACGCCGCCGGGACGCAGCACACGAGCGATCTCGGCGACGACCGGCTCGAGGGGGCGGACGTGCTCGAACAGCTCGCCGGCCACGACCAGGTCGGCCGAGGCGGTGGCGAGGGGCACGGCGCGCACGTCGGCCTGGGCGGCCATCACCCCCCGGCGGCGGGCGACGTGGAGAGCCGACCGGGTGAGGTCCAGGCCGACGTGATGGTAGCCGTCGAGATGGCCCGCCATGAGGCCGCCGCCCGTGCCCAGGTCGACGGCCACCGCGCCGGGCCCGGGAGAGGGCACCAGGCGTCCGCGGGCCTCGGCGAGCCAGTGCAGGGCGGCGAAGGGGCCGCCGTCGTCCCACCATGTGTCGGCCAGGTCGTCGTACTGGCGCAGGTCGTTGCGGGGACGCACGGGTACGCCGCTCGTCGAGCTCATCCATTGAGTATCACCGGGCTCCGACGACGATGCGACGCCGAAGGCACGATGCGCCCCGCCGAGACAGGTCGTCCGGCTCAGCTGAGCGATACTCGCCTTCGTTCCGTCAGCCGGTGAAGGCTGATTCGGCGACGACTGGGGTGATGGCGACGTCGGCTGGCGGCGGGGGCTCGCAGGATTCGGTGGGCGGGACGGTCACGATCGGCGCCACCACCGCCGAGAGGGTCAACCCCATCTCCCCTGTGGCCAGGCCCGTGTTGCCGTTGCTGTTGCCCAGGAGGGCGAACACCGCGCCCGTGCTCGGGTAGTACTCCAGGACCGACCCGTAGCCGGGTACGGAACCGTTGTGGAACAGCTTCACGAGGCACGTGGTTGCCGCATCACGGACCACGCCGAGGCCGAGCCCGTGCGCCATCGTCCTGCCCTGGAGGGGTGGCATCGGCAAGCTGTCGTCGACGCGTGCGGCGAGCATCTCGGGGGTGAGCCCGACACCGGTGCCGATGGCGAGGCCCCAGGTGTGGAGGTCGTCGATGGTCGACACCATCGCGCCGGCGGCCCAACCCCAGCCGAGCGGCCAGTCGGTGACGTCGGTGGCCTTGGGGCTCGTTACCGTCAATTCCGATATCCGAGGCCATGAACTTCCGTAACCCGATGTATGAGTTCTCCGCTTTCCGAGGGTGTCTGCTTCCGTTACCGCACGGCGGCACCGCGCCGATCCCCCAGCGCCCCCTGCGCGTCAGACTGCGGGCCACCGGTCCAACAACTCGGCGACGGTGAGCAGCGGCGCGGCCCGGGTGACGGAGCGGCGCGCGGTGTACTCCGCGAAGGGGTGAAACCAGATCCCTGCCGGCCCGTCACGGCCCCGGCAGGACCAGGACTTCTGTGTAGCGCGCTCGGAGGGACTCGAACCCCCAACCTTCTGATCCGTAATCAGATGCTCTATCCAATTGAGCTACGAGCGCAGGAGCCATGACCCTACCGGTTGCT
>JBDNHK010000008.1:0-7167 GCA_041688815.1 Acidimicrobiales bacterium | reverse complement strand
GGTATGGACCACTTCGCCATGGAGGTCACCGCTGGGGTGCTGACCGTGAACACCGGACAGATCATCCAGGGTCCCCCCATCGGCACCAACACCACCGGCCAAGAAGCCGAAGGCCCCCACTGCGTCGGCGGAGGCCACTGATGTCGTCCCTTCCCGTCGTGCTGGGTGTCACCAGCGCGTTTCGCACCATCGGCATCGTCATCGCCGTCGTCATCATCGTCGGCTTCGCCGTTGCGGTGATCATCAACATGCGCAAGGGGCGAGCCGAGATCGGGTCCGAGGTCGAGTTGGCCGCCAACCGCAAGCCCTACATGGACGACGAGGAGCTCGAGACCAAGAAGCTCGATCGCACCCTCGGGCTCGGGCTCGTGGTCCTCGCCGTCGTCGCCATCACCCTCCCGCTCTACTGGCTGGCCGAGCCCGGTCGCCAGACCGGCGCCGTCGAGATGTTCGACGACACCTTCGTGGCTCGCGGTGAGGCCCTCTACAACGTCGGGGCCAACTGCGCGGCGTGCCACGGCCCTAAGGGTGTGGGTGGTGCGGCCTCGTTCACCGTCACCGCCGACGGGCAGTACGTCGCCACCGTCAACTGGAAAGCGCCTTCGCTCAACGAAGTGCTCTACCGCTACAGCGCCGAAGAGATCAAGTCCGTCCTGGTCTATGGGCGGGGCTACTCGCCGATGCCCGCCTGGGGGGCCGCCGGCGGGGGCCCGCTCACCGACCAACAGCTCGACAACATCATCGACTACCTGTTCAGCATCCAGCTCCCCGCCGAGGTCGCCGCCGCGGCCCGTGACGAGAACATCCAGAAGATCTGTGCCCCCGATGCCGCCGGGAAGTGCACGGTGCCCGATCCCGGCAGTCCTGGTGGCAGTCGCACCTACGCCACGCTGGGTGAGGCCATCTTCAACATGGGCCTCTACGACGCGTTCGCGGGCGGGGCCTACTCGTGCGCTCGGTGCCACACCAAGGGATGGTCCTTCGGCCAACCCGAGGTCTCCGGCGGCGGGGCCATGGGGCCCAACCTCACCGGCGGTTCCGTACTCAGCCAGTTCCCCACGGCGGAGAGCCAGATCGAGTTCGTGTCCAACTACCAGCCCTTCGCCAAGACCTACGGGGTCTACGGGCAATCCGGGGGGGCCATGCCCGGGTTCGGCGCCAACCCCAATGCCCTCGACCCGGCCACGGCCCGCATGAGCCCCGAGCAGTTCATGTTCACGCCCGCGCAGATCGCCGCCGTCGTCGAGTACGAGAGGAGCCTGTGATGCCGGCCACGGTCAATCTCTTCGCCGGCCTGGCCTGGGACCCCGGCGTCCGGGGCATCCTCATCGTCGCCGTCGCCGTCGCCGTGCTCATGGGGTCGGTGTACCTGCTGCTCGCCACCAACGTCGGTTCCCGCCTCGGCCTGCTGGTGGCGCTCACCGGCCTGTTCGGGTGGATGGCCATCCTCACCCTCAGCTGGTGGCTCCTGCCGCCCGCCATCGGCCCCCGCGGCCAGAGCAACACCTGGCAACCGGTCGAAGTCGTCGTCGAGGGCGGCGACCCCGCCCGCACCGCCGAAGTCGGCTTGTTGCCCGTGCCCGACCAGCTCCCGTCGCTCGAGCAGATCCTCGCCGACAACCCGCAGCTGGTCGAGGAGTACCCCAACGGCTTCGTGCTGTCGGACCTGGCCGCCAACAACCCGGAGATCCTCCAGCAGTACGCCAGCAGGGAGGCGATCGGCGGTTGGCGGGTGATGCCGTCGGGCGAAGCCGGTGAGGCCCAGGCTGCGGGCGACGTGGTGTTGGTCGACGCGGGGCTGTTCGGTGGGCCGACCGAGTACAAGAAGCTGAGCGCCTTCTCCTACGGGGGCAAGCCCACCCGAGAGGAGGAGTGTCCCGACGACGGTGCCCTCTGTCGGGCCTGGTACCGGCTGCGAACCCCGTTCATGTCCAACCCCGCGCACTACGCCGTCGTGCAGGTGCAGGTCGTGATCCCCCAGACGACAGTGGCCGGGGAGGCGCCTCCATTGCCCAGGGTCGACCCCAGTGCACCGGTCATCTCCGTCGTGATGGAACGCGAGCTGGGCACCGTGCGGCTCATCCCCTTCCTCTACTTCGTCATCTCCCTGACGCTGTTCGTCCTCTTCGCCTGGGTCCTGCACAACCGCGACAAGACGCTCATGAAGAACAAGGCGGCGGCCGAGGCCGCCGTCGGGGGTGCCTGAGCCCATGGCCCAGTACCTGCCGATCTTCCTGATGCTCACGCTGGCCCTCGTGTTCGCGGGGCTCAGCCGGGTCGCGTCGCGACTGCTCGCTCCCCGACGGCCGTCGCGGCCGAAGTCGGCTCCCTACGAGTGCGGCATCGTCCCCGGGCGCGAGCCGCCCGAGCGCTTCCCGGTGAAGTTCTTCCTGGTGGCCATGATCTTCATCGTCTTCGGCATCGAGATCATCTTCTTGTTCCCCTACGCCGTGGTGTACCGAGAGCTCGGCACCTACGGCCTGGTGGCGATCCTGATCTTCGTCGCCCTGGTGTTCGAGTCGTTCGTCTACCTGATCGGCAACGGCGCCCTCGACTGGGGTCCGGTCAAGCGGTTGCGCGAGACGGCCATCGTGTCGCCCGCCCGCACGCTGTCGAGCACCGTCAAACGAGTCGGGACCGAGGGCCGTGAGCCCACCGAATCCATTGCTGCGACCACCGAGGCGGCCTGATGTCGAGTGAGACCCGCCCGGTCGGGGGCTTCCTCGAATCCGGCCTCGAAGGGCTCGAGCACAACTTCCTCACCGCTCCGATCGAGGAGCTGGTCAAGTGGGCTCGGGCCCGTAGCGTCATGCCGGCCACGTTCGGCCTGGCCTGTTGCGCCATCGAGATGATGGCGGCCGGCGGCGCGCACTACGACATCGCCCGCTACGGCATGGAGGTCTTCCGGGCCTCCCCCCGCCAGGCCGACCTCATGATCGTGGCCGGTCGGGTCTCGCAGAAGATGGCACCGGTCCTACGCCAGATCTACGACCAGATGATGGAACCCAAGTGGGTCATCTCCATGGGGGTGTGCGCGTCGAGCGGCGGCATGTTCAACAACTACGCCATCGTGCAGGGGGTCGACCAGATCGTCCCGGTCGACGTCTACGCCCCCGGGTGCCCGCCGAGCCCCGAGACCCTGATGCACGCCATCCTCACCCTCCACAGCACCATCCGCTCGGCCGAGCTCACCCGTCGGCCCGGCCAGGGCCTCGGCATCATGATCGAGCAGCACGAGGGTGTCGGCGCCACGCCCGTCTCGCTCGGGCGGAGCTGACCGTGGCCGACGACACGACCGACCCCGGTCCGGACGCCTCGGGGGAGGACGCCGAGCAGTCCGCCCCGCCCGAGACCCGCCACGGTGCCCTCGTCGGCAGCTCTCACGGTCAGGTGGTGCTGTTCACCACCCGGGACCCGTACATGGCCCTCATCGAAGCCCTTCACGACGAAGGTTTCCTCATGTGTGTCGACCTGACCGGCGTCGACTACCTCACCCATCCCGGCCGCCGGGCCTTACCTGACGCCATCCCCGCCGAGCGGTTCGAGGTCGTGGTCTCGCTCATCGACCACAAACGTCGAGAGCGTGTGCGCGTCCGAGTGCAGGTCCCCGAATCCGATCCGGTGCTGCCCACCCTGTTCGGCTTCTACGCCGGCACCGAGGCCATGGAGCGCGAGGCCTACGACATGTTCGGGATCTCCTTCGAGGGCCACCCTGACCTCACCCGCATCCTGATGCCCGAGGACTGGGTGGGTCACCCCCTCCGCAAGGACTACGACTCCGGCCGCATCCCCGTGCAGTTCAAAGCTGCGCCGGCCACCCGGTGAACAAGGCGGTACCACTGACATGACCACCGTGCACGATGCCCCTCCGGTCAACGTCGCCCAGACCGCCGAAGGCGGCCAGGAGATGACCGGCCGCGACGTCCTGGCGGCGGCCGAGCGCCTGCGCCAGGGGGGTGCCGTTCTCCGTCTGTCCGAAGCCGAGGCCGTCGCGCTGGACTCGGAAGCTACCCCCGACGACGAGACCATGCTCATCAACATGGGCCCGCAGCACCCGAGCACCCACGGGGTGCTGCGCCTCATGCTCGAGCTCAAGGGCGAGACAGTCCAGCGCTGCAAGCCCATCATCGGGTACCTCCACACCGGCATGGAGCGAACCGGCGAGGAGCTCACCTACCTCCAGGGCCCGACCAACGTCACCCGGATGGACTACGCCGCGCCGCTGTTCACCGAGCTGGCGTTCTCTCTCACGGTCGAACGGCTCCTCGACATCGAGGTGCCCGAGCGGGCCGTGTGGATCCGGATGCTCATGACCGAGATGAACCGCATCTCCTCGCACCTGTTGTTCGTCGCCACCAACGGCATGGACCTCGGGGCGGTCTCGATGCTGTTGTACGGGTGGCGTGAGCGGGAGGAGACGCTGCGTTTCCTGCAGGAGGTCACGGGCCTGCGCATGAACCACAACTACATCCGCCCGGGTGGCGTGGCCGCCGACCTCCCCGATGGGTGGCGCCACGGCGTCTTGCGCCTCCTCGACATGCTGCCCGAGCGTCTCGGCGAGTACGAGACGCTGATGAACAACCAACCCATCTGGCGCGAGCGGCTCCAGGGTGTCGGAGTCATCACCACCGAGGAGTGCATGGCCCTCGGGGTCACCGGGCCGATCCTGCGGTCCACCGGGTACGCCTGGGACCTGCGCCGCGAGACGCCCTACCTGGCCTACGACGAGGTCGACTTCGACGTCGTGGTCGGCACCTACGGCGACTGCTACGACCGCTACGCCATCCGACTCGCCGAGATCCGCGAGTCGATGAGCATCGTGCGCCAGTGCGTCGAAAAGATGCCCAAGGGCGACTACCGCATCCAGGACAAGAAGGTCACGCCGCCACCGAGAGCTCGTATCAACGAGTCGATGGAGGCCCTCATCCACCACTTCAAGATCTTCACCGAGGGGTTCAAGGTGCCCGAGGGTGAGACCTACGTCGCCATCGAGAGCCCGAGGGGCGAGCTGGGGTGCTACATCGTGAGCGACGGCAGCCCCCACCCGTACCGGATGCACGTGCGGGCCCCGAGCTTCGTGAACCTCCAGGCCCTGCCCCACCTCATGCACGGTGGGCTGCTCGCCGATGGTGTCGCCATCATCTCCTCGGTCGACCCCATCCTCGGGGAGGTGGATCGCTGATGGCCCGCCTCACCCCCGACAACGTCACCGTGGCCCGCGAGATCATCGGGCGCTACCCACGGCCCAAGTCGGCGCTCATCCAACTCCTCCACCTGGCCCAGCAGCAGGACGGCCGGGTCACCGATGAGGCCATGAGCCAGATCGCGGAGATGGTGGGCGTCACTTCGGCCGAGGTGCTGGGCACGGCCAGCTTCTACGAGATGTTCAAGTTCGAGCCGGTCGGTCGCTACATGGTGAACATCTGCACGAACATCTCCTGCCTGCTCCTCGGGGGTGAGGAACTCCTCCATCATGCCGAGCACCGGCTGGGCATCGTCCCGGGGCAGACCACCGCCGACGGTCTGTTCACCATCGAGGACGTCGAGTGCATCGCCGCCTGTACCGAGGCTCCCTGCCTCCAGGTGAACTACCGCTACTTCCACCAGATCACCCACGACCAGTTCGACGAGCTCGTCGATGACCTGAAGGCCGGTCGCCGCGACGACATTCCTCCGCACGGCACGTTGGCCAGAGTGCGCCAGCACATCCCCGCCGACCGGCGCGCCGGTGCGGTCACGCCCGAGGACACCGACGTGCCCGTCTGGATGACCGCCCCCGAGGAAGCACAGGCCTGATGACCGTCACCGACGTCCCCAAGATCATCTCCAGCCGGTTCGACGATCCGGTGGGCCACACCCTGGCCGGGTACGAGGCCACCGGCGGTTATCTGGCCCTCCGCCAGGCCCTGGGCATGAGCCCGGCTGCAGTGCACGACGAGGTCAAGACCGCGAGCCTGCTCGGACGGGGCGGGGCCGGATTCCCGGCCGGCGTGAAGTGGGGCCTCACCCCGGCCGACGTCTGGCCGCGGTACCTCGTGGTCAACGGCGACGAGAGCGAGCCCGGCACCTACAAGGACCGTCTCCTCATGGAACGCGATCCCCACCAGCTCATCGAGGGGGTCCTCCTCGCCTGCTATGCGGTCGGCTGCGGACAGGCCTTCCTCTACGTCCGCGGTGAGATGGCCTTCGCCCAGGAGCGCCTCGCCGTCGCCCTCAACGAGGCCTACGCCGCCGGCTACGTGGGCAAGAGCATCCTCGGCTCCGACTTCTCGGTCGACGTGGTGCTCACCTGGGGAGCCGGGGCCTACATCGTGGGCGAGGAGACCGCCCTCATCGAGAGCCTCGAGGGCAACCGCGGCATGCCTCGCCTCAAGCCGCCCTTCTTTCCGGCGGCCAAGGGCCTCTACCTGCAGCCCACCATCGTCAACAACGTCGAGACCCTGGCGAACCTCCCCTGGATCATCACCAACGGGGGCGAGGCGTTCGCGGCCATGGGTGCCGAGGGTTCGAAGGGCACCCGCATCTTCGCGGTGTCGGGCCACGTGCGCACCCCGGGAGTGTTCGAGGTCGAGTACGGCGTCACCACCTTCCGTGACCTCATCTACGCGCCCGTCTATGCCGGTGGCATCCGCGGTGACCACACGCTCAAGGCCTTCATCCCCGGCGGGGCCTCGGCGCCGTGGTTCTTCGAGGAGCACCTCGATCTCCCGCTCGAGAAGGGCGCCGTCGACCGGGCCGGTTCGATGCTCGGCTCCGGGGCCGTCGTGGTGATGGACGAGACCACCGACGCCGTGAAGGCGTGCCTTCGGATCGTCCGGTTCTTCGCCCGGGAGTCCTGCGGCAAGTGCACACCGTGTCGCGAGGGCACCACCTGGCTCGAGAACATCCTCCAGCGCATCTACGACGGCTACGGCCGCCCGAGCGACCTCGACCTGCTCCTCGACGTGTCCGACAACATCTCGCCGGGCATCGCCTGGCCGCCCAAGCAGACCACCATCTGCCCGCTGGGCCCATCTGCGGTGTCGCCGATCGCATCGGCCCTCACCCGTTTCCGGCCCGAGTTCGAGGCCGCCATCCTTCGCGCCGAAGAGGCGCGTCTCTCGGTGTCGGTCGACCTCCCCAAGGCCTCTGCCCGTGCCTGAGCTCGACGCCCCTCCCGTCGCCGGT
>JBDNHK010000066.1:0-7863 GCA_041688815.1 Acidimicrobiales bacterium | reverse complement strand
GAGCGGTCGTCGCGGTTGCCGAACACCATGGCCTGCACGTTGACGGCGGTGCCGAGATCGTCGGGGATGCGCTCACGACCCCGATAGGCCTTGGCGCGCGACGAGTTCCACGACCGGAACACCGCTTCCACTGCCCCCCTCAGCTGGACCGCAGGCTGCTGCGGGAACGGGGCCCCGGTGTGGGCCTCGATGATCGACTTGTACTCGGCCACGACGCCCGACAGCGCCTCGGCTTGGATCTCGGCGTCGGTGCGGACCCCGGCCGCGTCGCGGGCCCGGGTGAGCAGCTCCTCGAACGGCTCGCCGGGGACGTCGAGGACGATACGGGCGTACATCGACAGGAATCGGCGGTAGGAGTCGAGGGCGAACCGCTCGTCGGCGCGGGCGGCGAGCGCCTTCACCGACTCGTCGTTGAGACCGAGGTTGAGGACGGTGTCCATCATGCCCGGCATCGAGAACGCGGCACCCGAGCGCACGCTGACGAGCAGCGGGTCGAGGGGGTCGCCGATCCGCCGGCCCATGAAGCGCTCGAGGCTCTTGACGTGCCCGTTGATCTCGGTGTCGAGGTCACCCGGCCAGCCGCTGGCCATGTAGGCGCGGCACGCATCGGTGGTGATGGTGAAGCCCGGCGGGACGGGCAGGGCCAGCACCGAGGTCATCTCGGCGAGGTTGGCCCCCTTGCCGCCGAGGAGGGCCTTGAGGTCCATCGGCGCCCGACTGTGCCGATGCGCGAATCCGTACACCCACGTCATGTCAACATCCCCTCCGGCCGGTTACCGGTTTCGCGCCCACGCTACCGATGTCTGTGGTCCCGCCCGAGCAGGTCAGACCAGGCGGGGGGCGAGGTAGGCAACCAGGTCGTCGATGGCCACGCGTTCCTGGGTCATGGTGTCGCGTTCGCGCACGGTGACGGCACGGTCGTCGAGGCTGTCGAAGTCGACGGTGACACAGAACGGGGTGCCCAGTTCGTCCTGGCGGCGGTAGCGCCGGCCGATGGCCTGGGTCTCGTCGTAGTCGCACATGAACGACGGCTGGAGCAACGCCAACACCTCACGGGCCACCGGGGTGAGGGTGTCCTTCTTCGACAGCGGCAGCACCGCCACCTTGTAGGGCGCCAACCGGGGGTGCAGGCGCAGCACCGTGCGCACCTCACCCCGCACCTCCTCCTCGTCGTAGGCCGACAACAGGAAGGCCATCATCGTGCGGGTGGCGCCCGCCGCCGGTTCGATGACGTGAGGGGTGTAGCGGGTGTTGGTGGCCTGGTCGAAGTAGTCGAGCTTGTCGCCCGAGTGGGCGGCGTGCTGGGTGAGGTCGTAGTCGCCCCGGTTGGCCACACCCTCGAGCTCACCCCAGCCCCACGGGAAGAGGAACTCCACGTCCGACGTGTCCGACGAGTAGTGGCTGAGCTCGTCGGCGTCGTGGGGCCGCATGCGCAACTTGGCCTCGGGGATGCCGAGATCGAGGTACCACTGGTAGCGCTGCTGACACCAGTACTCGTACCATTGGGCTGCCTCGTCGGGCGGCACGAAGAACTCGAGCTCCATCTGCTCGAACTCGCGGGTGCGGAACACGAAGTTGCCCGGGGTGATCTCGTTGCGGAACGACTTGCCGATCTGGGCGATGCCGAACGGCGGCTTCTTGCGGCTGGCCTGCAACACGTTGGAGAAGTTGATGAACATGCCCTGGGCCGTCTCCGGGCGCAGGTAGGCCACCGCCCCCTCGGACTCCACGGGACCGGCCTGGGTCTTGAACATCAGGTTGAACTGCCGGGCTTCGGTGAAGCTGTCCTCGGCCCCACAGCTCGGGCACACGCGGGGATCGTGGAGCTGGTCCTCGCGAAACCGCTCGTGGCAGACCTTGCAGTCGACGAGGGGGTCGGTGAAGTTCGTGAGGTGCCCGGACGCCTCCCACACCGCCGGGGGCGACAGGATCGACGCGTCGAGACCGACCACGTCGTCACGCAACTGCACCATCGACCGCCACCACGCATCCTTCACGTTGCGCAGCAACAGCACGCCGATGGGCCCGTAGTCGTAGGTGGAACGGAACCCGCCGTAGATCTCCGCCGACGGGAACACGAACCCGCGACGCTTCGAGAGATTGACGATCTTCTCCATCAGCGTCGGATCGTTGGGGACGTCGATGGCCCGCGGCGTGTCGTCGGTGGTCTCGTCGGCGGGGTCGGACATGGCAGTCGAGCGTAGTGGCGGCCCTGCATCCCCCCGACCGGGTGAGCCGGGCACCGCCGCACCGCGTGGGGAATGATGACGGAGTGAGTGCCTACCCGACCCCGATGCCGGTCGACCCCACCGATGTCGGAGGCAAACGGCTCGTCGCCGCCCTCATCGACGTGGGCATCGGCGCGGTGATCAGCATCGTCCTGTTCATCGTGTTGTCCGATGACACCTACCGCTACAACCGTGCCAGCAACGGGATCGTGTACTCCCGAGAACTGCAAGGCATCGGGGCAGTGCTGTTCTACGGCGCCTGGTTGGCCTACAACGTCGGGGTCTTCGTGCTCCAACGAGGCCTCACCGGCAAGACGTTGGGGACCATCACCCTCGGCCTCGTGACCGTGAACGCCCAGGGCCAGCCCCTCGGGCCGGGCCGGGCACTGGTGCGCAGCGTCGCCGGCATCGTGGACTACATCCCGTGCTGCGCGCCGCTCGTCGGCATCATCACCATCTTCACCACCAAGGACCACCGGCGGGTGGGCGACATGGCGGCGTCGAGCTACGTGGTCGAGGCGCAGTGGTTCGGCTCTCCAGTCGGCGGGCCCGGCACGTCGCCGGCGGGGTACGCGGCAGCACCCACCCCACCGATGTCGGCGGCACCCGGGGCGGCGTGGACTCCCCCACCGCCGGTCTGGGGCAACCCACCCACCGCCAGCGCCGTGCCCGCACCGCTGGCAGCCGGTGCAACCTCGCTGGGTCCGCCGCTGTTCGGCGCGGGCCCGGCGCCGACGGCGCCACCATCGGGTCCGGCGCCATCGCCGCAGTGGGATCCCAACCGCGGCGCCTATGTCACGTGGGACCCGCAGCGCCAGCAGTGGCTCCAGTTCGAGCAGGCCTCACAACAGTGGATGCAGTACGACGCCGTCACCGCCCAGTGGCGCCCGGTGACCCGGTGACCCGACCCAGCGCCACCTACGACAGCAACTGGCCCATCGTCGGAGCCACCGCCGGACCCGGCCCGTTCGTGATCGGCGACGACCGCGACCCGACCGCGGTCATGGGCCGGCGCATCGGCGCCTACGTGCTCGACGGGCTGCTGGCGGCCTTACTCACCGCCCTCGCCGTCCTGGCCGCCGGTGGCCTCACCGAAGCGCGCAACGCGCTCACGTGCACGTCGGTCTCGGGCGCAATGTGCCTCCGCGTCAACAACTCGGTGTACACCATCGACGGGGCCGCCCAAGCGGCGCTCTACCTCGTGCCGCTGCTGTACGCGCTGGCGTTCTCCGTCGTCCTCCAGGGCCTCACCGGCGCCACCCCAGGCAAGGCGGCGTTCGGGTTACGCGTCGTCGACGTCGACGGGGCACGACCCGGCATCGGCCGGGCCTTCGTGAGGTCGCTGTTCCTCCTCGTCGACGGCATCGGCTTCTGCGTGCCGCTCGTAGGGCTCATCACCGCTCTGGTCAGCAAGGGCCACCGGCGGGTGGGCGACATGGTGGCGCACACGTTGGTCATCGACCGCCACGACCGGCACCGAACCATCGTGCTCCCCGGACGGGCCGCGGCCATCGCACCGCCGCCGGCATCGCCGTTCGCTCCCTCGACGCCAGCACCACCCCCGATGCCCGAGCCGCAATGGGACCCGGCCCGCAGCACCTACGTCATCTGGGAACCGAACCGGCGCCGCTGGCTGGCCTACGACCGCGCCTCGGGACAGTGGCAGAACATCTGACCCACCGAGACACGGGCGCGACTGCGATCATGGGTCCCGCCGACCAGGAGAGCATCTCGTGAGACAACCGATTCCGGGCAACCAGAACCAGGACCTGATCTGGCGCCGCGTCGGCGCCGGCCTCATCGACTTCGGCATCGTCTTCGCCGTGGCCGTGGTCGCGTCAGTGATCTTCCGGGGCGTCAACTTCGCAGCCTCGATCATCGCCCTCGCCTACTCACTCGGCGCTCTCGTCTGGTGGCAGGGCCGCACCGGCGCCTCGCCCGGAAAGCAGCTCGTGGGCCTGCGCGTCGTCGACGCCACCGGGCAACCGTGTGGCGCAGGGAAGGCCGCTACCCGGTACGCGCTCTGGGCTGTCGACGGGTTCCCCTACTGCATCCCGTTGGTTGCCTTCTTCATGATCTTCACCAATGCCGACCAACGCCGCGTCGGTGACCGCGTCGCCCACACCTTCGTCGTCGACCAGAAGCAGGTGGGCCGCAAGCCCCTCGCCGGCGCCGCCGCCGGTGAGCTGAACGCGGGGCCCGACCCGGCGTGGGACGACCTGCGCCAGGCCTACGTGCGCACCGATCCGGCCTCGGGCCGCCAGGAAGCCTTCGACGAGCTCACCTCCTCCTGGACCGAGGTCCCCGAGCGGCCGTGACTGTCGGCTCAGTTCCGGTCAGTCCCAGTCGGCGTCGGTTCAGTGGCGGTCGAGCACCGTCACCGAGCGCAGGCGCCGCTCGAGGTGGTACTCCACCGCCCGGGTGGCCAGGTGGTCGACCTCGTGGGTGACCGATGAGTCCGGGGTGGCCAGGGCCTCGTTGAGCCGACCACCCAGGATCTGGCGCAGCAGCTCCACCGCCTCGGGCGACACGGCGCCACCCCGCCGACAGTCCCGGCACAACGTGCCACCGCTCTCCAGGTCGAAGGCCACGAGCGGGCCGTCGCCCCCGCAGCTGACGCACACGTCGACCTCGGGGCGGTACCCCTCGAGCGCCAGCACCTTCCAGAAGAAGGCCGGCACCACGACCTCAGAATCCGAGCCGGCCAGGGTGCGCAACGCCCCGAGCAGCATCTGGAAAAGCCGCGGATTGACCTGGCCCTCCTGGGCGAGCTGGTCGGCCGTCTCGAGCATGGCCGACGCCCGGGTGATGCGATCGAGGTCGTCGCGAATGGTCCGGAAGTGGTCGAGGCTGTCGGCCTGGGTGACGATGTCGAGCTCACGGCCCTCGTAGAGCTGCACGGCGATGTGGCTGGTCGGCTCGAGCCGGGCCCCGAACTTCGATCGGGTCTTGCGTACCCCCTTGGCCACGGCCCGAACCTTCCCCCTCCCCCGGGTCAGCAGCACCACGATGCGGTCGGCCTCGCCCAACTTGTACGTGCGCAGCACGATGGCCTCGTCACGGTGCAGCGTGCCCCTGCTCACTCGTTGAGCCCACCGAATCGTCGATCGCGCTCCTGGTATTCCCTGACCGCGTCGAAGAGGTCCTGGCGCCGGAAGTCGGGCCACAGCACGTCGGTGAACACCAGCTCGCTGTAGGCCGCCTCCCAGAGCAGGTAGTTCGACAGCCGGTACTCACCCGACGTGCGGATCACCAGGTCGGGGTCGGGCATCTCGGGGTCGTACAACCGTTGGGCGATCGCCCTCTCGTTGATCTTGTCGGCCGGCACCCCTTCGGTGACCAGGGCCCGGACGGCGTCGACGATCTCGGCCCGACCGCCATAGTTGAAGGCAATCGACAGCGTGAGCACCCGGTTCTTGCGGGTGAGCTCCAATGATTCGTCCATCCGCCGGATCAATCGCTTGGGCACCCGCCAATCGCGTCGACCGAGGAACCGGATGCGCACCCCCCGCTCGTGGAGCTCGTCACGGCGGCGCACCAGCAGCGACTCGTTGAACCCCATGAGGAACCGGACCTCGTCGGCCGGTCGGCGCCAGTTCTCGGTGGAGAAGGCGTACACGGTGAGCCAGCGCACACCGAGGTCCAACGCCCCTTCGACGGTGTCGAACAGCGCTTCCTCACCGGCTGCGTGACCGTCGGTGCGCTTGAGGCCCCGCCGCTGGGCCCACCGTCCGTTGCCGTCCATGACCGCAGCCACGTGCACCGGTATGCGATCAGGGTCGAGGCCGGGGACATCCACTGCGCCGACGTTACCGCCGCCCCCCTGGACCACCCGCCACCGTCGCCACCCGGCACTACGCTCCACGCGCTCATGGCCGCTACCGACCGTCTCGCCCCCGCCACCCGCGACGCCCTGGCCACGATCACCGAAGCCCTCCCCGCCGGAGAACCCCGACCCGGGCAGGTCACCATGGCCGAGCACGTCGCCACCGCCATCACCGACCGACGCCACCTGGTGGTGCAGGCCGGCACGGGCACCGGCAAGACGTTCGCTTACCTCATCCCCGCCCTCCTGTCGGGCCAGAAGGTGGTGGTCACCACTGCCACCAAGGCCCTGCAAGACCAGTTGGCCGACAAGGACCTGCCCTTCCTGGCCGAACACCTCGACCATCCGGTGGAGTGGGCGGTGCTGAAGGGGCGGTCGAACTACGTGTGCCTCCAACGCATCCACGAGCTCGACGGGGGCGAACAGCTGGCCCTCGATGTCGGCCCGCGCCCTCCGACCGAGGAGGTGGCGGCCCTCACGGCGTGGGCGGCGCGCACCACCACCGGCGACCGCTCCGAGCTCGAGCACGAGCCCTCCGTGCGAGCGTGGGCCGCGGTCAGCGTGGGTCCGCGCGAATGCCCGGGGGCGGGTCATTGCCCGAAGGGCGACCAGTGCTTCACCGAGCGGGCCCGTCGCGCCGCCGCCGAGGCCGACATCGTGGTCGTCAACACGCACCTCTACGGCCTCCATCTCGCCACCGGCGGGACGGTGCTGCCCGACCACCAGATCGTGATCGTCGACGAGGCCCACCAACTGGAGGACACGGTGGCGGCCACGGCGGGGCTCGAACTCACCGGTGGACGGTTCGTGGCCCTGGCCCGCATGGTGGCGGCCATCATCGACGATCGCGGAATGGTCGACTCGGTCGAGGAGCTCGGTGACCGGTGGAGGGACGCGCTGGTCGACGAGCGCGGCCGCCGTCTGCGCGGTCACCTCGACGGCGACGCCGCCGTCGTGCGCGACCTGGCCCGCAACCGGATGGACCTGGTGATGGCGGCGCTGCGGGCCGTGGCCGACGACGGGCCGGGCGACGTAGGGGCCCGCAAGCAACGAGCCCTGAAGGCGGCCACGACGCTCGTCGAAGACCTCGGCAAGGTGGCCGAGGTGCGCCCGGGCGACGTGGCCTGGGTGGAGGGCACCCCCGAGAACCCGGTGCTGCGGGTGGCGCCCATCGACGTGGCCGAGCTGTTGCACGAGCAGGCGTGGTCCACCACCACCGCCGTGCTCACCAGCGCCACCCTGCCCGTCACGCTGCCCGAGCGGTTGGGTCTGGCCGACGGCGAGTTCACCCAGATCAATGTGGGCAGCCCGTTCGACTACGAGCACCAGGCGCTGCTCTACTGCGCCGCCGGCCTGCCCGACCCCCGGCAACCCACGTTCGACGAGGCCGTGCACGACGAGTTGGCCGCCCTCATCGAGGCGGCCGGGGGACGCACGATGGCGCTGTTCACCAGCTACCGCGCCCTGCACGCCGCCGTCGAGGCGCTGCGGCCACGGCTCGACGTGCCCATCCTCGCCCAGGACGACCTCACCAAGGCGGCTCTGCTGAGCCGGTTCACCGACGAGCCCGAGAGCTGCCTGTTCGCCACGATGGGCTTCTGGCAGGGCGTCGACGTGCCCGGGGCCACCTTGAGCCTGGTCACCATCGACCGTCTCCCCTTCCCCCGCCCCGACAACCCGCTGTTGCAGGCCCGGCGCGAGCGGGCCCGGGCCGACGCCTTCCGAGTGGTCGATCTCCCTCGCGCCGCCACCCTCCTGGCCCAGGGGGCGGGCCGGCTCATCCGTTCCACCACCGACCGCGGCGTCGTC
>JBDNHK010000065.1:0-3216 GCA_041688815.1 Acidimicrobiales bacterium | reverse complement strand
TACCAAATGTCCGTTTGATACATCTCCCCATCCTGAGGAGGCGTCGATAAGGACCGAGCGGGCATCAACCTGGCGTGCGAGCGACCATCGGACCTCGACCTGGGAATCGGCCACGGTGCTCGCCGGGAGCACAGCGGACGACCTGATGGCACTTCTTGGAGATGGTCCGGTGTGCAGATCTCGCCGAGCCGTTCGTCGGCTAAAGAGTATGCCTGAGATACCCGGTGTGAGGCGAGTGGCCGCGAAGGTCCAAGACCTCTTGGGCAAACGGGTCGAGCGGGCAGGAGTGGTGTTCACCCATGCAGGTGGTCCTCGGAGTGAACCGCTGGGGATGAACGGGCGGCTAGGTTCGAGATCTGAGTGGACAGTGTTGCGAGGAGCGACCAAGCGTGACGGAGCACCGGCGGATCGGGCTGCGCCCATGGGTTGTGGTGGCGCTCAGCATGCTTGTCATCGGGCTAATCGTGGCTGTCACAGTACTCACGACCCTGCTGATCAGCGGCGCTGATGAGGGCGACAGCGCCTTCCCACTGGCTGCGGTGGCGCAGTCAACGGCCGTGACCACCACGTCGAGTTCGACAACCTCGACCACAGTTCTTCCATCGACCACCACCACGGTGGTTACCGTCGTGATCGACGAAGGACACGATGAACCGGGAGTCGGATCTCCCGAGGAGCTTCTGGACTGGTTGCCAGCACTTCGGGAGTTTCGGGCATGGATGCCGAACACTGGAGTTGTCACGCCAGAGGAGTGCGTCGCTGCCCGTGCTGAAGTCGAGGGCCGGCGAGACATGCTTATTCCGACGCCGGATGCGAGGGCTTCTTACGCCGTGTCCAAGGAGGTTGACGCTTCAAGACGTGTACTCCAGGCATGCGCTACAGGACTTTGGCTTCTCAGCTACGACCAGACGTTCCTGCGCGACCTGGCATCAGCACGCTCCGAGACCAACGCAACGCTTGCATCGCTCGGCGTGTCGATCTAGCGGCGCTACTGGGCGGCCCGACATCGGCTGGACCAGCGCAGGTACTTGCTTTGCCGACGGTCCCGCCACCGGCGACTTCAGAAAGGCCCCGGCTCCCGCCACCGGGGCCTTCTCGCGCAAAGCCTTCTCGACCGTGATGTTCCCCCACACCCCACCTCCGGTAGACGCCAGCGAGAATCTCAGGCCCCTGTCGTACCTTGCGCATAGCTTGTCGCTGAGGCGCAGGCCCGGCTGCGTCCTTGTTCCCGAAGGAACCATGAGCGACTCGACGATCAACAACCACGCCGCCTTCATCTGGTCGGTCGCTGACCTGCTCCGAGGCGACTACAAGCAGAGTGAGTACGGCAAGGTCATCCTGCCCCTCACGGTGCTCCGCCGCCTGGACTGCGTCCTCGAACCGACGAAGCTCGCGGTTCTGGCCAAGCATGCCCAGGTAGCCGGGAAACTCGCGAACGTCGATCCGATCCTCTGTCAGGCATCGGGCCAGCAGTTCTTCAACACGTCGAAGCTCGACTTCCCCAAGCTGCTCGACGATCCGAACAACCTCGCAGCGAATCTGCGGGGCTACATCGCCGCGTTCTCCGGCGGGGCGAGGGAAGTCATCGAGAAGTTCGACTTCGACACCCAGGTCGCCAAGCTCGACCGAGCCAACCTGCTGTACCTCGTCATCTCGAAGTTCTGCGAGGTCGACCTGCACCCCGACGTGGTCCCGAACCACCAGATGGGCAGCATCTACGAGGAACTGATCCGCAAGTTCTCCGAGCAGAGCAACGAAACCGCCGGGGAGCACTTCACCCCCCGGGAAGTTATCCGGCTCATGGTCAACCTCTTGTTCGTCGAGGACGACGACATCCTCCGCAAGGAAGGAATCGTGCGGACGATCTACGACCCTGCCTGCGGGACCGGCGGGATGCTGTCCGTCGCCGAGGACTACCTCGCTGTTCTGAACCCCTCAGCCCGGTTGGAGGTGTTCGGCCAGGAGTTGAACGACGAGACGTACGCAGTGGCCCGCTCCGACATGATGCTGAAGGGCCAGGACGCCTCCCACATCTACAGCGGAAACTCCTTTACCGAGGATGGCCTCCCGGACGCCCGCTTCGACTACATGCTCGCCAACCCGCCGTTCGGGGTCGAGTGGAAGAAAGTCGAAGCCGAGATCCGGGCTGAGGAGGCCACCAGAGGCTTCCGAGGTCGGTTCGGTGCGGGGCTGCCCCGCATCAATGACGGGTCCTTCCTGTTCGTCGAGCACATGATCTCGAAGATGAAGCCAGTCGAGGATGGCGGCTCCCGCCTGGCCATCGTGTTCAACGGCTCCCCGTTGTTCACCGGGGCCGCCGGGTCCGGGGAGTCGGAGATCAGGCGGTGGATCATCGAGAACGACTGGCTCGAAGGCATCGTCGCTCTCCCCGACCAACTCTTCTACAACACCGGCATCTCCACGTACTTCTGGATCGTCACGAACCGGAAGGCCCCCGAGCGGCGTGGCAAGGTCCAACTCGTCGACGCCCGAGAGTCCGGTTCGAAGATGCGCAAAAGCCTGGGGGACAAGCGCAAGGAGATCAGCGCCGAGCAGATCGGAGAGGTCACCCGCCTTTATGGAGACTTCACCGAGAACGACCGGGTGAAGATCTTCAACAACACCGACTTCGGCTTCCAGCGCATCACCGTCGAGCGGCCCCTGCGCGTCCATTACGAGGTCACTGACGACACTCTCGCCGCCGTTGAAGCCGACAAGACCGTCACCGCCCTCGACGACACCCGACGCGACGCCGCCCTGAAGGCCCTCGGCGGCTGGTCGGGCCAGAGATGGGACTACGACACCAAGGACCTCCCCAAGCGGCTCACGGTCGCTCTGGAGGGCCTCTCGGGGGCGGCGGCCAAGAAGGCCGAGAAGGCCATCCTCGGGTGCCTGGCCGTTCGCGACGCCGAAGACCCCATCATCACGAAGAAGGGCAAACCCGAGGCGGACCCCGACCTACGCGACCAGGAGAACGTCCCCCTCCCAGCCGTCCCCGTCACCTACGAAGCAGAACCCACCGACCGCCTCGCCTCCGTTGACTACCGCCGGGCCGTCGACGACTACGTCGAAGCCGAGGTCCTGCCCTACGTCCCCGATGCCTGGGTCGACCACACCAAGACCAAGCTCGGCTACGAAATCCCCCTCACCCGCCACTTCTACAAATACGTCCCCCCACGGCCCCTCGCCGAGATCGACGCCGAGATCAAACAACTC
>JBDNHK010000064.1:0-9842 GCA_041688815.1 Acidimicrobiales bacterium | reverse complement strand
GCGGAGAACCGCTCCTCACCCTCGGTGGCCACCACGATCGGTGCGGCCTTGTGGGCGCGGTAGATGGCCACCTCCTTGGCCACGTCGTCGGCGGTGGATCCCTGCAGACCAGCGGCGCACACGATGATCATCGGCTCCGACGACAGGTCGATGTGCTTCTTGTCCTCGGTGCCGTCGCAGGCGATGGCCTTGTAGCAGAGCTCGGAGAGCTTGATCCGCACCTCCTCGGCGGCGATGCGGTTGCCACCGTTGCCGACGATGGCCCAGTACCGACGCGACGGTGCGACCTGTTGTGCGGCCGCGGCGATCGTTGGACGCAGGGCCATCACCTGCTCCATGGCCGCCGGAAGCGCCCTCAGCCCCTCGAGCAGCTCGGCCCGGCCGGCGACGGGCGCGCCCAGGAGGTCGGCGATGGCTGCGGCCAGCAACGAGCAGGCCGCGATCTGGGCGTAGAAGGCCTTGGTCGAGGCCACGCTCATCTCGACGTCTCGCCCATCGGACGTGTAGAGCACACCGTCGGCGCGATCGGTGAGGTCGCTGCCCCGCCGGTTCACGATGGCGATGACGCAAGCCCCTCGAGCCCGCACGAGTTCGACCGTGCGGTTCGTGTCGGTGGTGGTCCCGCTCTGGCTGACCGCCACCACGAGGGTGTCGGCCATCGAGTCCCTCAGGTCGAAACCG
Source organism: Acidimicrobiales bacterium (assembly GCA_041688815.1). Lineage (GTDB taxonomy): Bacteria > Actinomycetota > Acidimicrobiia > Acidimicrobiales > Acidimicrobilacustridaceae > Rhabdothermincola_A. The sequence continues at coordinate 9,161 of JBDNHK010000064.1, read as the reverse complement.
GACAGCTCCGTGGCCAGCACCGCTTCGGTACGCAGCTCGGCCCCGGGAGCGAACGTGGCCATGGCCTCGACGAGCGCCCGGCCGGCCACGGCCGCGGTCCCCTGCCCGACCACCAGCATCCGTGAGATCGAGCCGTCGACCAGGCCCGCCCTGACCACGGCCGGGATCACGTCGTCACCCAGGTGGACGGACAAACCACCGGGCCCGTCGAGCAGGCGGCCGCGCAGCGTCTTGCGGAACGAGGCGGGGGCCTCGCCGATCTCCTTGAGCAGGTAGTGCGGCGCATCGCCGCGATCGATGTCGCGGGTGGTGATCTGGGCCACGTCCAGGTCGGCCTCGGCGACCGGGAGCTCGGTGCCGTCGTAGGCCCAGAGCCGGATCCCGGTCGTCGTGCCTGCAGCGACCCCGGACAGGTTCACGATCTGGCCCCGGCTGGCCGGGTTGGACGGGTCGGCGGGCATGTCACCGTCGAGACGCAGATACGTGCCGGTCTCCTCCACCACTCCGTACGGCTCGCTGGCCACGATGAAGGCGTCCTCGGCCAGTCCGATGTACAGGGCCTGGCCGCTCCCCCGGAGGGCCAAGAGCAGATCGGCCGGCTCCGAGGCCGCGCTGGCGGCGATGGCCACCGACCCCTCGAGCAGGTTCACCGTGCGGCGAAAGGCCTCGGTGATCCCTCCACCCTCGGCCACCGACTGGCTGATGAGCGCAGGGATGACCTTGGCGTCGGTCGTGATCTCGGGGGCGATCATCAGGCTCTCCCCCACCTTCAGGTCGGCGAAGTTGTCGACGTCACCGTTGAGGACGGCGGTGACGTAGGCCCCCGAAGCATCGTCCGTCTGGTCGGAGTTGAGGGGATGGGCGTTGGGCTGGGAGATGATGCCGACACTCGCCCATCGGGTGTGTCCGAGGACCACCGCCTCGGCCGTGTCGTTGCCGAGGGCCTGGCGCAGGAGCGGGTCGGCGGCGATGGCGGCCCGGAGGTGCCTGGCGTTGTCGCCCAGCTCGCCGATCTCGGCGGCCGCCTTGTAGACGAAGCTCAGGTGCCCCTCGGGGGTGCGCACGGCCATGGAACCGAAGAGGGGATCGCGGGTGCGCTCGGCCAGCGCGGCCCGCACGGCCGGCGCGGTGAGGTCGAGACCGTGGTCGCGCACGAGCAGGTGCAGACCGGCGGAGTCGCGCCCCCGCACTTCGAGGCGGTCGATGGCCGACAGTGCCTGATGCACGGAGAAATGGACGGCCAGGGCGGCCAGGGAGGCACCGGGCCCGGCGAGGCCCTCGACCCCCGATGCCGCCCGCAACCGATCACGGCGAAGGCCCCAGACCGCATCCTTCAGATCGATGACGGCGGCGTTGAGCCGCTCGACCTCGGCGCCGCTCAAGTCCGCCCCCTCGGCGTCGAGACGCTCCTCGAGCGCACGGATCTGCAGTTCGAGCCCGGTGGACAGGTTCTCGACCCGGGTCCGCAGGCCACGATCGACCAACAGGGCCTGCAGCCCGGGCAACCCTCGCAAGAGGCGGTCGGCGTCGGCGGCCGACGCCGCGGCCGCGGCGACGAGCTCGGATGAGGTCGCCCGCAAGGATGCGGCCAAGACCTCGGCCACGGCGGCGGAAGCGGCGTTCAGCCTCTCCTCGATCTCGGCCGGCGACGGAGGTCGGCGATCGGGGGGCCGACGAACGACGGCGATGATCCCGCACATGGGTCGACGGACTCCTCCGGGGTGGCCCGGCCGACGATCGATGTCGGTTCGGCCGGAGGGCGAACGGAACCACGCGAGTCTACGGCCGCCCCGTGAACACAAAGGGGCAGTCCGTCAGGCGCAACGCGCTCGAACGGCGTCGGCGAGCCGCTCGGCCACCTCGCGGGCCGTGGCTTCGGTCTCGGCCTCGACCATCACTCGCACCAGCGGTTCGGTGCCGCTCGGTCGGATGAGCACCCGACCACGCGGCCCGAGCCGTCGCTCCTCGACCTCGACGACATCGGCGAGCGCCTCGACGAGCCCCGGATGGCGTTCTCCGACGACCACGTTCACCAGGACCTGCGGAAGGCGAGTCATGGCGGTCGCGGCCAAGCCGGACAACGGCCGGCCGGACCGACGCACCAGGTCGAGCAGCTGCACCGCCGACAGCAGGCCATCGCCGGTGGTGGCCAGGTCGGCGAAGACGATGTGACCGGACTGCTCGCCGCCGAGCGACCACCCGCCCGACGCCAACGCCTCGAGCACGTGACGGTCACCGACCGGGGTGTCGATCACCACGATGCCGGCGTCGGCCATCGCCAACCGGAACCCGAGGTTCGTCATCACGGTGACGACGACATGAGCGTCGACCAGCAGGCCCCGCGCCCGCCGGTCGAGGGCGAAGAGCGCGATGAGCTGATCGCCGTCGACCAGCCCGCCCTGCTCGTCGACGGCCAGGAGCCGGTCGGCGTCACCGTCGAAGGCCAGACCCACGTGAGCGCCGGTCTCGAGAACCCGCGCCTGCAGGGCCTCGGGGTGGGTCGAGCCACATCCGTCGTTGATGTTCTTCCCGTCGGGGTCGCCGGCCAGCACCTCGACCTCGGCGCCGAGGGCCGCCAGCAGCGGCCGCGCCACCGCGGACGCCGCCCCGTTGGCGCAGTCGACCACGACCCTCAGACCGTCGAGCCGGCGGCCCTCGATCGACGCCTCGACCGCCCCGGACCACGCCGCGACCAGGTCGAGGGCGAGGTCGAGGGCGAGGTCGACGGTTCCCACGGGCGGCGGTGCCGGTGGCGACGAGAGATCGAGGTTGGCGTCGAGCGCCGCCTCGAGGCGGGCCTCGATCTGGTCGGACAGCTTGCGCCCACCGGCGGCGAAGAACTTGATGCCGTTGTCGCGCCACGGATTGTGGCTGGCCGAGATGACCGCACCGGGGATGCCTCGGTCGGCCGCCGACCAGGCCACCGCCGGGGTGGGCGCCACGCCGAGGAACCGCACCTCGGCCCCACCCGCGGTGAGACCGCGGGCCAACGCCGCCTCGAGACGGGGTCCCGACCGGCGGGTGTCGCGTCCGATCACGAAGCCGTCGGCCCCCCCGAGGACCTGAGCCGCCGCCCGGCCGAGAGCCTCGACCAACCGGTCGTCCAGCTCGTCCGCCGGACCGCGCACACCGTCGGTGCCGAAGCGCAGAGTCATCGCACCTCGACGCCGGGGGCCGAGGGGCTCAGCGCTTGGAGTACTGCGGAGCCTTACGAGCCTTCTTGAGGCCGTACTTCTTGGATTCCTTCTTGCGATCGTCGCGGGTGAGGAACCCGGCCTTCTTCAGCTCCGGCCGCCTCTCGGGGTCGACCTCGATGAGTGCCCGGGCGATGGCGTGGCGCAAGGCGCCGGCCTGACCGGAGATCCCGCCACCATCGATGCGACAGTCGACGTCGTAGGCCTCGACGGTGTCGGTGATGCGCAGCGGCTCGGTGAGGATCATCCGATGGGTCTCGGACGGGAAGTAGTCGGCCACGGGCCGCTTGTTCACCGTGATGATCCCGGTGCCGTTGCGCAGATTCACGCGGGCCACGGCCCGCTTGCGGCGGCCGGTGGACTGGACGAGGGGGTTCGGCATCGGAGGGATCCTTCGCGGCGCGGCGGCGGTTAGGAACGAGCCTTGGCGTGAGCCAGCTCGAGCGTCTGAGGGGACTGGGCGGCGTGGGGGTGCACCGGACCGGCGTACACCTTGAGCTTGCGGAGCTGCTGGCGCCCGAGTCGGTTCTTCGGGATCATGCCGCGCACGGCGCGACGCACGGCCTCTTCGGGCTTGGTGGCCATGAGATGGCCGTAGGTCTGGGAGGAGAGCCCGCCCGGGTAACCGGAGTGACGGTGCACCATCAACTTGGCACCCTTGTCGGACGTGAGCACGATCTTGTCGGCGTTGACGACGATCACGTGGTCACCGGTGTCCATGTGCGGGGTGTAGGTGGGCTTGTGCTTGCCGCGCAGGATGCGGGCGACCTCGGTGGAGAGCCGACCCAGGACCATGCCCTCGGCGTCGACGACATGCCAGTCACGCTGGATCTCGCTGGCCTTCGGTGAATAGGTGGACACGCGCAAGCCTCTGCTTCTCGTTCGGTCTCAAGGGGTGGTCCCTGGCGCCGCGCGCACACGAGCAGCGCACACCAGGGCAGCAGACGAGCGTACCGGCGCCCTTTCGCCCAGGGCAACTCGCGTCGAGACGCTGTTCCCGGCTGGGGCCGACGGGAGGGCGGTTCAGTACCGCACCGACCAGAGGCAGAGCCCCTGAGGTGGGGCGATGGTCGTGACCGCCGCCCGGTCGCAAGCGTGGAGCACACCCATCATCTCTCCGGCCCGCCGCTTGCCGCGACCGACCTCGACCAGCGTTCCCACGATGCTGCGCACCATCTGGTGGCAGAACGCGGTAGCGGTGATGTCGAAGCGCAGGACGCCTTCGCCCAGATCGTGCCACCGGGCGTCGGTGACGTTGCGGACGAGCGACCCGTCGGCACCCGCCCCTTTGGGCCGGCGACAGAACGACGAGAAGTCGTGGAGGCCGATCAGCGGATCGCACCCGAGGCGGAGGGAGGCGAGGTCGAGCGGAGCGGGCACCCACCACGAGGTGCGGGCCAGGAACGGGTCGGGAACGGGCCGGTTCAACACCGTGTAGCGATAGGACCGGGCCCGAGCGGAGAAGCGGGCGTCGAAACCAGGATCGACCACGGCCAGGTGGCGGACGACGATCTCGGGCCCGCACTGCGCGTTGATCGCCCGGGCCAACGCGGGAAGGTCGGACTCGTCGATGGCGGCGTCGAAGGTCACGACCTGGCCCTGGGCGTGCACGCCCTTGTCGGTTCGTCCCGCCACCGCCAGCACGACCCGGTGGCGCAGTACCCGTTCGAGTACTTCGGTGAGCACCCCGGCCACGGTGGTCACGCCGACGTTGACGGCCATGCCGTGGAAGCCCGAACCGTCGTAAGCCACGAGGGCCCTGACCCGGGCGACGCCAAGCGTCGCGGGTGTGGAGGGGGCGACAGACGTTCGGGCCGACCGAGGAGGGTCGGCCGGCTCGGACATCGGTCCTTCGTTCGACCCGAAGAGGGTCAGACCAGTTCGATGCGCGCCATCGGCGCGTTGTCGCCCTGGCGAGGGCCTAGCTTCAGGATGCGGGTGTAGCCACCCGGACGCTCGTCGTACCGCGGGCCGATGTCATCGAAGAGCTTCGAGGTCATCTCTTTGTCACCCAGGTAGGCCACGACCTGGCGGTGGCGATGAAGGCCACCCTTCTTGGCCTTGGTGATGAGCTTCTCGGCCACCGGGCGCAGGGCCTTGGCCTTGGCCTCGGTGGTCACGATGCCCTCGGCGGCGAACAGCGACGCCGCCAGATTGGCCATCATCAGCCGCTGGTGCGAGGCGCTACCACCGAAACGGCGGGATTTGCGTGGGGTTGCAGGCATGGTGGATCAGTCCCGTTGCTTGAGCGAAAGACCACGCTCGTCGAGCTTCACGATGACCTCGTCGAGCGACTTCTGACCGAAGTTGGTGATGGCGAGCAGATCATCCTCGGTCTTCTCGAGGAGCTCTCCGACGCTGTTGACCTGGGCCCGCTTGAGGCAGTTGCGGGGCCGCTCGGACAGGTCGAGGTCCTCGATCGGGAGATCGAGGTCAGGCGAGCCACTTGCGGTGATGCTGAGCTCCCCGAGCTCGAGGCCCTGCGGCTCGTCGCTCATGTCGGCGACGAGCTGCACGAGGGACTGGAGGGTGGCCCCGGCAGATGCCAGCGCCTCGCGAGCGGTGATGGAGCCATCGGTCTCGACGTCGAGGACGAGGCGATCGAACTCGGTGGAGTGCTCGACGCGTGCCGGTTCCACCGAGAACGTGACCCGGCGCACGGGCGAGAAGATCGAGTCGACCGGGATCACGCCGATGGTGGCCGACGTCTTGTTGCGGTCGGCCGAGGCATAGCCCCGACCCTGCTCGACGGTGATGTCGATGGCCAGACGGCCGTTGCCGTTGAGAGTGGCGATGTGGAGCTCGGAGTTCAAGATCTCGACGTCGGAGCTGACGGCGATGTCGGCGGCGGTCACCACTCCGGGGCCGCGGGCGTCGAGGCGCAGGGTCACCGCTTCATCGCTGAACACCCGAAGGACGAGGTCCTTGAGGTTCAAGATGATGTCGGTGACGTCCTCGGTGGCCCCCTTGATGGTGTCGAACTCGTGGAGGGCCTCGTCGAAACGGACCTGGGTCACGGCGGCCCCAGGAATCGACGAGAGGAGGGTACGGCGGAGCGAGTTGCCGAGCGTGTGGCCGAAGCCAGGCTCGAGCGGTCCCACGGCGAAGAGCTGACGATCGTCGTCGGCCTCACCAAGCGCTTCCACCTTTGGGCGCTGCATCACCAGCATGTGTGTCTTCCTCGGTTGGTTCGGATGAGAACGGCGCTGGGCGGGGAAAGCCCCCGACCCGAGAACGCCTACTTCGAATAGAGCTCGACGATGAGCTGCTCGCGGACGGGCACGTCGATCTGTGCCCGCAGCGGCGGCTGCAGCACGGTGGCATTGAGGCCACCGTCGCCGGACTCGAGCCACGGCGGCGGGGTGCGGTCGAGAACATCGCGGTTCCACTGCACGACAACCATCTCCCGGGCCTTGTCGCGGAGGGTGATCACGTCACCCTTGCGAACCCGGAAGCTCGGGATGTCGACGCGCTTGCCGTTGACGTTCACGTGACCGTGCCCGACGAATTGGCGGGCCTGGGGGCGGGTGGCCGCCCAGCCGGCGCGATAGACGACGTTGTCGAGGCGCAGCTCGAGGAACCGGAGCATGTTCTCGCCGGTGACCCCCTCCTTGCGGTTCGCTTCCTCGTAGAGGTTGCGGAACTGGCGCTCGGACAGGCCGTAGGTGAAGCGGGCCTTCTGTTTCTCCTGCATCTGGAGCAGATACTCGGAAGGGTTGCCACGACGGCGGGTGCGACCGTGCTCCCCGGGGGGGTACGGGCGCTTCTCGAGGGCCACGGTCTCGCCCTTGGTGCCGAAGATGTTGGTGCCGAGGCGGCGCGAGACGCGAGCCTTCGGGCCGGTGTAACGAGCCATGTCAGACCCTCCGACGCTTGGGAGGCCGGCAACCGTTGTGCGGCACGGGCGTGACGTCCTTGATGCCCGTGACCTCGATGCCGGCGTTCTGGATCGAGCGGATGGCGGTCTCACGACCGGATCCCGGGCCCTTCACGAGCACGTCGACCTTGCGCACACCATGCTCCATGGCCCGACGGGCGCACTGCTCGGCCGCGGTCTGGGCGGCGAACGGCGTGCTCTTGCGGGAGCCCTTGAAGCCCACGTTGCCGGCCGAGGCCCACGCCAGGACGTTGCCCTCCTGGTCGGTGATGCTCACGATCGTGTTGTTGAACGAACTCTTGATGTGCGCCACCCCGTAGGTGACGTTCTTGCGTTCCTTCTTCCGGGGGCGACGGCCTCCGGATGCGGGCTTGGCCATTACTTGCGACCCACCTTCTTCTTGCCGGCGACGGTCTTCTTCGGGCCCTTACGGGTCCGGGCGTTGGTGTGGGTGCGCTGACCGCGGACCGGGAGGCCCCGACGGTGGCGCAGACCCTGGTAACAACCGATCTCCATCTTGCGGCGGATGTCCTGATCGACATCGCGACGCAGATCGCCTTCGACCTTCAGGTTCTGGTCGATCCAGGCCCGGATTCGGTTCACCTCTTCGTCAGTGAGATCGCGCACCCGGGTGGACCGGTCGATGTCGGCGGCGTCGCAGATCTGCTGCGCAGTCGTACGACCGATACCGAAGATGTAGGTGAGGCTGATCTCGAGCCGCTTCTCACGCGGGACGTCGACGCCGGCGATACGAGCCATGTCAGCCCTGCCGTTGCTTGTGTCGGGGATTGGTGCAGATGACCTGAACCCGCCCGTGGCGGCGGATCACCTTGCACTTCTCACAGATCTTCTTGACGCTTGGTCGTACTTTCATCGCCTGGATCCTTCGATCAGGTTCACCGGGGCCTGTTCCCCCCGGCGGGTCCGGCCAGGGGGGCCGGACGCTCGCTTGGCTGGTGCGTGGTCACTACTTGTACCGATAGGTGATGCGACCCCGGGTCAGGTCGTAGGGCGTCAGCTCCACCTGGACGCGATCCCCGGGCAGGATACGGATGTAGTGCATTCGCATCTTCCCCGAGATGTGGGCCAAAACCTTGTGGCCGTTTTCGAGCTCGACCCGGAACATGGCGTTCGGCAACGGCTCGACGACCGTCCCCTCGAGCACGATCGCGTCTTCTTTGGGCTTCGGCAGCGTGGTCCTCCTGGTCGCATCGGCCACACCCCGGCGCGCAGCGACGAGGGGCGCGGATGGCCGAAGGACGACCCTAGCGGGCTGGGCCCCCGGATTCCAAACGGTGGCACCAGTCCATGCCCGGCACCGGCCGGCACGAAGGATTACCGTAGCCGAGGCGGACGGGCGACCGGCGCCGATGTCGCATCAGGAGCGCGTGAGGATCTCGGGCTCGGCCTCGGTGACGAGCACGGTGTGCTCCCAGTGCGCCGACAGCGACCCGTCCGCCGTGACCACCGTCCAGCCGTCCTCGCGGAGGAACGTGTCCGGTGACCCGGCATTCACCATGGGTTCGAGGGCCAGGGTCATACCGGGCTTGAGCTTGGCCCCCTTGCCCGGACTGCCCACATTGGGGACCTCGGGCTTCTCGTGCATGGCCGTGCCGATGCCGTGGCCGACGTACTCGCGCACCACCGAGAAGCCGGCCGCCTCGGCGGTGCGCTGCACCGCGCTGCCCACGTCACCCAGCCGATTGCCGTCGCACATGGCGGCGATGCCGGCGTCGAGGGCCTGCCGGGTGACCTCGATGAGGCGGTGTGCTGCGGGCGTCACCTCCCCCACGGCTGCGGTGAAGGCGGCGTCGCCGTGCCAGCCCTCGACGATGGCACCACAGTCGATCGAGATGATGTCGCCATCCTCGAGCACCCTCGGGCCCGGGATGCCGTGCACGATCACGTCGTTCGGCGACGTGCAGATCACCGCCGGGTAGCCGTGGTATCCGAGGAAGTTGGAGGTGGCCCCCCGCCGCTCGATGACGCGACGACCGATCAGGTCGAGGGCATCGGTCGTGACCCCGGGACGCAGCGCCGCACGGATCTCGTCGTGCATCTCGGCCACGACCCGGCCCGCGGCCCGCATG
>JBDNHK010000063.1:0-8382 GCA_041688815.1 Acidimicrobiales bacterium | reverse complement strand
GCGTCGTCGTCGACGACGACCAGGACGCTCAGCGGCTCACTCTTCGACTGCTCCGGCACCGATCTGGGTCCCCTCCCGCTCGCCTTGCTCGATGGCTTCGAGAATGTGCATCGAGATGTCGGCCACGCGCACCTCGTCCTCGCCGAGGCCCTGTCCCTTCACCCCGTCGTCGATCATGATGTAGCAGAACGGACAGGCGACGGCGATCTTACTCGCACCGGTCGCGATGAGCTCTTGAGAACGTTCGACGTTGACCTGCTTGCCGGTGTGCTCCTCCATCCACATGCGGGCCCCGCCGGCACCGCAGCACATGCCCTTGGTGCCGTTGCGCTCGGCTTCCACGATCTCGATGCCGGCCAGGGAGCCGATCACGTTGCGCGGCGACATGTACACGTCGTTGTGGCGACCGAGATAGCACGAGTCGTGGTACACCACCCGCTCGTCGAGGCGGGCGTTGGTCATGTCGAGCTTGCCCTGGTCGATGAGCCACTCGATGAACTGGCTGTGATGCACCACCTCGTAGTGCCCTCCGAGCTGCGGGTACTCGTTGGACAGCGTGTTGAAGCAGTGCGGGCACTGGGTGACGATCTTCTTGACCCCCATGCCGTTGAGCGTCTCGACGTTCTGCATGGCCAGCATCTGGAAGATGTACTCGTTGCCCGACCGGCGGGCGGGGTCGCCCGTGCACATCTCGGCCGGGCCGAGGATGGCGAACGACACCCCGGCGCGCTGCATGAGCTGCGCCATGGCCTGGGTGACCTTCTTGTTCTTGTCGTCGAAGGAGCCGGCACACCCCACCCAGTAGAGGTACTCGGCCTCGAGGGGGCTGGTGCCGTCGAGGATCTCGATGCCCTCGATCTTTTCGGCCCAGTCGGCCCGCTCGTTCTGACTGATACCCCACGGGTTGCCGGAGTTCTCCATCGACCGGTACGCGTTGCCCAGCTCGGTGGGGAAGTTCGACTCCATGAGCGACAGGTAGCGGCGCATGTCGAGGATCTTGTCGAGGATCTCGATGTTGACCGGGCAGGCCTCGTCGCAGGCCTTGCAGGTGGTGCAGGCCCAGATCTCATCGGGGGTGATGCGCTCGAAGACCGAATTGGTCGAGATGACGATCTCGGAGTCGGTGCCGATGGGCGGCGACACGCGCGGCGACCCGGTGGCGGCCATGACCTCCCCTACCTTCAGCACGATCTCACGCGGGTCGAGGGGCTTGCCGGTGGCCTGCGCCGGGCACACTGCGGTGCACCGGCCGCACATCGTGCAGGCGTCGGTGTCGAGCAGTTGCTTCCAGGTGAAGTCCTCGATGGTGGAGGCCCCGAAGCTCTCGAGCTCGGTCTCCATGAGGTTCGGCATCGGCTTCATCGCGCCCTTGGGGCGGTCGCGGTCCTTCAGGTACATGTTCAGCGGTGAGGTGAACATGTGGCGCAGCATCGTTACGGGCAGGATCACGAGGAAGGCCATGAACGTGACCACGTGGGCGATCCACCAGAACTGGTGCCAGCCGGCCAGGTTGCCGCCGCCGTCGACGAGAAGGGCGATCGGATAGCCGACGAACGACCACTTCTCGTACGCGGGGGTTCCCTCTTCGGCGATGCGGTAGGCCTCGGCCATGAACCCGGTGACGGCGAGCGACAGGAACACGCCCAGGATCACCATGTGTTCGGGCTTCGACTTGATGCGGATGCGGTACGGGCGTTGCCCGTAGCGGCGCACGATGGCCCACACGACACCGACGAACAGGGCCAGCCCGGCGGCATCGCCGACAAATGAGTAGCCCTGGTAGACCCGACCGCTGAGGAACTTGAGGTCGGCGGGGAGGATGTGGTTGATCTCGAGGATGGTGGTGACGGCGAGCAGCACCAGGAACGAGAAGTAGATGAGCGAGTGCATGATGCCAGCGGCCGGGTCACGCATGAGGGTCTGCATGTAGACGCCGGCGCGGAAGTCGCCGAGACGCCGCTTCACGTTCTTCGACGTGGTGGCCCGGTTGTCGGGCTTGCCCCGGGTCCAGTTGGTGACCCGCTGGCTGAACATGATCGCCCCGTAGAGCAACAACACGGGGATCATCGTGTAGAAGGCGACCTTCAGCGGGGTGGGTATGCCCCCGAACACCTCACGACTGACCGGGTTGTCCTCGGTCTGGCCGAACAGGGACGTCCCGATGCCGGACAGTGCCGTGAAGACGGCGACGGCGAGGCCGATGAGCAGGACCAGCTGGGGGGCCTTCAGGCGCTTCTTGGTGGCGTCCATACGAACGAAAACGTACTCGCGGGCCGGGAGGACACCCCACTCGCGGCGAGGGGTCAGCCGTAGGCGCGTTCGTCGAGGTCGCGCATGCGGTGGGCCAACTCGTGCAGCACCCGGTTGGCGAACCCGGGAATCTCGTCGAGCAGCGCCGCGAACTCCCGTTGGCCGATGACCAGGACGTCGAGCGGTCCTTCGGCGGTGACGGTGGCCGTGCGGGGTCCGCCCGTCAGCGGGGCCAACTCGCCCACCACGTCGTCGGGCCCGAGGGTGGCCACCACGGCCCCGTTGCGCTCCACCCGGGCGTGGCCCTCGATGATGATGAAGCACTCGTGCCCCGGTTCGCCCTCCCGGACGAGCACCCGACCGTCGGGGGCCGAGACCTCCATGGTGGCCTGGGCCACCTGCTGCAGTTCCTTTTTCGAGCAGTGCGCGAACATCGGAACCTGGGCCAGATGGTTGAGCCATGCGTCTCGTGCCATGGCCGCAGCCTAGGGAGATCGGGCCGGGCGTGCGCCTCTGACGGTCACGAGCTCGTCGCGACCGGTTCCTTCTTGCTTCACCACTGTGAAACATCCCGGAAACAGCGCTTTCGTACGGTCGGGGGGTGGACGTCGTGCTCCTGCGCTGGCCGCACGAGCAGGAACGCCGAGAGGTCCTGGCCCGTCAGGGTCATCCCCGGCTCCTGCTCGTCGACCAGGACAACCCTCCCCCAACATTGACCGGTTGCCTCGAGGATTGGATTCGCCTCCCGGCGCCCAGAGAGGACGTGGAGGCGCGGTCGCGCGCCATGCTGGGGCGAACGGCGACGAATCAGCCGTCACGACCGGTGCTGGAGCCCGACGGGGTCTTGCGCAGCGGTGGCGACTGGGTGTCGCTACCGCCGGTGGAAGCCCGGCTGATGCCGGCGCTGCTCGACCGCTTCGGCGCAGTGGTGAGCCGGGAACAGTTGGCCCGCGCCGGCTGGCCCCAAGGTGCCCCCGGTCGCAACGCCCTCGACGTCCACATGCTGCGGGTGCGCCGACGTATTGCTCCGCTGGCCCTCGTGATAAAGACCGTGCGCTCGCGTGGCTACCTGCTGGAGCAGGCCGCGCCGGCCGAGGGCGGTGGTGAGACAGGGTTGGAAGGCGTCACCGTCACCGCTCTCGGGGAGCGCACCGCCTGAGACGGTGTCGCACTGGCGGCGAAACACTCTCGTAACCAGAGTGACGGCCAGCCGTAATGCGGGGGAGATTCCCCGGAAACCGCCCTCCTCTAACTTCAGGAATCGTTCAGACGGAAGCCAGAGAGGTTGGGCGCACTGCCGCTCAGCGCCTGTCCCCGTCACCGAGATGACCCAGAGAAAGGAAGAATGCATGCGCTTCAAGATGCTCCTGGGAGGGGGCCTGGTCGCAGCGGTGCTGCTGTTGGGCGCTCTCCCTGCGCTCGCGCAAGAGGGGGACACCACCGTCGACGTCACTGTCGTCGAGGCCGAACTGGTGGAACGCTTCACGGGAACGGCGGCGGACATCGCCCAGACCGTGATCCTCGACAACATCTTCATCTTTATCGCCGGTGTACTCGTGTTCTTCATGCAGGCCGGTTTCGCGCTGCTGGCCGTGGGTCTCACCCGGGCCAAGAACTCGGCCAACATGATGATGAAGAGCCTCATGGACGCCGCGCTCGGCGTGTTGGTGTTCGGGCTCGTCGGGTGGGGTCTCGCCTACCCGGGGTTCGTGGGAGGGTGGTTCGGTTTCGCAGGGTGGGGTGTTCCCGGTCTGATGGACCGGCTGCCCGATCTCAGCGCCCTCGGGCCGGACTTCTATCCGCTCAGCGTCTCGACCGACTTCTTCTTCCAGGCCGCCTTTGCGGCCACCGCCGCCACCATCGTGGCCGGGGCCGTCGCCGAGCGGACGAAGTTCGTGTCGTATCTCATCTACACCGTGCTCATCACCGGCCTCATCTATCCGGTCGTCGTGAGCTGGAAGTGGGGCGGCGGCTGGCTCGACGAGCGTGGCTTCGTCGACTTCGCCGGCTCGGGTCTCGTGCACCTCACTGGTGGGATCGCGGCACTCATGGGTGCCATCATCCTCGGTCCCCGCATCGGCAAGTTCGGAGCCGACGGCAAGCCTCGGGCCATTCCGGCGCACTCCATCCCGCTCGCGCTGACCGGTGTCATGATTCTCTTCATCGGTTTCTTCGGCTTCAACCCCGGCTCGGCCCTGAAAGCCGACATGTCGGTGCCGGTCATCGCCGTGCTGACGCTCTTCGCGGCCTGTGCCGGTGCGACCGGGGCGCTGATCAGCTCCTGGGTCCTGCTCAAGAAGCCAGATGTCTCCATGGCTGGCAACGGCCTGCTCGCCGGGCTCGTCTCCATCTGTGCCGTCGTCGACACGGTGGATGTCGTTCCGGCACTGATCATCGGTTTCGTCGCCGGCATCGTCGTGGTCCCGGCGGCACTGCTCCTCGAGCGGGCCTTCAAGGTCGACGATCCGGTCGGGGCCGTCGCCGTGCACGCCGTGTCCGGGTTCTGGGGGCTCATCGCCGCCGGCCTGTTCACCATCGACGAAGGGCTGTTCGAGGGCGGCGGAACCGAACTCCTCGTCACCCAGGTGCTCGGCGCTCTGGCCATCATCGCATGGGTGGCCGTCACCACCGGAATCCTCTTCGGTGGCATGAAGGCCATCGGTATCCTCCGGGTCAGCCCGGCCGAGGAGCTCGAGGGTCTCGACCTCAGCGAACACGGGGCGCCGGGCTACTCCGATGACGTCCTGGCTGGCATGGGCGAGGAACTCCTCGTCTCCACCAAGGGATAGGAGCAGATCGCATGGCAACCATCGTCACAGCAATCATTCGCCCCCACTCGCTCGACACCGTGAAGGACGCCCTCAAGGCGGCTGGTGTCACCGGGATCACCATCACCGAAGCCAAGGGATTCGGTCGCCAGGGTGGCCACACCGAGACCTACCGGGGTTCGGAGTACACCGTCGAGTTCCTGCCGAAGATCAAGCTGGAGGCAATCGTTCCCGACGACGACGCCGCCAGCGTGGCCCAGACGATCGCCGATGCCGCTCGGACGGGCAACATCGGCGACGGCAAGATCTGGACCCTCCCGGTCGGTTCCCTCTTGCGGATCCGCACGGGCGAACTCGGGGACGAGGCCGTCTGACCGACATCGGCTGGGTCAGTAGACCCGTTTCGCCCTGATGTGATGGAAGGGCCCGGTCGAGAGACCGGGCCCTTCCGCAGTGGTCCTGCCCGTGTCGGGAGGGTCAGCCGGCCTGGCGGGCCACGGCGTCGGCGGCGGCCCGGGCGGCCTCGGTGTCGCCGAGGTAGCGCTCGGTCAGTGGCACCTGCTCCGAGGGCATCATGTCGGCGCCGAGTTCGTAGAGGATCGGGACCCCGGTCGGCAGGTTGACCTCGGCGATGTCGGTGTCGGAGATGCCGTCGAGGTGCTTGATCAGTGCCCGCAGGCTGTTGCCGTGGGCCACGACGAGCACGGTGGCCCCGGTGCGCAGGTCGGGCACGATGCCGTCGTACCAATAGGGGAGCATGCGGGCGACGACATCGGCCAGGCATTCGGCGGCGGGGAGCACATCGGGGGGCAGGTCGGCGTAGCGGGGGTCGAACCGGGGGTGGCGAGGATCGTCGAGGGCGAGGGCGGGGGGCGGGGTGTCGTAGCTGCGCCGCCAGACCTTCACCATGTCGGGCCCGTGTTCGGCGGTGGTCTGCTTCTTGTCCTTGCCCTGGAGGTCGCCGTAGTGGCGCTCGTTGAGCCGCCACGAACGGCGGACCGGTATCCACAGCCGGTCGATGGCGTCGAGGGCCAGGTCGGCGGTGCGGATGGCCCGGGTCTGGCGAGAGGTGTGCACCAGATCGGGCGCGAGCTCGGCATCGGCCAGCGCCGGTCCGCAGGCCTCGGCCTCGGCCCGTCCCTTCTCGGTCAGGTCGGCGTCGAACCAGCCGGTGAAGAGGTTCTCCAGGTTCCAGGTGCTCTGGCCGTGGCGGAGCAGCACGAGTGACGCGGTCATGGCCGTCAGTCTGCCCGACGGCCGTCGGGAAATCCTGCGAACGGGGAATGGGGAAGCCGTCGGCAAAGTTGTTATCATCACACTCAACTTTCCTGGTGGTCTCATGTGGCCTCGGCTGATGAACCGCCCGGACACCCCGCAGCACCGTCACCCAACCCCAGGAGCACCTGTCATGCCCAAGGCTGTCGGTATCGACCTCGGTACCACCAACTCGGTCGTCGCCGTCCTCGAAGGCGGCGATCCCGTCGTCATCCCCAACGCCGAGGGGAGCCGCACCACCCCGTCGGTGGTCGCCTTCGCCAAGAACGGTGAGGTCCTCGTCGGCGAGGTGGCCAAGCGCCAGGCCATCACCAACCCCGATCGCACGATCCGTTCCGTGAAGCGCCACATGGGCACCAACTGGAAGATCGACATCGACGGCAAGGACTACACGTCCCAGGAGATCTCGGCCCGCACGTTGATGAAGCTCAAGCGCGACGCCGAGGCCTACCTCGGCGACACCGTCACCCAGGCCGTCATCACCGTGCCCGCCTACTTCGACGACGCCCAGCGCACCGCCACCAAGGAGGCGGGCCAGATCGCCGGCCTCGAGGTGCTGCGCATCATCAACGAGCCCACCGCCGCCGCGCTCGCCTACGGCCTCGACAAGGACGCCACCGACCAGACCATCCTGGTGTTCGACCTCGGCGGTGGCACCTTCGACGTGTCCGTACTCGAGATCGGCGACGGCGTCTTCGAGGTCAAGTCCACCCACGGAGACACCAAACTCGGCGGCGACGACTGGGACCAGCGGGTCATCGACTGGCTCGTCGACAGCTTCAAGACCGCCCACGGCGTCGACTTGTCGAAGGACAACATGGCCGTGCAGCGCCTGAAGGAATCGGCCGAGAAGGCCAAGGTCGAGCTGTCGCAGGTGCAGCAGACCCAGATCAACCTGCCCTTCATCACCGCCACCCAGGACGGGCCTCTGCACCTCGACGAGCAGCTCACCCGGGCCAAGTTCCAGGAACTCACCGCCGACCTCCTCGAGCGCTGCCGGGTGCCGTTCGAGCAGGCCATCAAGGACGCCGGCCTCACCAAGGGCGACATCGAGCACGTCGTGCTCGTGGGTGGATCCACCCGTATGCCGGCCGTGGTCGACCTCGTCAAGGAGATGACCGGCAACGACCCCCACAAGGGCGTCAACCCCGACGAGGTCGTGGCTGTGGGCGCGGCCGTGCAGGCCGGCGTGCTCAAGGGTGAGGTCAAGGACGTGCTCCTCCTCGACGTCACGCCGCTGTCGCTCGGTATCGAGACCAAGGGCAGCGTCATGACCCGGCTCATCGAGCGCAACACCACCATCCCCACCCGCCGCACCGAGGTCTTCACCACCGCCGAGGACAACCAGCCGTCGGTCGAGATCCACGTGCTGCAGGGCGAACGCGAGATGTCGAACTTCAACAAGACCCTGGGCAAGTTCCAGCTCGTCGATCTTCCGCCCGCCCCGCGTGGCGTGCCCCAGATCGAGGTCACCTTCGACATCGATGCCAACGGCATCGTGCACGTCTCGGCCAAGGACCGCGCCACCAACAAGGAGCAGTCCATGACCATCACCGGTCAGTCGTCGCTCTCCAAGGACGCCATCCAGCAGATGGTGAAGGACGCCGAGGCCCACGCCGAGGAGGATCGCCAGCGTCGCGAGGAGGCCGATGTGCGCAACTCGGCCGACACCCTCGTCTACCAGACCGAGAAGCTCCTGAAGGACCAGGGCGACAAGATCTCGGCCGAAGAGAAGGCCAACGTCGAGACCAAGCTGGCCGACCTGAAGACGGCGGTCGCCGGTTCCGACATGGAGGCCATCAAGACCTCCACCGAGTCGCTCATGACGGCCAGCCAGGAGTTCACCCAGAAGCTGTACCAGCAGGCTGCGGCCAACGAGTCGGCGGCCGGTGCGTCGGCCGGTGGTGGCAGCGGCTCGGCCCCTGACGACGATGACGTCGTGGACGCCGAGATCGTCGACGACGAGGCCAAGTGACACCTGGTGAGGGGGCGGCCGCGGGGGAAGATCCCGCGACCGCACCCACCGCCGACGACCTCGAGGACCTCCTTGCCGCCGACCTCCACGACGCTGAAGCGGCGGGCCCCGACG
>JBDNHK010000062.1:0-61458 GCA_041688815.1 Acidimicrobiales bacterium | reverse complement strand
GGGCCATCGGCGCTCACGTCACCATTGTGCCCACCCTCGGGCAGAATGTCCCCATGCCCGACGCCATGGCCCCGAGCCGCTTCTACTTCCGTCAGCTCCTGGCCGGTCGCGACATCGCCCGTACCGACCCGGTGGCTCGTCAGATGGTCAACTTCGTCTACCTGATCGGGGATCGCGAGACGGGCGAGGCCGTGGCCATCGACCCCGCCTACGACATCGACGGGATCCTCGACGTGCTGGCCGCCGACGGCATGCGCCTCACCGGGGCGTTGGCCACCCACCACCACCAGGACCACGTGGGCGGCGAGATGATGGGCTACGCCATTCAGGGGCTGCGCGAGCTACTGGCCGTGGCCCCGGTGCCGGTGCACGTGCAGGCGGCCGAGGCGCCCTTCGTGCAGAAGGTCACGGGCGTCGGCCTCGACGAACTGGTCACCCATGACAGCGGCGACGTGGTGATGGTGGGCGACATCCCCATCGAGCTCATCCACACGCCGGGGCACACTCCGGGCAGCCAGTGCTTCTTCGTCGACGGGCGCCTGGTCTCGGGCGACACGCTCTTCCTCGAGGGCTGCGGGCGCACCGACCTCCCCGGCGGCGACCCCCTGGCCCTCTACGAGAGCCTCACCCAGAAGCTGACCAAGGTGCCCGACGACGCCGTGCTCTTCCCCGGTCACCTCTACTCGCCCGACCCGTCGGCCTCGATGGGCGACACCCGTCGCACCAACTTCGTGTTCCGGCCCCGCAACGCCGAGCAGTGGCTGGCCATGTTCGGCGGCGGCTGAGCCCGTGCCCGACCTGCTCGCCCTGTCGGCCCAGTTCGTCGACGCGGCGATCGGCGAGGACCCGAGCCCCCGTCTCGGGCCCACCAACCGGGTCACGTGCGAGCTGTCCGAGGTGGCCGATGGCGTCGCCATGGTCGAGGCGTTCTCCCACGTGGTGTCGTTCCGCACCGACGCCGGGCTGGTGCTGTTCGACGCCTCGCTCGACTCCCTCGCCCCGCAGGTGCTCTCGGCCCTGCGCGGTTGGGACGATGCGCCGGTGCACTCGCTCGTGTACACCCACGGGCACGTCGACCACGTGGGTGGCGCCCGGGCCATCGTCGACGAGGCCGCCGAACGCGGACGCCCCCGGCCCACCGTGATCGGCCACGAAGCCATTCGAGATCGTTTCCAACGCTATGACCTCACCAACGGCTACAACGCCGCCATCAACCTGCGCCAGTTCGGCCCCGGTGGGGCCCTCACCGACGTCGGTCCCGACGGTCGGCCCGCGTTCTTCTCCGACTTCGTGGCCCCATCGGTCACCTATCGCGACGAGATGGGCATCGACGTGGGCGGGGTGGCCTTCGAGATGCACCACGGCAAGGGCGAGACCGACGACCACACCTGGACGTGGGTGCCCGAGCACCGCGCCGTGTGCGCCGGCGACCTGCTCCTGTGGGTCTTCCCGAACGCGGGCAACCCCCAGAAGGTGCAGCGCTACCCGCACGAGTGGGCGCTCGCCCTGCGCCGGATGGCCGCCCTGCGGCCCGAGCTCCTGTTGCCCGCTCACGGTCTCCCGGTCGGTGGCGAGAACCGCATCCAGCGCGTGCTCGACGAGACGGCAAGCGTGCTCGAGAGCCTGGTCGCTCAGACGCTCGAGCTGATGAACGACGGGGCCACCCTCGACACCATCGTGCACACCGTCTCGGCCCCCGCCCACTTGTTGGAGCGGCCCTACCTGAAGCCGGTGTACGACGAGCCCGAGTTCGTGGTCCGCAACATCTGGCGGCTCTACGGCGGGTGGTACGACGGCAACCCGGCCCGCCTCAAGCCGGCGGCCGACGAGGTGATCGCGGCCGAGGTCGCCCGCCTGGTCGGTGGCGGCGCCATGCTGGTCGAGCGGGCCCTGGTGTTGGCCGAGACGGCGACGGCGGCCGCCGATGCCGATGGCTTCCGGTTGGCCTGCCAACTGGTGGAGTGGGCCGTTCAGGCCGACCCCCACGACCGCGCCGCCGTCGATGCCGCCGCGCACGTGTACGCGGCCCGGCGTCGGGTGGAGCAGTCGCTCATGGCCAAGGGTATTTTCGGCGCGGCGGCCCAACGCTTCGAGGGCGACGCCTGAGACCTGTTTCCGGCGTGGTGTTCCGCCGGGGGCGGAGATCGGTCAGACTGATCTGGCCACAGCGCTGATGTGTCGGGGATGCGTCGGCCCGTTCGGGGGAGACCCATGCCCACCACCGCCACCGCTGTCACCGGAGTCGACCCTCGGAGCCGACCTCACTCGCGTCGTCGGATCGCGGCCATGACCGCAGTCGTGGTCGTGCTGGCGTTTGCGGCTGGGGCCTGCGGGGGATCGGACACCCCTGCCTCCACGACCGCCACCACCGCGGCTGCGGCCCCGGTGAACTTCAGTGAGCGGGGGCCGTACCCCGTGGGTCGCACGATCCTGCCGCTCAGCGATCGCCAGGTCTACGTCTTCTACCCGGCCGATCCGGCCTCGGTGACCACGGCATCGAAGATCGACGGCTACAGCTCCCTGATCGGCTTCCCCGAGGCGGTCCGCGGGGCCATCCCCCCCGAGCTGGTCCAGCAGATCCCGCTCGACTCCTACGACCAGCCCGCCCCCTCACCCAAGGGTCCGTTCCCCACGATCATCTACTCCCACGGCGCCGGCGACAACGCCGCCTTCGCCTCTCAGCACTACGAGCACATGGCCTCGTGGGGCTTCGTGACCGCAGCCCCCGAGCACATCGAGCGCGATCTCGCCGCTTCCACGCTCAACCAGACTCGCCAAGGTGACGACGTGGGAGTGCTGCGCTCCACCCTCGCCCTGCTCGGCGAGCAGAACGCCTCGGGGCCCCTCGCCGGCGCCATGAACCTCGAGCAGCTCGCGGCCGAGGGGCTCAGCGCCGGGGGTGGGGCGGTGCTGCGCTTCGCCCAGGACCCCGAGGTCAAGACGGTCATCGGGCGGGCCCCCGGTTCCGGCGTCAGCATCGTGGTGCCCGAGGCCCTCCAGGACGATGTCGAGGCTCGTCGGGCCTTCATCGACCAGGCCGTCACCGAGGCGTACGCCACCACTCCTCCGCCCGACAAGCCCTCGATGATCATCGCCGGTGAGGTCGACGAGACGATCCCGCTCGCCAACATCCAGCGCACCTTCGACTGGCTGGCGCCGCCCAAGCGGTTCGCGGTGATCGCCAACGGCGGCCACAACGCCTTCACCGACCTGTGCGCGCCGATCCGGGCGCAGGGCGGCCTCATGCAGTACTCGGGGAAGCTTCCGGCCCCTGACGCGCTCCTCGAGCGGGCCGAGGACGGGTGTACGCCGGCCAACATCGACCCGCAGATCTCCTACCGGCTCATCAACCAGTTGACCGTCGCTCAGCTCCGCAACGTGTTCGGCATCGAGGCCCCGCAGGCCGCGGCGTCGCTGGAGCGGTCCTACCTCGACCAGCTGTTCCCGGGCACCCTGGCGCAGTACGAGTACTAGCCCTGAGCCGTTCGCAGCGGCTGCTCAGGCCAGTCGGTAGGCGTCGGGTCGACGATTGGCCACGCTCGGCAGCCGGGTGCGCAGCTCGTCGAGGGCGGCCAGGTCGAGGTCGGCCACCACCACGGCGTCACCCTCGGCGCCGGCCTCGGCCAGCACCGTTCCCCAGGCGTCGACCACCATCGAGTGGCCGTGGCGCACGATGCCGTCGGGGCTCTCGCCCCATTGCCCGGCGGCGACGATCGCCACCTGGTTCTCCACCGCCCGGGCCCGTACCAGCAGCTCCCAGTGCGCCCGCCCGGTGGCGGCGGTGAAGGCCGACGGCACGGCGATCACGTTTGCGCCCATGAGCGCTTCGGTCAGGTAGAGCTCGGGGAAACGCAGGTCATAGCAGGTGGTGAGGCCGAGCACGGGCTCGGTGGCCAGCCCCGTAAGCGTGACGACCACTGGTTCGTCGCCGGCGGCGAAGGTGTCGGACTCGCGGGTCGTGGCGCCGTCGACGGTGACGTCGAACAGGTGGATCTTGCGGTACGACGCCACGAGTACGCCGTCGGTGTCGAGCAGGCACGCGGTGTTGAAGAGCCGACCATCGTCGGCGCGTTCCACGAAGCTCCCGGCCACCAGCCAGCACCCATGGGCTGAGGCGAGAGCCGAGGCCCAGCGCACGGTGGGGCCGTGTCGCGGCTCGGCCGCCGCGACCATGTCGGACCGCCGGCCGAGCGATGCGAACAACTCGGGCAGCACCACCAGCGTGGAACCCTCGTCGACCGCCCGTTCGACCATGCCCGCGGCCCGGGTGCGGACCTCTGCTGCGTCCGGAACGCACTGGAGTTGCACCGCGGCGACGCGCATGGCGCCGACGGTATCGGGGCCGTCCCCGACCCCGGTGGCACCCCGCACGACACCGGGCCCCATGGGGCGACCGTTGGTCAGGAGGTCGCTCGCCAGTCGTGGCGCCCTTCGCGCACGGCGGTGGCGGAGACGTGGTGATGGACGGGATCGGTTGGCAGCACCACGACCTCGACACCCGCAGGGGGCGCCGCCGCGGCGTCGTCGCCGGGAAGGGTCCAGCCGGCCCGCGGGGCCACGGCCACCACGGGCAGCCGGGCCAGCGCGGCGTTGCGGGCCGCAACCGAGCCGTACCAGGCCACGTCGAGCAACTGGTGCCACTTGTCGGCGCCCACCACGAGCACGTCGAAGCCCTCGGCCACGTCGGCCAACAAGCTGGCCGTGGTGGAGCGAGCGCCCAGCCACGGGCGGTCCGCGACCAGTGCGTGTAGGTGGCCCAACCGCTCGGCGACCGGAGTGAGGACGTGGTCGTCCTTGCCCAGCGTGGCCACCGAGATGTTCAGCTCCAGCCGGTCGAGGCCACAGGTCTCGACCGCGATCTCGGCCACGTGCAGATGGGCGATGGTCACGGGATCGAAGGAACCCGGGTACACGCCCAACCGCAATCGCGCCTCGGTCTGACCCATGACCCGAGGCTACCGACCGGCCACGCCGGGGTCGGAGCGAGGCAGACTTGGGTCTGCCGCCCGCCGGGGCGGTCCGACCCGAGGTGACCCTTGGCCCCCACCGCGTTCCTGCATCCCTTCGCCCGGCCCGCCGCCGAGGCCAGCGACTTCATCACCATCGTGCGGGGTGAGGGCGCCGCCGTCTGGGATGACCGTGGCCGCCGTTACGTCGACGGGTTGGCCAGCCTCTGGTACTGCGCCGTCGGCCATGGCCGCTCCGAGCTCGTCGAGGCCGCCCACCAACAGATGCAGGCCATCGCCGCCTACAACACGTTCGACATCTTCACCAACGAGCCGGCCGAACGGTTCAGCGCGCTCGTGGCCGAACGGGCGCCGCTGCCCGGCGCCCGGGTGTTCCTCACGTCATCGGGGTCGGAGGCCGTCGACACCGCCATCAAGCTGAGCCGGCTCACCTTTTCGCTCCAGGGCCATCCCGAGCGCCAGCTCGTCGTCGGCCGCCACAACGCCTACCACGGTGTCACCTACGGCGGGTTGTCGGCCGGGGGGCTCCCCCTCAACCAGGAGCACTTCGGGCCGTTGTTGCCGAAGGTGCACCGGGTCGCCAGCCACGATCTGGCCGAGATCGAGGCCCTCTTCGCCGCCCGGGGCCACGAGATCGTCGCGGTACTGGCCGAGCCCGTGCAGGGCGCCGGCGGGGTGTACCCCCCGTCGCCCGGGTACCTGGCCCGGCTGCGAGAGCTCTGCGACGAGCACGGCGCCCTGCTGGTGTTCGACGAGGTCATCACTGCGTTCGGGCGTCTCGGCTCGTGGTTCGGGGCCGAGCACTACGGGGTCACTCCTGACCTCATCACCTTTGCCAAGGGCTGCACGTCCGGATACCTACCCCTTGGCGGAGTGGTCGTGGGCCGGGCCGTGCTCGACGCGCTCGAGGCCGATCCCGCCTTCATCCTGCGCCACGGTTTCACCTACTCGGGGCACCCCACCGCGTGCGCGGTCGGAACGGCCAACATCGAGGTGCTCGAGGCCGATGGCCTGTTCGAGCGCGTGCCCCATCTGGCGGCTCGATTCGCCGAAGGCCTCGGGGCCTTGGCCGACAAAGGTCTGGTGGCCGAGGCCCGTGGTGCCGGCGCGGTGTGGGCGGTGGGGATGCACCCGGAGGTCAGCGCCCTCGACGTGCGGGCCGGACTGCTGGCCCGAGGGGTGATCGCCCGACCGATCGGCACTGGAGCAGTGGCGTTCTGCCCGCCCCTGGTGATCGACGACGCCGACCTCGATCTGTGCTTCTCCGCGCTCGGCGAGGCCCTCGTCGACGCCACCGCGTGAACGGGCGGTCTCCGACGCTCAGCAGCGGGCGGTCAGCGGGTCCCCCACGAGTACGACTGTTTGGCCACGTGCAGGTAGGTCAGGGTCTCGGCGTGCACCACCCCCGGGGTGGCTCGCACCACGTCGTTCACCAGGGTGAACAGGTCGTCGGTGCTCTCGCACACCACCTCGACCAGCAGGTCGTAGCGGCCGGTGGTGATGACCAGGTAGGTGACCTCGGGTACCGCAGCCAGGGTGTCGGCCACGTCGCGTAGGTCGCCCTCGACCGACACCGCGATCATGGCCTCCATGGCGAACCCCACCGCCAGCGGGTCGGTGACCGCCACCACCTGCATGGCTCCGCTCTCGATGAGCCGCTGCACCCGTTGGCGAACCGCGGCCTGCGACAGCCCGACCAACTCGCCGAGCTTGGTGTAAGGCATGCGCCCGTCGACCTGGAGCTCACGGATGATCGCCTTGTCGATGTCGTCGACCTCGACACGTGCCGGGAGGGGGGTGGGACGCCGGCTCGGGATGTCGGAGCGTCGAGTGGCCTTCATGGGTGCGCCCTCAACGGACCAGCCTGGGCCGAGCAGGGTCGAGGCGGCCACTCCCGGTCGCAGGGCGGGGGCGATGTCATGGAGTCGCCGCGAGCGCCAAGGCCTGGTGCACCTCGGCACAGGCGATGCCGAGCGCCTCCGCCACCGCGTGGTTCACGACCGCCCCTCCGGTCGTGTTCACTCCGAGGGCGAGGCCTTCGTCGCGTCGCGCCGCCGCCGCCGGGCCCAGACGGGCGACCTCGGCCAGGTAGGGCAGGGTGGCGTTGGTGAGGGCGTGGGTCGACGTGTGGGGCACGGCGCCGGGCATGTTGCCCACGGCGTAGTGCAGCACCCCGTGGCGTTCGAACACAGGGTCGGTGTGGGTGGTCTCGTGGGTGGTCTCGACGCACCCGCCCTGGTCGACGGCGATGTCGACGATCACGGCGCCCGGCTTCATGGACCGCACCATGGCCTCGGTGACCACCGTGGGCGCTCTTCCCCCGGGTACCAGCACGGCGCCGATCACGAGATCGGCCTCGGCTACCACCCGCTCGACCATCCCGACGTTGGAGGTGAGGGTGGTGACGCGACCCATCTGGATCTGGTCGACGTAGCGGAGGCGCTCGGCGTTCTTGTCGAGCAGGTCCACCTCGGCCATCAAGCCAGCGGCCATCCACGCCGCGTTCCAGCCCACGTTGCCGGCTCCGATCACGGCCACTCGCGCTGGGCGCACTCCGGGGGTACCGCCCAGCAGCACCCCGCGCCCTCCGTTGTGGCGCTCGAGGAAGTGGGCGCCGACCTGGATGCTCATGCGGCCGGCGACCTCGCTCATGGGGGCGAGCAGGGGCAACGAGCCGTCACGGGCATGCACGGTCTCGTAGGCGATGCCGGTGACCCCGTGTTCGAGGAGGGCATCGCCCACCTTCGGGTAGGCGGCGAGGTGCAGGTAGGTGAACAGCACCAGCCCGGGCCGGAAGTAACCGAACTCGTCGGCGAGGGGCTCCTTCACCTTGCACACGAGTTGGGCGTCGGCCCACACGTCGGCGGCCGTGGGGACGATCGTGGCCCCCGCGACCCGATAGTCATCGTCGGGGATGGATGACTCCTCCCCGGCTCCGGTCTGCACCAGAACACTGACCCCGTGGTGCAGCAGTTCGCGCACGCCGTCGGGCGTGAGGGCGACGCGACCCTCCTCGAGCTTGATCTCGGTGGGGACGCCGACGGTCAGTGGGGCGCTCATCGGACCAGGGCGGGGTCGGTGACGGCCACGGGGGCCGGTCCGGCGGTGTGGTCCATGCCCAGCAGGTCCATGGCCTCGGTGAGGGCGGTGCGCAGGATGGCGGCGATCTCGTCGAACTGCTCCTGGCGGGCGATCAGCGGCGGTGACAGTTGGATGACCGGGTCGCCGCGGTCGTCGGCTCGGCAGATGAGACCGAGCTCGAGCAGGCGCTTCGACAGGAAACCCCGCAGCAGCAGCTCACCCTCTTCCTCGCTGAACGTCTCCTTGGTGATCGGGTCCTTCACCATCTCGATCCCGTAGAAGAACCCCATGCCGCGGATGTCGCCGATGATGCGCAGGTCGCGGAGGCCGTCGAGGGCGGCACGGAACGCGGCCTCGTTCTCGCGCACACCCTCGATGAGGTTCTCGCGTTCCATGATGTCGAGGTTGGCCATGGCCACTGCGGTGCTGACCGGGTGACCGGCGAAGGTGTAGCCGTGTAGGAACGAGGCTCCGGGTTCGAGGAAGGGCTCGGCGAGGCGGTCGCTGACGATCATGCACCCGAGGGGCGAGTACCCGGACGTGAGCCCCTTGGCCGAGGTGATGATGTCGGGCTGGTAGCCCAACCGTTCGCAGGCGAACATGGCGCCGAGGCGACCGAAGGCACAGATCGTTTCGTCCGACACCAGCAGGACCCCGTAGCGGTCGCAGATCTCGCGCACCCGGGTGAAGTAGCCGTCGGCCGGGGTGAAGCAGCCGCCGGCGTTCTGCACCGGCTCGATGAACACTGCGGCCACGGTGTCGGGACCTTCGCGGAGGATGACCTCCTCGATGTCGTCGGCGCAGCCGAGGTTGCAGCCGTTACCGGCCGCGGCGCAGAAGTAGCACCGGTAGGCGTTGGTGTTGGCAGCGTGAGCGGTGCCGGGGGTGAGGGGTTCGAACGGCTCGCGGAACGAGGGGATGCCGGTGATGGCCAGGGCCCCCATGGTGGTGCCGTGGTAGGCGAGGTGACGCCCGATGGCCTTCACCCGGCTCGGCTGGCCGATGGTCTTGAAGTACTGACGGGCGAGCTTCCACGCCGACTCGACGGCCTCGCCGCCACCGGTGGTGAAGAAGACCCGGTTGAGGTCGCCGGGGGCCAGGTGGGCCAGCCGCGCCGCCAACTCGATGGCGTTGGGGTGGGCGTAGGTCCACAGCGGGAAGTACGCCAGCTTCTCGGCCTGGGCGGCGGCGACGGCGGCGAGCTCGGCCCGGCCGTGACCGACCTGCACGGTGAACAGCCCGGACAGCCCGTCGAGGTAGCGCTTGCCGTCGGTGTCGGTGACGTAACAGCCCTCACCGTGGTCCATGATCGGAGTGATGTCGTCGGGGGCGAGGCGGGAGAACTGCCCCCACAGGTGCTCGGAGGCGAGGTGGCGGAGCTCTTCGGGCGACGTCGTCATGGTTGCTCCAGTGCGGGGCGCAGACACACGTGGTCGGCGCCGGGTCGGATGGCAGAGAGTATGGCTGCCCGCGAGGTCTGATGCAACGGATTCCATTGTCTCCACGCCATTTCGTGCGTGAATCAGTTGGGGAACCCAGTCTGTGCCGTCGATTCCATGGTGACTTATGGATGGTTAATCGTTGGATCGGCCGCCCGGGGCGGCGAGCTTGCGGCCCTGGCGGTGGCTCCAGTAGAGGACGGCCACGGCGATCAGGATGCTGACCAGCAGGAGGGTGGTGGTGAACACGTTGATCTGCGGAGGGATGCGGCTGCGCTTGGTGATCCAGACGTTGATCGGGAACGTCTCGGACAGGCCCGAGTTCAGGTAGGTGATGATGAAGTCGTCGAGGCTCAGGGCGAACGTGAGCAGCGCCGCCGCCACCACACCGGGGGCGATGATCGGCAGCGTGATCCGCACGAAGGTGCGCCACGGCCCTGCGCCGAGGTCGGCGGCCGCCTCCTCGAGGCGCCAGTCGAACCCGCGGATGCGCGCCCGTACCGTGACGGCGACGTAGCTGATCGAGAACATCACCTGGGCGATGATGATGGTGACGAAACCCCGGGTCCAGTTCACCGTCACGAACAGGGTGAGCAGTGAGAACCCCAGCACCACCTCGGGCATCGTGAGGGGCAGGATCAAGATCCCGCCCACGATGCCCTTGGCCCGGAAGCGGTACTTCACCAGCGCCAGGCCCATCAGGGTCCCGAGGACGGTTGAGATGACCGTCACCACCGCCGCCACTCTCAGGCTCAACGACAGCGCATCGGCCAGATCCGGGTAGCGGAAGGGGTCGGTCCAGGCGTCGAGCGAGAACTCGTTCCAGGTGTAGTTGTACCGGCCGACAGGATTGTTGAACGAGAAGAGGATGGTGACGAGGATGGGCGCCAGGATGAAGATCAGTCCGGCGATGGCCCACGCCCACAGTGCGAACCCGCCGAGCTTGTTGGCCCACTGACGAGACGGGGGAGCACTGGGCCGAGGACCACCGGGCTCGTCGGGCCCTTCGGGGCCGGCCGCCGGGACGGCTTCCGGGCGATCGACGACGGCGGTCACACCAGCTCCTCGGTGCCCAGCAGCCGGGCGTAGACGATGACCCCGACGAGGATGATGGCCATCAGCATGAACGACAGGGCCGAGAGCTCGGGCCGGAAGAACTCCTTGCCGAAGTTCGCCTCGATCACGTTTCCGATCATCACGGTCCGCTCGGAGCCCAACAGTTCGGCGTTCACGAAGTCGCCGGCGGCGGGAATGAACGTGAGCAGCGTCCCCGCGAACACGCCCGGAAGCGACAACAGCAGGGTGATCTTGCGGAACGCCCGCCATGGTGTCGAGTAGAGATCGGACGCTGCGTCGAGCAGACGCACGTCGATCTTCTCGAGGCTCACGTAGATGGGCAGCACCATGAACGGCAGGAAGTTGTAGGCCAGGGCCAGGACCACCGCGAACGGACTACCGACGATGGCCTGGTCGTCGCCGAGGATGCCCAGCGTCCGGGCCGCACCGACGACCGGTCCGTCCTCCAGCAGCAGGATCCGCCACGCCAGCGTGCGTACCAGGTAGGTCACGAAGAAGGGCACGACGACCAGCGCCAGCAGCAGGGTCTTGAACCTTCCGCCCTTGAGGGCGATCACGTAGGCCAACGGGTAGCCGATGGCCAAGGCGATGATCGTGGCCAGGCCCGCGTAGACGAAGGTCCTCACGATCACGGTGCTGTTGTCGGAGATGACGTTGGCGTAGTTGGCCAGACCCCCGTCCTCCAACGACAAGCGACTCATGCTGAACAGCGGCACCACGAAGAAGACGATCAACCACAGCGCGCCGGGCGCCAGCAGGGCGTAGGGAACCCACCAGTGCCGGGCCCGCAAGCTGGCGGTGTCGTCGACCTCGGCGGTACGAGCCATTCGAGTGCCCTCGTCTATTGCTGTGTGGCCGCAGTGAAGGCGCGGCTGACCTCTTCGGTCTGCTCGGGCGTGAGGATCTCGAACTCGTAGAGCGGCGGGCTGGCCGGCGGCACGATGAACGGGCTCACACGGCCCTCGGGGGTCATCTCCGCTTCGGCGCCGGCGACCGGCGGGATGTAGCTGATGGCCTCGTAGAAGGGCCCCGCTGCGCTGGCCTGGTAGAGGTAGTCGAGCAGGGCCTCGGCGTTGGCCTGGTTCTTCGCCCCGACAGGCACCATGGCATTGTCGACCCACAGCATGCCGCCCTGTTCCGGGATCACCCAGGCCAGGTTCTCGTCCTCGGCGATGAGGCTGGCGGCATCGCCCGACCACGCCACCGAGATCCAGGCGTCGCCGAGCTGGAGGTCCTCGACGTAGCTGTTGCCGGTGATCTTGCGGAACTGCCCGGCGTCGCGGGCGGCGCCGATCTTGGCGACGGCCGCCAGCATCTGGTCGGTCGTGGCCGTCTCGGGGTTGATGCCCTGCCCGAGCAGCACGAGTCCCACCGTGTCGCGCATCTCGTCGAGCACGGTGACCCGCCCGGCGAACTTGGGGTCGAAGATGGCGTTGACGTCGGTGATCTCCCCGCCGACCTTGTCCGGGTAATAGGCGAGGCCGGTCTGGCCGATCGCCCAGGGGATCGAGGCCGCTCGGCCCGGGTCCCATGTGGGGTTGGCCAGTCGCTCGATCACGTTGGCCTTGTTGGGGAAGCTGGCGGGGTCGAAGTTCTTCACCCAACCTTCCTTGATGTAGTCGGCGCAGTTCCACGAGGTCAGCACGATGAGGTCCGCCCCGATGCCTTCGCCCGACGCCAGCGTCTCGGCGTACTTGGTGTTGAAGTCCTCGTTGGAGTCGATGACGGTCTGGTAGTCGACCGTGATGCCGGTGCTGCCGGTGAAACCAGTCAGCAGCACCGAGCTCTCAGGCAGGTCGTTCTCGATGTAGAAGGGCCAGTTCAGCATCGTGAAGCTTCCGCCGCCGCCGCCGGCACTGGTGGTCCCGCTCGAGGTGGAGCTGTCGCTCCCGCAGGCGGCCAGCAGGGCGGGCCCGAGGGCGAGGCCCCCCAGCGCCACGCCGCTCATCCCGAGGAATCGGCGACGGGACGGACGCTGGGCGTTGAGCGCAGCGAGGATGCGAGGGTCGTGCTCAGGTCGGGCCATCGGGTGCTCCTTGGGTGGGGAAGAAGGGTCCTCAGCCGTCGATGACGACGTCGTCATTGGTGAGGGCGGCGTTGTCGGCAGCGGGGGGCAGTACGCAGGCGGCGTCGGCGGCCCACGTGGCCCAGACCGGATCGCCGGGTCGTAGGAGGGGAAGGGCCACGTCGTGGCCGATGTGGGCCACGATCGGACTGGTGTCGGGGGCCTCCAGCACCAGGCGTACGACGGGCCCCTGGAAGGTGAGGTCGGTCATGGTGGCCGGCACCCGTGCGCCCTCGCCGTGAGGTTCGGAGGTGGAAACGGCCACCCGTTCGGGGCGCACCATCAGCGTGCCGGCTTGACCGGCCTGGACGGTTCCGGCTCGGCAGGTAGCCGGCAGCGCGACACCACCGAAGGTGGTGAAGGTTGCCCGCCCACCGGTGCGTTCGGTCACCGTGCCGGGCCAGAGGTTGGCCTGGCCGATGAAACCGGCCACGAACACCGACCCGGGAACGTCGTAGATCTCGGTGGGGGTGCCGATCTGCTCGACGTGGCCGTCGGACATCACCGCGATCCGGTCGCTCATGGTGAGCGCCTCTTCCTGGTCGTGGGTGACGTACACGAAGGTGATGCCCACCTCGCGCTGGATGCGCTTGAGCTCGAACTGCATGGCGTGGCGGAGCTTCAGGTCGAGGGCACCGAGGGGCTCGTCGAGGAGCAGCGCCTTGGGCAGGTTGACCAGGGCGCGGGCCAGGGCCACCCGTTGCTGCTGGCCGCCCGAAAGTTGGGCGGGGCGGCGGTGGGCGAAGTCGGAGAGGCGCACGACCTCGAGCAGTTCCTTGACCCGCTTCGTCGTCTCGGCCTTGGAGACCTTGCGGGACCGGGGGCCGAAAGCCACGTTGTCGGCCACGGTCATGTGCGGGAACAGGGCGTACTGCTGGAACACGGTGTTGACGTCGCGCCGGTTGGGGGGCACCCGTGAGACGTCGGTGCCCTCGAGGCGGATGGCCCCCGACGTGGGGGTCTCGAAGCCGGCGATCATGCGCAGCGTCGTGGTCTTGCCGCAGCCCGACGGCCCGAGCATCGAGAAGAACTCGCCCTCGGCGATGTCGAAATGGGCATCGTGCACGGCCGTGAAGTCGCCGAAGCGCTTCGACACGTGATCGATCTCGATCACGGCCTTCCCCCCCGGCATGGTAGGGCTCTCGGCGCTCGGCTTCCCGGTCAGCTTTCGGCTCCCTGCGGTGATCCTGACGACCTGGCGGTACGTTCAGGCGTTCAGATTCTCAGAAGATTTCGCCGTTTGGCAAGCGATTCGTCACTTCGTCCATCTGCCGGCAACGGAATCGCTTGCGTTGGTTCACGGTCGTGGCCCAACATTCGCCGGTCCGATCCGGCACGACGAAGGAGTCAGCGTGGCCCATCAGAACTTCATCGGGGGGTCGTGGGTCCCCGCGACCGATGCCGCGGTGGACGAGGTGCTGGCGCCGGCCACCGGCGAGGTGATCGCCGAGGTGGCGTCGAGCGGGGCCGCCGATGTCGATGCTGCCGTCACTGCTGCCGCCGCCGCCTTCGTGGAGTGGGGGGCAGCCACCCCGCGGGAGCGTTCCGAGGCCCTGTTGGCGCTGGCGGCGCGGGTCGAGGAGAACCTCGACGAACTCAAGACGCTCGAGATGAACAACGTGGGCAAGCCCCTGTCGATCATCGACTTCGAGTTCGACCTCACCGTCGACAACCTGCGCTTCTTCGCCGGCGCCGCCCGCACCATGCAGGCCATGGCCGCCGGCGAGTACCTGGAGGACCACACCTCGATGCTGCGGCGTGACCCGCTCGGCGTGGTGGCCGGCATCGCCCCGTGGAACTACCCGCTCAACATGGCCATGTGGAAGCTCGGCCCGGCGTTGGCCGCGGGCAACACCTTCATCCTGAAGCCGTCCGAGCTCACCCCGCTCAGCGCCCTCAAGCTGGCCGAGCTCACCGAGGGCATCCTCCCCCCCGGCGTGTTCAACGTGGTCACCGGTCAGGGCGAGACGGCCGGCGATGCCATCGTGCGCCATCCCGGTATCGCCATGCTGTCACTCACCGGCGACGTGTCGACCGGCAAGATGATCGCCCGCAACGCCGCCGACACCCTGAAGCGGGTGCACCTCGAGCTCGGCGGCAAAGCTCCCGTCGTCGTGTTCGACGACGCCGACGTCGAGGCTCTGGTGGCGTGCCTGGCCGAAGGCTCGTACTACAACTCCGGCCAGGACTGCACCGCCCCGTGCCGCGTCGTCGTCGGTCCCGGCATCTTCGACGAGGTCGTCTCCGGACTGACCGCGGCTGTCGGCGCCATCGCCACCGGCGACCCCGCCGACCCCGACACGGCCATGGGCCCGGTCATCTCGGCCCAGCAGCGCGAGCGGGTGGCGGGCATGGTCGAACGCGCCGTCGAGGGTGGGGCCGAGGTCACCGTGGGCGGCGCCGCCCTCGACCGTCCCGGTTTCTTCTACGCCCCCACGGTCGTGGCCAACCCCGACCAGGGCGCCGAGATCGTGCAGCGCGAGGTCTTCGGGCCGGTCGTGTCGGTGCAGCGCTTCCGCGACGAGGCCCAGGCCATCGAGTGGGCCAACGGCGTCGACTACGGCCTGGCCGCCTCGGTGTGGACCCGCGACGTGGGTCGGGCCATGCGCATGTCCAAGGCCCTCATGTTCGGCACGGTGTGGGTGAACGACCACATCCCGATCATCTCCGAGATGCCCCACGGCGGCTTCAAGAACAGCGGCTACGGCAAGGACATGTCGCTCTACGCCGTCGAGGCCTACACCGAGCTCAAGCACGTCATGATCAAGCACTGACCGGCGCCTCGCCGCACAGTGGCGCGCCCGGCGGACCTGCCATGATCGTCCTCGGCAACGCCGGGGGAGGCGAACGTGGCTGACGACGCAACGACGGTTTGGACCGAGGTGCAGGGCCGGGTGCTCGTGGTGCACATCGAGCGCGAGCACAAGCGCAACGCCATCGATCCCCCGATCACCGAGGGGATCGGCGCCGCCCTCGACCAGCTCGACGACGATCCCGAGCTGTGGGCCGGGGTCATCACCGGAACGCCGACGGTGTTCTCGGCCGGCACCGACCTGCGCGCCGGCATGTCGTCGACCGACCGGGGCGGGCAGTACGGCATCATCCGTCGGCATCGCCTCACTCCGCTGATCGCCGCGGTCGAGGGCCCGGCCTTCGGAGGGGGCATGGAGATCGTGCTGGCCTGCGACCTCGTGGTGGCATCCACCACCGCCCGGTTCGGACTACCCGAGGTGCAGCGCAGCCTGGTGCCGATCTGTGCCGGGGTGTTCCGGTCGGTGCGGGCCCTACCCCAGAACGTGGCCCACGAACTGCTGCTCACCGGGGACCCGATCGACGCCGAGCGGGCCGAGCGGCTCGGCTTCGTGAGTCGTGTCACCGCCCCGGGCCAGGCGTTGGCCGAGGCGGTGGCTCTGGCCGAGCGGATCTGTCGCAACGGCCCGGTGGCCGTGCGCGAGACGATGCGGATCCTCGACGGGCTCCGCGTCGACTCCGACGCCCACGGCTGGCAGCTCACCGGGGTGGCCGAGGCGGTCATCGTGTCGTCGGCCGACACCGTCGAGGGTGTGAACGCCTTCTTCGACCGCCGCGAGCCGCGTTGGACGGGTC
Organism: Acidimicrobiales bacterium; assembly: GCA_041688815.1. Taxonomy (GTDB): domain Bacteria; phylum Actinomycetota; class Acidimicrobiia; order Acidimicrobiales; family Acidimicrobilacustridaceae; genus Rhabdothermincola_A. Next base: position 45,223 of record JBDNHK010000062.1, on the reverse strand, counting down.
GCTGAAACCGAGCGCTCGTTTGGGTGCGGCTCCTTTCAGCGCGGCATGATGGTTTCCCGAACGCACGAGGGGGACCGCAGTGAACTTCGATGAGACGCCGGAGGAAGCGGCCTTCCGTGGCGAGTGCCGGGCCTTCCTGAGCCAGCACGCCGAGCCCAAGGACCCGAGCCGGATGCGGGTGGTCATGAGCACGATGGCCGCCGACGAAGAGGCCCATGTGAAGGCCTGCCGGGACTGGCAGCGCACGAAGGCCGAAGCCGGTTGGGCCGGGCTCACCTGGCCCGTCGAGTACGGCGGCCGCGGTCTCACCGGTCTCTTGCAGGGCATCTTCCTCGAGGAGGAGTCGAAGTTCGACGTGGCCACCGGCATGTTCGCCCAGGCCACGGGCATGGTGGGGCCGAGCATCGTCGTGCACGGCAGCGAGCAACAGAAGCTCGACTTCCTGAACCCGATCCTGCACGGCGATCAGGTGTGGTGCCAGCTCTTCAGCGAACCCAATGCCGGGTCCGACCTGGCCTCCCTGGCTTGTCGCGCCGTGCGCGACGGTGAGGAGTTCGTGGTCAACGGCCAGAAGGTCTGGACCTCGTCGGCCCATGTGGCCGACTGGGGGATGCTGCTCGTGCGCACCGACCTCGACGCCCCGAAGCACAAGGGCATCAGCTACCTGCTGCTTGACATGCGCACGCCCGGTGTCGAGGTGCGCCCGTTGCGCCAGGCCACCGGGGCCGCCGAGTTCAACGAGGTGTTCCTCACCGACGTGCGGGTGCCGGTGGCCAACCTGCTCGGCCCCGAGAACGGTGGCTGGGGGGTGGCCATGACCACCCTCACCAGCGAGCGGGCCGACATCGGTTCGGGGCACATGGGCGGGTTCGGCAGCGTGCTCGGCCTGGCCCGCCGCTTCGGGGTCACCGACGACCCGACCTTCCGCCAACGCCTGGCTCAGCTCTACACGAGCTTCGAGATCGGTCGGTACATGGGGTACCGGGTGCGCACCGCGGCGAGCAAGGGCGTGGCTCCGGGCCCCGAGGTGTCGGTGATGAAGATCGCCGTGTCCGATCGGCTGGCCTTTCAGGGTGACCTGGTCGAGGCCATCCAGGGTCCGTCCGGCATGTTGTGGGGAGACGACGCTCCCGACGACGGCTACTGGCAGTCGATGGTGTTCATGGGCCAGTGGATGGCCCGCATCGGCGGCGGCACCGAGGACGTGCAGCGCAACATCGTGGGCGAACGGGTGCTGGGCCTGCCCCGGGAGCCGAGCAACGACCGCACCACGCCGTTCCGCGATCTGCCCCACTGAGCCTGCCGGTCGGCTGGTCGCCAGTGGTCAGCGGCGTTGGTCCTCCCACTGGAACCAACGACCCGCCACCGGAATCCATTGCCGGCGCAATCGTCCCAGGGGCAGGGGTCGGAACGGCAGTTCGGTGAACGAGGGTGGCGGCTGCTCGCCCAGCACCGTGCCGGCCACGGCATGGCCGAGCCAGGTCATGAGCGCGACGCCCGAGCCGTTGCAGCCCGTGAGGTACCACGCTCCGCCGGCTCGACCCACGTGGGGCATCCGGTCGAGGGTGAGCGCGACCGACCCCCCCCAGGCGCGATCGATGGCCACGCCTTCGAGCATCGGGTGGATGCGCACCATGGCCTCGTAGAGGAAGTCGGCGGCCTCGTCGACGGTGGTGGGGACCAGGGACTTGCGGCCCCCGAAAGCGATGCGCCCATCGGGGGTGGCCCGCCAGTAGAACAGCAGGTTCTTGGTGTCGACCATCATCCGCCGCGTGGGGGTGACGGCGGCGAGTACCTCCGTCGGCAGTACCTCGGTGGCGATGATGAAGCTGCCCATCGGCAGGACCCGGCGGCGCAGGGTGGGAACCAGGTCGTCGCAAGTGGCGTTGGTGGCGACGATCACATCCCTGGCTTCGATGGTGCCCCGCTCGGTGCGCACCGACGTCGCGCCGTTCGGCCCGGGGCTGAGTTCGATGGCGCGTGTTCGTTCGTGGATCTCGGAACCGGCGGCGAGTGCCAACCGGGTGAGGCCGGCGTGGTACCGGGCGGGGTCGAGACCTCCGGTGCGGGGCAGCACGACTCCGGCGGTGAAGGCGTCGGAGCCGACCTCGCCCGCCAGTTCTCCGCGTTCGAGAAACAGCACCGGGTCACCGATGGTCAGGTGCTCGTGGGCCAGGTGACGCAGCGTGGTGACGCTGTGCTCGTTGTGGGCCAGATAGAGCTGGCCGGTGCGCTCGTAGTCGCAGTCGATGCTCTCGTCGGCGATCAGTTGCTCGATGTGGTCGAAGGCCTCGCCGATCTCGTGGTGCATCCGGAGCCCCAGCGGGCCGTAATGGCGTTGCAGCGTGACCGGACCCGCCTTCAGCTCGGGGATGACCATCCCGCCGTTGCGGGTGCTGGCCCCTCGCCCCAGCGCATCGGCTTCGAGAACCACGGTGTGGCGCCCCGCGGCGGCCAGCCGGCGGGCGGCGGCCAGCCCCCCGTAGCCACCGCCCACCACCACGACGTCGGCGTGGCCCGGGAGCGGGGCGATCGGCACGGTCGGGGGCTCGGCCCGGTCGTGCCACAGGACGGCGAGTCGGAAGTCGGAGGACCGGCGGGCAGCCACGGCGGGCATGGTAGATGCCCTGGACGGGCGAGACGACCGAAACCGCGGTGCAGCCGCTTGGTGACAAAGGAATCAGTGGCACACTGAAAGAATGGCAAGCGAATCCGGCGTCACCGCGGGAATCATCGAGCATTGGATCGACGGGGCGTCGTGGTCCGGAGGCTCCGAACGCACCGGCGCGGTGTTCGACCCCGCCACTGGAGCGGTTGCGGCCGAGGTGCGCCTGGCCGAGTCCGACGACGTGGCCATCGCCGTCGAGTCGTCCCGCCGGGCCTTCGGCGACGGCTGGCGTTATTCGTCGCTGGCCGCCCGCACGAAGGTGCTGTTCGCCTACCGCGAGATCCTCCACGAACGGCGGGAGGAACTGGCTACGGTCATCACCGCCCAGCACGGCAAGGTGCTTTCAGACGCCCTCGGCGAGGTGGGCCGGGGCATCGAGGTCGTCGAGTTCGCCTGCGGCCTCGGTTCGATGCTGAAGGGCACCCACAGCGAGCAGGTCTCCACCGATGTGGACGTGTGGACCGTCCGCCAGCCGGTGGGCCCGGCCCTCGGCATCACCCCGTTCAACTTCCCGGTCATGGTGCCGTTGTGGATGATCCCTGTGGCCATCGCCTGTGGCAACACCTTCGTGCTCAAGCCCAGCGACCGCGACCCCGGGGCCTCGGTGCTGATGGCCCGATGGTTCACCGAGGCCGGTCTTCCCCCCGGGGTCCTGAACGTCGTCCAGGGCGACGCCGACACCGTCAACGCGCTCATCGAGCACTCCGAGATCCGCTCGGTCAGCTTCGTCGGTTCCACGCCCATAGCCCGCCACGTGGCCGTCACGGCGATGGGCGCCGGCAAGCGTGTGCAGGCGCTCGGCGGGGCCAAGAACCACATGGTCGTGCTGGCCGACGCCGATCTCGATGCGGCCGCCGACGGCGCAGTGAGCGCCGGGTACGGCTCGGCCGGGGAGCGGTGCATGGCCATCTCCGTCGTCGTCGCGATCGACGAGATCGCCGACGACCTCGTGGCCGCCATCGCCGAGAGAGCGCGAGGCCTGGTGATCGCCGACGGCCGCACCCCCGGCGTCGACATGGGCCCGTTGGTCACGGCGACGCATCGCGACCGGGTGGTCGGCTACGTCGACCTCGGGGTCGAGGAGGGCGCCCAGCTCGTGGTCGATGGGCGAGGAGCCACCGTCGTCGGCGCCGAGGACGGCTTCTGGCTCGGGCCCTGCCTGTTCGACCACGTCACCCCCGACATGCGGATCTGGGCCGAGGAGATCTTCGGACCCGTCCTCTGCGTCGTGCGCGTGCCGACCCTCGAGCGGGCCCTCGAGCTGGTGCACGACAGCCCCTTCGGCAACGGTGTGGCGCTGTTCACCCGCGACGGCGCCGCGGCCCGGCGCTTCCAGATCGAGGTCGACGCCGGGATGGTGGGCATCAACGTTCCCATCCCCGTACCGGTCGCCTACCACTCCTTCGGGGGATGGGGCGCATCGCTGTTCGGCGACACCAAGGTGCACGGCGCCGAGGGCGTGCGCTTCCATACCCGTGAGAAGGTGGTCACCGCCCGCTGGCCCGAGGTGGTCGAGCGGGGCCCCGACCTCGGTTTCCCGCGCAACCAGTGACTCAAGGAGTGCTTTGTGGCTGACGTGACTCCCATGCTCATCGGATCCGACGCGGTGACCACCGACGAAGTCTCGGTGGTGTGCTCGCCCTACGACGGGCGTGAGGTGGGCCGGGTGCCGGTCGGCACCGAGGCCCACATCGACGCCGCAGTGGCCGCGGCGGTGACCCGACGCGACGCCGGCCCGCTACCGGCGTGGCAGCGCGCCGAGATCCTCGATGCGGCCGCCATGCGGCTCGCCGCCCGGCACGAGGAGTTCGCCCAGCGCATCACCGCCGAGGCCGCCAAGCCGATCGCTACCGCCCGGGTCGAGGTGAGCCGGGCCGTCGACACCTTCCGCTTCTCCGCCGCCATCGCCCGCACGCTCACCGGTGAAACCATCCCTCTCGACGCGTCCGCGGCCGGAGAGCACAAGCTGGGATTCGTGATGCGGGTCCCGATCGGTGTGGTCGCCGCCATCTCGCCCTTCAACTTCCCCGTGAACCTGGTGGTCCACAAGCTGGGTCCGGCCATCGCCGCCGGGTGCCCGGTCGTCCTCAAGCCGGCGTCGGCCACGCCGTTGTCGGCGCTGGCCCTGGCCGGCATGTTGCTCGACGAGTGCGGTCTCCCCGCCGGGTGGCTCAACGTGGTCACCACCGGTGGTTCGACGGCGAACCATCTGGTCGAGCATCCCGACGTCGCCATGATCACCTTCACCGGCTCACCGCCGGTCGGCTGGGGCATCCGGGCCAAGGTTCCGCACAAGCGGGTGGGGCTGGAGCTGGGCAACAACGCCCCTCTCATCGTGGAGCCTTCGGCCGATCTCGAACTGGTGGCGGCCAAGGCCGCATTCGCGGCCACTTCATTCGCCGGCCAGTCGTGCATCTCCGTGCAGCGCGTCTTCGTGCACTCGTCCGTGGCCGCCGACTTCGTCGAGCTCCTCGCCGCTCGCGTGGGCGAGCTCGTCGTGGGCGACCCGGCCGACGACGCCACCCAGGTGAGCGCCCTCATCAACCCGGGCGAGACGGAGCGGGTGAATACGTGGATTGAGCAGGCCGTGGCCGAAGGGGCCATCGTTGCCGCCGGTGGCGGCAAGGGCGTCGACGGGCTGCTGCGGCCCACCGTGCTGTCGGGAGTTCGGCCCGAGATGGAGGTGTGCCGCACCGAGGTGTTCGGCCCGGTCGTCGGGGTGCAGGCCTACGACGAGTTGAGCGAAGCCCTCCGTCTGGCCAACGACTCGCGCTACGGGCTCCAGGCCGGCATCTTCACCGCCGACCTCGACGCCGCCATGCTGGCGGCGCGCACCCTCGACTACGGCGGGGTGATGATCAACGAGGTCCCGACCTGGCGGGCCGATCAGATGCCCTACGGGGGCCTGCGCGACTCGGGCAACACCCGCGAAGGCCCAGCCTGGGCGGCGCGGGAGATGACCGAGGAGCGCTTGGTGGTGATCCACTCCTCGTCCCTCTGACCGACACTGGCCGGCGACGTCGCCGGTAGTCTCGGCCGTTCCTGTCGGCGAAAGGGTTGCGGTTGAGCGAGCTCCAGCGCTTCGAGGTCGTGGCCGACGGCGACCCCGAGGCCCTGTTGGCTGCGGTCGCCGAGCGGGCCGGCCTCGTCGCCGTGGCCAGTGTCGCGGCCCGCCGGGTCTTCCTCGACACCCCCGATGGCCGGTTGGGGGCGACGGGCACGACGCTGGAGATTCGCACCCCGGTACGGGGACGAAAGGCGTCCACCCTGTTGTGGACCTCGGTGGTCTCGGGCGACTCCCTCGCGGCTGTCGAACTGACGGTGGGAGCCGATCCACCGAGGTTCGCCTCCGACCTACCCGATGCGTCTGGTAGCCGACGTCTCGCCGACCTCATCGAGATGCGGGCCCTCGTCGCCCAGGCCGAGGTGATGAGCCGACTCACCACGCTGGTGTTGCTCGATGGTGAGGGAAAGACCACCGTTCGGGTGCTGCTCGACCACAGCACACCGTTGGGTCGCGCCCCTCTCCCCTCGGTCGTCGAGCTCCTCCCGGTTCGCGGCTATGGGCGTGAGGCCACCGCGCTCGGGGAGCTGTTGGCGGCCCAGGTCACCCTCCGCCCGCTGCCGTTGCCGCTGGTCGACCTGGCCCGTCAGGCCCTCGGCTCTCCCGCCTACCTCAGCTCGAAGCTGCGCTTGGCCCTCGACCGCAACGCCGATGCCGAGACGGCGTGGCGCACGGTCCTCGTCACCCTCAACGCCACCATGACCGACAACCTCGAAGGGACCCGGACCGACGCCGACAGCGAGTTCCTTCACGACTTCCGGGTGGCGGTGCGGCGTACCCGCAGCGTGCTCCAGGAGGGTGTCGACGTGCTGGCGCCCGATGCCCGCGATCGGTGGCGGGGCGAGTTCAAGTGGCTGGGTGACATCACCACCCCCACCCGCGACGCCGATGTTCATCTCCTCGACCTCCCCGCCCTGATGGCCACGCTGCCACCGGAGCGCGCCGCTGATCTCTCCCCGCTCCGTGATCTGCTGATCGATCGACAGCGGCGCAGCCACGAGCAACTCGTGGCCGATCTGGCCTCGGATCGCTACGCCAGCCTGGTGGAGCAATGGCCGGACTTCCTCGAAGGGCCCTGGGTCGAAACCGGGCCGGAGGCCAACGAACGAGGGAACCTGGTGGCGGCGCAGCGGCTGGCCAAGGCCTGGAAGCGCGTCGTCCGTGACGGTCGACGCATCGACGAGGGCTCGCTGGCGGAGGCCCTGCACGACCTGCGCAAGGACGCCAAGCGCCTCCGCTACCTGCTCGAGTGCTTCGGGTCGTTGCTCGATCCTCAGCAGGTGGCCATGGCGGTCAAGGCCCTGAAGGGGCTGCAGGACTGCCTGGGCGAGTTCCAGGACACCGAGGTGCAGGCCGTGGCCCTCGCCGGGTTCGCCGATGCCCTCCTCGCCCGCGGCGACGTGGCCGCGGCGACGCTTCTGGCCATGGGAGGGGTCGTCGAGCACCTCGATGACCGCGGTCGGACCGCTCGCCACCGCTTCGCAGAACGCTTCGCGACGTTCGACCATCCCGACATCCGGCGAGTGTTTCGCCGGCTCATCGACATCCCGGAGGACACTGACGGGTGAAGATCCTTGCGACCTACAACATCAAGGGCGGGGTGGGGAAGACCGCCGCGGCGGTCAACCTCGCCCATCGCGCCGCCTCGGAAGGTCACCGCGTCCTGGTGTGGGACCTCGACCCGCAAGGCGCCGCCACCTTCTACTTCCGGGTCAAGCCCAAGGTGAAGGGAGGGGGGGAAGCTCTGGTGCAAGGTCGGCGTGAGCTCGATCGGGCCATCAAGGGCACCGACTTCGACAACCTCGACCTGGTTCCTGCCGACTTCTCGTATCGCAACCTCGACCTGCTTCTCGACGAGGCCAAGAAGCCGCTGGGGCGGCTGGGCAAGCTGCTGGCGCCCCTTCGGGGTGACTACGACTACGTGTTCCTCGACTGCCCGCCCAGCATCTCGCTGGCGTCGGAGGCGGTCTTTCGGGCCTCCGACGCGCTCATCGTCCCGGTGGTCCCTACCACTCTCTCGGCGCGCACCTTCGACCAGCTCGAGGCCTTCGTGGCCGACAACCCCGACGTCGTGAAGAAGCTCCGGATCCTCGGCTTCTTCTCGATGGTCGATGCCCGCAAACGGTTGCATCGCGAACAGGTCGAGGATCTCCGGTCGAAGTGGCCCGAGCTGCTGTCGACGCAGGTGCCATCGGCCACCGACGTGGAACGCATGGGGGTGCATCGCGGGCCGGTCGCCGCCTTCGCTCCGTCCAGTCGGTCGGCCAAGGCCTTCGCCGCGCTCTGGACCGAGATCACGGCGCGACTCTGAGCACCGTGCCCGACGGTCGATTCGCCCCGAGCCCGACCGGGCCACTGCACCTCGGCAACCTGCGCACCGCTCTGGTCGCCTGGCTCTTCGCCCGCGGTGACGGCAGCCGCTTCCGCTTGAGGATCGAGGACCTCGACGAGGCGGGCGCCCGCCCCGAGCACGAGGCCTCCGCCCGGGCCGACCTCACCGCCCTCGGCCTCGACCACGACGGACCCGTCAGGCGTCAGTCCGATGGCCGGGACCGCCACGGCGAGATCATCGAGCGCCTCGTGGCCGATGGTCGTACCTACCCGTGCTAATGCACGCGCCGGGAGGTCCAGGCCGAGATCGCCGCCGCCGCCTCCGCTCCCCACGGCCACCGACCGGACGGCGCGTACCCGGGTACCTGTTCGCGTCTCGACCGTGCCGGTCGGGCCGCCCGTGAAGGAGAGGGACGTCGCGGCGCCCTGCGACTGCGGGCCGACGGTGTCGACGTGGGGTTCGTCGACCGTCTGGCCGGCGCCTGTCGAGGGGTTGTCGATGACTTCGTCATCCGTCGCGCCGACGGCACGCCGGCCTACAACCTGGCCGTCGTCGTCGACGACGCCGACGAGGAGATCGGTGAGGTCGTGCGCGGCGACGACCTTCTGACCACCACCCCGCGACAGGTACTGCTCGGCCAGTGGCTCGGCTTCGACCGACCGGCGTACGCCCACGTCCCCCTCGTGCTCGGCCCGGACGGCGAGCGGCTGGCCAAGCGTCACGGCTCGGTGTCGCTCGAAGATCAGGCCCGAGCCGGCCGGCGCCCCGGGGTGGTGCTGTCGCTCCTGGCTGAATCCCTCGGCCTGGCCGAGGCGGGTGAGCCGGTCGACCTGTCGGCGTTGCTGGCCCGGTTCGACCCCGACCGGTTGCCGCATGATGCGTGGCTCCTGCCCGCCGGACTGGTGGCCGAGGCCGACCCTGGTTCGGCGCATCGGATGAGCGAGCCTTCGTGACCATCCTGGTCGACCGGGCTGTGTGGACCTGGCGGGGCCGGAAGTGGGCCCATCTCGTGAGCGACTCCAGCTACGACGAGCTCCACGTGTTCGCCGAACGGCTGGGACTGCCACCCCGAGCCTTCCACAGTGACCACTACGACGTTCCCGAGGAGGTCCGGGGTGATGCACTCGCCCTGGGCGCGGTGGCCGTGGATGGCCGCGAACTGGTTCGCCGGCTACGTGACGCCGGTCTGCGCCGCCGCCGCGGGGGCGCCCACGAGCCCGGCGGGTGAGTGGTCGTCGTTCGTCGAGTGGTCACGGGGCGGCGGGTGCCACCTCTCGGGCCAGGGCCAGGGCCTCGACCGGGGCCAACCCGGCGACGCCGACCAGGTGGCAGGCCAGCGGCGCGGCCAGACGCTCCGACGAGTGGGCGGCCACGCTGGCCAGCTCCAGGAGCGCTTCCATCGTGGCTTCGTCGAGGGGGGGGAGGCCGAGGCGCTCGGCGAACAGGGCAATCCACTCGGATCCGGTCATGGGGCGAGCGTAGGCTTCGCGCTTGTGTCGGCCGAGGACGAGCTCGTGGTGTCGGCGGCCGTGCGTATCCCGTGGCGGGAGCTCGAATGGCGGTTCGGGCCCAGCGGAGGACCGGGGGGCCAACACGCCAACCGCGCCCACACCCGGGCCGAGGTGCGCTTCGACGTGAACGCCTCGACGTCGCTGCGCCCGGCGGACCGGGACCGACTGCTCGAACAGCTGGGACCAGTGGTCAGCGCCGGCGCCGACGACCAGCGGTCGCAGCTCCGCAACCGCCACCTGGCGGCCGAACGGCTGCGCCGAACGTTGGCGGCGGCGTTGCGGACCGCGCCCCCCCGTCGACCGACCCGGCCCCGCAGAGGGGCAGTCGAGGCCCGCCTGAACGCCAAACGCCAGCAGGCGGCCCGTAAGCGCGACCGAGGCCCGGTCCGCGGCGACGAGTGAACCAGATCGGTCCGTTTCCGGTCGCCCCGACTCGGTAGGGTCGGCCCCTCACGAGGCGGGGCGCCTGCGCCTGCCCGAACCGATGAGGAGATCACTGTGCGTCTCGGCGTCTTCAGTCAACCCCGCACCGTCGCCGAGCTCGTCGAGCACACCCGCGCCGCCGCCGCCGCCGGCTTCACGTCGATCTGTGTGCCCCAGATCTTCGGCTTCGACACCATCACCGGCCTGACCGTCGCCGCCCACGAGGTACCGGGCATCGAGCTCGCCACGGGGGTCGTGCCCACCTTCCCCCGCCACCCCATGATGCTGGCCGCCCAGGCCCTGACCCTCCAGCAGGTGTCGGGCGGTCGGTTCACCCTCGGCATCGGCCTGTCGCATCAGTTGGTCATCGAGGGGATGCTCGGCCTGTCGTGGCAGAAGCCGGTACGACACCTGCGCGAGTACCTCTCGATCCTGCTGCCCCTGGTGCGGGGGGAGGCGGTCGACTTCGAGGGCGAGACCCTCACCGCCAAGCTGGCCCTCGACATTCCCGACGCGACGCCGGTGCCGGTGCTGGTGGCCGCGCTCGGCACCCAGATGCTCACCGTCACCGGCCGCATGGCCGAAGGCACGGCGACCTGGATGACCGGTCCGGCCACCATCGCCGAGCACATCGCTCCCACCATCGTCGCCGCCGCGGCCGAGGCCGGGCGCCCCGCCCCCCGCGTCGTCTGCGCCCTCCCGGTGTGCGTCACCGATGACGAGGGCGCGGCCCGCAGCCAGGCCGCCGAGGACTTCATGATGTACGGGTTCCTGCCGTCCTACCGGGCCATGCTCGATCGCGAAGGGGTCGAGGGCCCGGCCGACGTGGCCATCGTCGGCGACGCCGGCACCGTCCGGGCCGGGATCGAGCGGATCATGGAGGCCGGCGCCACCGAGTTCGTGGCGGTGCCGTTCGCCCACCGTGACGCCACGCTCGAGGTGCTGGCCGACCTGGTGTGAGGCCGCAACCGGGCCGGGTTCAGACGGGCGCCTCCACGCGAAGCGTCATGGGCGACTCGATCAGATGGTCGGCCAGGTCGCTCAGCAGGTCGGCCCGAAGGCCAGCCACGGCCGGGTCGCCCCAGCGGTTGACCCGCTGGAGGGGGTCGTGCACGAGATCGAAGAGCTCGCCCTCGGTGCCGTCGTGCATCGTGCCGGCCCGATAGGTGGTGCACACCCATCCGTCGCGGGTGATGGTACGCAGGTGCACCTCGGTGCCGTCGGGCTGACGGCTGTCCCATTCGGTGAGCACCCGCTCGAAGCCACGGGCGTCGGCGTCGGCGTCGTCGATCGGGAGGGGTCGACCGTCCATCCAGTCGGGGACGGGAACGCCGGCGATGGCACAGAACGTGGGGGCCAGGTCGACCAGGCCGACCGGGCGGGCGACCCGGGCCGGGGTCGGCCCCGCGCTCGGCGCCGGGCGCCACACGAGCGGGAGCCGCATGAGCGAATCGACGTGGTACGGCCCCTTGAACAGCAGCCCGAAGTCACCCTGGAACTCGCCGTGGTCGGTGGTGAACACCACGTCGAGGTCGGCCCCCCATCCGCGTTCGCCGATACGGCCGATGACTCGTCCCACGGCTTCGTCGATCAGTTCGTTCTCCACGTGGGTGAGGGCATTCACCTCGCGCACCTGGTCGGGGGTGAGCGTGGCCGGCACCCACTTCGCCGGTGCTTCGTAGTTGCTCACCCGCGTGCCGTCGTACCAGAGCTTCCACTGCCGTCCGCGGTCGTCGAGGATCGCCTCCCGGGTCGCCGGGTCGGCCACGTACCCGTCGGGCAGGTCGAGATCGTGCCAGTCGACGCGCGAACGCTCCGACGCCGGTGGGTCCCACGGATGATGGGGGTCGGGGAAGCTCATCCAGCAGAACCAGTCGGCGTCGTCGTCGAGGGAGTCGAGCCACGCGATGGTGCGATCGGCCACCCAGTCGGTGTGGTACCAGCCGCGCTCGATCGGGTTGAGCTTCACCTGAGGGGCCCCGGTGTCGCCCCCGCCTTCTCCGCTGACCTCGAGGTCTCGGCCGAGGACCTGGAAGAAGCCGCCCAGGGCCTCGGGGTGCTCGGCGCGCATCGACGCGGCGTAGTGGTTGGAGCCCACGGCGCCGTGGGTGGCCAGCTCCATGTGGTCGAAACCCCGGTTCGGCCCGGTGCGGCCCTCGGCGGCCAGCCGGTTCTCGTCGAAGCGCAGGAACGGGTCGAGGAGGGGCTCGAAGTGGCTCTTGCCGATGAGCGCAGTGCGGTACCCGGCGGCCGACAGGACGGCGGCCACGTCCGGAGAGTCGACGGGGAGCGGCACGCCGTTCATCCAGACCCCGTGGTGGCCGACGTGCTGGCCGGTCACGATGGTGGCCCTCGACGGCATGCACACCACGTTTTGGGGGCTGGCCCGGTCGTAGGCGATGCCCTCGGCGGCCAGCGCGTCGATCACCGGGGTGCGGGCGATGGTTCCGCCGTTGGCCCCGATGGCGTCGTAGCGCATCTGGTCGGTGGTCACGAGCAGGATCTTTCGGCCCATCAGTGGCTCCCGTCACTGGCCGGGATCGCGGTGACCGTGGCCTCGGCCACCGCCTGGAGCTCGGCCAGGGCGGCGGCGGTGGCGCCGTCGATGACGAAGCCCATCGGGTCGAGACTGATCTCGGTGGAGTAGACGACGAGGCACCCGACCGGGTCGTCGAGCACATCGATCGTGCCGAGGTGGAAGCTCACGGGGAGCGGACCGACGATGCGGTACTGGAAGCGCCGCAGTCGGTGATCGACGTTGACGACCTCCTCGATGAGCGGGAGACCGGAGCGAAGGGTGATGGTGCGGGTGCTTCCCTCGACGGTCACCTGTTCCATGCCGGGAAACCACTCGACGATTCGCGACGAGTCCGACACGAGGTCCCACACGGCGCCGGGATCGCACGCCATCCGGGCGTGACTCCTGAACGAGGCCATCGAGGTCCTTTCCCGCCGCCGGAACTGTCGGGCAGTATAGCCCTCGGCCATCCGGCCCTCTGGCGAACACCCGAGCGCTCGTGGCGACGGACGAACTCCACGGGAAAAACGCCGACGCCCCCGACCGGGGGAGGCGGGGGGCGTCGCAGAACCGAACGGTCGGGGGGGACCTGATCGGTCGAGTGGCTCTCGGGAGGGGGATCCCGGTGCCAACAGGAGAAATGATACGGGGTGATCAGTGGATCGTCCACGAAACCGGAGCGGTCAGTCGTCACACGATTCGCGCTCAGGGATCGGAGATCGAACGCCGGTCAGGACTTGCTCTCGGCGCTCCCGGAGGATCCCCCGCCGATGAGGTCGAGCAGCGAGCTGACCTGTTGTTCACGCTCGATCGGGTGGCGGAACGGCAGGTCGGCGTGGACCTCGTAGTGGTTGCGTCGACCGACCCGGGTGCGTACCAAGTACCCGTCGTCCACCAGATCTGCCACGATCGACTGCGTCGAGCGCTCGGTGATTCCCACCCGTTCGGCGATGTCACGCAACCGGGACTCCGGGTCCTGGGCGATACAGATCAGGACGTGCGCATGGTTGGTGAGGAAGGTCCATTGGTGAGTGGTCGGCTCGGTCATGACAGCACATCTCCGCTCGCGAGGGGCGACCAGCCCGAGACGTCCGGATCGGCCGTCGGAGGGGTCAGGAAAAGCACTTCCGGATCGTATCGGGGCCAACGACCGGTCGTCGTGCTCATAGGTGCCGGCCAGCTCGCCCGTATGACCGCGGCGCCGGCCACCGCTCTCGACATCGAGCTGCGGGTGCTCGCCGCCTCGCCCGCCGACGCCGCGTCCGCCGCCGTCCCGTCCACCGTGGTCGGCGACTGGGACGACGACGACGTCGTGGCCTCCGTCGCCGCCGGTGCCGACGTCATCACCTTCGACCATGAACTGGTCGACCCCCAGATCGTGGCGCGGTGGGAGGCCGCCGGCCACGTGGTCCGCCCCACTTCGGCCACCCTGGCCGTGGCCGCCGACAAGGCGGCCCAGCGCCGGTCGATGCTCGCCGCCGGCCTCCCGGTTCCCGATCACGGCCTGGCCACCACCGTCGCCGAGGTCGAGCAGTTCGGCCGTCGGTTCGGGTGGCCCCTCGTCGTGAAGGCGGCGAGGGGCGGCTACGACGGCCGGGGGGTGTGGTGGCTCCAGAACGCCGATGCCGCTGGCCCCGTGCTCGCCGGTCTGGCCGAGGGGGTTCCTCTCGTCGTCGAGCCCGTTCTCGACCTGACGGCCGAGCTCGCCGTGCAGATCGCCCGGGCCGCCGACGGGCGCACGGTCGTCTACCCGGTGGTGCGCACCCACCAGGTCGACGGCATCTGCCACGAGGTCGTGGCCCCGTCCGGTCTGCCCGCAGCAGTCGAGATCGAGGCGCGTGCCCTGGCTCTCCGCGTGGCCGAGGCTGTCGGTGCGGTGGGCATGATCGCCGTCGAGTTCTTCCTCGTCGGGGATCGCCTGCTCATCAACGAGCTGGCCCCGCGCACCCACAACTCGGGGCACTACAGCATCGAGGCCTGCACCACCTCCCAGTTCGAGAACCACCTGCGGGCCGTGCTCGGTCTCCCTCTCGGTGATCCTTCGCTGCGGGTGCCGGCCGCGGCCATGGTCAACGTGCTCGGTGGCGAGGTGGCACCCGATGAGGCCCGCGCCCGCCAGGCGGCACTCGCTCAGCCCGGCGCCAAGGTCCACCTCTACGGCAAGGGCCACCGGCCTGGTCGCAAGCTCGGCCACGTCACCGTCTGTGCCGCCGACACCGCCACCGCGTTGGCCGAGGCGCGAGCGGCCGCCCGTGCGCTCGTCACCGGTCACTGAGCCCACCGTGCCAGGCTGGACAGGCCGGCGGGGAGAAGGCCCACGGCCCGTTCCGAGGAGCACGAACCGATGAGCGTCGCAGTGGTGATGGGCAGCGACTCCGACCTGACCGTCATGGAAGGCGCCATCGAGGTGCTCGAACGGTTCGGGGTCGAGCACGTGGTGCGGGTGGTCTCGGCTCACCGGGACAGCCACGGGATGCTGGCGTTCGCGTCGGGCGCCGCTGCCGCCGGCATCGAGATCATCATCGCCGGGGCTGGGGGCGCCGCCCACCTCCCCGGCATGCTGGCTTCGGCCACGCCGCTCCCCGTGATCGGCGTCCCCGTCTCGCTGGCCAACCTCGACGGACTCGATTCGCTGCTGTCGATCGTGCAGATGCCCAAGGGAATACCCGTGGCGACGATGGCCGTCGACGGTGCCGCCAACGCCGGCTTGTTGGCGGTGCGCATCCTCGCCGTGTCGCGTCCCGAACTCCGAGAGGCGATGCAACGCCAGCTCGACGACCTGCGCGCCGAGGTGGCCGATCGTGACGCCCGGGTCCAGCAGCGGCTGGCCGCCCGGCGGGCCGAACAGGCCTAGGCCCGGCCTCGCTTCTTCTCGTCTACTCGCACGCCACCCCGTCACCGTCACCGTCGAGACGGTCGCGGTATCCGGGCTCACCGCGACGGATGGGGGCAGCCCCCGCCGCCCGGGCGGCGGCGCAGTTGGCGAAGTACGGCCCGCCGCCGGCCGCTTCGGCCGGAGGCGGTGGCGACGCCGGAGCCGGTGATGGGCGAGCCACGGGACCGGTGGGGGTGTCACCGGGACCCCCCGGTCGGGCGTCGCGAGGCGTGTCGACCGGACACGTGTCGAGCATCTGGCCCAGGGCGTCGCGTTCGGAGGTCGTGACCGTGAGGTCGTAGGTGACCTTCACCCGCACCCAGGCCACCGCGTACGAGCACCACACGTCGCCGTCCGGTGGGCGCCACTGGTCGGGCGTCTTCGATCCCTTCGACTGGTTCGATGCCGCCGAGACGGCGACCAACTCGCTGGGGTCGTTGGCGAACAGGCGCCGTCGGGGGGTCTCCCAGCGCCATCCGCCCGATGTGAACGCGTTCTGCAGGGGCACCAGGTGATCGATCTGGATACCGGCCGGGTCGGAGGTGGTGAGCCCGTCGTAGGGCGACATCCATTCGCCCGACAACACCTTGCAGGCGGGGCCGAGCTCGGCCGGCTCGAGGGTTGCCGCCAGCAGCGCGTCCTCACGGCCGTCGCACCCGTTGCCGTCGATGTCATCCCAGTGCGGCCAGTCGTCTCGGCGGTACGGGCGATCCGGCTGGGGTCGGTCGTCCACGACCAGCGGCTCCAGCACGGTGCGGGCATCGAAACCGGCGGGGGCGGCGGGCGGGTCGGTGGGAGCAGCGGGGCTCGACGCCGGAGGAAGCTGCGTGGTCGGTGGGATCGTCGCGCTCGTGGTCGGGATCGAGGGTGTACCGGCGGCGGGGCCGGAGGCGGGACCGGCGCATCCCGCGGTCAGCAGAGCGACAGCCAGGAGGCTGGCCGGCAACGCGGCGCGATATGTCATCGTGCTCCTCGAACCGACCGGGCTCGACCCCTCGGTGCCGGTTCCTGGGATCAGCCTCGCACGATCGGTGCCGTCGGGGACGGCCCCGAAGCGCGGGCGGCGCCGATGCGCGGTCAGCCGTTGCTCGCGGGCATCTCGGTCGGAGCTTCGCCGTTGCCGTTGCCGTCGAGCTCGGCGGCGGCGGCCAGAGTGGTGGCCAGAGCGACGGCCTTGTCGTACACGAGTCGGAAGGTGTACTCGGCGGCGACCTCGTGGCCCTTCAGCGGGGGCGCCCCGAGGGAGCGAACCATGGCGGACGGATCCTCGGACACCCGGATCGGTGCGAGCTCCTCGTCGATCTCGGTTCCCCAGAACGCAGTGCTCACCTCGGGTCGGGTGGCCTGCTTCTTGCCGCGGGCCCCTCGTCGTGACCGGCTCATGGGCCGACCTCCGCAAAGGCGCCACCGGCGAGAGCGGGAGCGTCGATCGGCTCGGGCCCCTCGGTGAGGACCTCGTCAGTGCGCAGCCCCAGCGCGACCTTCAACTGGTTCGGGTCGAGGTCGCCGAGCGAGCTCGACTTGGGAAGCACGAGGTCGGCGATGTGGCGTTTGCCGGCCACGACCTCCTCGACGCGCTCGTCGACCGTGCCCGGACAGACCAGGCGGTGGGCGATGACGGTCTTGGTCTGACCGATCCGCCAGGCCCGGTCACGGGCCTGGTCCTCGACCGCCGGGTTCCACCACCGGTCGTAGAGCACGACGTGGTTGGCGTTGGTGAGATTGAGCCCCGTGCCCCCGGCCTTCAGCGACAGCACCAGCGCGCCTGGTCCTTCGAGCTCCTGGAAGTCGGCCACGAGCTGATCGCGGGCCCCCCTCGACAAGCCGCCGTGGTAGCAGCCGATGGGGATGCCGAAGCGTTGGCCGAGATGGGCGGCCAGCTTCACGCCCCACTCGGCGAAGTGGGTGAAGATCAGGAGGCGTTCCTCCGCCGCGTAGACGGCGGTGACGATCTCCTCGAGACGGGCCAGCTTCCCGGACCGACCGTCGAGCGGTCCGTCGTCGGCTCGGTAGGCGACCGGGTGGTTGCAGATCTGCTTGAGGGCGGTGATGGCGGCCAGGACCTGGCCCTTGCGCTGGTCGGCGCCCGGTTCGGTGGTGGCGCCGGTCACCAGGGCGTCGAGGACGGCCTGGTAGAGACCGATCTGCTCGGGGGTCATCGAGCAGTGGTCGAGCTCGTCGATGCGGTCCGGGAGCTCGGCGGCGATGGCGGGCTCGCTCTTCGTGCGCCGGAAGACCAGGATGCCGTTGAGGGCTCGCAGGGCTCGTTCGGCGCCGTCACGGGTGCCGTCACCGGAGCTGGCGAGTGAGGCCACGAACGCCGGGCGGGGGCCGACCAGGCCCGGATTGGTGAAGTCGAGGATCGCCCACAGGTCCCCGAGCCCGTTCTCGATCGGGGTGCCGGTGAGGGCGAGACGGGTGCGGGAATCGAGGCGGCGGAGCTGCTGGGAGGTGTCGTTGGCCGGGTTCTTGATGGCCTGGGCCTCGTCGAGGACGACGTTGCCGAAGGTGATCTTCTCGAGGGCGTCGATGTCGCGCACCGCCGTGGAGTAGGTGGTGATCACCACATCGGCCCCGTCGACCTCGGCGGCCAACGACTCCGCTGAAGCCCGTGAGGCGCCGTGGTGCACGACGACCTTGAGCCCCGGGGTGAACTTGCGGGCTTCCGACGCCCAGTTGCCCACCACCGCGGGGGGAGCCACGACCAGCGCGGGGAGCTCGCCCGCCGTGGCCACGAGATGGGCCAGCATCGTGGGGGTCTTGCCGAGGCCCATGTCGAGGGCCAGGCAGCCGCCGAGACCGGTCGCCTCGAGGAACTGCAGCCAGGCCAGCGCCTCGCCCTGGTAGCTGCGGAGCTGACCGGTGAACCCCTCGGGGTCGGCGGCGGGCTCGAGCGTTGCCGTGGAGGCTCTGGCGAGGAGATCGGCCGCCCAGCCCGAACCGGAGATCGAGATGCCACCGGCGAGCGGCGACCCGTCGAGGCCCAGGGCCTGGCGGAGCATCTCGGCGCCGGACATGCGGGTGCGGTCGGCCCTCTCGGCCAGCGCGGCGGCGGCCGCGGCCAGATCGGCGTGGTCGAGGGCGACCCACCGGCCTCCGACGCGGACGAGCGGGCGAGCCTCGGCGGCGAGGCGGCGGATGTCGGCCGCAGTCAGCTCGACGTCGTCGAACACTGCGGTCCAGCGCACGTCGGCCAGCTGGTTGGCGCCGACGGCCGACACGCCTCCCTCGGCCCACAGCCGCAGCGATGGCGTGGGGGTGTGTCGCGACAGGGCCGGCACCCGAACGTCGAACCCGGCGTCACGCAGCACCGGGCCGACCTCGGTCATGAGCTCCCAGGCCTCGGGTTGGCTCAGGACCACTTCGCCCCGCCGCAGGCTCCCCGGGCGTTTGAGCGGCTCGAAGAGGCGCTCCAGGCGCACCAGGTTCGCTTCCATCTCGCGGCGGCTGTTGCCGGCGTTGACCAGCGCCACCTCGACCGGTGTGAGCCGGTGGTTCGGACCCTGGGCGAACACCGCGAGGTGCCAGGCGTTGCCGGAGTCCGGAGGGTCGAGCTGCACGGCGAGGGGGTGATAGGTCTTGCCCGTCACCGGCGCCGACCACCGGTCGAGGGCGTTGGTCATGTCGCCGACCAGCCCGGCCGGCGCCTCGAAGGTGGAACCGTCGAGGTGGGCCAGCAGGCTCTCGGCCAGCTCGCCGGGGTTGCGCGCCTCGGGTGGCGCCGCCGGCACCTCGACGCGCTTGGCTGCGTCGCGGCACACGACGTCGACGACCTCGGCCAGCACGGCGCGGGTGACGGTCGGGGCGTCGACACCCGGGCTGAGGATGCTGACGGTGCCGGGCATGGCGTCGGCCAGGCGCTTCAGGCGCTCGGAGTCGACCAGGGCCGGAGTCCAGGTGATCACATAGGACGGCTTCTGGCGGCTCTTGCGATGGATGCGGCGTACGTGGGGGACCATCGCCCCTCGGGCCACGAGTTCCACGCCCCATGCCGCCAGGTGACCCAGCCACCGCGCGCTTGCGCTCAGTCCGCCGACGTCGGTGTCGGTGCAGTCGGCCAGCAGCCAGCCCAGCACCGCGCCGACCTGTGTCTCGACGGCCGCTGATCGACCGGCGCCGTCGGGCAGCTGCACCGGACCGCGGTTGTCCCACACGGCCGGTGCCGCGGTCGATCCCAGGAGCGCGTCGAGGCCGCGGCGATCGACGGCGCTCTGTCCCGGTCCGCCGGCCCAGGCGACCAGCTTGCGGTCGGTCCAGGTGAGCTGGAGGGCGACCGGGCCGATGACGGCGTCATCCCCGGCCGGACCACTCGGTTGGGCCGGGGCGACCACCTCGGGTTCGGCGATGCCGAGCAGGTGGTTGAGCACCCGCTCGAGCCGCGACTGTTCGCCCTCGAGGTCGTCGATGGCCTGCGCGGTGTCGGCGGAGCGCCCCCGACGCAGCCCGACGAGGGCGTCGTCGGTGTGGTGGAGCAGGTCGAGCAGCGCCCGACGCCAGGCTCCGGGCTGGGCTTCGAGCACTTCGGTGTCGGCGTCATCGGCCTCACCCCAGGCATGGCTCTCGACCAACGAAAGGAAGCCCGGGTCCCGGGCGAGAGCGCTCTCGGCCCGCACGTCGTCGGCTGAACGCGGACCCGACGAGGGCCCCGCGACGGTGGTCGGTTCGAGGCCGTCGACGGCCATGGCCGTGCCGGCGTTCGCCGGAGTGCCGTCGTCGACGACCTGGCCGTCGACGATCGCTGTCGTGCCCGCAGTGTCCACTGGTGTCGGTTCCGCTTCCTGTTCACCCTCGGCCGAGCGTCTGGTGTCGCCTCGGTCCTCCCGGGAGCGTCTCTCCCGGCGGTCCCGGGCGGCGCGTCCGGGCGCCCGGGAACTGCTCTGTGGTCGTCGGCCCGACCTCCCGGCACACCCGGTGGTGGGCGGGGGAGCCGATCAGCACTCGGGGCCGATCGGGCCGATGCCCCGATGTCGCCGCAGCGACGCCGGTCTCGGCGTACGGGGGTCCGGTCGGCTGTCATCGATGAGGCCTGGACCAACGTCGAGAAGTGTATCGGCTACCGGCGTCGGAACGGAACCCAGGGTCAGGCGGCGTTGGTGCGGTTGAACTTGCGGCAGGCGAGGGTGGCGAAGACCGCGGTGATGCCGATCGCCCAGGCGATGGAGATCCAGAGGGCCGAGCCTGGGTCCTGACTGTTGTACACGGCGCGGGTGGCGTCGGTCAGCTGGGTGAAGGGGTTGGCGTCGGCGATGGTGGCCAACCAGGTGGGCATGGTGGCCGTGCTCACGAAGGCCGAGGAGATGAAGGTGAGGGGGAACATCCAGATGAACCCGGCCGAGTTGGCCGCCTCGACGGACTTCACCGACATGCCGATGTAGGCCTGGATCCACGAGAACGAGTAGCTGAAGGCCAACAGCAGCCCGGTGGCGCCGATGGCCGCGCCGAGGTGCCGCCGAGGCGGAAGCCGATGAGCAGACCCACGACGAACATGACGACAAAGGTGAAGACGTTGCGCACCAGGTCGGAGATGGTGCGCCCGATGAGCACCGCGGGCTGGAACATCGGCAGAGAGCGGAGACGTTCGATGAGGCCCTTCTGGAGATCCTCGGCGACGCCGATGCCGGTGAAGGCCGAGCCGAACAGCACGGTCTGGGCAAACACGCCCGGGAGCAGGTACTGCGCGTAGTTGTCGTACCCCGGGATGGGCCCGATGGCGCCGCCGAACACATAGTTGAACAGCAGCACGAACATGATCGGCTGGATGGTGGCGAAGATCAGCAGCTCGGGGTTGCGCGGGACGATCTTGAGGTGGCGCAGGGCTTCGGTCCAGCTGTCGCGCCAGATCCAGACGGGGCCGTGAGGCACCTCGTGGCCGACCGGGGTGGCCATCGGTGCCGTTGACGCGGGGGTGGGCAGGGTGGTCTCGGTACTCACGATGCGTCCTCGTCGGGATCGGCGGTGATCTCTTCGGCGCCGTGCCCGGTGAGTTGCAGGAACACGTCGTCAAGGGTGGGGCGACGGATGACGACGTCGAGGACCTCGATGCCGTCGTCATCGAGTTCGCGCACGATGCGCGGAACCAGCTTGTGGGTGTCGGTGACCGGGATGCACACGGTGCGGGCCTTCTCGTCGACCGAACCGGCGCCGGTGGCGCGCGGGCGCAGCAGCTCGGTGGTGCGGGCCAGATCTTCGTTGCGGGCAAGGGTGACCTCGACGCGGTCGCCGCCGATGTCGCGCTTCAGTTCGGTGGCCGTGCCCTCGGCGATGCACGTGCCGCGATCGATGACCATGATGTTGCCGGCCAGTCGCTCGGCTTCGTCGAGGAACAGCACCGATGGGCGCGAGATGCGACTCATGGCGATGTCGAGGCGGCGACGCATTCCGCCCGAGTAGCCCTTCACCACGCGGTCGCCGGCTTCGGTCAGGTCGAACCGGTCGAGCAACTCACGGGCCCGGTGGCGGGCGTCGGTGACGGGCATGTGGAAGAGCCGGCCCACGTGTTCGAGGTTCTCGGCGCCGGTGAGGCGCTCATCGACGGCCGCTTACTGGCCGGTGAGCCCGATCCTCGACCGGGCGCCTCGCGGGTCGGCCACGACGTCGATGCCGTCGATGAAGGCCCGACCGGAGTCGGGCTTGAGCAACGTGGCGAGGATGCGCACGGTGGTGGTCTTCCCGGCGTCGTTGGGGCCGAGCATGCCGAGCACCGTGCCGGGTTCGACCACGATGTCGAAGCCGCACAGCGCCTTGGTGTCGCCGAAGCTCTTGATGAGGCCCTGGGCCTCGACCGCGTAGGTGGTGGTGACGGCCATGGGGATCTCGACTCCTGGACGCGCCCGATCTCATCGGTCGGTCCGGGGGCGCCGCTCGGACCACGGGCAACCTACCGGCGGGGCGGGACAACTCCGGTCGGGTGTCGGGCTGGGAACCGGGTGTTGGTCCGCCGTTCAGCCCCGATCGGTCGGCGCCCAGGCCCTTGTCAGGGGCCGGGGGTCGGCCAGGGGCGGGCACCGAGGCCACTGGCCCGTACCACCCGCCGCTCGATGGCGGCGCGCAGCGCGGCCTCGTCGGCGAGACGGGCTTCGAGGTCGCGGTAGCGCTCGAGATAGAGCAACGGGCCGTCGAGCGCCGGGAGCAGCGCATCGGCCAGATCGTTCGCGGCCACCGCCACACGGCGGTGGCGCAGCGCCTCGGCGCAGGCGGAGCGAAGTTCGTCGCGCAGGTCGGGCATCGCGAAGTCGAGTCGCTCGAGCACAGTGTGGACCAGGGTGCCGAAGGCAGTGCCGCCCGGCGCGCCGGTGAGCGGCAATGGGGCACCGGGCTCGATCTCGACCCCACCGCCCGTCGCGGCGGTTTCATCTTCCGGGTCCAGCTCGTTCGTGCCACCGACGGCCGGGGGCTCCTCCGGGGTCCTGGTGACCTCGGCGGCGGAAAGGGGTTCGGTCTGCGGGCCGAGTCGGCTGACCACGCCCCGCCGATCGTTGGGGGCGACGGGACTCATGGCGATGGTGTCAGCGCTGCCGCGGGCGAGGGCGACGGGGTCGACGTCGGTGGCCCCGGACCCGCACGCGTGCGTCAGTAGGTGACTGAGCGGGGTGGGGTTCGCTCATTTCTGTGCACTCGGCGATCACCACACCACCAACCGGTGTTTGGCACGGGTGAAGGCTACGTACAAGAGACGCCGGGACTCGGCCGCCTGCTCGGAGCTCATCGAGCAGTGCCGCTGTCGACTCGTCGTCGAGCGCGGCGACCGTGGTCGCGTCGCCCTCGATGAACCAGCCGAGCATGGCGGCCTTCGCAGGCCCGATGGCGGCCGGCCGCTCGAGGGCACGAAGCAGGGTGCGCCACTGCCGAGCGGCGGCGCTCTCGGCGATGCTGTCGGAAGGACTGCTCGCGTCGGGAACACCAGCGGCGGCCAGCGCATCGGCATAGACGGCGGCATCGACGTTCGAACGCACGAGCCCGGCGATGTCGGACGGTCGGAGGGCTCGTGGTGTCTCGTTGTCCCTGATCTGCACCGACTCGAGCAGTCGCACCACTTCGGTCACGAGGTCGGGCACGACGAAGGAACGAGCCGCGGGCACGGTGGAGAAGTCGTCCGGGACGCAGCGGAGCTCGAGCGGTGGTCCGGCACCGACGAGGCCGTCGGGGCGATCGGGGGCCTCGGCGCGCACGGGATGGAAGCGCACGGCGTCGTCGCCGAAGTCGTAGCCCCCGAAGGCGTAGCCCCCGAAGACGTGCTCGAGCGCGCCCAGTAGGCGGGCGTCGGACCGGTAGTTGGTGTCGAGCGGCCACACCGAGCCGCAGGCCGTGCCGCCACGCGGCTTCGGGGACGAAGCGACGGCCAGCGGCCCCAACGACGCCGCCACCGTCAGTCGGAACGTCACGTCGAAAAGTTACTCACGGCTTGCGACAGTGGCGGTGGCCCTTCAGTCGGCGATGGCCCGCTCGGCGGTGCGGGGCGGGGTGGCCGCCACGAACTCCCGCCACCACCCCTCGGGTGCGTCGTTGTAGCCCATGGGTCGGTTCGATCCCGTCGCCCCCTGCGGGCATTCCGGGACCCACGCCGACCCGACGCGGCGCTGGTGCGCGAGGGGGGACTTGAACCCCCACACCCTTTCGGGCACAGGAACCTGAATCCTGCGCGTCTGCCAATTCCGCCACTCGCGCGAGTGAACGCGCCGAGAGTATCGCCTGTCCGTGACGGTCACGAATCGAACCGGCCGGCGCGGCGGGGAGCTGGCGACGGCGGCGACAGCCCGCTGGGTAACGTGTCGAGCGTGGGACTCAAGGCGTTCGAACGTCGGCTGGAGCATGCCGTGGAGGGTGTGTTCTCCCGTGTCTTCAAGAGCGGAGTGCGGCCGATCGAGATCGGGCGCCGTCTCACCCGGGAGATGGACGACAACCGTTCTGTCGACGTCCGCAAGCGGGTGATCGCCCCCAACTCGTTCACCGTGCGCATCTCCGAGGACGACCACGACGCCTTCGCCGACATCGCCGACACGCTCTGTCGTGAGCTGTGTGACGCCGCCCGCGAACACGCCCGCGACGAGTCCTATGGGTTCCTCGGTCCGGTCGAGGTCGAGCTGGTCGTCGATCCCGCGCAGCGCACCGGCACCTTCGCCGTCGAGGCTCGTCTGCGGGAGGGCCCGGGCGGCACCGGCGCCGGATCGCTGATGCTCCCGACAGGGGAGCGCTACGTGCTGCGCGAGGCCACGGTCAGCGTCGGGCGGCTTCCCGAGTGCGACATCACCGTCGTCGACGTCAACGTCAGCCGTCGCCACGCCGAGATCCAACCGAGGGCCGACGGTTTCGTGCTCGTCGATCTCGGGTCGACCAACGGCACCCGGGTGAACGGTGTGCGCATCACCGAACGGGAACTGCACGACGGCGACGAGCTGGGCTTCGGCAACGTCCGTCTCACCTTCCAGGCCTCGTGATCGGGTGTCCGACCAGCTTCTCTTCCTCCTGAAGCTCTGCCTGTTGGCCCTGCTCTATCTGTTCTTCTTCCGGGTGGTGCGGGCGGTGTGGGCGGAACTCCGCACTCCGGTGTCACCGCCGCTCCCGGCCGGCGGCGCACCGGCGGCTGCCACCGTGGACGCGCCCGTGTCTCGCCAGGCCCGCAAGGCGGCCGAGAAGATGGCCAAAGCCGTGCCCCAACTCGTGGTCGTGGAGCCCGCAGCCCAGCGGGGAAGGAGCTATCCGCTCGGCCACGAAGCGTCCATCGGGCGCGCCGCTGGTTGCCAGATCACCGTCGACGACACGTACGTCTCGCAGATCCACGCGCGCGTCTTCCCCCGTGAAGGGCAGTGGATGGTCGAGGATCTCGGTTCGACCAACGGCACCTGGATGAACCGGCAGAAGGTGGCCGGGCCGATGGTGATCAGGCGGGGCGACCGGGTGCAGGTGGGTAACACCGTGCTGGAGCTGCAGTGACCAGGTTCGCCTGGGGTGACGCCACCGACACCGGCCGGGTCCGCTCGGCCAACGAGGACGCCGTGCTCGCCGTCGACGGACTGTTCGCCGTGGCCGACGGCATGGGTGGGCACCGAGGCGGCGAGGTGGCGAGTGGAGTGGCGGTGAGCACGCTGCGGTCGGCCTTCACCGCGGCCGGCACCGATGTGCTGGTGCAAGCCGTGCAGGAGGCCAACCACGCCGTCGTGGCCCAGGCCGGAGCCGACCACGGCCTCGAGGGCATGGGCACCACGCTGTGCGCGATGGCCCTCGTCGACTCGGGGGGGAGCGACGCCATCGCCGTCGTCAACGTCGGCGACTCACGGCTCTATCTCCTGTCCGAGGGCGAGCTCACGCAGATCACCGAGGACCACAGCCTCGTCGCCACCATGGAACGCCAGGGTCGGCTCACCCGGGCCGAGGCGGCGGTCCACCCGCAGCGCAACATCCTCACCAGGGCGCTCGGCATCGACAAAGCGGTGATGGTCGACTCGTGGGAGATCGTCCCCATCGTCGGCGATCGCTACCTGATCTGTAGCGACGGGCTGTTCAACGAGGTCGACGACAACCGGCTGGCCGCGACGCTGCGACGCCTGGCCGACCCCGGCGAGGCGGCCCGCGAGCTCATACGTCTGGCCAACGAGTCGGGGGGCCGCGACAACATCACCTGCATCATCGTCGACGTCGTCGACGACAGCGGTCGCGACCCGGCGGCCGCCCCTGGGGTGACCCGGGTGTCGCCCGTCGTGGCGCTCACCCCGTCGGGCGAGTCCGTCGCGGCCCGCGCCGTTGGCGGGGACGCGTCGGTCGACGGCGAGCCCCGGCGCCGTCGACGACGAGGAGGCGATCGGCCGCACAGTCGTTTCACCTGGCGGGTGGCGTTGTTCGTGGTGGCCTTCGTCGCCATCATCGGTGCCGCGGTCGGCGCGGTGTACTGGACCGGTACGAGCACCTACTACGTCACCTTCGACGGCCAGCAGGTGGCCATTTATCAGGGTAAGCCCGGGGGGGTGCTGTGGATCTCCCCCGAGCTGGTCGAGGTCACCCCGTTGTCGGCCGACCAGGTGCCGGCGGCGGCGCGCCTCGACATCCAGGTCGGTCGTGAACAGCCGACGCTGGCCGAGGCCCAGCGTTACGTCGAGAACCTCCTCGACCAGTTCGCCATGTCGACGACCACCACCACGACCCGACCGGCGACCACCACGACGGCCAGCACCTTGCCCGTCGATCCGGCTGCCCTGGCGCCGGCCGCGACCGACCCGGGTGCCGTCGATCCGGGTGCCCCGGTGGCGCCGGTCTTCACCCCGTGACGAATCGGCGCAACGCCGAACTGGGGCTCATGCTCCTGGTGGTGATCATCACGACGGCCGCCTACGTGCTGGCCAGCCTCGGGGCTGACGCCCGCATCCCCCCGAACATCATCCCGTTCCTCGTCATCGTGCTAGGGCTCCTGCTGCTCGCTCACGTCGCTCTACGTCGCCTGGCCCCCGATGCCAACCCGATTCTGCTCCCGGTGGCGGCACTCTTGAACGGTCTCGGCTACGTGATCATCGCCGGGCTGGACGAACAGTTGGCCCGGCAACAAGCGGTGTGGACCGCGATCGGTATCGCCGCCTTCGTCGCCACCCTCGTGGTGGTGAGGCGCCCACGGGCCCTCGAGCGTTACCGCTACACGTTCGCCCTCGTCGGCCTGGGCCTGCTCCTCATGCCGTTGCTTCCGGGCATCGGCAAGACCATCAATGGCAGCCGCATCTGGGTGGCCGTCGGCCCGGTCAACTTCCAACCCGGTGAGGTGGCGAAGGTGGTGCTCGCCCTCTTCTTCGCCGCTTATCTGGCCGACCAACGCCAACTCATCGCCACCAGCGTCTGGAAGGTTGGGCCGTTGCGCCTGCCCGACCCCAAGTACCTCGGTCCCGTCGTCATCGCCTGGCTCGTGTCGCTCGTGGTGATGGTGTACCAGAAGGACCTCGGGTCCTCGCTCTTGTTCTTCACCCTGTTCGTGGTGATGCTCTGGGTGGCCACCGAGCGGCCGTCGTTCCTCGTTCTCGGCGCGGGCCTCTTCGCGGCGGGCGCCTACGTCGCGTGGCGCATGTTCGGGCACGTGCAGACCCGGGTCGAGATCTGGATCGACCCGTGGAAGGACCCGAGCGGGTCCGGGTACCAGATCATCCAGGGTCTGTTCGCCATGGCCTTCGGGGGCGTGGTCGGAACCGGGCTCGGTCTCGGTGGCCAGGTCCGGATCCCGGCCAGTGAGAACGACTTCATCTTCGCCGTCGTGGCCGAGCAGCTCGGGCTGCTCGGCGGCACCCTCGTCATCATGGCGTTCCTGTTGATGGTCGGTGCCGGCCTACGGATCGCCCTGGTCGCCGACCACGCCTTCGACAAGCTCCTGGCCACCGGGCTCACGCTGCTGCTCGGCGTGCAGGCCTTCGTCATCATCGCCGGGGTCACCCGGCTCCTCCCGCTCACCGGAGTCACGTTGCCGTTCGTGTCCTACGGCGGTTCCTCGCTCGTCGTGAACTACGTCCTGCTGGCCTTGCTGCTCCGCCTGAGCGACCCGGCCCGTGCCGGCGCGGCGTCGGCGTCGGTCGGTGCCGTCGCCGCCCCCGCGACGGGGTCGAGCGCGTCGTGAACCGCAGCATCCGTCGTCTCGGTGTCGGGCTGGTCGTCTGCTACCTCGCGCTGTTCGTGAAGCTCAACTGGATCCAGGTGCTCCAGGCCCCCGAGCTCCAGGCCAACCCGCTCAACACGGCCGAGATCCGTCAGGACTTCAATCGGTCGCGTGGGGCGATCACCACCGCCGACGGGGCCCTGTTGGCCCAGAGCATCCCGAACCCCGACACCACGTCGGAGTTCGAACGGCTCCGCGTGTACCCCGAGGGGGTGCTCTTCGGACAGGTCACGGGCTACTTCTCGTTCCAGTACGGCGCCAGCGGTATCGAGCGTCAGTACACCAACGAGCTCACCGGGCAGACCCTCACCCAGCAGGTGAAGGGGATCGGCGACCTCCTCGTCAACGCCGAGACAGTGGGCAACGTCACCGTGTCGGTCCGCAAGGACCTGCAACAGATCGCCCAGGCCGAGCTGGGCGACCGCGAAGGGTCCGTCGTC
Source organism: Acidimicrobiales bacterium (assembly GCA_041688815.1). Taxonomy (GTDB): domain Bacteria; phylum Actinomycetota; class Acidimicrobiia; order Acidimicrobiales; family Acidimicrobilacustridaceae; genus Rhabdothermincola_A. The sequence goes on along the minus strand of JBDNHK010000062.1, from coordinate 16,773 downwards.
GCCACCGATCCGCGCACGGGTGAGGTCCTGGCGTTCTGGAGCTTCCCGAGCTTCGACCCCAACCGGCTCAGCGGCACCGACCTCGAGGCCACGACCGAGGCCTGGACCCTGTTGAACCTGGCGCCCGGTGCCCCGCTTCAAGCCCACCAGTACCAGGAGCGCTACTTCCCGGGGTCCACCTTCAAGATCGTCACCGCCGCCAGCGGCCTGCAGAGCGGAAAGGTGACCAACGACGAACCGGTGTACCCATCCGCCAGCAGCTACACCCCGCCGCAGACCAACCTCCCGATCCGGAACTTCGGCGGGCAGACCTGTGGCGGGTCGCTCCCGGAGGTTCTCCGCGTGTCGTGCAACTCGGCGTTCGCCCAGATGGGTCAAGAGACGATCGGTGCCGAGGACATGATCCGTGGCTCGGAGGCGTTCGGGTTCAATCGGCCGGTCCCGATCGATCTGCCCGCCCCGGCCCGCTCCAACTTCCCGCTCGACGTGGTGCGCGACCCACCCAAGCTGGCGCAGTCGTCGATCGGCCAGAGCGACGTGGCCGCGACCCCGCTGCAGATGGCCATGGCGACGGGGGCGGTGGCCAACGGCGGCACCATCATGTCGCCGTATCTGATGACGCAGATTCGTGACAGCCAGGGGGCCCTGGTGGGCGAGGCGAAGCCCACACCGTGGCTGACCCCGTTGTCGCCCCAGAACGCCGAGACCATGCGCCAGAACCTGCTCGCGGTGGTCGAGCGGGGTACGGCCACCGGCTTGCAGATCCCGGGATTCGAGGTCGGCGGCAAGACGGGTACCGCCCAGCTCGGCACCGACCCGCCGAGCAGCCATACCTGGATCGTCGGGTTCGCCGGTCCGCCCGGTCAGCCGGCGACGGTGGCCGTCTCCGTCGTGGTGCTCAACCAGAGTGGGAGCAGCGAGGCGACGGGCGGGCGCATCGCCGCGCCGATCGCCCGGGCTGTGCTCGAGGCTGCGGTCACCCGTCGGCGCTGAGCCGTCGCCTCGATCCCCGGGCGGGGCCGAGGTGCCCCGGGGCCACGGGGGCGCGTCGGTAGTGTGGTGGCGGTATGTCCGACACCCCCGCTGGCCCCACCGTCTTCAACGACCGCTACGAGTTGCACCGCAAGCTGGCGCGGGGCGGCATGGCCGACGTGTACGTGGCTCGCGACCTGCTCCTCGATCGCCCGGTGGCGGTCAAGGTGCTGTTCCCGGAGTTCGCGCGCGACGACACCTTCGTCGAGCGCTTTCGTCGTGAGGCCCAGGCGGCGGCGAACCTGAACCACCCCAACATCGTCGCCGTCTACGACTGGGGTTCGCAGTTCGGCACCTACTTCATCGTGATGGAGTACGTCGAGAGCCGGCCGCTGTCGGAGATCATCCGCACCGAAGGGCCCTTACACCCGCAACGGGCGGCCGAGGTCGCCGCCGACGTGGCCGCCGCCCTTGCCTTCGCCCACCGCAACGGCGTGGTGCACCGCGACGTGAAGCCGGGAAACATCCTGATCACCTCGTCCGGTCAGGTGAAGGTGGCCGACTTCGGCATCGCCCAGGCCGCCACCACCGGGGACGCCGCGGTGAACCTCACCCAGGCCGGCTCGGTGATGGGCACGGCCACGTACTTCTCTCCCGAGCAGGCGCAGGGTCAGGCCGTCGATCCTCGCAGCGACGTCTACAGCCTCGGGTGCGTGCTCTACGAGTCGCTCACCAGTCGCCCGCCCTTCACCGGCGACACCCCGGTGGCCATCGCCTACAAGCACGTCCAGGAAGCGGTCGTGCCGCCGAGCCGCATCAACCCGAGCGTCCCTGCTCCGCTCGAGGCCGTCACCCTCCGCTGCCTGGCCAAGATGCCCGCCGACCGCTACCCCAGTGCCGAGGACCTACGCACCGATCTGCGGGCCTTCCTCGAAGGTCACTCGGTGCGGGCGATGGGAGTGGGCGCAGCCGGAGTCGCGGCCGGCGGGGTGGCCGGGGTGGCCGGGGCGGCCATGGCCGACGCCACGGTGGCCGTGCCCACCACCTCGGTCGGTCCGGGCACCGGCGCGATGGGGCCCGTCACCCCGGGCGGCGGCACGGCGGCCTACGGGGCCCCCGACGACAAGCCCAAGCGCACCGGTCTGTACGTGGCCCTGCTCATTGGCCTGTTGGCCATCGTGGCCGCCAGCTTGTTCTTCATCGGCACCCGCCTGAACCAACCCACCAAGCAGGTGGCGGTGCCCGACGTCGTCGGCGTGCAGGTCACCGATGCCGTCAACAAGATCCAGGCGGCGGGGTTCAAGGTCGAGACCAAGAACGAGAACAGCGATCAGCCCCTGGGAACCGTCTTCGACCAGACGCCCAAGGGCAACACCAACGCCGATGAAGGGTCGACGGTGCTGCTGCGGGTCAGCGGGGGCGTGGGCCAGGCCGCCGTACCGGGCGTGATCGGGCGCACCCAGGCGGCGGCGGAGTCGTTGCTGAAGAACGCCGGGTTCGTGGCCAACGCGATCCCCGGGCCCGATCCCACGATCCCGGCCGGTCAGGTGGTCACCCAGAACCCGGTGGCCAACGCTCAGGCCGACAAGGGATCGGTGGTCGACATCACGGTGTCCACGGGGCCGGCTCAGGTCGCCATCCCCGACCTCGCCGGTCAGAACGCGGCCGCGGCGTCGAACATGCTCGGTCAGCTCAAGCTCCAGGTCGTCACCCAGCAGCAATCGTCGGGCAGCGTCGGCATCGGCGAGGTGATCTCCACCAACCCGCCGGCCGGCACGAAGGTGGCGGAGGGCTCCACCGTCACCCTCGTGGTGTCCACCGGGCCCGCCCCGACCACCACCACCACGACCGCGCCGCCGCCGCCGCCCACCACCACCACGACCAGGCCTCCGACCACGACCACCACCGCTCCCTGAGCGTCGGCCCGGTCGGCCCGGTCAGGTCGAGCAGCGTTGGAGGAAGTTGCCCACGAGCTGGTGGCCACCGGCGGTCAGGATCGACTCGGGGTGGAACTGCACGCCCTCCACATCGAGCTGGCGGTGCCGCAAGCCCATCACCAGGCCGTCGTCGGTCTCGGCGGTGATCTCCATGACCTCGGGCACCGAACCGCGCTCGACGACGAGGGAGTGGTAGCGGGTGGCCTCGAAGGGTTGGGGCAGGCCCTCGAACACGCCGCGACCGTCGTGGCGGATGAGTGAGGTCTTGCCGTGCATGATCTGCGGGGCGCGCACGACCTCGCCCCCGAACACCTCGCCGATGCACTGGTGCCCGAGACACACCCCGAGGACGGGGCGACGCCCGGCGTAGTGCAGGATCACCTCGTTCGACCGCCCGGCGTCCTCGGGCCGCCCGGGACCGGGCGAGATCAGCACACCGTCGGGGTCGAGAGCGATGATCTCGTCGAGCGTGAGCTCGTCGCTGCGGTGCACCAGCGGCTCGGCGCCGAGCTCACCCAGGTACTGCACCAGGTTGAACACGAAGGAGTCGTAGTTGTCGAGGACGACGATGCGGGGACCCATCGCCTGAGAACCTACTGCTCGGTCGTGGCGGTCACGACGCCGGTATCGACCCCTTCGATGCCAGGGCGGTCCCGGTCCCGGGTCCACTACTGTGCGGCCCATGGCTGCCGACAAGCGCCCCTCGCCCTCACGCCGCACCGGTGGTCGGGTCACCTCGAAGGGTGGTCCGTCGCCCAGGAAGGCCGACGCCGGGCCCGAGCCGTCGACCCGCTACACGCCCCCGGTACCGAAAGCGAACACGGTCAGTCCGCCCTGGGTGCCGTGGGTGATGTTCGGGCTGTTCCTGCTCGGCCTCGTGGTGATCTTCCTGCACTACGTGGACGTCCTGCTGCCGTCGGCCACCAGCGCCTGGTGGCTGCTGGCCGGGCTCGGGTTCATCCTCGGGGGCATCATCACCGCCACCCAGTACCGCTGAGCCGACGCCCGGTCCACCGTGACCGGCCCACGGAGGAGCTGTACGCGGGCGATAGTTGCTGTCAGATATCCACAGAAACACTGCCGAGATGTCAGCCAGGGTTGCGCTCAGGCGGCGGGCAGGTGACATCCATGTGACCTCTCACGACCCCGTCCCCAGCCTGTGGATGACGGGTGCAGGTCGCGGTGGGCGGGTTCAGAGGTCCTCGACCGGGGTCATGAGGGTCATGTCCTCCTGGCAGTGACGGGGCGGATCCGGTTCTTCATCGGGTGACACGGTCATGCGCACCTCGGTGCCACAGATCTCGCAGCGGTAGGCGATCTTCACCTTGCGCAGCTCGCCCGCCGGCGGCGGTTCGGGGATGGGCCGGGCCATTCCGCCGAGCATCAGGACCCCCAGCCGCAGGATGACCCAAGCGGCGAGGGCGGCGGCCACCACCCGGCCGAGCCCGTACCCGCCCCAGTACGCGGCGGCGGCGCCGAGGATCACGAAACCGAGGATGAACGGGTGCTTCAGACGCATGGGCCACCACGTTGGCTCGGGGGCACCCCATCGGGAGCGGGGCACCGCCAGGTTAGGACTCAGCCGAGACGTTCGATGATGGTGGCGTTGGCCAGCCCGCCGCCCTCGCACATCGTCTGTAGGCCGTACCGGCCGCCCGTGCGCTCGAGTTCGTTCACCAGAGTGGCGAGGAGCTTGGTGCCCGAGGCCCCGAGCGGGTGCCCGAGGGCGATGGCGCCGCCGTTCACGTTCACACGGTCCATGTCGGGGTGGTGTTCCTTCTCCCAGGCCAGCACCACCGAGGCGAAGGCCTCGTTGATCTCGACCAGGTCGATGTCGTCGAGGCCGAGCTTGGCCTTCTCGAGCACCTTGTGCGTGGCCGGGATGGGACCGGTGAGCATGGTGATGGGATCGACGCCGGCGAGGGCGAAGGCATGGAAGCGCGCCCGAGGGGTGAGGCCCAGCTGGGTGGCCCTCTCCTCGCTCATGATCAGCACGGCCGAGGCGCCGTCGGTGATCTGGCTGGAGTTGCCGGCCGTCACCTTGCCGTCGGGCTTGAACGCCGGCTTGAGGTTGGCCAGCGTCTCGGCGGTGGTGCCGTCGCGGATGCCCTCGTCGGCGGCCACCACGGCGTCGGTGGCGATCAGCTCGCCGGTCTCCTTGTCGCGTGGGCGGGCAGCGACGGGCAGCAACTCGCCGTCGAATCGGCCTTCGTCGCGGGCGATGGCGGCCCGTTGTTGGGACCGTGCCCCGAAGGCGTCGAGGTCTTCGCGGGAGAGGTCCCACCGGTCGGCGATGATCTCCGCGGACAGGCCCTGGGGAACGAGCCCGCCGTCGTCGGTGTACCGGGCTTCCATCTGGGGTCCGAAGGGGTAGCCGATGTTGCGGCCCACCGATGCGCCCATCGGCACGAGGCTCATCACCTCCACCCCGGCGGCGATCACGATGTCGTGCACGCCGGCCATGACGGCCTGGGCCGCGAAGTGCGCGGCCTGTTGCGAGGATCCGCACTGACGATCGATGGTGGTGGCGGGCACCGACTCGGGGAAACCGGCGGCCAACACGGCGTTGCGGCCCACGTTCAGCGCCTGGGCCCCGGCCTGCATCACGCACCCCATGATCACGTCTTCCACGAGGGCGGGATCGAGGTCGTTGCGCTCGACCAGCGCCCTGAGCGTCTGGGCGGCCAGGTCGGCCGGATGCCAGCCTGAGAGGCTGCCGTTGCGCTTGCCGCCGGGGGTGCGGATGGCGTCGACGATCACCGCTGTGGTCATGGGTGTTCCCTCCTGGTGGGCCGGCCGAACGGACTTGACCGCTGGGTCGAGTCTGCCCGTATGAACCCGTCGACCACAAGCGAGCGAGCGTCGGTGACGGCCGTGTCAGCGCGACGAGACAGACGCCGCTCGCGTGAGTGAGAAGAGGGGGAACATCAGTCCCGCGTCCTGAAGGTCGCCCTCGGGATCAGGACCGAGCCGATCCGACCACCGGTGGATGGTCACCTGTCGGCGCGACGGGCTCACGCCCAGGTGGCCACGGCGCTGATCGCCTGGTCGAGGAGGGGCCGTCCGCCGCCGAGTGCCGTCCGCTCCCACTCGCGGTCGTCGGGCGTGAAGCAGCACCGGTAGCGCCATCGGGCGAGGCGGTGCTCCGGGTCTTCGAGGTCGCCGACTCGGTGCACCCACTGCTCTTGATACGTGGTGGCGAGCTGCTCCATGTCGCCGGCGGTGCCGATCTCGGGCGTGACGGCGAAGCACTCGGCCCCGGGGAGGACGTCGGCGATGCCCGACGCGATGGGCCCCGACTTCGGCGTCGACGCCTGAGTCGGGTTGCCCACCGTGGCCTCGACGTCGCCGAAGGCGGCACGGAGGAACCCGTCCTGCGGCGAGCCCGGGGGTCGGCTCGACAGGAGCGTGAGCGCTCCGAGCGGTCCGACGCCGGTGTGGAGGTCGACGGTGAGCACTTGATCGGCCGACCCGAGCAGTTCGGGGATGTCCTGCTCGAGCACGAGGCACGACTCCTCGGTGCGGTCGCCACCGAAGTGCAGTCCGTCGGCGTGGCGGTACTGACCCTTGGTGATGCCGTCGCGCACCCAGTCGATGCCGTGCTCGTCGACGATCGGTCCGATCGCGCCCATCAGGTCGTCGAAGCCGGGCATCGTCGGTGTGTCGGGGCAGGCGAGGGCGTGGAGCTGGTCGTAGGCGAAGTTGTGCTCGGGGTCGCGTGCACTGCGGCGCCAGTTGCGGTTGAGATCGACGTTGGACTCGTTCTGTCGGCGGTCGTGCGCCATGCCCCACGGGTTCACGACGTGGACCAGCACGATGCCGACGTCGGCGGGGAGCGCAGAACGGTCGAGCCTGGAGAGGAGATCGGTCTGGAGCGTCGAGGTGACGAACCCCTCGACCCCGTGCACCCCCGACAGGACGAGCAGGGCCCGACGAGGCGCGGCCGCACCGAGCGCCACGATGTCGATGGTGAGCTCCTGACCGTGCGGGCCGCGGGCGCTGATCGGATGGGACCGGACCGCCAGGCCGGCCTCGATGGCCGCCCGACGAAACCGGGCGCGGCACTCGTCGTAGGTCAGTGGCAGTCGGTCGAGGCGCACGGTCGGAGCAGGCGCCCTCGTCAGGTCCCGAGGGCCGGGGCCATGGCGTCGAGGTGCTCCTTGCCGGACTCGTCCACCACGGCCGAGCCGCAATCAGAGACGAGGCGCACGAAGTCGGCGCGGCCGGTCGGGGTGAACGGGGGCAAGAAGGCGGGGACCGGCACGCCTGCCATAATCTGGGAATGTCACCGCTGACGCAAGCTGGTCGGCCCGTCGACGACGTCATCGCCGATCTCGTGGAGAAGCGGCGCGACGACGTGCGGTGGGAGGACGGTCGCACCTTCGGGATGATCTACGACGGTGGGCCCGGCGTGAAGGAGGCCGCCGAGCGGGCGGCGTCGCTCTACCTCCACGAGAACGCGCTCAACACCAAGGCGTTCCCGTCGCTCGGTGCGATCCAGTCGGAGGTCGTGGCGTGGACGGCCTCGCTGCTCCACGGCCCCGACACCGCCGCGGGCTTCCTCACCAGCGGTGGCACCGAGTCGATCCTGTGCGCGGTGAAGGCGGCGCGCGAGCGCGCCAAGGCCGAACGTGGGGTCGATGCGCCCGAGATGGTCCTGGCCGAGAGCGCCCACGCCGCCTTCCACAAGGCCGCCCACCTGTTCGGTGTCCGGGTGCACAAGGTGCCCGTTCGGGCCGACTGGACCGCGGACGTCGATGCGATGGCGACGTTCGTGAACGAGCGCACCGTGCTGCTGGTCGGATCGGCGCCGCAGTATCCGCAGGGCGTGATCGACGACGTCCCGGCCATCGCCGCCCTCGCCGCCGCCAACGGGGCGAACTGCCACGTGGACGCGTGCATGGGCGGTTTCGTGCTGCCCTTCGCCGAGATGCTCGGACGTGACGTGGCGCCGTGGGACTTCCGGGTGGACGGCGTGTCGTCGATCAGCGCCGACATCCACAAACTCGGCTACGTGCCGAAGGGCGTGTCGGTGATCCTGCACCGCACCAAGGAGCTTCGCCGCTACCAGACCTTCGTGTTCGACGGCTGGCTCGGCGGGTTCTACGCCTCACCCAACCTCCAGGGCACGCGATCGGGGTTGCCGATGGCGACGGCGTGGGCGGTGATGCAGCACCTCGGCATCGACGGCTACGTCGAGCTCACCCGGACCGCGCTCGACAACGCCGACCGTATGCGAGCCGGCATCGCCGAGATCGACGGCGTGCGGGTGCTCGGGGCCGGCGCCTTCCACCTGCTCGCCATGAGCTTCGAGCCGGACGATCCCGATCCCGTCGACATCTTCGCCCTCGGCGACGCACTGGGGGCCCTCGGCTGGTTCCACGACCGCCAGACCCCGCCCGACTCGCTCCACTCCACCGTGTCGAACTCCAACACCGGGGTGATCGATGACTACCTCCAGGACCTCGCCACCTGCGTGGCCGCCGTCCGAGGCGTGACCAGCGAGGACCGCTCCACCAACTACGCCACCCTCGAATAGGGCTCGAGGCGGCGAGGCGATGACCCCGACCGCCCTGCCTGTCATCGCCCGCGACCTCATCGGTGGGTTCAGTGGTCGGGAGCAAGGAGGTCCGCGATGGTCAGCCAGCGTTCGCTGCCGCACGCATCGGTGACGCCCGTGTCAGCGCGACGAGACAGAGGCCGCGCCCGTGAGCCAAACTGTCCTTCCTTGATGTGACCGACATCACACTCGATGCCCAGAAAAGGGGCCAACAGCCATGACTGTCACCGATGCCACCAAGTCCGACCTCGACGCTCTCGCCGAGGGGCGCACCGTGGGTGGTGAGTTTCTCGCTCTCACCGAACGGGTGCCCGACACCGTGGCCATCCGATGGCGCAACGACGACGACACGTGGGGTCACTGGACGTACCGGGAGTATCGCGAGCGGGTGGCCCGCACGGCCGCGGGGCTGAAGGCCCTCGGGGTCTCCCCCGGCGACCGGGTCGTGCTGATGGTGCGCAACATCCCGGAGTTCCACGTCGTCGACCTCGCGGTGGCCGTGCTCGGCGCCACCCCGGTCTCGATCTACAACTCCTCGGCCCCCGACCAGATCACCTACCTCGCCGGTCACTGCGAGGCCGTCGTGGCCGTCGTGGAGGACCAGGGCTTCCTCGATCGGTTCCTCTCGGTGCGCAACGAGCTTCAAGGCATCCAGCACTTCGTCGTCGTGCGCCCCGACGGCGCCGATCTGCCCGGCGATGCCACGTCCCTCGATGCGCTGCTCGACCACGATCCTCTCGATCTCGAGGCGGCCGTCGCCCAGGTCCATCCCGAGACCCTGGCCACGATCATCTACACGTCCGGCACCACCGGCCCGCCCAAGGGCGTCACCATCTCGCACCGCAACGTGATCTGGACGCTCGAGAGCCTCAAGCTGCTCCTGCCCTTCGACGACTACGTGGGCAAGCGGGTGGTGTCGTACCTGCCGATGGCCCACATCGCCGAACGCGCCACCTCCCACTACTGCGGTTCGACGCTGGGGTACGAGGTCACCACCTGTCCCGACACCGGCCTGCTGCCCACGTTCCTGCGCGAGGTCCGACCCCAGTTCCTGTTCGGGGTGCCCCGGGTGTTCGAGAAGATCCACGCCGGCGTGATGGCGGCCGTGGCCCTCGACCCCGAGAAGGCCCGCCAGTTCGACGAGGCGGTGGCCGCGGCCGCGCCCATCGCCGAGGCGGTCGACTGGGGCCGGGCGACCGAGGAGCAGGTCGCCACGTGGGCGTTCCTCGACGAGGTGGCCTTCCGTCCGATCCGCGAGCTCGTCGGCCTCGATGAGGTCATCGTCGCCGTCACCGGCGCCGCGCCGATCCCAGCCGAGGTGCTCACCTGGTTCCGGGCCATCGGGGTGCCGATGTCGGAGATCTACGGGATGTCCGAGTCGACCGGCCCCATGACCTGGACGGCCAGCAGGGTGAAGGCGGGCACGGTCGGCCCGGCCATTCCCGGCAGCACCATCGCCCTGGCCCCCGACGGCGAGGTGATCTTCAAGGGCGGCAACGTCTTCGGCGGCTACCTCAACGCTCCGGACAAGACCGCCGAAACCATCAACGCCGACGGGTGGCTGCACTCGGGGGACATCGGTGTGCTCGACGACGATGGCTACCTGCGAATCGTCGACCGCAAGAAGGAGCTGATCATCACCGCCGGGGGCAAGAACGTGAGCCCGGCCAACCTCGAGGCGGCGCTGAAGCTCATCCCGTTGGTGGGCCAGGCGTGTGCCATCGGCGACCAACGGCCCTTCGTCTCCGCGCTCGTCACCCTCGACCCCGAGTTGGCCCCGGTGTGGGCGGCGGCCCGCGACATCACCTTCGCCGACCTCCACGACCTGGCCCGGCACCCCGAGGTCGTCGCGGCGATCGACGAGGGGGTGCGTGAGGTCATGAGCAGCTTCAACAACGCCGAGTCGGTCAAGAAGGTGCTCATCCTGGGCGAGGAGTGGCTCCCCGACTCCGACGTGCTCACACCCACCTCGAAGCTGAAGCGGCGGGGCATCAACGCCCGCTATGCCGACGACATCGCGGGCCTCTACACCTGAGCCGGGGCGGGCCTCACCGGGGCTGATCGGTGCCGGACTCCTCGGCCGCAACCGCGACGGCCTGCGACGCGGCGAGGTCGCGACGTTCGTCGGCCCACATCTCCTGGATCTCCTCGAGGGAGCGGCCCTTGGTCTCGGGCACCTTCTTCCAGATCCACACGTAGGCGATCACCGAGAACCCGGCGAACAGCCAGAAGGTTCCGGTGTTGCCGATCTTGTCGACCAGGCTCAGGAACGTCTGGCTCACCAGGAACGCCGTCCCCCAGTTGATGGCGGTGGCCACGGCCACGGCCCGGCCCCGCACCCGGCTCGGGAAGATCTCGTTGATCACCGTCCACACCACCGGGCCGAGCGAGAAGGCGAAGGAGGCGATGAACACGACCAGGGCCACCAGGGTGATCAGGCCGGCGCTGGTGGGCCCACCACCGGTGGCCTGCTCACCCGAACCGGCGACGTCGTCGATGAAGAGGAAGCAGACGCCCACCGTGAAGAGGCTCACCGTCATCCCCACCAATCCGGTGAGCAGCAGAGGGCGGCGGCCGAAGCGGTCGACGTAGACGACGGCGATGAGGGTGGCCAGAACGTTGACGGCACCGATGGCCCAGGTGGTCGCGGTGGCCTGGTCGGCCGGAGTGGCGAACCCGGCGGCGGCGAAGATCTTGTCGGCGTAGTAGATGATGGCGTTGATCCCGGTGATCTGCTGGAAGATCGCCAGGCCGACACCGACCGTCAGCGGTCGGCGCAGCCGGGTGCTGAAGATCTCTGACCAGCTGGCCTGGTCGGCATCGGCGGCGTTCGACTCCTCGATGTCGACGATCTGGGCCTCGACGTCGACGTCGGGGCGGATCTTGGTGAGGGCGGCGGTGGCTTCTTCGCGACGGCCCTGCTTCATGAGCCAACGCGGCGTGTCGGGCATGGGGACCATCACGATGAGGAGCAGCACGGCGGGCACGGCCGAGACGCCCAGCATCGCCCGCCACGAGTTGGCGTTGACCAGGGCCTGGTCGACGGCGTAGGCGACGAAGATGCCGATGGTGATGGCGAGTTGGTAGGTCGACACGAAGCGGCCCCGCAGCCGGGCGGGGGCCTGCTCGGCGGCGTACAGGGGGGCGGCTACCGACGCCACCCCCACCCCGAACCCGACCACGAACCGCCCGACCACCAAGACGCCGGTGGTGGGCGCCAGCGACTCGAGGGCGGCGCCGAGGATGAACAGCACGGCGGCGATGACGATGGTCTTCCGCCGCCCCACCCGGTCGGCCAGGATGCCGGCCAGGAGCGCGCCGAACAGGGCGCCGAGGGTGACCCAGGAGGTGATGACCTCGGTGAGGGTCGTGCCGACGGAGAAGGTCTCCTGGATCCCTTCCAGGGCGCCAGAGATGACACCCTGGTCGTACCCGAACAGCAGTCCGGCCAGCATGATGACCACGCCGACCATGAGGAGCCAGAAGCCGACCTTGGGGGGCCGGGTCTCGCCGGCGCCTGCGTCTGTTGTGGAGGTTCCCCCAACGGTGGTCATCGCGTTCCCCATCCCCCTCGCCGGCGGACCGCCCGCAGTTCGGCCACCACGCTAGAGCCTCGTCACCGATGGCGACCGGACTGTGTGACCCCCGTTGACGGGTGGGGTCGCCGGTCAGCCTCGGCTGTTCCAGAGATGGATGCACGGGGTCTCGCGCTCCCACCCGAGAACCGAGAGGGTGGCCGTCTCGAGGGGGAGGCGCCGGCCCTCGACCGGGTCGAGGTCGCACCAGCGAGCCGCCAACACCCGCAGCACGTGCCCATGGGCGAACACCACCGTGTCGCCGGTCGCGGCGCGGGCCCGGGCCCGGGCGATCACCCGGTCGACCCGGCGGGCGACCTGATGGATGGTCTCCCCGTTCGGCACCGGTCCGGTGAAGACCGTCCAGTCCGGGATCGTGCGCCGGATCTCGGCGGTGGTGACGCCCTCGAACTCGCCGTAGTCCCATTCGAGCAGGTCGGCGTCGATCTCGGCCCGGTCGGCGTACCCGGCCAGCTCGCAGGTGTGGCGGGCTCGCTGGAGCGGGCTGGTGAGCACGAGGGCGAAGGGGCGACCGTCGAGAAGTCGGCCCACGGCCCGGGCCTGCTCCTCGCCCTGGGGGAGCAGAGCGAGGTCGGTGGTCCCCGTGTGACGGCCGTTCACGCTCCATTCGGTGGCGCCGTGGCGCACGAGATAGAGGTCGCGTCTCCCGGGCCCCGAGCTGCGCCTAGATGGTTGCTCATTCAATGGCCTGGAGGGGCCGGAGGCTCGCCGGGCCAGCCGCCGTGCCGTCGCACCAGCTCGGCCGCTCGTTTCGGGCCCCACGAACCCCGTCGGTACGGCTCGACCGGTGCACAGTCGGTGAGGATGCGCTCGACGATCCGCCACGACTCGAGTACCGAGTCGGCTCGAGCGAAAAGGGTGGGGTCACCGGTCATGGCCTCCTCGATGAGCAGCTCGTAGGGCTCGGGACCGCAGTCGGCGCGTTGGTCGGGGGGCGGGGCGAGGGTGATGGCCATGGGCATCATGTCGTCGCCCGGTGCCTTGGTGAGCCAGGTCAGCGCCGAGAAGCTCTCGGGCTTCACCTCGATCCGGATCGCGCTCTTGGGCAGGTGGGAGTGCTCGGGGATCCACAGCGGTCGCGGCGGAGGTTTGAACTCGATCGTCATCTCGGTGACGGTCTCGGCCAGGGCCTTGCCGGCACGGAGGTAGAAGGGAACGCCGCTCCATCGGGGGTTGTCGATGTCCATCCGGAAGGCGCCGTAGGTCTCGGTGTCGGAGTCGGGAGCGACGCCGGACACGGAGAGGTACCCGTCGTACTGGCCCCGCACGAAGTGCTGCGGCTCGACCACCCGGGCGGCCTCGAGCACCTTGCCCTTCTCGTCGCGAAGCGCCTTGGCGCCCTCGTTCACGGGCTGCTCCATGGCCAGCATCGCGACCATCTGCAACAGGTGGTTCTGCATGACGTCACGCATCGCCCCGACCGAGTCGTAGAACGCACCCCGGTCCTCGACGCCGAAGTCCTCCGCCATGGTGATCTTGACGGCCGAGACCACGTGGCGATGCCACATGGGCTCGACGATGGCGTTGGCGAAGCGGGTGACCAGCAGGGCCCGCAGACCTTCCTTGCCGACGAAGTGGTCGATGCGGAAGATGGCTGACTCCGGGAAGTGCTCGTGCAGCGTGTCGTTGAGCTCCACCGCGGATTCGAAGTCACGTCCGAAGGGCTTCTCGATCACGAGCCGCGCCCCTTGGTCGAGGCCCACCGCGGCGATGCCGCCGGCCACCGTGGCGAACATCGACGGGGGGATGGCGAAGTGGAAGATGGGGTGACTCGCGCCGGCGGCGAGGCGTTGCAGCTCCTCGAACGTGGCCGGGTCGGAGTAGTCGCCACTCACGTAGCGCAGGTTGGCGGCGAGTTGGCCCCACGCCGCGTCGTCGAAGTCCTCGCCGTCCTCGGCCACCGCCGCCCGCGCGTGGGCGCGCAGGTCGTCGTCGGTCCAGTCGTCGAGGGCCACGCCGATGACCGGTACGTCGAGCAGGCCTCGCCGTTGGAGGCGGTAGATGGCCGGGAACAGCTTCTTCTTGGCCAGGTCGCCGGAGGCGCCGAACATGACCAGCAGGTCGGAGCGCGGCCGTTCGGTGGGCAGGGTCAGCGCGGGCATCGGGGCTCCTGGGCGCGGGGAATCGGGCGCCTCACGCTAACGGTTGGCACCCCGAGGCGCGGTGGGCGCTCGGGCGGGCCGTCAGGCGGGCCCGGCGGCCGCGGGACCCTCACGACGCACCTGGTCCACCGCTTGCAGGGCTTCGCGGAGCTCCTCGAGCCAGATCGTCTCCGAGGCGCCCACCCGCTTGACGCACCATGAGAGGGCTTCGCTGCGGCTGCGTGCCACCCCGCCGGCCACGAGGGTGTCGAGCACGCGCCGCTCGGGCTGGCGCAGTCGCGTCATGGCCGGGATCGCCAGATGGGTGAAGAGCGAGACGGTGTCGGCCCGTTTGACACCCCACGAGACGGTGCGCCCGAACAGGTGCTGACCGTCGGTGGCGATCTCCATGCGGTCGGCCTTGGTGGCGGCGCGGAAAGCGCGGATCTCGGTGTCGGCGGGCACCGGGAGCACGACCACGATCTCGTCGGCGTCGACGGTGACCTCGGGCGGCGCGTCGATCCAGTCGGCGGGAACCTTTTCGGCGAACCACTCCTGATGGGACTGCTTCGTTGATGACATGATGGCAAACTTACATGTAACTTCACGATCGGCAACCCGTCGCTCCGAGTCGCCTCCTGGCCGCCTTCCCGTCGTCGCGGACCCCGAGGTGCGATGCTGGCCGCCGAGGAGGCACTGGTGGCGCGCATCGAGGACTACGCATTGATCGGCGACGCCCGCACTGTCGCCCTGGTGTCTCGCAACGGGTCGATCGACTGGTGGTGCGCCCCGCGCTTCGACTCCGCCGCCTGCTTCTCGGCGCTGCTCGGCGACGAGATGAACGGGCGATGGCTGGTCGCTCCGGTCGAGACGCCGACCGAGGTGACGCGCCGCTACCTTCCGGACACCCTCGTGCTGGTCACCACCTTCGTCACCGAGTCGGGGCGGGCCGAGATCGTCGACTTCATGCCCCGTCACGACCTCGCCCACCCGTGCATCGTGCGCATCGTCAGGGGGATCGAGGGCCGGGTCGCGTTCCACAGCGAGATCGTGGTCCGGTTCGACTACGGCTGGCTCGTGCCCTGGGTTCGTCGCCACGACGGGGGGATCGAGGCCCGGGGCGGCGCCGACGGGCTGGTGATGCACGCTTCGGTCCCCACTCGGGGGCGGCGCATGACCACCGTGGCCGACTTCATGATCGAGGCGGGAGGCCAGGAGTCGTTCTCCATGGCGTGGTTCCCGTCCCACGAGCAGCCTCCGACCATGCCCGACCCGGACGCCTCCCTCGCCGCCACCGAGTCGTGGTGGCGGGAATGGACGAAGACCTGCGTCGATGACAGCCGGTGGGGCGACGCGGTGCGACGGTCGCTCATCACCCTGAAGGCCCTCACCTACGAGCCGACGGGGGGCATCGTCGCCGCGCCCACCACGTCGCTGCCGGAGTGGATCGGGAGCGTCCGCAACTGGGACTACCGCTACTGCTGGCTCCGCGACGCCACCTTCACCCTCAGCGCCTTGATCGGCAACGGCTACCGCGACGAGGCGATCGCCTGGAGCGAGTGGCTGCGCCGAGCCGTGGCCGGCAGCCCCGAGAAGCTGCAGATCATGTATGGCGTCGCCGGCGAGCGCCGGCTCAACGAGTACGAGCTCCCGTGGCTGCCCGGCTACGAGGGTTCGGCCCCGGTGCGGGTGGGGAACGAGGCGAGCGAGCAGTTCCAGCTCGACGTCTACGGTGAGGTCCTCGACATGATGCTCACCACGGCGGAGAGCCTCGGGCGGCCGCTGCCGGCCGACGCGTGGGCCCTGTCGCGCATGCTCGTACACCATGTGGCGAGCGTGTGGATGCAGCCCGACGACGGCATCTGGGAGGTACGCGGCCCTCGTCGTCATTTCGTCCACTCCAAGGTCATGGCGTGGGTGGCGGTGGACCGTTGGATCCGTCTCTGCGACCAGGGTCGACCCCACGAGCCGTTGGACCGTTGGCGTGTCCTGCGTCAGGAGATCCACGACGACATCTGCGCCAACGGCTGGAACGCCGAGGTCGGCTCCTTCACCCAGTACTACGGGTCCGACCAGCTCGACGCCTCACTGCTGATGTTGGCCCTGGTCGGGTTCCTCCCCCCCACCGACCCCCGCCTGGTGGCCACCGTCGAGGCCATCGAGCGTGAACTGCTCGTCGACGGCTTCGTGCTGCGCTACCGCACCGACGTCGTCCACCCCCGCCCGGCCGACGCGACCGGTGACGGTGAGCGCGTCGACGGTGGGCCCGCCGATGTCGGCGTGGACGGGCTCCCAGCCGGTGAAGGGGCCTTTCTCCTGACCACCTTCTGGCTGGTCGACAACCTCGTCCTGCTGGGCCGAATCGACGAGGCCGAAGCGCTCTTCGAGCGGTTGCTGTCGTTGCGAAACGACGTGGGCCTGTTGGCCGAGGAGTACGACCCCGCGTCGGGGCGGCTGCTCGGGAACTTCCCCCAGGCCTTCTCCCATGTGGGGCTCGTCAACTCCGCGGCCAACCTGACCAGAGGCCTGATCGGCCCCGCCGCTCGCCGGGGTCATCGACCGGTGGTGGCGCCCCGCGCCACCCGCTGAGCACGGCTTTGCGGCGGCGACGGCGAGTCGTAGGATCG
>JBDNHK010000061.1:0-3141 GCA_041688815.1 Acidimicrobiales bacterium | reverse complement strand
CTGCTGGGCCTTGTCGCTGACCTGCTGGGCCTTGTCGCTGACCTGCTGGGCCTTGTCGCTGACCTGCTGGGCCTTGTCGCTGACCTGCTGGGCCTTGTCGCTGACCTGCTGGGCCTTGTCGCTGACCTGCTGGGCCTTGTCACCGATGCGGTACCCGCCGCCGTGCACCCACCTCACCACGGGGGCGCCGCAGGCGCCGGCGGGGGCGTGGATGTCGATACTCAGGAGGTTGGGGTCGACTCCGTCGATGGTGTCATAAGCAACGGTCTTGGGCAGACCATCACGGGCGCACTGCGGGGCGGCGGTCGCGGGGGCGGCGGTCGCGGGGGCGGCGTCGAGGGTGGTGACCGTCGTGGGCGCCGTCGTGTCGTCGACCACGACAGGGGCCGACGAGTCGCCGGCGCTGCACGCCGAAGCGAGAAGCCCGACGGCGACGAGGGCAACAGCAACCAGACCGACTCGGGTTCGCATGGCGCTGGATCCTCCTACGGCCCGGAACGTGGAGAAATGACCGGGGGCAGAAACGACGGTACCGGGAGCGCCTGAACCGTCCCTGACCGATGGCCCCGCGCCGGCGGGGCGGTTCAGCCGTCGCCGAGGTGGAGCGCGACGACACTGAGGCGTTCGTCGCGACGCACGTTCGCCGTCGCCGAACGCTCAGTGCCGTTCAGCCACACCCGGGCGTCGGGGGTCGCCTCGAGGTTCGCCATCCACTGCGAGTCGGCCCGCACCGTGCTCACGTACACGGTCTCGCCCACGCGAAGCGACAGCAGAGGCACCTCACGAGGTAGGCCGCTGACCCGCCCGGTGGTTCTCACCAGCACGGCTCCGGCCGAGACTGGAAGCAGGCGAAAGGGGTTGGCCACACCGGCACGCACTGCGGGCACCACGACCGAGTTGAGGGCCCGGAAGCCGTCACGGATCATCTGGTCTCGGGTGTTCTCGAGGGACTGACGCATATTGGCTACAACCCGGCTCGTCGACGGGCATTCCGGATCGGAGCTCCGAGTGGCCCATGACCGTCGGTGCCCTACGGTAGTCACATGGCCCCTCCCCCGGACGGGCACGGCTCCTTGTCCCTCACGATCGGCCTGGCCGGGGTCAACGTGGGGCAGCCCACGGTGATCGGCGAGCGGAACGGCGAGGACGTGTTGAGCGCCATCGCCAAGCGACCGGTCGCGACCGGCACCACGCTGCGGGCGTCGGAGCTGGGTCTGGCCGGTGATGCCCAGGCTGACCTCACGGTGCACGGGGGCGGCGAGAAGGCGGTGTACGCCTACCCGTCGGAGCACTTGGCGGTGTGGACCGACGAGCTCGGCGAGGAACTGGGCCCTGCACCCTTCGGCGAGAACCTCAGCATCGTCGGCCTGACCGAGGCCGAGGCCGGGATCGGTGACGTCTGGGGGGCGGGGCGACGCCACCCTCGAGTTGTGCCAGCTCCGTACGCCGTGCTTCGAGCTGGCGTTGTACCGGGGCCGGGGCGACATCCAGTCGCAGTTCAAGGCGTCGGGACGGTCGGGTTGGTACCTGCGGGTACTGACGCCAGGTGAGGTCCCGGTCGACGGCCCCTCAACCACCCGAACCACCCGAACCACCCGAACCACCCGAACTGTTGAGTGCAGCGAGCGCCTAGGCGCTCGCTGCACTCAACAGTTCCGGTAAGGGAGGGTCGGGCGGGAGGGAGGCATCCGGCCGGACCCCGTCGGCAGCTGAGGATCCAGTCCAGCGCGAGGACCGGCAGACTGCGCAGGTGACGAGCCCTCCCCCACCACCCAGCATCCGGGTGTACCTGGCCGGGCCGGAGGTCTTTCTTTCGGACGCCATCGAGGTCGGTGAGGCGAAGAAGGAACTGTGCCGCCGACTCGGGCTGGTCGGGCTGTTCCCCCTCGACGCGCCCGCGGACCACCTCGACGGCCTGCCGGCGCAAGAGGCGGGCCCCGGCGTGTTCGACATCTGCATCGAGCTGATGGAGGGGTGCGACCTGACCGTGGCCAACATGACCCCGTTCCGCGGACCGAGCATGGACGTCGGCACCGCCGTCGAGATCGGCTGCACGCACGGCCGGGGCAAGCCGGTGTTCGGCTACACGAACGTCACCGGCGGCTATGCCGACCGGGTGACGCCCGATGGTCATGCCATCGAACCGTTCGGGCTCTCCGACAATCTCATGGCACCCGGCACCGTCCACCGCTCGACCGGCCACTTCCCCGTGCAACCCGAAGCCGCCGACTCACCGGCGGACCTGGCCGACCTGAGCGCGTTCGCAGCCTGCCTGGAACGGGTGACGAAGTTTCTGGGAACGCCGCGCTGACGTTGGGCGGTGGAACGGACGCTCAGGTTCCGATGGATTTCTCGTCGTCACCGGCACGGCTGGCCCGGTTGGCGAGGAACTCCTCGGTGGAGTTCGTCGAGGGGAAAGGCTCGTCGGGTACGTCCACACCGAGGAACGCGCACAGCGGCTCCCAGCCCGAGCCGACCTCGTAGACCAGGAGCTCGTCGGCGGGGACGGCGTCAATGACGTGCTGGTTGTGACGTTCGTAGGCCGCGACCGCCGTGTCGCGGTCGTCGGTACGGCCAGCGAAGACGACGTCGCCGATCGACGCGAACATGTGACGGGCGCCGGCCGAGTCGGCCTCTTGGCGTTGGGTGGCGATGCTGGGGCCGATGGTGGCGCTGAAGCTGCGCCACCACGAGTCGCTCGACCGCACGGTGAGCAGGACCTTCGAACCGGGGTTGGCCGCCCATAGCTCCGGCCACACCACACATGAGGGGAAGTCGAGACTGGAGCGGAAACCGGCGAGGGTGTGGACGGGGTCCCACGGTTCGCCGCGGATGGCCTGAGCCCATTGGTCGAAGTCGTCGGGCCGCCCGTACGCCTCGATCATGTGGTGGCACGGTCCGAGGCCGAGCTGTTCGAGCGCCGCCTTCATGGACAGGGTGCCGGTGCGCCCGAACCCGGCTCCGACCACCAACAGTCCATCAGCCATGACGGCGACGCTACCGGCGCCGTCGATTCCATGGCGGCGACGCAACCAGCCCCGCCCCATCGAACTGTTGAGTGCAGCGAGCGCCTAGGCGCTCGCTGCACTCAACAGTTCCGGGAAACGGGGCGGGAAGCGGGTGCCGGGTGCCGGGTGCCGG
>JBDNHK010000060.1:0-3611 GCA_041688815.1 Acidimicrobiales bacterium | reverse complement strand
GCGGTCGCCGCAAGGGCAGCAAGGACGGGTCCATCAAGACTCGGGACGACCGTGGTGATCGGCATCGAGACATCCATGACTCCTCCCATCTCCAGCGTGCGATCCACCGCACGTGGTGCAGAATATCGCACAACGTGCGAGAAATCGAACATGAGAAGACCCTGCCCAGGTGACCGACGAGTAGCCCTCACCGAGGCTGGTGCCGATCAGCCCTCGTCCGATGAGGGCCGTCCGTACTCGGCGATCTTCCTCCGGAAGTCGTCGATCTTGGCCTGAACCGAGTCGATCTCGAGCTGCTGCAGCTTTGTCGGCTTCGTGACGGGAGCCGCCGTGAGGTTCGCGAGTGCCTCCTCGAACTGCTGTAGGTGCTCCTTGGCTACTTGGTACTGCGCTTCGTTGGCGATCATCTTGGGCCCTCGAGGGTCGCTTTCGCGTCCGCTCGAGCCAGAGCCGACGCTCGCTCGAAGTCCTCCCAGGAGACAGCCTCCTGTCTAAAGTCCATCTCCTGCCTTTGGTCACAGGCCGGGCAATTTGAGCAGTAGCCGTCACCAATCCGGATCGGCTGGAGCAGAGAGATGTGTCGACAAGCAAACCTCTGACCTGCTGAAACTGGGTGGAGCTGATGGGAATCGAACCCACGACCCCCTGCTTGCAAAGCAGGTGCTCTAGCCAACTGAGCTACAGCCCCGAGTGACCCTCCGGCCGGGCCGGTGCGGATCGGATGGCTCACGGTAGTCGGCACCAGCGTGGTGGCGAGAAGGCGCCGCTCGAACATGCGAGCGGGTTCGGTCAGCTCGGCGGCGGTGCGACCGGGGAGTGACGCCGTGCCCGCGTGCGGAGGGTGTGGATGGCGTCGGTGGAGAGCAGGGCCCACGCCACCAGAGCGGGCTGGAACACCAGGCGGACGGCCCGCTTGGTGTCGGTGTCGAGGCCGAAGGCGTCGACGCGGCCGGTGAACTGGGCGATGTTGCCGGGGAACACGGCCACGAAGAACAATGCGGCGGTGACGCCGACCCAGGCCCGTACCGGTTGCTTCCAGGCCACGACCAAGGCGGCACCCAATGCCAGTTCGACCACACCCGAGGCCACCACCACGACGTCGGGGTCGGCCGGGAACCACGTCGGCACCTGCGCCTGGAACTCCTGGCGTTGCACGGTGAGGTGCCCGGTGCCGGCGGCCAACAGCGCGGCACCGAGCGCCAGCTGACCGATCATCTGCACGCCTCTGCCCGTCGTCGAGGTTGCGGCCATTCGAAGCTCCTCAGCCTGGCGGGCTGAAGGCGCCCGGTTCGGCGACCATCCCCACCTGGATCAACCTACGCCGCCGAGGGCCGGCGGCCTCCTGCTGCCCCGATCGTGCTCCCCGGTGCGGACGACGGCCGCCGGGTCCTCTGGTGGCACGTCGCCCCTCAGGCTCTGCGGGCCAGGGTGTAGCGGACCTGCTGGTCGAAGCCCAGGCGCCCGTCGGGCCGGGGAGCAGCGTGGAGGGCGTCGACGGCGTCGGATCGCACTCGCCCGAGCTCCTCAACCGGCACGCTCTCCCACAGTTGGCGTTGGCCGTGCGACATCGACCACCGGTACCAGTCTTCGTGGTCGTCGAAGCGCACCTCGACGATGGTGGTGACCGTGCGCCCGTCCACGAATCCGGCCTGGGTCACCAGGGCCTCCATGCCGGCGTCGGACGCGAACGGCCCGCCGGTGTTGGTGCGTGGGTCCCGCTGTTCGGGCGGCAGGTAGGAGCGCAGCGCCCGCTCGACATCGTGCCACTCGTCGTTGAACGGGCCGAACGTGGTGACCCCGAGCCGCCCGCCCGGCACCAGCACGTCGTGCCAGGAGAGCAACGCCACCAGTGGCTCGGTGAGGAAGAACAACACCAGCGACGACGCCACCACGTCGAACGAGGCGTCGGGCACCGGCACGGCGTTGGCGTCGCCCACCTCCACCGTCACGAACCCGTCGAGACCGGCCTCCACCACGTCGGCGCGGGTGCGCTCCACCATCCCGGAGGCGACGTCGATGCCCGCCACGTGACCCGTCGGCCCGACGGCCTCGGCCAGGCGGAACAGGGCGGCCCCCCGGCCACAGCCCACGTCGAGGGCCCGCTCTCCTGGCTGGGGGGCGAGCTCGGCCACCAGGCCGGCCGCGATCGGCTCGAAGAAGTCGACCCCCACCGCGTCGTACGTGTCGGCCACGCGATGGAACACATCCGCCACCCGGGCGGCGGGATCGTCGGTCACAGGCCGACGGTACCCCCATCCCCCTGAGCGCCCCCGAGAGTTGGGGCAGACTCGGCCGATGGACGAGCTTCGCTTCGACGACAAGGTCGTGGTCATCACCGGGTCGGGCCGCGGGTTGGGTCGCGAGTACGCCCTGCTCTTCGCCGCCCGTGGGGCCAAGGTCGTGGTCAACGATCTGGGGGTGGCCATCACCGACACCGGCGACGGCGGTGAGGCCCCACCGGTGAACCCGGCCGACGAGGTCGTGGCCGAGATCACCGCCGCCGGAGGAACGGCGGTGGCGAACTACGACACGATCGCCACTGCCGAGGGCGGCGAAGCCATTGTGGCCGCCGCCCTCGAGGCCTTCGGTGCCGTCGACGTTGTGGTCAACAACGCCGGCCAGGTACGGCTCCACCCGTTCGTCGACTTCCCCGACGACTACGTCGACACCGTGCTCGCCACCCAACTCCGAGGGGCACTCAACGTGGGCCGCCCGGCCTGGCGGTCCATGGCCGCCAACGGAGGCGGCCGCATCGTGAACGTGTCGTCCGGCGCCGCGTTCAACCAGGTCCCGAACGGCACCGTGTACGGCATGACCAAGATGGGCGTGGTGGGCCTCACCCGCCAGATGGCCGGTGAGGGCGCGGCCGTCGGCATCGCCGTCAACGTGGTGGCTCCCTACGCCAAGACCCGCCTCGGCACCGGGTTCGGGCCCATCCCGTGGAGCGACGAGCTGGGCGAGTGGTTGCACCCGCGCCTCGTGGCCCCGCTCGTTGGTTGGCTGGCTCACGAATCGTGCCCGGTCAGCGGCGAGTGCTTCAGCGTGGGCGGCGGCCACGTGGCCCGGGTGTCGCTGGCCATCAACGAGGGGTACCTCGACCGCGACGCCACCCCCGAGTCGATCGCCGACCACCTCGACGCCGTGATGGGCGGCCGCACCACCGAGGTCACCCCGGCGGCCTCGCCCGTCATGGGCGCCATGATGGGTGGCTTCCGCGGGCCGAGCCACCGCTAGGTTCGTCGGCCATGCCCACCGCCCCCGTCAACGGGATCGACGTCTACTACGAGCGATCGGGGGAAGGCCCCCGGCTGCTGTTCTGCAACGGGTCGGGGCAGAACCTCGAGACCAGCGGGATGCTCGTCGACGTGTTCACGGCCCGGTTCGACACGGTCGCCCATGACCAGCGGGGCCTCGGTCGCACCGCGGTGCCGCCCGGCCCGTACACGATGGCCGAGTACGCCGCCGACGCGCTCGCCCTCGCCGACCACGTCGGCTGGGACACGTTCCGTCTCGTCGGCACCAGCCCCACCCTCGTGGCCAGCGGCCGCTACGACGGCATCGCCCCTCCGAGCAACAGTGAGGCCATCGCCTCGCGCATCCCGGCCGCCGAG
>JBDNHK010000059.1:0-16423 GCA_041688815.1 Acidimicrobiales bacterium | reverse complement strand
GCGTGGATGCTCCAAGGCGACGTGGGGTTCGACGGGCTGTCGCTCGATCTGTTGCAGTGGACAGTGCCGAAGCCCACTGGCGCCCCACCGGCCACGCCGTGGACGCTGGGCCTGCACCATCTCGTGATCACCAGTCCGACGATCGAGGCCACGATCTCTGATGCCCGGACAGCCGGGGGCACCGTCGTGGCCGGCCCCCTCCCGGTCGTCGGGCCAACCGGAACCTCAGCGGCCACCGCAGTGGTGAACGACCCGGACGGGGTCGCCGTGCAACTCGAGGCCGGCGCCGACTCCCGGATCGCCCGGGTCGTGGTGAACGTGACCGATCTCGACGTGTCCGTCGTCTACTACCGCGACGTGTTGGGCCTCGACCTTGTCGGCCGATGGGACACCCACGTCACCGATGGCGCCGTCCACGGGATCGAAGGAGCCGTCGAGACCAGCCGGGCCGACTTCGCCGACAGCGGCTCGCAGTTCGGGGTGTCGCTCGTGCAGTGGCACCACCACGGCACCGCGAGCGGCCCGCGGGTTCGGGCCGCCAACGAGCTCGGTCTGTTCCGGATGGCATGGTCCACCGACGACTGCGCCCGCGACGAGGCCGTCGTACGTGCCGCCGGGAGTGTGCCCTTCGCCCCCACTGGGGAATTGAGCGTGGGTGACGACCTGCCGTTGCTCGAGGTGCTCTTCTGGCCGGGACCCGACGGCGAGTGTCTGGAGCTGATCGAGGCCACCGACCGCAGCGGCGCCCTCACCTGACTACGCCCTCCAAGCGAACCCGTCTACGGAACCTGTCACATGGGGCGGTGTTGTTCGACAGGTACGCGAGAGGGGCGCAACAGTCTGGAGGTCAACCGATCGGGCGGCCGGTCAGGTCGTGGGAGTGAAGCGCACCGGGAGGTGCTTGATGCCGTTGATGAAGCTCGAGTGCAGCTGATCGGGCGGGCCGGCCAGTTCGAGGTCGGGGAGCTGGCGGAACATCTCCCGGAAGATGAGGCCGAGCTCGCGTCGGGCCAGGTGGGCACCCAGGCAGAAGTGGGGCCCGGGTCCACCGAAGCCCACGTGAGGGTTGGGGTCACGACGCACGTCGAAGCGGTCCGGGTCGGCGAACACCGCGTCGTCACGGTTGGCGGAGCCGTAGAACAACAGCACCTTGTCACCTTCGTGGAACTGGTGGTCCGACAGCACGTGGTCGCGGGTGAGGGTGCGGCGCATCCAGACCACCGGGGAGGCGAAGCGCACGATCTCCTCGACGGCGGTGGGGGTGACCCCGTCGACGTCGGCCATCCAGATGGCGCGCTGATCGGGATTGGCCCCCAAGTGGGCCACCCCGTGGCTGGTGGCGGTACGAGTGGTCTCGTTTCCCGCCACGGCCAGCAGGATGAAGAACGACGCCAGCTCCTGTTGGGTGAGACGCTCACCGTCGACATCGGTGTTCACCAGCGCCGACAACAGGTCATCGGTGGGCTCGGCGCGCCGGTCCGCGGCGAGTTCGTTGAGCAGCCCCTCGAGGAGAGCTCCCGCCCCGAGGAAGGCGGCCACCGGGTCGGTGCCCTCGGGAATGAACTCGGGGTCGGCGCCTGAGAGGATGATGTTCGACTGCTCGAGCACCATCTGCTGTTGCGACTCGGGGATGCCCATCATGTCGCAGATGACCAGCAGCGGGAACGGGCTGGCCACCTCGGTGACGAGGTCGATCTCCCCCTTGCCGGCCACGCCCGCCACGATGTCGATCGCCACCCGCTCGACGTCGGCGAGGATCTTGTCGAGCATTCGCGGGGTGAACGTGCCGGAAACGATCTTGCGGAGGTGGGCGTGGCGGGGGTCGTCCATCGAGATGAACGAGCCGAAGAACTCGCTCATCTCCTGAGGCAGGTCCAGGATCGACACCGCTCCGGCGGCCGACGAGAAGACCTCCGGGTTCCGGCTGATCTCGATGATGTCGGCGTGGCGGGTGATGGCCCAATAGCCCGGTCCCGGAGGGATGGCCTCGATGACCGGTTCCTCGAAGAAGGCGATGGGCCGTTCCCTGCGCAGGGTGGCGAAGGCGGCGTCGCGCTCGGCCCAGGGCCGGCCCCAGAACTCACGACTCGAGATGTCGATCTGGTCCACGGTGAGCGCGTTGTCAGACATGCTTTGTTGACCTCGGGAGCCGGGAGGATGCCGTCGGAAGCGGCATCGCGATCTGTTCGGGCCCGGCGCCAAGGGCCGAGCCCGTCGGCTGACGACCTTATCAGTGGCCTGCGGGTGTCCTCACCGCCGGCCCGCTGTGGCAAGGTGGGCTTTGCGCGCCGTCCGGGGGTTCGGGTGCGTCCCAACCCGGCTCTGCCCGCCTGACCACTCGCCGTGCCCGCGGCCTGTCCTTACCCGAGGAGCGCCCATGGCCATCGGCCACCCTGTGACCGGCCTCACCGATGGCGACATGGTCGACACCGCCATCACTCCCGCGGTGGCCCCCGTGCGCATCCCCCGTGCGCGCTACGTGTCGCCCACCTTCGCCGCCCTCGAAGCTGAACGCATGTGGCCCTTCGCCTGGCAGATCGCCTGCACCATCGATCACGTGCCCGAGCCGGGCGACTTCTACGAGTACGTCTCCGGCTCCCTGTCAGTGCTGGTCGTGCGGGGTGACGACGGCGAGTTGCGGGCCTTCCAGAACGTGTGTCGTCACCGCGGGTCGGTGATCTGCACCGGGCAGGGCTCCGAGTTGTCCGAGCTGCGGTGCCCGTACCACCGGTGGGCGTGGGACCTCGAGGGCAAGCTGCGTGAGGTCCCCTCGCGCAAGGGATTCGGTGCCGGGTTCCGGAACGAGGACTACCCGCTGTTCGAGGCGCAGGCGGACACGTGGGGCCCACTGGTCTTCGTGAACCTCGATCCCGGCGCCATGTCGTTGCCCGACTACATGGACGGCATGTGGAACGACGCCGACTGGGCCCGGCTCGACGAGTTCCACGCCGACGCCTCGCTCACCATCCCGGTGCCGAGCAACTGGAAGGTGGTGGCCGAGGGCTTTTCGGACACCTACCACGTGCAGGGCATCCACCCCGAGATGCTGTACACGATCGACGATGTCCATGCCCCGCAGCGGCTCTGGACCCACTGTGGGGCGTCGTACCAGCAGTACGGCGTGCCCAGCCCCCGCGTTCGCGACGCCACCGACCAGGACGTGTGGGACAACATGCTGGCCACCCAGGGCGCAGCACGGATCGGCGCGGCCGACGGTGATCCCGTGCCCGTGGTTCCCGAGGGCCAGACCCTGCGCGACGTGATGGCCCAGGGCATCCGTGACGTGCAGGCGGCGAGAGGTGTCGATCTCTCCGACTTCGACACCGACGGCCTGCTCACGCTCTCGCAGTACAACCTGTTCCCGAACGCCACGGTGCTGGTGTGGGGCGAGATGGTCAACGTCCTCATCGCCCGGCCGGGCCCGAGCGTGGACGAGGCGCAGTTCTGCATGTACCTCTTCCACCGACGCCCGCCGGGCTCGCCGCGCACCCGCATCACCGACGTCCACCTCCCGGCCGACACGTCGCTCGGCCAGGTCATGGACCAGGACGTGGCGCTGTTGCGCAGCGCGCAGAAGGGGTTGCACCAACCCGGTCTGGACCATCTGGTGGTGGGTTCCGAGGAGGTACGGGTGATCAACCTGCACCGCAACCTCGAGCGTTACCTCGGTATCGAGCCCACCGAGTTGGAACCGCTGGAGTAGTCGACGCCCGACCGGCGTCCGGTCGTTTCGTCGCTCGGCCCATCGGGGGGCGCAGGCTCTATGCTGACGTGCTTGTCAGATCCTGGGAGCAGGGCCGGCGGGGATCATCTCGTCGGCGGGGGACCCGACATCGACGGTTCGAGGGGGAACCGATGGGCGAGATTCCGGTTGTCATGGCGAGCGCGATCTACACCCGCCCCGGTGAGGTGGTGCTCGAGGAACGCCCGGTGCCCGAGCCCGGACCTGGCCAAGTGCTGGTCGAGGTCGGTCACTGTGGGATCTGCGGCTCCGACATCCACATGATCCTGGAGGGATGGGGCACGCCGGGCCGGGTGGAGGGCCACGAGTGGTCGGGCGTCGTCAGCGCGGTGGGACCCGATGTCGAGCGATGGTCTCGCGGGGACAAGGTGGTCGGCGGGCCCTCACCACGATGTGGGCACTGCCGGCGCTGTCGCGAGGGCCAGCCGTCCCAGTGCGAGAACCGGGGTCGGTCGATGAGCGAGGGGCCCGCCCTCGACGGCGCCTTCGCCGAGTACGTGCTCGTCGATGCCCGCCAGTTGCTGGCTGTGCCCGACGGGTTGTCTTCCCGAGCCGCGGCGTTGGCCGAGCCCCTCGCCGTCGCCCTGCACGGCATCACCCGGGCCCACATCGTCGAGGGCGATTCGGTGATGGTGATCGGCGCCGGACCCATCGGTGCCCTCTCGGTCGCGGTGTTGGTGGCCAGGGGTGTGGGTCCGATCACCGTCGTCGAGCCGGGGGAGAGCCGCCGCCACCTGGCCGCCGAGCTCGGCGCCGACACGGTGCTCGACCCTGGCGACCTCGAGGTGTTCCCGCAATGGGAACCCGAGCGGATCGCCGAAGGCGCGGTCGACGTGGTGCTCGAGTGCTCGGGGAAGAAGGTGGCGATGGAGGCCGGCTTCTGCCGATTGCGTCGCGGCGGGCGCATGGTGATGGTGGGTGCGGGCATCGAGGCCCCCACGTTCGACCCCAACCGGATGCTGCTCAACGAGCTCACCGTGTGCGGATCGTTCGTCTACGACGCCGACGGGTTCGACCGGGCTCTGGAACTGCTGGCCTCCGACGGCTTCCCGCTCGACGCCCTCATCGCCCCGGACGACGTACCCCTCGACCGCCTGGTCGACACCATGCACGGCGCCCGCCTCGACCACTACGGACTGGCCGTCGGCACCCTCGACGAGCTGGTGGCGGAGCGCGACCGGGCCCGGGCCTTCGGCGAGAAGGATCCGCGGGTCGATCTCATCGATGTGATCGTCGACGACCACGTCGTCGTGAAGATCCACTCGATCTATGTGGGCTTCCTGCTCCCCATGATGTGCGAGCTCCAGTTCTGGGAGTTCCCGGCGACCAGCCCGCTGACGGTGAGCTGACCCGAACCCGGTCGAGGTCCGTCAGCCGGAACGGGTCCCATCCCGTCAGAGGCCGCGTACCCTCAGGGCCATGAACGACCAGCCCGATCTCGAGTTCTTCTTCGACCCCGTCTGTCCGTTCGCCTGGATCGCCAGTCGGTGGGTGCAGGAAGTCGTCGCTCTGACCGATTACCAGGTGCGATGGCGCTTCATCTCCCTCGCCGTGATCAACGAGGGCAAGGACTACGGCGCCGACTTCCCGCCCGCGTACCCCGCCCTGCACGGGCTGGGCCGGGATCTTCTCCGGGTGTGCGCCGCCGCCCGCGCCGAGCGGGGCGACGAGGTCGTTGGCGGGCTGTACACGGCGATGGGCGAGCGCCTCCACCCGGGCGGGCTGAGTGCCGGCATCTGGAGCGGGGCGGAGGTGCCGACCGGCTTTGTCGACGAGGTCGTCGACGCGGCCGGACTGCCGTCCACCCTCGGGGCGGCTGCGGGTGACCCAGCATGGGACGACGTGCTGCGCGACGAGACCGACACCGCGTTCGCGCGTACCGGCCGAGACGTCGGGACGCCGATCCTGACCTTCGACCCCGGTACCGACCGAGAGAATTCGCTCTTCGGCCCGGTGATCTCGAACATCCCCCGGGGCCACGATGCCGTACGGCTCTGGGACGCCGTGCGCACGCTGGCGGCCACGAAGGGCTTCGCCGAGCTGAAGCGCTCACTTCGCGACGACGTCGTGTTCACGTGACTCGATTGACCGACAGCCCGTCACCGTTCGCTCGTCGTCGCGTTGGTCTCCGCCGCTCACCGCTCGTGTCCCTGGCGGTGCTGGCTCTGGTGCTCGGGGCCGCGTCCTGTTCGAGCAGTGGCGAGTCATCGTCCCCGACCACCACTGCGGTGGCCGCCCCGACGGTCGACCCGGGATCGCCCGGGCCCTACGCGGTCGGTCGGTCGACGATCACCGTCAACGACGTTCCCCGGAACCGACCGCTGACCGTCGACGTCTGGTACCCCGCCCCCGTCGGTACCACCGGCACGCCGTCGCGCTACAGCTTCCTCCCGACGGCCTACTACGACTCGAAGCTGGCCTTGGCCGACCCGCCCGCCGCTACCGGCGGTCCGTTCCCCCTGGTCGTCTATTCCCATGGCGCGGGGGGTGTGCGCTTCATCTCGGCGTTCCTCGCCGAGCACCTGGCCTCCCAGGGATTCGTGGTCGTGGCGGCCGACCACATCGGTGACTCGGCCCTCGAGGCCGTGCTCGACACCACCGTGCCCGCCGACCAGAACGACATCGACCGCCCCCAGGACGTGACGGCGATGCTCGACGGTGTGCTCGCCGCCGCCAACGGGCAGCTCGCGAGCGCCCCGGCGCAGCTCACCGGCCTCGTCGAGCCGTCGACGATCGGCTTCATCGGCCACAGCTACGGCGGCTACACGGGCTTCGCCATGGTGTCGGGGCGCACCACCGCCTACGGGACCTCGGCTCTCGACAACCGGATCGACACGGTCATCGGGCTGGCGCCCTTCACTCGTCGCCTCACCGACGAGGAACTGTCGCGGGTCGATGTGCCCACCCTCGTCATGGTCGGTACGAAGGACACCACCACCCCGGTGGACACCGACAGCACCCGGCCGTTCGACCAGGTACCGGGTCGTCCCTTCGAGAAGGTCGAGCTCGTCGACGCCGTGCATCAGTCGTTCAGCGACCTCTGCCTGTACCAGACCCTTCTGCCCACGCTTCCCGACGTCCCCGCGGCGCTGAGTGGCTACATCACCGAGTTCGGCGGTGGGGCGTGCGCCCCGGAGGCCATGGCCATCGGCCGGGCCCAGGAGGTCACCAACACGATGGCCAGCGGCTGGCTGTTCTCGGTGCTGCTCGGCCGGCCCGGCTACGAGGCTTACGTCAACGGCGACTGGGCCCGCACCCAACCCGACCTGGTGGTGGAGACGAAGAGCTGAGGCGGAGGAGCGTGCTGGCCCAGATCAGGCCGTCGTCGCCGACGACATAGGTGATGTTCGAACTCTGCGGTCGTCCATCGCCCTGGAGGGTGATCAGCACGCCGTTGCGCCGCGAGCGCAGGTAGTCGAGGCCGGTGGTGAGGTCCATGGTCGGCTCGATCTTTCCTCGCTGGGCGGGGTTTCGGCGGAGTTCGTGGGGTCAGGCGGTGCCCGAGTGGCTGGTGATGACAACGGGACAGGGGGCGTGGCGCACCACGTGGTCGGACACCGAACCGAGTACGGCGCGCTTGAAGCCGCTGCGTCCTCGCGAACCGATGACGATGGCCCGGGCGTCGAGCTCGGTGGCCAGCGCGCAGATGGCGGTGGCCGCGTCGCCGCGAACGATGTAGGTGGGTGCGTCCGTCAGCTCGAGGGTCTCGGCCGTTTCGTCGAGGATCTCCCGTGCCCCCTCGTGGGCCGCCGCGGTCATCTCGTCGAGACCCTCGGGTGTCATCACCCCTCCGGCGAAACCGGTACCGGTGACCAGCATGGGGTCGGGGTCGTCGACGACGGTGACGAGGGCGATCGGCCCACCCCGGCCGACCAGCCCGAGCCCCGCGATCATGGCGGCCAGAGAGGCCTCGGAGCCGTCGACGCAGAGCAGGATGGCAGATGTCACGCCCGCACCGTACCGTCGGTGTCGCCCTCGTGCCGCAGGGAATCCGGCCGACGTCCGACGCGTGGCCCAAGGTCGACAGCTTTCAGCCTGCGGCGGCGGTGACCACCAGCTTGCCGACGGCGATCCCCGAGGCCCTGACCTGTTCGCGTCAGTTGGCCAGTGTGCCGAAATAGATCTGCCAGGCCAGCGCGGTCTTGGCCACCAGGCTCAGCACCAGGTACACCTTCTCGCCGTACAGGTAGTCGGCGAAACGACCTTTGCCCCGGTACTGCAGCCACTGGTTGAGGGCGAAGCAGTTGAACAGCAGGAACAGCGTCACGAAGATGACGTAGACGAAGAACGGCACGCCGTCGTTGTCGCCGCGGTCGTCGACCGACGAGACGATCAGCGACGTCGTGATGATGACCCACGGCACGATGCCGGCGATGCAGCCGAACACGAAGGGCCACCAGTTCACCCTGGTGCGGTCGGTGTTGACCTGCTCCATGACGAGGCCGAACAGGATCATCGAGGCGTTGACGCCGAAGATGGCGATCATGGCGTAGAGGTTGTTGATGCCGGTCAGCAGGCCGATGAGCAGGATCATCAGCGAGGCGGAGATCGAGTACTCGATCCAGCGGGCCACGTTGATGCCCCGGCCGAGGTTCGCCTCGTACCAGCGGTGGATGCGCGGTGCCGCCATCAGGAGGTGGTCGGCGGCGGCGAGGAAAAGGAAGAGGGCGATGGCGATCGGGAAGCTGAACTCGAAGAGGGTCGTCGTCTGGTCGAGCGACCCGGCCCCGCCCGGTGGACCGGTCTGCACGGTGGCCACCACGGGGATGGCGAAGGCGGCGCTGATGGCCAGGATGACCACACCCTGGAGGAGGTGAGCCGAGCCCACCCCCACGTTCCATGCCCGTAGGTTCCGGTAGCGGTCGCGGTTCCGTTCGTCGTCGGGCCGCACGTCGGTCGTCATGGACTGGACACGCTAGACGTCGCTGGATCGAAAGCGGGGATGACTTCGCGACCGAACAGCCGGATCATCTCGGCGATCTCGGCGTAGGTGCCGAGGGACGCCTTCGCGCTGGCGCCGGGCAGGCCGGCCCCGAACGCGGCGTGCACGTGCTCGCACCCGGTGACCTCCTGGTACCGCTCGACCTGCCCGATCACGTCCTCGGGGGCGCCGAATAACAGGCGGTCGGCGGCGATCTCTTCTGGAGAAACGGCGTCGCCGGCGTCGATGCGGGCGAACAGCGCCTTCTCGTCGTCGTCCTCCACCGATTCGCGCCAGTGCTCCATCAGCCCGCCCACGTACTCGGGCAGCACCTCGTCCATCACCTGGGCGCGATCGGCGCCCACCCAGGCGTAGCGGCGCAGCACCCAGTCGGGCGTGGTGCCAGCGGTGACGCACGACGCCCGGTACACGTCGAGGCACGATTCGGCCTTGCCCAGTGACTGCACCGGCCCGCACAGCCACGCATCGCCCAGCCGAGCGGCCCGATCCACGGCGGCGTCGGCCACCCCCGCCACCCACAAGGGCGGATGGGGGTCCTGTACGGGACGGGGGTGCACGGTGAGCTCGGGGAACGACCAGAACCGTCCCTCGAACGAGGTGTCCTCCTCGGTCCACACGAGCTTCAGGATGCGCAGCGCCTCCTCCATCCGGGCTCCGCGCCGGCGGAAGTCCGAACCCTGCACCTCGTACTCGAGCGGCCACCAGCCGAGGCCCACGCCGAGCGACACCCGTCCGCCCGAGAGCTGATCGATGGTGGCGACCTGCTCGGCCACCCGAACCGGGTTGTGGGCCGGGAGCTGGAAGATGCCGGTGCCCACCCGGATGGTGGACGTGCGCGCCGCCACCGCGGCCAGGAACGTGAGGGGGTCACTCATGTTGCCGGGCATGAAGTGGTGATGGCCGATGGTGACGGTGTCGAACCCGCACTCCTCGGCCAGCACGGCGAGATCGAACGTCTCACGGAACGGATCAGGGGCGGCCAGGTCCTTCAGCAGGGGGAGCGAAAGGGAGAACCTCATGACCGGGCAGTCAAGCAGGCGGTGAGCGGGAGAGCGGCCCCGTGTCCGACGTGCCGTGGTTTCAGGACGCGACCGGTGCCCCGGGAGGGGGTGGCATCTCGATGCCGAGCAGCTCGGCGGTGATCTCGGCCACGGGGTTCCAGATGGCCATGGCCAGCGCCGCCGGACCCATCGACATCGAGTACATCTCGGCCAGCTTCACCATGACCAGGCAGAACTGGAAGCCGCCCAACCGCTCGTAGAAGTCGATGTTGGTGGCGCTACGGCCCATCAACCTTTCCCAGAGGGTGATGGTCTCGGCCCGGTCGAGGAAGCCGTCGGGCAGGGCCGCCCCCACGCCGTCGGTCGAGTAGCGCTGGAGGAACAGCCACCAGCCGAGGTCCTGCTCCGGATTGCCGAGCGATACCATCTCCCAGTCGAAGACACCGATGACCTCGGTGCCGTCGAACATCTGGTTGCCGGGCCGGGCGTCGCCCCAACTCAGCCCGAAGTGCTCGCCGTCGTCGGGCCAGTTGGCATCCAGCCATTCGAACGCCGGGGTGGCGATCGGGTGCGCTTCACCCTTGGTGGCCCACTCCAAATAGCCGGCAAAGTAGTTGCGCCGTTGCTGCGGACCGAGCGGGCCGTGGTGCGGTTGGTCGAGGAACTCGAGCCCGGCCGCGTGCCAGTCGACCTGGCCGACCTTCACGAGGGCTTCGACGGCGTTGGTGTGCCACTCCCGACGCCGTTCGGGGGCCATCTCCATGACGAAGCCCTCCTGCGTGTACGGCGGGGCGTCGCCGGGCACCAGGCCGTGCAACCGGTCCATCACGAAGAACGGGGCCCCCAGCACCTCCGGGTCGCGCTCGGCGCCGAAGGTGCGGGGCACGGGCACGTCCGTGTGCTCGCCGAGGTGGCGGATCACTTCGTACTGGTGCACGAGCAGCTCGCTCTCGGGGAAGAGCTTGTGCACCAGCGGCTGGCTGCGCAGCACCAGCTCCGCCGCCACCGGGGTGCCGTCGCCGTCGGTCCAGGCCGCGTCGAGGAGGAACGTCTCGTTGGAGAACCCGCTCGACTGCGGGACCTCGAGATCGGTCACGACCATGTCACGGGCATCAGGCATCTGCGCCCCCAGCCACCCTTCCAACGCAGCCTTCACCAGCGCGGGATCGCGTTGACCTTCGACCGGCATCTGCCCCCCCGGGTGGTGAGTCGGTGGTGCCCGGGTTGCGGGCACCACCGCTCACATTAGTGCTCCGTCCACGAACGTTGGAGGGCGGACAGAGCACCGGGCCGGAGATGCGGCCGCCGGCGGGGTCAGTCCTGGTGGATCTGCGGGGCCGTAGCGACGCTTCGGCGAGCTCGTCGACCACGACCGGGCCCGTGGCGATGGCGTTGCGGACCGTGCGGTCGTTGGTCCCTCGGCAGAGGCAGATGATCGCGGCAGGTTCTGTTCTCCCCGGGGAGCCCGACGCTTCGAACCCGCTGCCGTCAGGCCCACTCGACATCGGCCGTGTAGAGAACCAAGCGGTCGCTCCACGCCGGTGACCCCGAGGGGTCGCCGGCCTCGGTCAGGGGGCCTCGCCGGAGTTGTCGAGCTCCGGCACCAGCTCGTACAACGGGTCGCGGCGGCCGCGTCCGCCCACGGCGCCGCCGGCGGGCAGGGGCCAGCGCTGCTCGGGGCCGAGGGCGGTCACCCACTCGGTGGTGGCGATCCGCCGGGCGATTCGCCACTCACCGCCCGTGCGACGTTCGAACCGGTCGAGGAACCGGAAGCCGATGGTGAGGTTGCGGTGCGGGTCGGGGTCGCGGCTGCGGTGATGAGCCACGCCATAGGCCTCCGACCGGGCCACCGTGGACGGGTCGCCGAACGGGCCCTCGACCAGTTCGACGAGGTGATTGCCGATCAGGTGGAACGTGTCGTCGTAGCGGCCGAGGACCCGCTCGACCCACACCAGGTACTCGTCGACGGTGCCGGTGAACGTCCCGTGGGTGTCGGTGGCGTCGGGGTGATAGCAGGCCCGCACCAGCTCGAGGTCGAGCCGGTCGATCCCCCGGCAGTACCGCAGCACCACCTGGCGGATCGCCTCGATGTCGGTGAGGCGCTGGACCTCGGGATCGCGGCTCGGCACCTGCCCACGGTAGGCCGATCGTCGACGCCGTCGACGGCGTCGACGGCGTCGGGGCGGACGGAGGGGAGGTCGCGCCTTGGCCCGATTCCCAGGATCTACCCGACCGGCGGGCGCGGGGTTGCGGCGGGGGCCGACGACGAGCCGCCGTCGACCACGACCTCGGCACCCGACACGTAGGCCGCATCAGCCGAGGCCAGGAAGCACACCACGGCGGCGACCTCGCCGGCTTGGCCCGAACGGCCCAGAGGTATGCCCGCGAAGCGGGCGTTGCCGAGGCCGGTGGTGTCGGGTGGCAGCATGGCCGTCTCGATCGGACCGGGCATCACCGCGTTGACCCGGATGCCCTCGGGTCCGAACTCCTGAGCGGCGGTGCGGGTGAGACCGCGCAGGGCCCACTTCGACGCGCCGTAGGCGCCCTGCCAGGCGTAGCCGTGCATCGATGCCAGCGAGACGACGTTCACGATGGCGCCCCCGCCGACTCGGCGGAAGGCTGGCAGGACGGCCTGCAGGCCGAGGAAGGGACCGATCGTGTTCACGTCGAGGATTCGGCGCAGACGTTCGGCCGTCTCGTCCTCGAGGGCGCGGCGCCAGAAGATGCCGGCGTTGTTGACCAGCACGTCGACGGATCCGAACTCCTCCTCGGCGGTGGCCACGACGCGGGCCCACTGGGCCGCGTCGGTGACGTCGTGGGCCACGAAGCGGGCCCGGTCGCCGAGGTCGGCGGCGACGGCCTCACCGTCGTCGACCAGGACGTCGGTGAGCACCACGGCCGCGCCCTCGGCCGCGAGTCGACGCGTGATCGCTTCGCCCATCCCCCGGGCCGCACCGGTGACGATGGCCACCTTCCCCTCGAATCGCCCGTCGTCCATCGTGTCCCCCTCGTGATCGGTCCGTCGGTGTGACCAGGACCAGGTGGTCCGAGATGGTGAGCTGGTTCGAACCTTGACAGATCCCCGCCGGGCGCGCTCGACTGCCGCGGCCCGGGCTCGACACGCAGGCCCGGCTGACTTCGTGGGGGAAGCGCATGCACGCAGCAGGAGCGGTTGTGGTCACCGGAGGCGCGTCGGGGATCGGGCGGGCCAGCGCCCGGGCGCTCGCCGGGCAAGGCCGAGGGGTGGCGCTCTGGGATCTCGACGGCGACCGGGCCACGGCCGAGGCCGCAGCCATCGCCGGCGACTTCGACGTCGAGGCGCACGGCGCGATGGTGGACGTCACCGATGCCGCCTCCTTCGGCGCGGCCATCGATGCCAGCCGCGCGGTGGTCGGACCCATCGGTGGGCTCGTACACGCGGCCGGGGTGGTGCGGGCCGAGAACCTCGGCCTGCTCGACGAGCAGTTGTGGGACGCCGTGCTCGACGTGAACCTGCGCGCCTTCCCCCTGCTGGTCCAGGCTCTGCTGCCCGAGCTGAGGTCGGTGTCCGGCGCCGCCGTCGTCGGCATCGCCTCCATCGAGGGCTGGATCGGCAACGCCGCCATCCCCGCCTACTGCGCCTCGAAGGCCGGCGTGCTCGGCGCCGTGCGTTCGATGGCCCATCAACTCGGCCCCGAGGGCATCCGGGTCAACGCCGTGTGCCCGGGGTACATCGAGACACCGATGTTGCAGGTGGCCCTCGACATCCCCGAGGTACGCGACGAGTTCAATCGCTCGTCGGTGCTCGGCCGGGTGGGGCGCCCCGAGGAGATCGGGGCCCCGGTGGCGTTCCTGTTGTCGGACGCCGCGTCGTTCATCACCGGCGCTTCGATCGTGGTCGACGGGGGTGTGACCGCGGTCGACTGACGCGGGCGTCTACCGGTCCGTTTTCGCGGCGCGGGCCGTTTCACGAGCGTCGGCCCGGCGGATGAAGTCCGGGACGGTGGCGTTCTCCTCGCGTTCGCGCAGGATGGCCCAGTGCAGGAACCGGGCGGTGATCTGGAACCAGATGACCAGACCGCCGAGCACCTGGGCGATGCCCGAGGCCAGTTCCTGGTCGTCGACGGCACTGAAGCCCTGCACCACCCTGGGGGCCAGTTCGAAGGTGGCGAAGAGCGGGTACTCCGCCCAGGTCATGAAGAACGAGGTCGGCAGGGGCGCGATGGACTGGATGAACAGGTAGACGAGGGCGAGGGGCCCGACCAGGCGCGGGGCCATCGGTGATGGTGATTGCACGGGGAACCACATCAGGACCCCGGCCACGATCCAGAGGAAGTCGACGGCGAAGGACCCGAGCGGACTGATGATCGTGCGGTCCGACACCATCGGGGTGTTCACGGCGAGCAGCAGTCCGCTCGTGGCCAGGACGGCGAACAGCGGGTTGCTGAGCACCTTCGTGACCGATCGCCGCCGTTGTGAGCCGTCGAGCCAACGGCCGACCACGGGAGGCGCCCCGTACATCAGGAGTGGCACGGCGATGAGAACGATCAGCACCTGCCGGCCCATCTGCACGGAGAGCAGGTAGCCGGCGCCGAGCGAGGCCATCGGCCAGTCGGTGGCGATCAGGATGATGACGATGCCGCCGAGGGCGCAGAGCTTGCGGCGCAGGGGGAAGTCGGGGTCGGAGCGGTAGGCCCAGGTGTAGACGGCGAACAGGAACCCGACCAGGAGCCACGCGCCGAGGTAGGGGCGCCATTCCCAGGTCCAGGCCCGCCCATCGGCCGAGCACCACCAGCTCACGGTGCCACCCTCCAGATGCCGCTCGTGTCGGAGCCGCGCCTCACGCGAGGTTCCAATCGATGGTGGCCAGTCGGGGGAGGTCCTCGGCCCAGGCCTGCTCGCGGGTGCCGAACGGGTACACGATGTGGGCCAGGTTGTCGGGGGTGAACACCAGGATCTGGCTCGGGTGACCGACGCTGTAGTTGTCGCCCCCCTTGCCCTCGGGGTCGATGACGACGGGGGGGAAGCCGACCTCGGCCAGGGCCCGGTCGATCTCCTCGGGGGTGGCGGTGAGACCCACGAAGCGGCGATCGAAGCGGTCGAGGAACTCCCGCATCTTCTCCGGCGTATCGCGGGCGGTGTCGACGCCCACGAAGACGACGTTGGGGTTGCCGGCCGGCAGACGGGCCTTCTCGATGGCGGGGGGTAGGGCCCCCATGTGGATCGGGCAGATATCGGGACAGCTCGTGTAGCCGAACAGCACCATCGTCATCTCGCCGTCCGTGGCCGTACGCAGGTCGTAGGGCCGGCCTTCGGTGTCGGTGAACGTCACCTCGGGCTTGGCCACGGGTTGGGGGAGCAGCCGGCCCTGGAAGTTGCGGTTGTCCTCGTCGGACCCGCCGATGTCGTCGAGGGCCGTGGCGCAGCCCATCAGCGTGAGCGCGGCCAGCGCGCCCGCGCCGGCGAGGAACCCCCGCCGCCCGAGGGGGCGCTCCGCCCTCACCGCGCCGGTCCCGTCAGGACGAAGCTCGGTGCGGTGCTCACCACGGCGCAGACCCCGCTCGACCTGGGCGAGCGTGGGGCCTCGGCCCGGCGAGGAACGCTGATCGACGGGGTGGGACTCACAACACCATTGAACCCCGCGGAATGGGCCCGGCACACATCGCGGTCGTCGGTTTCGCTGTGCCCCTGGGCACGCGGCACCTGATGCCGTCTCCTTCAGGCGGGAGAGGGCCAAGGGGCGGTGCGGGGCCACGGCGCCGCCGACTCGAGCTGGGCGGCGAGTTGCAGCAGGATCCCCTCACGGTTGTGGGCGGCGAGGAACTGCACGCCCACCGGCAGGCCGGCGTCGTCGAAGCCCGCAGGCACCGACATCGCCGGCTGGCCCGTGACGTTGGCCAGCGCCGTCATCTCGCTGAAGCGTCCGGCCCGGTTGAACATGGCCTGGACATCGGTGGTGTCGAGCCAACCCAGCTCCGGCACGGGTGGGAGCAGCGTCGGCGTGAGCCACAGGTCGTGGGGCTCGAAGAACGGGGCGACCGAGCGACTCACCACCTCCAGCTCCTGGAGCGCGGCGATCACCTCGAGACCCGTCAGGCCGAGGCTCCGCTCGTGCATGAAGCGGCTGAACGGTTCCAGGTCGTCGTCGGCCAGCGGTCGCCCGAGTTCGGCGAGCCGGGCCTCGACCTGACCGGCGGCGACCGCCCCCATCAGCACCGACAGGCACTCGATGACCGCGTCGGGGTCGTAGGTCGGCGAGGCGTACGTCACGCGATGGCCGAGCTCCTCGCACAGTCGGGCCGTCTGCTCGACGGCGGCGATGGCCGCCGGGTGGGCCTCGTTCCCTCGCACCGACGTGGTGGCCACCCCTATGCGCAAGGGCTGCAGCGGCTCGGACAGCACGGCCATGAAGGTGCCGGCCCGCGGTCGCGGTGGGGTGGAACCGGGGTCGCCGGGAAGCCCGCCGGCGGCGGCGTCGAGCAACGCTGCGCTGTCGCGCACGGTGCGGGTGAGGGCATGGCCGACCGTCAATGGGCAGGCGAAGAAGGCCGCCTGCGGCCAGGAGGGCGTGCGCATCCGCGTGGGCTTGAGCCCGAACAGGCCGCACTCCGAGGCGGGGATGCGGATTGAACCCCCGCCGTCGTTGGCGTGTCCGGCCGGCACCATTCCCCCGGCCACCGCGGCGGCGGTCCCGCCGCTCGACCCGCCGGTCGAGTGGGTCGTGCGCCACGGGTTGCGCGATGGTCCGTGCAGGACCGG
>JBDNHK010000058.1:0-17021 GCA_041688815.1 Acidimicrobiales bacterium | reverse complement strand
GCGGTGATCGTCGAGATCCAGAGCGAGCTCTACCAC
Source organism: Acidimicrobiales bacterium (assembly GCA_041688815.1). GTDB lineage: Bacteria > Actinomycetota > Acidimicrobiia > Acidimicrobiales > Acidimicrobilacustridaceae > Rhabdothermincola_A. Next base: position 16,985 of record JBDNHK010000058.1, on the reverse strand, counting down.
CGGAGCCTGCTCGATCAGGGCAGAGATACCGAGCGCATCGCGAGACTTCGGGCCGAGGGGTGGATCGTCGTCGAGATCCAGGAGTTCGACGTGTGGCACCGACGCACGGCGGTCGTCGGGGCCATTCACGGCGCCCTCCTGATGGCCAACGCTCGACCCTGACGCGTCCCCCGAACCTGTCTACAGAAGGCGCCCCATACAGCAGTCAAGTTCGACAGGTTGGCTGGGTCTTCCCAATGTGTCTACGAACACTGCCTTTTGGGGCAGTGTTCGTAGACAGGTTCGGAATCGGGGGAGGCGGCGGCGGGGCGGGAAGGGAGGCGGCGGCGGGGCGGGAGGGAGGTGTTAGACAGCCGGGATGGGAGCAGAGCGGGAACGGCTGGCCGAGCCGAGCGACGCCAGCGGGCTCACGGCCTGGCACGAGTGGGGCTCCTACGTGGCCGAGCGGGCCTGGGGCACGGTACGCGAGGACTACAGCGCCGACGGCGACGCCTGGGCCTTCTTTCCCCACGACCACGCCCGGAGCCGGGTCTACCGCTGGGGTGAGGACGCCCTCGCCGGCATCTGCGATCGGCGCCAGGGCATGGCCATGGGCCTCGCCCTCTGGAACGGGGTCGATCCGTTCCTGAAGGAGCGGCCGTTCGGGCTGGCCAACGCCGAGGGCAACCACGGCGAGGACGCCAAGGACTACTGGTGGCATCTCGACGCCGTGCCGTCGAGCGCCTGGCTGTCGTTTCGCTACCACTACCCACAGGCCGCCTTCCCCTACGACGATCTGGTCCGGGTCAACGCCGAGCGCGGTCTCGACGAGCCCGAGTTCGAACTGGTCGACACCGGCGTGTTCGACGACAAGCGGTTCTGGGTCGTCGACGTGGACTACGCCAAGGCCGAAGTGGACGACATCCTCATGCGGATCCGGGTCCGCAACGTCGGACCCGAGCCGGCCACCATCCACGTGCTCCCCCATGTCTGGTTCCGCAACACCTGGAGTTGGGGCAAGACCGACACCGCCCCCCGGCCCTCCCTGCGATGGGACACCGACGCCGGGGCGGTGCGCGCCGACCACCCGTCGCGTCTGGGCACCTGGCTCATCGATGTCCGCGACGTCGCTGATGGCGACGAGCCCCACGGAGACGGTGCCGACCGGCCCGACCCGCCCCGATGGCTCTTCTGCGAGAACGAGACCAACGCCCTCCGTTTGTGGGGGCCCGATGCCGAGATGGCGACGCCGTACCCGAAGGACGGCATCAACGATCACGTCGTCGCCGGCGCCGACACCGTGAATCCCGAGAGGACCGGCACCCGCGCCGCGGCCTGGTGGACGGCAACGGTCCCCCCGGGGGAGACCCGGGAGTTCCGGCTGAGAGCGGCGTGCGTGGCGCCCCCCAGCCATCCGCCCGCGCCGCTCCCCATGTTGAGCCCCGACCTGGCCCCGGCCGACGACCACCGTCCCCCGATACCGGCCCGCGAACGGCCGGTCGACGGGCCGCCCGACACCGGCACCGAGTTCGATCAGGTGATGGCCGCCCGGCTCGCGGAGGCCGACGAGTTCTACGCCGAGCTCACCCCTGAGGTATCGACCGTCGAGGAAGCCCGCGTCATGCGCCAGGCGTTCGCGGGGCTGCTCTGGAGCCGCCAGTTCTACCGCTACGACGTGGCCCGATGGCTGACCGGTGACCCGTCCGGTCCGGCCCCACCCGGGGGTCGGGGGACGAAACGCAACGGAAGCTGGGCGCACCTGGCCGCCAACGACATCATCTCGATGCCCGACACCTGGGAGTACCCCTGGTTCGCGTCATGGGACCTGGCCTTTCACTGTGTGGCCCTCGCCCACATCGACCCCGCGTTCGCCAAGCAACAACTGCTCCTGCTCACCCGCGAGTGGTTCCAGCACCCGAACGGACAGATCCCCGCCTACGAGTGGGACTTCGGCGACGCCAACCCCCCGGTACACGCCTGGGCGGCCATGCGGGTGTTCGAGATCGACGGCTGCACAGACTTCCGATTCCTGGAGCGGATCTTCCACAAGCTCGTCATCAACTTCACGTGGTGGGTCAACCGGCAGGACGCCGAGGGCAACAACGTGTTCGAGGGCGGCTTCCTCGGCCTCGACAACATCGGTCCGTTCAATCGTTCCAAACCTCTTCCCGGCGGGAGCACACTCGAGCAGAGCGACGGCACGGCGTGGATGGCCATGTACTGCCTCAACCTGCTCGAGATCGCCATCGCGCTCGCGGCCAACGACAGTTCCTACGAGGACATGGCGGTGAAGTTCCTCGAACACTTCACCCTCGTCGCCGCGGCGCTGTCCGAGGCCGGGCTCTGGGACGACGAGGACGAGTTCTTCTACGACATCATCCGCACACCGGACGGCGCAACCCAACGCATCAAGGTGCGGTCGATGGTCGGCCTCATCCCTCTCGCCGCTCTCACCGTGGTGGAGACCGACAAGATCGTCGAGCTCGAGGACTTCCGGGCCCGGGCCCAGTGGTTCCTCAGCCATCGCCACGACAAAGCCCGGTCGATCCGCCGATTCGTGCACATCAGCCATGACCCCGGGGAGGCCATAGCGATGGGTTCGGTCATCGCTGGCAGCGCCGCCACACCAGGCCAGGCGCCGAGCCACGCGGTCATGTTGTCCGTCGTCGATCCCGACCGCCTGCGCCGCGTGCTGCGGCCGATGCTCGACACCGACGAGTTCCTCTCCCCCCATGGGCTGAGGTCGCTGTCGAAGTGGCACACCGATCATCCCGTGACCGTGGCGTTCGGAGGTGAGTCATCGACCGTGTCCTACCAACCGGCCGAGTCGACCTCCCGGCTGTTCGGAGGCAACTCCAACTGGCGGGGCCCGGTCTGGTTCCCGCTGAACTTCCTGCTGGTCGAGTCGCTCCTTCGCGCCCATCGTTTCCTCGGCAACTCGTTCATGGTGCAACTGCCGCACGGGTCCGGCCACGACGCCACCCTGGCCGAAGTGGCCGACGAGCTCGCCGAACGGCTCATCGGGGTGTTCCGTTCACGTCCCGGTCCCGACCCCGACGGCACGCGACGCCGGCCGGCCGTGGCCACCGGCGGACTGGCCCGTTTCGAGGACGATCCGCTGTGGAACGAGCTGCCCGTCTTCTTCGAGTACTTCCACGGCGACAACGGCACCGGCCTCGGGGCCGCCCATCAGACCGGCTGGACCGCGATCGTGGCCGACCTGCTCATCAGCCGGCCGATCAGGCGGGCGCTGGCGGGCAACTGAGCGACAGCTCGACGCCGGCTCGACGCCGGCCCAGGCCGATGCCGGGGGCTCGCGACGATCCACGAGGGAGCGGCGTCAATAGGATGACGTCCGGCTTCTCCTCCGACGGCCGTGATCCCCGACGTGAACGACCCCGACCCCCCCTCGCCCTTGACGCCCGAAGCAACCCCTGCGACGGCGGAGCCGAGATCGAGAACCCGCCGTCGTTCATCGATCGTGATCACGGTGTTCGTCGTGGTCGTGGTGGCGGCCCCGGTCTTGCTGGCCGGGCTCTCGGCCCTGGGCACCGGGTGGAGACCGGGCGGCGACTGGGCAGTGCTGGCCCTGCGGGTGAGCGACGTAGGCGAAGCCACGCCGCTGGTCGGGCCCTACTCCCGTTATGGGTGGAACCATCCCGGACCGATGCTCTACTGGGTCCTTGCCATCCCGTACCGGGTGCTCGGGCAGCAGCCGGTCGACCTGCTCTTCGGTACGGCGCTACTGAACGCCCTCGCGCTCTCGGGCACCGTGGCTCTCGCCTGGCGCCGGGGTCGGTTACCCCTGGTGCTGCTCACCGGAGCCGCCCTGGCCCTGCTAACCCGGGGCCTCGGGCCCGAGGTGCTCCGCGATCCGTGGAACCCGTACATCACGCTGACCTCGGTGGTGCTCTTGGCGTTCCTGCTGTGGTCGATCGCCGACGGGGAGCGTTGGCCCATCCCGGTGGCAGTCGTCGTGGGGTCGTTCCTGGTGCAGAGCCACGTGGGCTACGTGGTCCTCGTGGCCGGTCTCACCGCCGCGACGACGGTCATCGTCGTGCTCGACCATCGATCTCACCCGCGATCCGGCCCTCCCGACCGCCGCCAGCAGATCCTCCTCGTCGCCACCACCGCCCTGGGCCTGGTGGTGTGCTGGGCGCCCGTCGTGGTCGACCAGGTGAACGGAAGCGGGAACATCGACGCGATCGTCTCGCACTTCACGGGAGCATCCGAGTCCGGCGTCGGCCTCCCCGATGCGCTCGGCCTCGCCGCCCGGTACCTCGCCCCGTGGCTCGGGGCCTTCGAGCCGGTGGCGACCGAGGGCGGCGGGCAGATCCCGTCGGCCCCGATCGGGCTCGTCGTTCCCGCCGTCGTCTTCGTGCTGGCGATGATCGCGGCCGGACGGGCCGGGGCCCGCAGCGCTGTGCGCTTCCAGGCCCTGGTCGGCACGGGGGTGTTGGCCGGAATCGTGGCCACCTCGCGCATCACCGGCGAGCCCTACAACTACCTCCTGAGCTGGTGGTGGGTCGTCGCCGCTCTGTTCTGGTTCTCGGCGGCGTGGAGCATCGGCATCGCCGGCGGGCGATGGTTCGCGCTCCGGCACCCGGCGCGACGGGCGATCAACTGGGCGGCCGCGCCGCTGGTGGTGGTCCTGCTCCTGGGCCTCGGAGCGTCGACGGCCCGGGCCGGGACCCAAGCTCAGGTCCCCGACGCCTCGTCGGACGCGATCCTGGGCGAGCTGGTCCCGCCCACCCTCGCCGCGCTCGAGGGCTCCGGGCCCATCCTCGTCCGCTCGACGGGCTCGGTGTGGGGCACGGTCGGGGACGGGCTCCGCCTAGAGCTCGAGCGAGCCGGCATCCCGGTGGTCGCCGACGAGTCCGACGCTTTCCGCCTCGGGCCGCAGCGAAGTGAGGCAACCCGCCCGCCCGAGGCCACGCTCTGGGTGGTGGCGGCCGATGCCTCGATCGAGTGGCAGCAGCGGCCCGACGTGCGGCTGATCACCCGATGGGACCCGGTCGACCCGTTGACCCGGGCCAGCTTCCTCGTCGCGGTCAAGACGTTGCAGGAGCAACTGAACGCGGCCGGGCGATCCGATCTCGCCACGAACCTGGGGACCGGTGGCGACGCGACGGCCGCGCCACGAGTCCCGGGCGTCGATCTCGACCTGCTGGAGCGGGTCGAGGAGATCCGCCGCAAGGGTGACCCCATCGCCGTCTTCGTCGGCCCCCCCGTCTGAGACTCGCGCCGAACCCTGGTGTGAGTCCGGGGGCAGGTTCGATCTGAACACGAAACGTCACTGTGCGGTCACGCAGCGTCAAACACCGGGGCGAAAATGTCGCGAATGGCGCGAAATCCCGGCTTTTGGCTTCCTCTGCGCCCTTTCGCCATCCATACTTCCGGCGGGCGGAGCAGTACTCCTCGGGCCGTACGCGCCCCCCATCTGACCGGAAGGTCACCCATGATCGACATCCAGAGTCCGCAGCTCGTGCTGGACCCGACCGAGCTACCCGACCTGGCCCCGGCCATCCACCGCCAACGGCTGGTGATCGAAGGGACGGTCGACCACATCATCACCGCGGAGATGGTGTCGACCTACCTGACCCAGCTCTCCGACACCCTCGACATGCGAACCATCCTGGCGCCCACCACCCATCGCTCCGATGCCTTCGGCTGGGCGGGCTGGATCCACTGGGGGACCAGCGGGGCCCACTTCTATGCGTGGGAACAGCCGGTGCGCTTCTTCAGCGTCGACATCTACACGTGCAAGGCGTTCAGCGCCGTGGCCGCGCTCGAGTTCACCGCGGGGTTCTTCTCCGCCACTGCGTGCGTGGCCAAAGCCTTTTGATGGACGACCTGCGCGACCTCGCCCAGTCGGTCATGACCAAGGCCGGCCGCGACACTACCCCGTTCGGGTTGTACGTGATCCCGGGACTCGATCCCGCCGCCGAATTGGGGCGTTCGATCGAGCGAGAGGTGTTCGCCGAGTTCTTCGGCAACAGCCCGGAGCTGCTGGCCGAGGAGTACGAACCGTACGACCCGAACTCGTTGTTCTTCGTCGTGATCGACCATCGCCTCCGCGCCCCGGCAGGGGTGCTGCGGGCCCTGCTGCCCCATGGTCCGGCGAAGTCGCTCGACGACATCGCCCGCGCCTGGGGCGAGGACCCCGACGAGGTCATCGCCCGTACCAACCCGGGGATCGACCGATCGCTCGTCTGGGACATCGGGACACTGGCGGCCATGCCCGACTACCGGGGCTCGTCGACCTCGGGGCTCATCACCCTCTCGCTGTACCAGTGCCTGGCGATGCTGGCCCACCAGGACGGGGTCAAGTGGGTGACCGCGGTGCTCGACCTGGTGGTCCTCGAGCTCATCCAGAAGATGATCTCCCGTCCGTTCACGCCGTTCGCCGGCCTCGAACCCCTCAGCTACCTCGACTCGCCGGCGAGTCTGCCCGTGTTCCTCGACGCCGACGACTACCAGCCGCGGCTCGCTCTCACCGACCCGAACATGTACGACATCCTCTTTCGAGGCTCGGGCCTCGAGGCCGCGGTGTCGACCCCCGACTGGACGCGCACCGCGGTGGAGGGCGTCGGCGCGGCCATCGTCACCACCGCTGCGGCCACCCCTTCCGTCGCTCTGCGCCGGGCGGTCTGAGCCGTCGGCACGAAGCGACGGCTGCGCTCAGGACCAGATCACGACGAGACCGCTCGCAGACGGGGACCCGAGGCCGAACCGATCCGCTTCATGGTGTCCACGAGCTCGGAAGGCGGCACGGGCCGGGCGAACAGGAAGCCCTGCGCCTCGGCGCAGCCCAGCTCGGCGAGGGTCTCCGCCTGATCGTCGGTCTCCACTCCCTCGGCCACCGTGGTGATGCCCAGGGAGTTGGCGATGGCCACGACCGCGCCCACCAGACTCGCCCCCGGCCCATCACGATCCAACGCGGTCACGAAGGTCTGATCGATCTTCACCTCGTCGATCGGAAGGCGGCGCAGATAGGCCAGCGACGAGTACCCGGTGCCGAAGTCGTCGATCGAGATCTTCACCCCGAAGGAGCGCAGCGCGGCGAGCTGGGAGGAGATCGTGTCGACGTCCTCCATGAGCATCGACTCGGTGAGCTCGAGACACAGCGACGAGGCGGCCACGTGATGGCGCAGGAGCGCTCTCGCCACATGGTCGATCATCGTGTCGTCACGGAGCTGACGCATGGAAAGGTTGACCGACACACTCATCAGCTCGGGGCGGGCCATCAGCGCGTGCAGGCGACCGAGCTCGCCACAGGCCTGGTCGACGACCCAGGCACCGATCTCCACGATCATGCCGGTGTCCTCGGCGATGGGGATGAAGGCGGCCGGGCTGATCCACCCCAGAGTGGGATGATTCCAGCGCAACAGGGCCTCCATGCCCACCACCCGCCGATCGCTCAGGCGCAGCTTGGGCTGATAGTGCACCTCGAGCTGACCACGGGCGAGCGCCTGGCGCAGCTCGCGTTCGAGCATCAGGCGGGTCGCGATCCGCTCGCGCATCGTGGTGTCGAAGCACACCACAGTGTCGCCCCTCGCTCCTTGGCCTGGTACATCGCGGTGTCGGCGTCACGCAGAAGGCTCTCGGCGACGACCTGCTCGTCGCCCTGACGATGGAGCGATACGCCGATGCTCGCCGCCACCTGGACCTCCGACCCCCGAACGACGAACGGGGTGTGCAGGAGAAGCCGGGTCCGTTCGGCCGACTCGAGGGCCTGTTCCTCGGTGGCGCCGTGCACGACGACCACGAACTCATCGCCCCCCGCTCGTCCCACGAAGTCCGAGGACCGCACATTGCGACGCAGCCGGTCGGCCACCGCGATCAACAGTTCGTCACCGGTCGTGTGCCCCATCGTGTCGTTCACGAGCTTGAAGCGGTCGAGGTCGAGGAGGAACACCGCGGCGTGCTGCCGGTCACCTCGCGCCGGGTCGAGCAGGCGCGAGAGATGGTCTTGCAGGGCGACCCGGTTGGGCATGTCGGTGAGCGCATCGTGGCTCACCTGGTAGGCCACTCGCTCCTGGGATCGGGCGTGCTGGTGCAAGGCCCGGAAGAGGCGCCAGGAAGCCGTGGCCGTGAGACAGAGCACGATGGCCGCGAGCACCAACCGCTCACCACCACGCGACTCGGCCAGCGGGGTCAGCAGCACGAGAGCGGGGACCGACAGCGCCACCGCCACGAACACGAGCCGGCCTCGGCGAGGCACCGGGTCCTCGATCGGTGAGGCTTCACCGACCCACTGGAGCGAAGGATGAACGGCCGCGGCGGTGACGCAGACGAAGGCGACCACGTAGGCCAGATCGATCACGTGGGTGGGCAGGTCGAGCGTTCCCATCTCGGCCATCATGTAGACCACGTCACCGATGAGCAGGCCGAAGGTGGCGAGCAACAACAGCCGGAAGGCCAAAGGGGGCCGACGCGCCGCGGTGAAGGCCAATCGCGCCCCCATGGCCACGACGAACACCGAGGCGGCCGGGTAGGCCCCGAGGAGGAGACGGACGGTCAGTGGGGCGTCCTGCTGGGCGAAGGCCGGCAGGATGAGGAACACCCAGGCCAGCGCGAGGACGGCGAGGGCGGCCACGACGGCGTCGAGCACGGCATCGAAGTCTCCGGCGAGACCCCGTCGACCGACGCGGGCCAGACCGGCCAACGCCAAGGCGATGATGGCGTAGCCGGGAAGGATGAGCAGGTCAGGCACGAGGGTGCGATCCGCGGTCAGGTCGCCCAGCGTGGAGTGGACGATCCGGAGCAGCCCACCCACGAGGAACAGCGTGAAGGCGCCCAGCACCGCCAGCCAGGGCCATCGCGGCACGGGTCGGTAGCGCTTGATCCCGTAGACGGTGCCGGCGGCGGCCAGGACAGCGAAGACACCGAAGGTGATCCGGGCCTCGGGGTCGAGCAGCCCTACGGCATGCAGGGCGAGCCAGGCGCCGCCGAACACCCCCACCGCGACTTGACGGCCAACGCACGCAACGCGCGGTGAGAAACACTCGTTGTGGGAAATGCGGGCCGAACAACCACTCACCGTAGGACACTAGGCACGTAGAGCGACAGCCGAGCGCAGGAATCGACACCACCGTCGGGGCTGATTGACTAGAGGGGTGCTGAGCGTCAGGGACCTCGTGGTCGAGATCGGGAGCAAGACCATCGTCGACGGCGTCACCTTCCAGGTACGCGCCGGCGACAAGGTCGGACTGGTCGGGCGCAACGGCGCGGGCAAGACCACCCTTTTCACCACCCTCGGGGGGTCGATGCCGCCCAAGTCCGGGGTGATTCGACGAGAAGGGGCCACCGGCTACCTGTCCCAGGATCCCCGCCAGGAGGCGGTACCCGACGACACCAGTTGCCTGGCCCACGTGCTCTCGGGCCGGGGTCTCGACGATGCCGCCAACCACCTCGAGAAACTACGCATCGCCCTGGAGGAAGACCCGAGCGAGCGCAACATCGCCCGCTTCTCGAGCGCCCAGGAGCAGTTCGAGAACCAAGGGGGCTACGCCGCCGAGGCCGAGGTCCACCGCCTCGTCGCCGGCCTCGGACTGCGCCCCGACCGCCTGGCCTCGACGATCGGGGTACTGAGCGGCGGTGAGCGCCGCCGCCTCGAGCTGGCCCGCATCCTGTTCGGCGGCAGCGACCTGCTCCTGCTCGACGAGCCCACCAACCACCTCGACGCCGACGCCCGCGACTGGTTGCTCCGGTTCCTTCGCGGCTACCGCGGGGCCCTGCTCGTGATCTCCCACGACCTCGACCTGCTCGACGAGGCCATCACCCGCGTCATCCACCTCGACCGCGAAGAGGAAGAGGCGGTCGGCGAACTGGTGGAGTACAAGGGCACCTACAGCCAGTACCTGAAGGCGCGGGCCGGCGACGAGCAACGGCTCGCCAAGGTCGCCCAACAGCAACGAAGCGAGATCCAACGCCTCTCCCAGCTCGCCGACTCGATGCGCGGGCAGACGGCCAAGCGGGCCCGGGTGGCCAAGACCATCGACCGGAGGGTCGGACGACTGGAGGCCGACCGGGTCGAGGGACCGTCGGCGCGACGGACGCTCGAATTGCGCTTCCCCGAGCCGCCCTCGAGTGGGCGCACCACCGTGACCGCCACCGACCTCTGGAAGAGCTTCGGGGCGCTCGACGTGTTCGCCGACGTCAACTTCGACGTGGGGCGGGGCGAGCGCCTGCTCATCATGGGCCTCAACGGGGCAGGCAAGACCACGTTGCTGAAGGTGCTGGCCGGCGAGGTGGAACCCGACATGGGCACGGTCGAGCTGGGTCTACGCGTCGCCCCCGGCTACTACGCCCAGGAACACGAGGGCATCACCGCCGGTCGCACCCTCCTCGACCACATGGGCGATCAGTCCGGGCTGGGCGACGAGACCCTGCGGGCGCTGATGGGCATGTTCGGCCTGTCGGGCGACAAGGCCTTCCAGGACGCCAGCACCCTGTCCGGCGGCGAGAAGACCAAGCTGGCGCTGGCCCAGCTCGTGGCCGGGCGCCACAACCTTCTCCTGCTCGACGAGCCGACCAACAACCTCGACCCGATGTCTCGCGAGGCCATCGGCTCGGCCCTGGCCCAATGGCCCGGCACGATGATCGTGGTGAGCCACGACGTCGAGTTCGTCCGGGCCCTGTCGCCCGACCGCAGCTTGTTGATGCCCGAGGGGCAGCTCGACTACTTCAGCCCGGAGATGCTCGACCTGGTGGAGTTGGCCTGATCCCCCCGCCGCCCCGCTCCCGCAGCCGGGAACGAGACGGCGAGGCGGTGATCAGGGGGCCACGCTCATGAAGTCGGTGAAGCCCGACGCGTCGTGACGACCGATGGTGGCGTGCTCGAAGAGCCCCGCTCCGACCTGGCCGTTGCAGCGGGCGATGCCGACGTGGTCGAGCATCCCGAAGCTCGTGGCCGCGGCGTTGGCCGGATCATCGAGGTCGTACACGGCCCCCTCGACCCAACCCCGCCCCCGCCACTGACCATGGGTCCACTGCGGATCCGAGCCATACCCGCAGCCGGCGGCGAGTGCCACGTAGCCCTTGCTCTCGATCTCCACCACCAGCGGTGACCCGTCGGGCTCGGTGGCGGTGATGGTGGCGCCGGTCGGGATCCGGGTCCCGGACCGGTAGTGGATGTCGTAACGGGGGTACCCCAGGACCTCGACCCCCCTGCCCGACTCCTCGGGCCACACCCGCAGCGCGTCGTTCAGGAAGCGGTGCCCGTCGGCGGTCTCCTGGGCGATGAACACGAGGCCGTGGTCCTCCATACGGATCGGGCAGTACAGCCACCAGAAGCCGTAGGTCGGGTCCGGCTCGGCGGCGGCGCGTCCGGGCGGCTCGGGCTCACCGACGGGCCGGATCCCCCACGACCGGTCGCGGGTGCCGACCCACCGGTCGGGGGTGACGGTGAACTCCTCGCCGGCCACCCGGATCACGCCCTCCCAGGTACCGACCTGGGCGAAGCGCTGGGCGTCGAGGATCACCCGTCCGCCGACCCGCATGACGTGGGGCGACTCGTCGACCGCCGGATAGGAGCCACGCCAGTGCAGGTCCATCGACAGACCGTGGTCGTCGGCGTCGCACACCACCCGGAGCTCCTCGAGCGGCTTGATGACCTCGATGCGATAGGGGCCGACGGACTGGTTCATGCGGTCGTCGCCGAGGGCGTCGGAGGTGCGCACGACGTGCTGTTCGTTGCCCCGCCGCACGCAGGCGAAGGCGTCGATGACCCCGAGGTTCGGGTACACGCCGAGGCCGGTGATGAGGAAGATCTCCCCGCTGCGATCGTGGGCGTTGATGTAGCAGCGGTCGTAGAAGTTCCGGTCGCTCGACGCCGGGTAGGCCAGCGAGTACGGCGCCTGATGGAGGGGGTACTCGTCGACGGGGATGGGGGGCACAGACGTCTCCAGGTTCGGTCGCGGACGGACCCGGTGACACTGTCACAGAACCCGGCGTCGCTGGAGCCGTGGACCGCTCGCGCCGTACCCCGCCTGCTACCGGTCGAAGAGCGCGGTCGACCACGACGAGCCCTCGGCCAACCCGGGGAGGACGGCGAAGAGCTCGGACGCCACCGTTCGGGTGTAGGCGCCCAGCAGGTCGTGGGCGGCGAGCTGTTGCTGGACCGGCACGAACTGGACGGCGGGATCACGACAGAAGGCGAGGAACAACAATCCGGCGGCGGCCCCCAGCGGGTCGGCCCCGGCGAACGCCTCGGCCTGGGGCACACCGGGCGCCAGGTTGTAGCTGCGTCGATGGAGGGGATGACCCGCCGCCGCTCGGTGGGCGATGGCGACGTGGGACCGGGGCTCGGTGACGGGCCGCCCATCGGGCCCCTCGGCGTCGAGGTCGAGTGGAGCACTCTCGTCGCGCTCGCTGATCGGGGCTCCCGACCGGCGATGGCGACCGATGACCCGTTCGCGGTCGAGGAGGTTGAGGGCCTCCCACTCCGCGAGATCGAGCCTGGTGTGGCGCAGCACCAGGTAGCTCCCACCGACCATCCAGTCGGCGCCGTCACCGGGCTGCACCCAGACCGCCTCGGCCAACTCCCCGGAGCTCGGCGGCAGGTTCGAGGTGCCCTCCCGGAAACCCAGGAGGTTGCGATGCGACGACCGGCCCCCGCCGCTGCCCACCCGGTCACCGACCGGGGGTCCGAAGCCCAGATGCGACCAGCGGACCGCCACCGCGCCCTCGCCCACCCGCACCAGGTTGCGCACGGCGTGCAGCGCCACCTGGAGGTCGTCGGCACACACCTGGAGACACAGATCGCCGCCGACGACGGCCGGGTCGAGATCGTCACCGGCGAACGCCGGCAACGGTGTCAACGCGGGGGGGCGACGTTGGCCGAGCTCGAACCGATCAGTGCCACCAGTGCCACCAGTGCCACCAGTGCCGAAGAGGGCGGGGCCCACACCGAGGGTGATGGTGAGGCGCGCCGTGGACCGGTCGTCGGCCTCCCCCGAATCGACGGGCCGTAGTCGTGAGCTGGGCGAGCGCTCCCCCACCTGCTGACCGCCGGCGAGCCGGGCTGCGGCCACGCTCCAACGATCGAGCAGCACCCGCAGATCACCGGAGCTGCCCACCACGTCGAGTCCGACGACCACGGCGTGGGCCTGGGCCGGAGTGACGATGCCGGCCTGATGCGACCCGTGGAAGGGAACGAGGTCGGACCTGGCCTCGGACCCGGAGTCGGTCGTGCCGCCGGCGATCCCGACCGGGAGCGCGGCTCCGGCCACCACCAGACCGCCCGCCGCCGCTCCCGCACCGGCCAGACCCAGCAGGCGTCGGCGGCTGAGCGAGGGTTCCACGAGCGCCAGTGTCGCGCGGCGCGATGATCAGGCCAGGGCGAGCAGCCCCACACCAGCAGCCGCAAGGGCGGCCCCGACGGCGGCTCGCACCCCCGGCCGTGCCCGCAGTTGTGAACCACCGAGCATCCCCACGGCGTGCAACGCCGCGGTGGCCAGCACGAAACCACCCACGTAGGCGAACGGGGCCGCGCCGGCGGGAAGCTCACCGCCGTGGGCCAGGCCGTGGGCCGCCCCGAAGAGCAGGGCGAGGGCCGGGAGCCAGACGTCGGTGACCCGGGCCAGCCCGGTGACCAGCAATCCCAGCGCGACCACCGACGCCGCCACGGCAACCTCGAGACCCGGGAAGGAGACCCCCGCCAGCCCGGCGAGGCCGCCCAGCACCATGCCGGCGAGGAAGCCGGCGGGGACCAGCCAGGCGATGCGGCGATTGGTGACGAGGGCGGCGACGACGCCCACCGCCACCATGGCCAACAGGTGGTCGGGACCGAAGAGGGGATGAACGAGCCCGTCGCCGAGCCCATTGATCGGGTGACCGGTGTGGGCGGAGACGGGCGCGGCCGCGACAAGGGAGGCCAGAACGGCTCCCGTCGACGCGCCTGCAGCGATGAACCAGAGTGAGGTGCGTCTCGTCATCGTGCTCGTCCCGTCGTCGCCGAATCGCCCACCCTACGGCGGCGCGAGCGGCGCCCATGAGAGGGCATGGTCGCAGTTGCCCGGGCACCGGCGACGGATGTTGCGAGCCGAGTACCGGCCCTCGGTCGGTTGGTCACGGGTCCTTGGGCAGGCCGAGCAGACGTTCGGCGATCACGTTGCGCTGGATCTCGCTGCTGCCCCCGGCGATCGACAGTGCCCGGTTGCCCAGGAAACCACCAGCCCAGGTGGCGCCGTCGCCCTCGCCGGTCACCCCGGCGGGACCAAGGAGATCGAGTCCGGCCTCCTGCACCCGCTGGTCGTGCTCGACACCGAGCAGCTTGCGGATGCTGGCCTCCGGCCCGGGCCCTCCTCCGGCCAATGCCCGCTGCGTGGCCCGCACCCCGAGCATGGCGATGACGTGAGCGTCCACCACCAGGGAACCCAGATGGTCGAGGACCACGGGATCGTCGATCCGTCCGAGCCTGTCGGCCAGGGCGAACAGCGCCACCACGCCGGGGCCGAACGACGATCCCGATGCCATCGACACCCGTTCGTTGGCCAGCGTCGTGCGGGCGCACCGCCAGCCGTCGGTGGGGCCGCCGACCAGGCCCTCGTCGGGCACGAAGACCTCTCGGAGGGAGACCTCGTTGAACATGGCCATGCCGGTGAGCTCGCGCAACGGCCTCACCTCGATGCCAGGGGTGGCCATGTCGATGAGGAAGCAACCGATCCCATCGTGGCGGGGGGCGTCGGGGTCGGTACGAGCCAGGCAGATGGCCCAGTCGGCGAACTGCGCCATCGACGTCCACACCTTCTCGCCGGTGACGGACCATCCGCCGGCGACGCGGACGGCACGGGTGGTGAGGGCGGCGAGGTCGCTGCCGGCACCGGGCTCGGAGAACATCTGGCACCACGACAACTCGCCCCGCAGCGAGGGCCCGACGAAGCGCTGCTGCTGTTCAGATGTCCCGTGCCCGATGATGGTGGGCAGTACCCATCCGGCGATCTGGAGATGGTCGCGGCGCACTCGGGCCTCTCGGAGCTCGGCGTCGATGGCCAACTGTTCGATCGAAGTGGCGTCGAGGCCCCACGGCCGGGGCCAGTGCGGCGCCAGATAGCCGGCGTCGGCGATCAGCGCCCGCCACTCGGCCTTGTCGTGGGTGCGCAGATCCTCGACGAAGGTGCGGGTACGCCGGCGAGCCGGCTCCGCCTCCGGGGGGAGCTCCATCGCCACCGATCGTTGCTGGCCCGAGGCCACGGCCGAGGCCACCCGAGCCCTGGCCTCGCTCGCCGGGGGCAGGAGGGAACGCAGCGCGGTGGCCCGCTTGAGGTACAGGTGAGCGTCGTGCTCCCAGGTGTACCCGATGCCGCCGAGGACCTGGATGACGTCCTTCGCACACCGGAAACCGATGTCGAGGGCCAGACCGGCGGCCGCCCCCTGGGCGATCACCCACCCCGCTTCCTGGTGGTCGTCGAACATCGCCGCGGCGTCCCACACCGCGGCTCGCGCCGCCTCGAGCGCGCACAGAGCGTCCGCGCACCGGTGCTTCACGGCCTGGAACTGGCCGATGGGACGCCCGAACTGCACCCGGACCCGGGCGTACTCGGCCGCGGTCTCGACACACCAGTCGGCGACCCCGACGGCCATGGCCCCGGCCAGTACCTCGGCCAGACGGACGGGGAGGTCGGGGTGGTCGGGAACGAGCCAACGCCCTGCGGCCAAAGCGATCCCGTCCAGCCGGACCTCGGCCACTCGAGAGGTGCGATCGAGCCCCTGGAGAGGCCGCATCTCGACATCGGGCCGATCGACCACGGCCCACGCGATACCCCCCACGGCCACTCCCAGCTCGGCGGCTGACGCGTCGTCACCAACGGTCACCGGCAGCACGAACCGGTCCGCGACCTCGCCCCCCCAGACCGCGCCGGCCTCACCCGCCACCCGACCGCGCCCACCGGACTGCGTGAGCCGCAGCCCCGACGTGGCGGCGAAGCCGGCGGTGGCCCGGCCCTTCACGAGGTCACGGGCCAGCCCCCGGTCGCGACCCCACCGGTCGATGACGGCGGCGGCGACCATCGTCGACAGGATCGGTCCCGGCGCGCAGACCCGGCCGAGCTCCTCGAGCACGACGGCCGCCTCGAGCAGCCCGAAGCCTTCGCCGCCCCCGTCCTCGGACACGGCCAGCCCCAACCAACCCAACCCGGCCAGCTCGGGCCAGAACGCGGGGATCGCGTCGTGTTCCGCTTCGAGCATCGCCCGCGCCGCCGCCGTGAGGTCACGAGCGCCGGTCCAGCGTCGCGCCGTGGCCTCGAGCTCGGTGTGGTCGGGCCCCACGCCGATACCCATCAGCCTCGGCTCCCGTGCGCTGGTCGCACCGCTCGGGCTTCGTTCGCACCCGCGCACGGCGGGCTCATCCGGCCAACTCTTGGAACCGCAAGTAACGGCGGGCCATGGCGTCCACCCACGTCGGGTCGGGCTCCACCCGGCCGGACACCGCCGCCCAACGTGCCGCTGACGCGCCGGGCCCCTCGAGCCCCGCAGTCTGGCGGGCCAACCAGGCCGTCCCCAGTGCCGCTCCTTCGGGCACGGCGACCGTGTCCACCGGGAGGCCGGTGCCGTCGGCCAGGGCCTGCACCCACGCCGCGTTGCGCACGCCGCCGCCGGTGGCCACGATCCTCGACGCCAGCAGACCGCTGCGGTCGATGATCTGACGCACGGTGAAAGCCGATGCCTCGAGGGCCGCCCGAGTGAGCGCGGCCGGGCCGAGCCCGATGTCGAGATCGTGGAGCGACGCCCGTCGGGACGGGTCGTGGTAGGGCACCCGCTCACCACGCAGGTAGGGCAGCCACACCGGCACCCGGGTGGGGTCGTCGACCGGATCGCCGTGCGCCCACGGATCGACCCCGAGGACGCGAGCCACCCAGTTCACGAAGAGACCACCGGCGTTCGACGGCCCCCCGATGGCCACCTTCCCGGTCGCCGTGTGGGGAGTGGTCCACAGGCCTTCGGCCTCACACCAGTCGGTGGTGACCACCCACACGATGAGCGTCGATCCGAGGATCACGAGG
>JBDNHK010000007.1:0-84850 GCA_041688815.1 Acidimicrobiales bacterium | reverse complement strand
GGCCGCCGAGGCCGAGGGGGCGGCCATCAAGATCGCCGCTGCGGCCGAGATGGAAGCGGCGCGCCTCCGGGGTCAAGGTGTCGCCGCCTTCCGCCGCAAGGTGGCCCAGGGCATGGCCAAGGCCGCGTTGGCCATGGAGGACGCCAACCTCGACCCGAGCTTCGTGCTCTTCGCCATGTGGACCGAAGCCATCCGCCACTTCGCCGCCGAGGGCACCGGGAACCTCATCACCATCGACGGATCCGTCGACGGCATGTCCACCACCATCCGTCAGATGATGGCCGCCGGGCACTTCATCGGGAACCCCTTGGACGCCACCGACGGGGTGTCGCCACCGTTCGACGCCCCCGACGGACCGGCCCGCGCCTTCGTGCCCCCGATCCGCCCGAGCTGACCAAACCCACGGTCGCGGGCACGAGGCCCGCCGCCGTGGGAAGATCGCTGCATGAACGAGCCCCAGGACCAACCGGGCGACGCACCGCCCCCACCCGCCAACGCGCCCGCTCCGCTCGGCGCCATGGGCGGCCTGTTCCAGGATCCGTCCACCCTCGCCGCCACCGGGCTGCTCGTGGCATCGATCTTCAACATCATCGGCGGGTTCATCAACGTCTTCACCGACCCGCTCGGTGACGGCATCCGCGGCCGCCTGTTGTTGCTCACCGATGTCGTAGAGATCGGTGACGTGGCCCTCCTCGGGTTGGTGGTGGCCCTCCTGGTGCTCACCGTCGACCCACCGGGCGGCATCAGCCGGTCCACCCTGCTCAACGTCACCGCGGCGTTGGCCGGGGTCGTGGCCGCGTTCGGGGTGCTGCGCGCGTTCGTGCTCCTCTTCGAGAGCGGGCCCTGGCCGTTCCGCCTCGCCGGGTTCCTGGTCACCATCGGTATCACGGTGGCCGCCGCCACTGTGTCCTACTGGGCGGCGCGTGAGTCGTTCCTCAAGGACCAGCTCCACGGCCGGAACGCCTGAACCCCTCGACCAACCGAGCGACGACCACAGCCTCGACGCGAGTCAGGCCTCCACCGGTTCGTAGACCATTCCCACCGGCTTGAGGCCGAACCGGAGCGCCAGTTTGGCCGCGATCGGTGCGGTGATGCCGGCGAAGATGGCGAAGGGCAGCGTGTGCACGCCGGCCGACAGGGTGGAGTAGCCCAACACGAACTGGAAGTACTGGGTGATGATGAAGATGAAGCCGAACAAACAGAAGGAGGCGGCGGCGATCGACCCGGCCGCGGCGCTGAAGGTGGGGATCCGGAAGATGCGCACGTTGATGAGCGGCTTCGCCGTTCGCAGCTCCCACCAGATGAACACGGCGAGCAGCAGCGCCGACACCGCGAAGCCCCCGATGGTCGGTACCGACGTCCACCCGTAGCGGGGGCCCGCGATCACGGTGAAAACCAAGAGGCCGATGGCGGCGATCGACAGCACCGTGCCGAGGATGTCGAACCGGGCGACCTCGGGGTCACGCGAAGTCGGCAGCAGGATGGCGCCGGCGCCGACGGCGACGATGACGATCGGCACGTTGACCAGGAAGACCGAACCCCACCAGAAGTGCTCGAGCAGGAAGCCGCCGGTGACCGGACCGAAGGCCACGGCCAGCCCCGACACTGCCGCCCAGGCGCCGATGACCTTGGCTCGTTAGATGGGGTCGGTGAAGGTGTTGGTGAGGATGGCGAGGGTGGCCGGGAAGACCAGGGCGGCGCCGATGCCCATGGTGCCCCGGGCCACGATCAGCTGGTTCGTGGTGGTGGCAATGGCGCCGAGGACGGAGCTGGCGGCAAAGAGCACCAGGCCAATCTGCATGACGCCCTTACGGCCGAATCGGTCACCCAGACCACCGCCCAGCAGGAGCAGGCCGGCGAAGACCAGCGCGTAGGCGTCGACGATCCACTGGAGCTCGGAGATGGAGGCGTCGAGCTCGCGACTGAGCGTGGGCAGGGCCACGTTGACGATGGTGTTGTCGACCACGACGAGGAAGACACTGAGCGCCAGCACCACCAAGATCCACCAGCGCCGGCGATGGGTGGTCTCTTCGTCCATGTCCCTGCCACCTCTGACCCCGCATTCGGAGGATCATGACACGACCCCGACGAACCGCACCGCCGACCCGGCCCGCAGTACCGTCACCGGGATGGTGGACCTCCCGCTCGGCTCGACGATCCTGGTCGACATCGTCGCCTGGGCGGTGATCGGGGTGAGCGTCGGCTACGCCATGCACCGAGTCCCCCTGCACCGGCTCGACCACGACACTTGGCTGACCCGACCCCGCCGGTTCGAGCGCACCGGCCGACGGTACGAGCGGATCGGCATACGCCGCTGGAAGGACCGCACGCCCGAGCTCGGAGGCCTGTTCGCCGGGGGCGTCTCGAAACGCTCCTCGGGCGGACGCACGCGCCTTCAGCGCTACGCCGCCGAGACCCGACGCGCCGAGTACACCCACTGGGTCGTGATGGCCGCCGGGCCCTTCTTCGCCCTGTGGAACCCCTGGTATCTCACCGTCGCCATGGTCACCTACGCCGTGGTGGCCAACCTGCCGTGCCTGTTGATCCAGCGCTACAACCGGGCCCGCATCACCAGGATCGCCGTGCGGGTAACGGCCCGCAGGGCTCGCCCCGAACCGGGTGACGGCCGGGCCCCCACCGGCACCTGACGGCCCCGCCACGTGACCGACCGATGCCACCAGCGGGCCCGGGCCGAACGGGCGAACAGGCCGGCGAACCCGGCGAACAGCGCCGGATAGGCCGGACCCACCCACCACCGGAACCGACCCAGACGGGCGCTGAGCACCCGGAACTGAGCGGCGAAAGCGAGCCAGGCCACGACCGCGGTGACGAGGCCCTGCCGGTCGCGACGCCGCAAGGCGGCCAAGGGCCCGGCCAGGCCCGCGGTGATCCACGCGGCGACGAGGATCGAGCGCCACCACGGCACCGAGGTCGCCCCGGCAGCCATGTTCTTGGTCCAGCCCTCGACCAGTTGCGCGGCCCCCGACGGGTACATGCGAAACGACGCCAGGTCGGCCCCGGCGCGCGCGTGCACCGGCAGGCCGTGGTCGCGGTAGCGCCGGGCGAGGGCGATGTCCTCGATCACCTCGGAGGCCACCGAGCCGAAGCCACCCACCGAACCGAGTTCGGCCCGGCTGGTGACCATGCACGGCCCGAACGCAACGTCGGCCGCCCCGCCCGCCCCCGGAGCAGCCGCCCCCGAGCCCATCACCGACACCACGTTGCACGGGGCCGACCATTGCTCGTAGCCCTCGACGGGGAGATGGTGGGGAAGCACCGACACCAGCCCCTCGCGCTGGCGGTGCTCGGCGACGATCTCGGCGAGGGCGCCGGGGGCCAAGGTGACGTCGGCGTCGAGGAACACCAGCACCGGCGCCGAGGTGGCGCCCACTCCCACCTGGCAGGCCCAGGGCTTGCCGGCCCAGCCGTCGGGAAGCTCACCGGCACGCACGACCCGCACCCCGCCGGCTTCGGCGATCGCTGCGGTCGAATCGGTCGACCCGTCGTCGACCACCACGATCTCCGCCGGTCGGGTCGTCTGGCGGGCGAGTGACTCGAGCAGAGCCCCGATCGAGGCCTCCTCGTCCCGTGCCGGAATCACCACGGCCACCGATGGCTTCACCCGCACCCCGGCCAAGGGCACCACCGTGCTGGCCGAGCCGAGCGCGGGCAGGCGCCAGCCCAACCACCAGCCGGCGCCCCATCCAGCCAACCACCCCAGCGGGGCGACGGCGCTCACGCCGACCTCGATGTCACCGACGCCGCACGGGTCACACGATCGCTCTCCCGCCAAGCGGCGCCGAAGGGAACGAGCATGCCGAAGGGCTCGGCGCTGTCGACGTGGTGACGGCGATGGGCGCGGGCCAAGCGGCGGGCCAGCGCCGATCGCCGGGCCACCGCGCCACCGCCGGGCACCCGCCGGTGCACCACGGCGTCGTGCACGAACCCGTAGGCCACACCGTAGGCCGTGACCCCGGCACCCACGGCGAGAAGGCTCTGCAACCTGGGGTACCGGGCCCCGACGGCCATGACCGCGATCGTGCCCGCCGCGAACACCACCGGGTACAGGTCGTTCTTCTCGACCAGGCCCGACTGGGGCTCGTGGTGGCTCTCGTGCCAGCCGATGCCCGGTCCGTGCATCACCCAGCGATGGGCGGCATAGGCCACCGGTTCCATGACCACGAAGGCCGTCGCCGCCTGCAGGCCGAAGCGCAGCGCCGGCCTCACCGATCCACCTCGAGCTCCTGGGGTGACGGCTCCACGCCGCGCCCACCGAGGGCCTTCCATCGGGCCAGGACACCGGTGAGCAGGGCGAAGCCGAACACGAAATCCTCCACGGGGATGTCCCACGGGAACCGGGGACCGAGATGCAGATCGGGGGTGTACTCCACGATCGGGGCCGACAGCTTGGTGAACCAACCGTTCACCACGATCATGAAGGCGTAGCAGATCCCCATGGCGATCCAGTAGCGGGAGTCGGAGAAGATGCCGCTGCGCAACCACAGACGCTCGTAGAGCACCACCAGCACCACCCCGGCGACGGCGAACACCGTGTACTCGGGCATCAGGTGTCCCGGCCTGCGGGAGTTCGGCCCGCGGGGGCTCGGCCCGGCCCGAACGGCAACCAGGTGACCCGGCCGTCGAGGAGGTTGCGCACGCTCTCGTAGGACAACAACGCGCACAACGGCACCACCACGAAAAAGACGGCCTCGTCGAGGGGAACCCCGAGGGGCAACACCACTCCGCTCACGTACTGCTCGTTGAAGAACCAGTGGTCGCGGGCGATGGCCACCGCATCCCACAGGTAGAACGCCACGAAGAACGGGGCCACCGCCGAGAAGGTGCGTCGCGGACGGCGGTACACGCGCGCCGAGAACAACCACTCGAGAGGAAGGGTCACGACCAGACAGGCCGCCATCACGAACAGGTACTGTCCCTTGTCCACGGCTTGTCCTTACTGGGCGAGGTCGAGTGGATCGAGTTGCGAGCGGCCCGAGGGCCCTCGACGAGGAGCATCACCATGGCACTCCAACCCTCCACCGTAGGTGGCGACAGCGCACTCTCCCCCGGTGGGCGGACCGAGAGCGACACCTGATGCGGGTCGTCGTCGTCGGCGCCGGGCTCGCCGGGCTGTCCGCCGCCTGTCACCTCCGTGGCGCCGGACACGATGTCCTGGTGCTCGAGAAGCAGTCCGGGCCGGGTGGTCGGGCCCATGCCCTCGAGATCGACGGCTACCGGTTCGATGCCGGCCCGACGGTGTTCACCATGCCCGAGCTGGTCGACGACTGCTTCCACGCCCTCGGGGCCGACCCTCGCGCCTACCTCACCATGCGGCCCATCGATCCGCTCTACCGGACCACGTTCGCCGACGGCAGCGTGCTGCACGTACGGCGGGGACGCGAAGCCATGGCCGCCGAGATCGCCGAGGTGTGCGGCCCCCAGGAGGCCGCAGCGTTCCACCGCTTCGCCGACTGGCTGAGCGAGCTCTACGCCGTGGAGATGCCCAACTTCATCGACCGCAACTTCGACTCACCGCTGCAACTGGCCCGACCGTTGGGACCAGCGCTGCGACTGCTGCGCATGGGTGGGTTCCGCAAGCTCTCGGCCAAGGTGAACGACTACTTCGCCGACGAACGACTCCACAAGGTCTTCGGCTTCCAGGCCCTCTACGCCGGCCTCGCCCCGTTCGAGGCCCTCGCCGTCTACTGCATCATCACCTACATGGACTCGATCGCCGGGGTGTACCACCCCGAAGGGGGCATGCCGGCCATCCCGGCATCCATGGCCGCCGCTCTCGTCGACCATGGCGTGGAGTTCCGCTACGACACCCCGATCGACCGCATCATGCTGGCCGAGGGCACCTCGGGTCGGGTCACGGGGGTGCGCACCACCGACGGCGAGATCGTGGGGGCCGACGCCGTGGTCTGCAACCCCGACCTCCCCATCGCCTACCGCACGCTGCTCCCGGGCACACCGATGCCCCTCCAGGCCCGGCGCGGCGCGTACTCGCCCTCGTGCATCCTGTGGCACGTGGGCCTTCACGGCCAGCCCGGCCCCGAGGCCGCCCACCACAACATCCACTTCGGCGACGACTGGAAGGGCGCCTTCAAGGCCCTGCTCCACGAGGGGGTGCGGATGCCCGACCCGTCGATCCTGGTCAGCGTGCCCACGGTCGACGAACCGAGCATGGCCCCCGACGGCGACAGCGTGCTCTACGTGCTCGAGCCGTGCCCCAACCTCGACGGCAAGGTGAACTGGACCACCGAACGGGACCGGGCCCGAAACGATCTGCTCGAGCGCATCGCCAAGCTGGGCTACCCCACCGACATCGCCGTCGAACGCCTGGTCGACCCCATGGACTGGGAGCAACAGGGCATGGAGCGGGGCACCCCGTTCGCGTTGGCCCACACCTTGTTCCAGAGCGGACCCTTCCGGCCCAACAACGTCACCCGACACGCCCCCGGCCTGGTGTTCGCCGGTTCCGGTACGGTGCCCGGTGTGGGGGTGCCGATGGTGTTGGTGAGCGGACGGCTGGCGGCCGAACGGGTCGCCGGGTTGGAGTGAAGCAGGGGAGCGGCCCGGTCACGCTCGAGCAGTCCTACGAGGAGTGCCGTCGCCTGAACCGGGCCTTCGGCACCACGTACTACTGGGCCACCTACGCGCTGCCCCGGGTGAAACGTCACCATGTGCACGCCCTCTACGGGTTCTGCCGCTTCGCCGACGAGATCGTCGACGACCCGGGCTTCGGCACCGTGGCCGAACGCGAAGCGGCCCTGAAGGACTTCTCCGACCGCTTCTTCACCGACCTCGAACGCGGCGCCTCCGACGACCTCGTCCTGAAGGCGGTACTGCACACGGTGAAGGCATTCGACCTCGACGTCGACCTGTTCGTGCGCTTCCTTCACTCCATGACCATGGACCTCACCGTCGAGACCTACGAGACGTGGGCCGACCTCGAGGTCTACGTCGACGGCTCGGCGGCGGTGATCGGCGAGATGATGATGCCCATCCTGGAACCACCGAACGACGCGGCGCGCCAGGGCGCCCGGGCCCTCGGGATCGCCTTCCAGCTCACGAACTTCCTGCGCGATGTCGGCGAGGACCTCGACCGCGGGCGGATCTACATCCCGCAGGAGGACCTACACCGGTTCGGCGCCGACCCGCACCGGCGCAGCGTCGATGCCGCGTGGATCCACCTGATGCGCTTCGAGATCGAACGCTGCCACCAGCTCTACGCCGCCGCCGACCTCGGGATCCGCGACCTGCCGGCGTCGTCGGCGCGGGGCATCTGGGCGGCACGTCGGCTCTACGCCGAGATCCTCGACCGCATCGAGGACAACGGCTACGACGTGTTCACCCAGCGGGCCCGGGTCCCGGCATGGGAGAAGGCCAGGGTCGTGGCCCTCTCGGCCGCCGGTCGACCCCCGCGCCCCCCGGCCTGATCACACCGGAGGCCGGCTAGAAGCCGATGCCGGACTTCGTGCCCGCGCCCTGCACCACGCCCGTGCCCGTCACGTCCATGACCGGCACCCCCTCGCCGGTCATCTTCGACTTCATCCAGCCGGCCGCGCCCCCGGACCCCCGTGGGAGAACTCGGCGTCCCCCTGATAGGCCACCATCGCACCGATCCGGGCCTTCACCGGGCCGTACTGGAGGAAGACCTTCAACAGCTTCTTGTTCTGGAGGGTGAACGGGTCGGCGCCCGTGGTCTCCTTGAACTCGGTGAAGTCAGCGTGGATCACGTCAGCTCTCTCCCGTTCCGGCGGGCGGATCGTCCCGCACCGAGTCGATAGGCGGCCGGCCGGGCCCGTGGGCAGAGGTCAGCCGAACCCGAACCAGCCGATCACCGTCTGCACGACCACCGCCGCCGCCAGCACGGCGATCACCACCACGCAGACGAGGGCCACGGCGCGAAAGCGCGGGCCGTTGACGGCGTCACCGAGCACGGACCGGCGGTTGGCCAGCACCAGGATGAACGTGAGAACGATCGGCGTGATGACGCCGTTCAGCACCTGCATGCCGAGGAGCAACTCGATGAGATTGCCGGGAATGAGCGCCACCGAGGCACCGATCACGATCAGGCCGGTGAAGATCCCGAGGAACAACGGCGCCTCCCGGAACGTGCGCGACACCGAGCGCTCGACGCCGAGGGCTTCGGCCACCGCATAGGCCGTGGCCAACGGCACGATCGCCGCCGCCAACGCGGAGGCGCCGAGTAGACCGATCCCGAAGAGGATCTGGGCTCCGGCGCCGGCCACCGGTTCGAGGGCTCGCGCCGCGTCGGCCGCCGAGCCGAGCGAGCCGCTCCCGCCGATGGCGGCCGCCGTGGCGATGATGATGGCCATGCTGACGAGGTTGGCCAGCACCGACCCCACGATGCTGTCGGCGCGCACCATCGCGTAGTCGTCGGCACCAGTGCCCCGATCGGCGACGGCGGCCGCCTGGTACAGCTGCATGTAGGGCGTGATGGTCGTGCCGATGAGGGCGACGACGATGAACAGGAACGCCTTGTCGGCCACGAAGTCGGGCACGAACAGGTTGGAGGCCACCTCCCCCCAGTCCGGCCGGGCCAGCACGGCCGCAACGGGGTAGGCGACGAAGGCCAGGGCCAGCACCAGGAAAACCCGCTCGGCGTAGCGGTAGTTGCCGAACACCACCACCCCCCAGATCACCAGCGCAGCGATCGGGATCGACACGTACCGGGAGACCCCGAACAGCTCGAAGGCGGCGCCGATCCCTGCGAACTCCGAGACCACGAGACCCAGGTTGGCGACGACCAGGCACACGATGGCGAAGGTCGCGGCCCGCAACGGGAAGTGCTCCCGAATGAGCGCCATGAGGCCCTCACCGGTGAACGCACCGAGGCGAGCCGACATCTCCTGCACGATCACCAGAGCCACGGTGACGAGGAGCATGACGAAGAGGGTGCGGTACCCGAACAACGAGCCCGCCGACGCGTAGGTGGCCACCCCACCGGCGTCGTTGCCGGCGTTGGCGGCGATCAGCCCCGGGCCGAGCACGAGCATCCAGAGCTTCCACCGGGCGCGCCGACGCCCCCGCGGCGCGGGGGCGTCGGCGGCGGGCGGATGCGGATCGCTCATGGTCGACCGATCTACGACAGCAGCCCGGAGAGTCGGCGGCGGCGATCGGGGAGAAGGGCGTCGACCACGTCGTCGGCGAGGATGCGACCCATCGGCCGCCCGTCGTCGTCGACGACCACCACCGATGAGCCCCGGTTCTCCACGAAGGCGTCGACCACATCGGCCAGCGCGACATCGACGGTGACGGTGACCGGAGCGGGCTCGGTGAACAGGTCGCGCAGACGCTGATCGGGTTCGGCCACGAAGAGCTCGCCCATCGAGACGTCGTCCACCAGTACCCCCTCGGTGTCGACGACGAGTACACCGTCGATGTCACCGAGGTGCTCCCGGCGGCCGAGGAGGCGGCGGCGGGCCTCGGCCACGGTGGCGTCGCCCTCGCACACCAGCACCATGGTGGTCATGGCCCCGCCGGCGGTGGCCTCGTCGTAGTCGAGGAGATCGGTGAGAACGGCGGCCACGTCGACGGGCATCGCCGCGAGTAGTTGGTCACGGGTCTCCTCGTCGAGGTCCCGGAGAGCGTCGGCGGCCTCGTCGGGCTCCATCTGAGCGACCAGCGAGGCGGCCCGTTCGGGGTCGACTTCGCGCAGCAGGGCGCTCAACTCGTCGGCCTCCATCTCCTCGAGGGCGTCGGCCGCCGTCTCCTCGTCGAGAGCATCGAGGAGCTCCTGGCGCTGCGACCGACCCAGCTCCTCGAGCAGATCGGCCAGCTCACCGGGACGGAGGCGGTGCAGCTCACCGTTGGGGCGGCGCATGCGCACCGGCTCACCGGGTTGGGAGAACGGCTGGATGGCCGCCCAGTCGATGACCCGGTCGGGGTGGGGTTGGGCGCGCCAGCGGGCCGGGCCCAGACGACGCACCAACGTGCCGAGACCCACGTCGGCGCCCACCAGGCGGTAAGCCGAGCCGACCCGGGCCAGGAACAGATCGGCGGCGCGGAACACGCGGACCCCGTCGACGTCGACCATCTGATGATCGAGGACGTCGTCGGCGAGACGCACCTCGTTGTCGCGCCGCACCACGTCGCGCAGGTCGAACTTCACCGACCGCAGCACGACCGAACGGGCGCTCATCTCCTCGATCTTGTCGGCGGGCACCCACGCCAACCGGCGCCCGACCCGCACCACCAGACCGGTGAGGGGCGGGTAGGGCTCGCCCTCCCATCGCACGACGATGTCGACGAGCCGGCCCACCTCGGTGCCGGAGCTGTGAACGACGGGCGCGCCGGTGAGCGTGGCGACCGACAGCAGCGATTCGGAGACGGCTTCGAGGGCGAGCAGGCGCTGCGTGCGCTGCTGGCGGCGCTGGCGCAGGGCGCGCGGCGCGTTGAGGGGACTGACCATGGCGGGCCTCCTGGCAGGATCGGGCACGAAGCCACCACCTCCTCCTCGTCCACAGAGTGTGACGAGCCGACGCCGCGACGTCGGCGATGCCGGAGCGGTGTCAGCGACGGCGACCGGGGGTGGGGCGGGGACAGGCGACGCTACTTGGGGGTTCACACTCGGGCATGTCCTCACCTCCTCGGTCGTCCACACGGCCGGACACGGGCCGCTGCGTGTCTACCACGACCCAACCCGTTCCCCTCCCTCTCGTCGCTCACACCGACTCGGCGCCACCCCCGTTCCTCGTCCGATGCCCGGCCGACCGGGGTGAGGCGGGCAACATGGCGGGCCATGAGCCGAACCCCCGTCGTCCTGCTGCCCCCGTCCGAAGGGAAGGCCCCCGGCGGCACCGGCCGACCGTGGTCGCCGGGCCACGGGGCCTTCCCCCAGCTCGACGACCGTCGCCAGCAGGTCATGGCCGGCCTGACGAAAGCGATGCGAGGCCCGGTGGCCGCCCGGGGGCACCTGCTGGGAGTGAAGGGATCGGCCCTCGAAACCGCGATCGCGACGAACCTGAGCACGAGTGATGCCCCCACGCGACCGGCCATCGAGCGCTACACCGGCGTGCTCTACGACGCCCTCGACGCCTCGTCGCTCGGACCCCGTGACCGGAACCGCCTGCGGGCGCAGGTGGTGGTCTTCTCGGGCCTCTGGGGGCTGGTGCAGCCGGGTGACCCCATCCCTGACTACAAGCTGAAGATGGGTGCGGCGCTGGCGCCGATGGGCAAGCTGTCGACGTGGTGGCGGCCGGCAGTCACCGAAGCGTTGGCGCCGATGGTCGCCGGACGGGTCGTCTGGGATCTCCTGCCCAACGAGCACCGGGCGGCCTGGGCTCCTCCGCCAGCCGGTTCGGAACGCGGGGCGCCCGCGGCGATCATCGCCGTGCGGTTCCTCGACGAGGATCCCACCCGTCATGGCGAACGTCAGTTCACCGCCGTGAGCCACTGGAACAAGCTGTTGAAGGGGGCCCTGGTGCGCTACGTGCTCGGTACCCAACTGCGTGAACCCGACGGGCTGGCGAACTTCACCCATCCCCGGGGTTACCGGTACGACCCCTCGCTCACCGCCGAGCGCGGCGGACGGGTCGAGCTGGCCATGGTCCGAGCGGCTCTGTTCTAGGCCGGCGGCCGGGCCGGCCTCTCCGGAGCGCGTCGGCTCAGGTGCGCAGCATCCGCTCGATGGCCGACATCGCCTCGTCGAGCTTGGCGTCGCCCGCATCGGCACTCTCCTGCGCCGCAGCCATCACACAGTGGTGCAGGTGCTCGTCGAGCAGACCCAGACCGACACCCTGGAGCGCCTTGGTGACCGAGGCGATCTGGGTGAGGACGTCGATGCAGTACTTGTCGTCGTCGATCATCCCCTGCAACCCCCGTACCTGGCCTTCGATGCGGCGGAGTCGGGCGAGGTACTGATCTTTGCTCAGCGTGTACCCACGGGTGGCCATGTCCGAATCGTAGCGGCTGGTAGGGAGGGGGGGTAGGGTTCAGTGGAAGTTCCCCACCCGGAGGTTGTCGTGACGACCCGCACCTACACCGTTCCCGGTATCTCCTGTGACCACTGCAAGGTCGCGATCGAACGAGAGGTCGGTGTGCTCACCGACGTCGACTCGGTCGTCGTCGACATCGACGCCAGGACCGTCCGGGTCGAGGGGAACGCCGCCGAGGACGCCGTGCGGGCGGCCATCGACGAGGCCGGCTACGACGTGGAAACGGTGCGCTGAGCGCAGCCAGGCAGGAGTCCCGCCGGTCAACCCGGTGCGCGCAGGTGCCAGGAGCGGGGCCGGGTGAAGGCCCTCAGTCCCTCGACCCCCAGGGTGACACCGGTCCCCGAGTGCCCGCGGCCGGACCACGGCAGGCGAGGGCTCACCCGATCGCAGCAGTTCCAGTAGGCGGTCCCCGTCGCCAGTTGAGCCAACAGCGCCCGAGCACGGCCCTCGTCGGCGCTGTACACCGAGGCGGTGAGCCCGTAGGCCGTGTCGGCCATGCGGGCCACGGCGCCGGCGTCGTCGGCCACGGCCATGATGCCGATGATCGGTCCGAACGACTCGTCGACCATCACCGCCATGGAGTGGTCGACCTCGGTGAGCACGGTCGGGGCGAACCACCGGCCAGGCCCGTCGAGGGGCGCTCCACCGGTGCGCACCGTGGCCCCACGAGCGACAGCGTCGTCGACCTGCACCGAGAGGGTCGCCTCCTGACCCGGCCGGGTGAGCGGGCCGAGATAGGTGCGCTCGTCGGCCGGGTCACCGATGGGGAAACCCTCGACGACGGCGACGAACGCGTCGACGAAGGCATCGTGCACCGTGTGCTGGACGTAGATGCGCTCCACCGCGCAGCAACTCTGACCGGCGTTGTAGAAGGCGCCATCGGCCAACGAGGCCGCAGCGACGACGAGGTCGGCGTCGTCGGCCACGTACGCAGGGTCCTTACCTCCGAGTTCGAGCTGCACGGGCAGCATGCGGCCGGCGGCCTGCTCGGCGATGGCCCGACCGGTGGGGTGCGAACCGGTGAAGCAGAGGCCGTCGATGTCCGCGTCGACGAGGATCGAGCCCACGACGGGGCCGCCCTGGAGGACGGCGAAGAGATCTCGGGGCAGACCCGCCTCGTGCCATGCCGACGCCGCGGCCGCGCCGGTGAGCGGCGCCAGCTCCGACGGCTTGTAGATCACGGCGTTGCCGGCCAGCAGGGCCGGAGCCCACACGTTGACACCCACGAACCACGGGTAGTTCCAGGCCGAGACGTTGGCGATGACGCCGAGCGGTTCAGCCACGACCTGCTCGACCATCGTGGGTTCGTCGAGGACGGTGCGGGTGGTGAGTGCGGCCTCGGCCACCCGCAGGAAGAAGTCGAGTCGCGGGGCCACACCGTCGAGCTCGTTGCGGGACTGGGTGATGGGCTTGGCGGTCTCGAGGGTCAACAGCTCGGCCAGCTCGTCGCGCCGGTAGACGACAATGGCGCGGAACCGCCGGACGATCTCCACGCGCTCGGCGAGCGTTCGACGGGCCCACCCCGCCTGCGCCGATCGCGCTGCGGCGACCGCCGCCTCGATCGAGTCCTGATCGTCGGCGGGCACCTCGGCCACGA
This sequence comes from Acidimicrobiales bacterium, assembly GCA_041688815.1. Classification (GTDB taxonomy): domain Bacteria; phylum Actinomycetota; class Acidimicrobiia; order Acidimicrobiales; family Acidimicrobilacustridaceae; genus Rhabdothermincola_A. The sequence goes on along the minus strand of JBDNHK010000007.1, from coordinate 71,287 downwards.
CCGCTCCGGTGAACGGGCTCGTCACCGTGAACGTGCTCATGGCCGGCTCCTACAGGCGTCGAGGAAGGCGGCCATCAAGGGACGGCGATCGAGGACTTCGGTGTCGCCCGGATCGGTGAACTCGGGATGCCATTGCACGCCCAACACCCACCGGTCAGGGTCGTCGAGGCGCACCGCCTCCGCCACCCCGTCGACGGTGGAGACGGCCTCGACCACGAGACCCTGCGCCGGCTCACGGATGGCCTGGTGGTGGACCGAGTTCACGACGATCCCGGTTGCGGTGTCACCGTCGAAGCCGTAGATCGCCGCCAGCCCGGAATCGGCGACAACGTCGATCTCGTGCCGGTTCCGGTCGTAGGTCTCCTGATCGCGGTGGCCGACCGATGTACCGACCTGGCTGGGGAGGTCCTGCCAAAGGGTGCCGCCGAGGGCCACATTGAGCAGCTGCGCGCCCCGGCAGATGCCGAGAATCGGCTTGCCGGCGGCGAGGAACGCCTCGACGAGCGCGATCTCGTAGCGGTCGCGAATCTCGTCGCCCTCCCACTGCGGGCGCAGCGGCTTCTCGCCGTAGCTGCGCGGGCAGACGTCGGCGCCCCCGTGCAGCAGCAGACCATCGAGGTGGTCGACGAGGTCGGCCGGGGCCAGGGGCCCCTCGGCGGGCAGGGTCGGCACCATCCACGGCACGGCGCCGGCCGAGGCGACCCAGTGGACCATCGACTGCTCGAGGTAGAGGAGCGTCTTGAACTTGAACACCGGTCGGTCCTCGGCATGGAAGAAGCACGCCGACAACCCGATGCGAAGGGCATCACGACCAGCCGGGGTGGTCACACCATCGCCTTGAGGAAGATCGCCTCGAAGTCGAGGGCATCGACGGCAACAGGGTTGTTGAGGTGACAACCATCAGCCAACGCCACCCGCACCAGATCCTCGAGCTGCGAGGATTCGACCCCTGTATCGACCACCCCCCGGGGCAACCCGACCCGGGCCTTGAGCGCCGCCAGCGCGTCGATGAAGGCCTCGGGCCGTTCGTCGTCGAGCTCGACGGTGCGCGCCATGCGGGTGAACTTCGCCGGCACGGCCGGCACGTTGAAGGCCAGGGCGTGGTCGATCATCACGGCATTGGCCAGCCCGTGGTGCAGATCGGCGACAGTGCCCAGCGCGTGGGCACAGGAGTGCACGACGCCGAGGCCCTTCTGGAAGGCGATGGCCCCCATCATCGATGCCATCAGCATGTCGCCCCTCGCCCCGAGGTCGGAGGGCTCGGCCACGGCGACGGGCAACGCACGGAACGCCAGGCGCAGGCCCTCGAGGGCGATCCCGTCGCAGATCGGGTGGAAGGCGGGCGCGAGGAACGCCTCGATGCTGTGGGTGATGGCATCCAGTCCGGTGGCGGCGGTGACGGGCGCGGGCAGCCCGACGGTGAGCTCGGGGTCGGCCAACACCACCCGGGGCATCAGGTGCGGCGAGAACACGATGCGCTTCACGTGGGTGACGTCGTCCGAGATGACTGCGCTGCGTCCGACCTCACTGCCGGTTCCCGCCGTGGTGGGGAGAGCGAGGATGGGGGGCACGGCGGCAGTTATGGGGCGAGCGCCAGGCGCCTCGTCCTCATAGTCGAACAACGTGCCCGCGTGGCTCGCGGCCAGCGCCACCGCCTTGGCCACGTCAATGGCCGCGCCCCCGCCGAGCGCCACGATCCCGTCGGCACCGTGGGCGCGGTAGGCCTCGACCCCGGCCTCGACCTGGGCCAGCGTCGGGTTCCCGTGCACGTCGGTGAAGCCGGCGACCGCGGCGCCGTTCACACCGGCCAGGCCCACGATCTCGGGCCACAGCGGGAGCGCGGCCACGCCACGGTCGGTGACCACCAGGGGACGGCTCACGCCGAGCTCGGCCAGCAAGTCCGCCAACCCCGCCCGGGCGCCGACGCCGAAGTGGATGTCATTGGGGAACGAGAAGCGGAGGACGGTCACGGGCCCCACTGTGGGCGAGGGCCGGGAATGGCGGCAACGATGAGGTCCACGACGAACTGCCTTTCCGCTCGGCGATCAGTGTGCCCCGGTCGAAGGGCCGGGGCCAACGGGCACCCGGCGGGTCAGATGATCTCGAGGTAGCGGCGCAGCTCCCAGTCGGTGACGGCCTCGCCGAACTGGCGCCACTCCCATTCACGGGTCTGCACGAAGTGCTCCACGAACGCGGGGCCGAAGAGCTCGGGGGCGATGGTCGAGCCGGCCAACGCCGCCGTGGCCTCCTGCAGCGTGCGTGCGAAGCGGGGGGCGGCATCGGAGCCGAGGTCGTACCCGTTGCCGACCACCGGTACGGCGTCGAGCTCGAGCCCCCGCTCGATGCCCCACAACCCGGCGGCCACCCCAACGGCCACGGCGAGGTAGGGGTTGACGTCGGCGCCGGGGACCCGCAGCTCCAGCCGCGTGGACGAGGCACCGCCCCCGATGACCCTCGCCGCCACCGTGCGGTTGTCGACGCCCCACGTCGGGTGGGTGGGGGCCCAGAAGCCGTCGACCAGCCGCTTGTAGCTGTTGACGGTGGGTGCGAGCAGCGCCAGGAGCTCGGGCAGCAGAGTGAGGATGCCAGCGAGGTAGGAGCGGAACGTGGCGCTCATGACGTGCGGGGCCGCCGCATCGTGGAACAGCCCCTGACCGGTCGCGGCCGACCTGAGGCTCTGGTGCACGTGGCCGCTGCAGCCGGGCAGCGCGGTGTTCCACCGGGCCATGAACGTCGGGGTGATCCCGAAGCGGGTCGCGATCTCCTTCACCCCGGACTTGAACAGCACGCCCCGGTCGGCGGCACCGAGCGCCTCGCCGTAGCTGATCGCCGCCTCGAACACCCCCGGGCCCGTCTCGGTGTGGAGCCCCTCGAGAGGCACCCCGAAGGCGGTCAGCTCCGAGAGCAGCGCGTCGAAGTACGGCTGGTTGAGCGCCTGACGGGCGATGGAGTACCCGAACATGCCAGGGGTGAGCGGCTGTGGGTCGACGAACCGGCCGGCGTGCAGGGAGTGCGTCGTCTCCGCAAAGTTGAACCATTCGAACTCCATGCCCACCTGCGGGACCACGCCCATGGCCTCGGCCCGCTCGAGGACGTGCCCGAGCATCGACCGGGGACAGACGTCATGGCGGGTGTCGCCCGGCCCGGCGAACTGGCCGAGGAAGAAATGCCGGTCGTCCTCCCACGGGATCCGACGATGAGTGGAGAGGTCGATGCGAACCTCGGCATCGGGGTACCCGCTCTGCCAACCGGTGTAGGTGGTGTTGTCGTAGCACTGGTCGTTCGAGTCCCAGCCGAACACCACGTTGCAGAACCCGAAACCGGCGTCGACGGCGGACAGGAACTTCTCGGTGGCCAGGTACTTGCCCCGCAGCACCCCGTCGATGTCGGTGACGGCGACCTTGACGTGGCTGGGCGACGTTGCCTTCAGCTCTTCGATGACGGCCTGCGCCGTAGGGTTGTCCACGAGCCTGGAGTGTAGGAGTGGAGGACGATTCGGCGGTGACCGACACCGAACGGGCGCCTCAGGCTTCCGCCCCCGGGGAGCCTCTGATCCTGGCCATCGACCTCGGCACCGAGAGGCGAGGACCAGGAGGAGGTTCCGAACGACCCCTGCCGTGACAAGGTTCTGCGGCACGGACCTTCGCCCGGTCAGATCGTGACGTGGGTCCTGATCCAGGTGTGCATGGCGATCCCTGCCGCCACCCCGGCGTTGATCGAGCGAGTCGAGCCGAACTGGGCGATGGAGCACACGAGCCCGGCGGCGTCGAGTGCCGCCGGCGAGAGACCGGGGCCCTCCTGGCCGAACAGCAGGACACAACGCTCGGGGAGCACGGCGGCCTCGAGCGCCACCGCCCCCGGAACGATGTCGATAGCAACGATCGGGAGCCGCTGCTCGTCGGCCCACCGGGCGAGATCGGCCAACTCGGGGTGATGCTGCACGTGCAAGTACCGATCCGTGACCATCGCCCCACGACGGTTCCACCGACGACGCCCGACGATGTGCACGCCGGCGGCGTTGAAGGCGTTGGCGGTGCGCACGACGGTTCCGATGTTCAGGTCGTGCTGCCAGTTCTCGATGGCCACGTGGAAGGGGTGGCGCCGGGTGTCGAGCTCGGCCACGATCGCCGCGTTGGACCAGTACCGGTAGCGGTCGAGCACGTTGCGGCGATCACCGCCCTGGAGGAGCTCGGGATCGAGCCGGGGGTCGTCGGGCCACGGCCGGGGGTGCGGTCCCACGCCCACCTCGTGCCCATCCTGACCGGGGGATCCCCCGGTATCGCTCGTAGCCTCACTGCCGATGTCGCCCACCTCCTCCGAACTCCGAGTCTCGCGTTTGCGTCACCTGCTCGCACTGCTGGCGCTGGGCCTCGCCGTCGCCCTGCTCGGCGCGTCGTGCACCGGCGGCGACACACCTGCGGCCGATGGCGGCGATGCGCCCGTCCTCGAAGCCGGCCCGGCCATCACCGTACCCACCGTGCCATTGGCGTTCCTCGACCAGCAGCTCCAGGACCGGGTCGACCGGGCGGCGCTCGACGGTGCCCTGCTGATCGTCGAGCAGGACGCCAATCGGCTCCACACCTTCACCACGGGCATCGCCACACCCACCTCCCCCTTGCCCCTCGCCGAGACGGGGATGTGGCTCACGTCGGCCACGCTCATGACCCTCGTCGACGACGGGCTGGTGACCCTCGACGAACCCGTGAGCAAGACACTGACGTCGATGGATCGAGGACCCCAAGCGAGCATCACCCTTCGCCAACTGCTCTCCCAGACCTCCGGGTTGCCGTCGGCAGTGGAGTGCGACACCCCCGTCACCTGTGACGAGGCCATCGCCACCGTCGGGCTCCTCGGCCCTCCGGGTTCGGTGTTCGCCCTCAGCCGCGTCGGCTACCACGTGGCCGCCCGCCTGGCCGAGCAACTCACCGGCCAACCCTGGGCCACCGTGGTCGACGAACGGCTCCTGGCACCGGTCGGCATGGGAGCCACGGGCTTTCTCCACCCCGTCGACCCGGCCGGAAACCCCGTCGCCGCCATGCCTCGCGGCCTGCTCGCCGCCGATGGGGCCACCACCGCCGACGACCTCGGGCGCTTCCTCACCATGATCGTCGCCCGGGGGGACACCCCGAACGGTCGGGTCCTCGATTCCGGCTCGGTCGAGGAGATGGAACGCGATCAGACCCCGAGCCTCGACACCAGCGCCGAACCGTGGGTGGCCGCAACGGGCATCCCCACCTACGGACTGGGCGTCTGGCGCGACCGCCTGCGGGGCGACGGCACCCGATTGGCTTCGATGATCAGCGCCCCCTCCCGGTTCGGGGTGTACCCCCTCGTCGACCGAACCCGCAACGCGTGGGCCCTGGTGGCCGTCGACGACGAGTCGCTGGTCCCCTTCCAGGCGGTGCGCGACTCGGCCAAGATCGCCCAGCTCATGGCCGCGGCCATCGACACCGACGGCCGACCCGTCCGCGCCGCCGGCTCGACCATCCCCCGCTGACGCTCAGCGGTCGAGCAGTGACGAACCACCTGAATCGTCGAGCAGGAAGCGGGCCAACTCGCGGCCCAGGCGGGGCCCATCGGCCCCGACACCGGATCGACGCTCGCGCAGGAGGGTGTGACCGTCCATCGAGGCGAGCAACGCCTCGATGACAAGGGTTTCGCCGGCAATGATCGCGTAGGCGCCCGCAGGGAGATCGCAGTCGCCACCCAGCTCGGCCAGGAAGGCTCGCTCGGCATCGACGGCGACGCGGCTGGCGGCGTGCTCGATGGCCGAGAGCAGCTCGCGACCGGAATCGTCGTCGGCTCGGCACTCCACCGCCAACGCCCCCTGGGCCACCTGAGGGAGCATCACCGCGGGGTCGAGGACCTCCACCACACGGTCACCCAGATCGAGGTCCAGCCGGTCGAGGGCCGCGGCCGCCATCACGATGGCGTCGAACTGTGCGGCCTTCGACAGGCGCGTGGCGATGTTGCCGCGCAACCCGGCGAAGGTGAGGTCGGGCCTCAGCCACGCCAGCTGGGCCCGGCGGCGCACCGAACCAGTGGCCACCATCGCACCGGGACGCAACCCGTCGAGGGTGGAGCCGATGAGCACGTCACGGGCATCGGCCCGCTCGGGCACCGCCGCCAGCACCAGAGCATCGGGGGTCAGCGCCGGGAGGTCCTTTCCCGAGTGCACGGCGATGTCGGCTCGTCCGTCGAGCACCGCGGCCTGCACCTCCTTCACGAACACACCCTTTCCGCCCATCTCCCAGATCGGGATGTCGAGGCGGACGTCGGCGGTCGTCTCGACCACCACGGCCTCGACCGTGACCTCGACGCCTCGAGCCGCGCCGGCCGAGACGAGCAGGCCAGCCACGTGATCGGTCTGCCAGCGGGCCAAGGCGCTCCCACGGGTGGCGGCGCGCAGGCGTAGCGCGGTCATCGACCGCTCAGAGCGAGAAGAGATCGCGCAGGGCCTCGGAGAGGCGCGCGCCGCGGGGGGTGCCGGCGGCATCCTTGAGCCCCACGGTGGGATCGTGCAGGAGCTTGGCCACGATGCCGCGGGTGAGGGCCTCGACGGCCTCGGCCTGACGCGCATCGAGTTCACCGAGACGCGTGCGGAAGCGGTCGAGCTCGGCCAACCGCACCGCCTCGGCCCGATCGTGCAGGGAGGCGACGAGGGGGGCGACCTCACGAGCGGAGCTGACGGCGACGTAGCGGTCGAGCTCGGCGGCGACGAGCACCCGGACCGCGTCGACCTCGCGGCGGCGCTCGGCCTGCCCGGTCTCGGCGAAGGCCCGCAGGTCGTCCATGTCGAGCAGGGTGACACCAGGAAGGTCCGCCGCCGAAGGATCGACGTCGCGGGGCACGGCGACGTCGACGACCAGCAGCGGCCGGCCGTGACGCACGGTCATCACCCGGGCGATGTCGGCGTGCTCGAGCAGCATCGACGTGGCTCCCGTACCGGTCAACAGCAGATCGACCTCGGCCAGCGACTGGTCGAGATCGGCCAGGCGGATGGCCCGGCCCCCGACCCGTGAGGCGATCTCCTCGGCCCGATCGCGGGTGCGGTTGGCGATGCGGACGTCGGTGACACCCTTGCCCGCCAGGGCCCGCACCATGCCCCCGCCCATCTCGCCGGCACCGAGCACCAGGATGGACCGGCCATCGAGCGACCCCAGATGGGCGGCGGCCATGGCCACGGCGGCGCTCGAGACCGAAGCGACGTGACGACCGATGCCGGTGTCGGTGCGGGCCCGCTTGCCGATCTCGAGCGCGTGGCGGAACAGCAGGTTGAGCTGGCTGCCGGCCGCACCCTCGCCCTGGGCCCGTTCCCACGCGTGGCGCACCTGCCCGAGGATCTCGGCCTCGCCGACGACGGCGGAGTCGATGCCGGAGGCGACGGCGAACAGATGCGACGCCGCGTCGGCGCCGTCGTGCAGGTAAAGGTGCTCGGCGAACGTCTCCGGCGGGAGGAAGGCCATCTCGGAGAGGAAATCGCGCAGGTCGGCATAGGCCGGATGGAACTTCTCGGCGACGGCGTAGACCTCGGTGCGGTTGCACGTCGAGAGCACGACGGCCTCGCTGATGTGATCGCGCGACACGACATCGGCCAGAGCCTTGGGAAGACGGGAATCATCGACGGTGAGCCGCTCGAGCAGATCGAGGGGCACGGTGCGGTGATTCAGGCCGATCACGACGACAGACACGCCTGGAGGCGCTCCTTGGCTTCGGCGAGGCGGCCCTCGCGGATCAGATCCAGCATTCCCGAATCGAGCGCACCTTGCCAGTTCAGGCCTTCGGTCGAGGTGCCCTCTTGGCGCAGTCGCTCCCTCGCCTCGGACAGCACGTCCAACAAGGTGAGGTACTCAGGACCGAATTCTGCCGTGAAACGGCGCCGTAACCACGTCGCCAGGGCCGGAGAACGCCCTCCCGTGGCGAAAGTCACCAACAAGGGCCCCTGCCGGACCCGGCTGGGCAGGGTGAAAGCGCAATTCGCGGGGTCGTCGGCCGAGTTGACCCACACCCCGTGGGCCTCGCCCTCCACGAACACCTGGCGGTTCACCGACCGGTCGCTGGTGGCGGTGACGGCCAACCGGTAGCCGGCCACCTCGCCCGAGCGATAGGGCCGACGGTGGCAGGTGACCGCCAGCGCGACGAGCTCGTCGACGATCTCGGGGGCGACCACGTCGACCACCGCCTCGCAAGCCACCAGTTCCCGGGCCTTCTGCAGGGCCACCGGTCCGCCACCGACCACGAGACAGCGCCGTCCCGACACCACCAGGTTCACGGGGTAGAGGGGGGCGTCGACGGGCACGTCAGCGACCACCGCCCGGGCGGGCGACGCCGGCCGGGGCCGAAGCGTCGGTGGGCCCGGACACGGCTCCCCCGAGCGGGGAGACATGACCGTTGGCGCCGGCTGCGAGCTTCTCCGGCCCCGCGGCGCTGTCGCGTTGGCGGTAAAAGCTCAGAATCTGCAACTCGAGGGCCAGGTCGACCTTGCGCAGCAACGCCGGAGGCTCGACGCTGACCACGGCGGGGGCGAAGTTCAGGATCGACGTGACCCCGGCCACCACCAGGCGGTCGGCCACGTCCTGGGCGACGGACGCCGGCGTGGCCACGATGCCGATGGCGATGTCGCGGTCGGCCACGAGGGTGTCGAGATCGTCGAGGTGATGGATCGTGTGCTCACCGAGCAACGAACCCACCTTGGCGCGATCGGCGTCGACGAGGGCGGCGACGGGAAAGCCCCGCTCGCCGAAGCCTCCGTAGTTGGCCAGGGCGGCACCGAGGTTGCCCATGCCGACGATGACGACCGGCCAATCCTTGGTGAGACCCAGCTCGCGGCTCATCTGGAAGAGCAGGTACTCGACGTCGTACCCCACCCCGCGGGTCCCGTACGTGCCCAGGTACGAAAGGTCCTTGCGCACCTTGGCCGCGTTCACCCCGGCCAGATCGGCCAGTCGCTCCGACGACACCGTGGTCACGTGGCTGTCACGCATGTCACCCAGCGTGCGCAGGTAGACCGGCAGCCGGGCCACGGTGGCCTCGGGGATACGACGGCGGGAACGGTCCACAAGCAGTGACGCTACCGACCTCGTGCCCCCGTTCACAAAGTCACGTAGAGGCGACGGGGCAGACCTGACCCTGGTGCGTCAACGCAGAGCCCGGCGCAGGACCTTGCCGGTCATCCCGACCGGCAGTTCGTCGACCATCGCGAACGACGACGGGCACTTGTAGCGGGCCAGATGGTCGCCGCAGAACGAAGCCAGATCATCGGTCGACACCACCGCGCCCGGCGATGGCACCACCCACGCCTTCACCGCCTCGCCGGTGGCATCGTCGGCCACACCGACCACTGCGGCCGCCTCGACGGCCGGGTGCTGGACGAGCACGTCCTCGACCTCGGCCGGGAAAACGTTGAAGCCCGACACGATGATCAGCTCCTTGGCCCGGTCGACGATGAACATGTTGCCGTGCTCATCGACCACGGCGAGGTCGCCGGTGCGCAACCACCCGTCGGGGGTCAGGGCCCGAGCCGTGGCCTCGGGATCGTTCCAGTAGCCAGCGAACACATTCGGGCCACGGACCCACACCTCACCGGGATCATCCTGAAGCGCCGGTTCGCCGTCGCTGTCGACGATGCGCACCTCGACGCCGGCCAGGGGAACGCCGATGGAGCCCAGCGGCGCGTCGGTGTCGGTCGAGGAGGTGACCACGGGTGAGGTCTCGGTGAGGCCATAGCCCTCGGCCAGGTCGACGCCGAAGCGGGAGAGGAACGACTCGGCCACGTCGTTCGGGAGCTTCGCCGCTCCCGATGTGGCCACGCGAACCGTGGCGAAATCGTCGGCGGTGATGTCGGGGGTGCGCAACCAAGCCGACCACATGGCGGGGGCGCCGGCCACGTGCGTCACGCCATGGCGCCGGACGACATCGATGGCGTCCATCGGATCGAACCGCGGTCGCAGCACCACCGTGGTGCCGGTGAGCAGAGCCAGGTGGAGCACCACGTTCAGCCCGAACACGTGAAAGAGCGGCAAGACCCCGAGGCTGACATCACCCGGATGAGGGGTGCGGCTCTCCAGCGACGAGATCTGCTCGAGGTTGGACAGGAGGTTGCCGTGGGTGAGCATCGCCGGCCTCGGGGCCCCCGCCGTGCCGCTGGTGAAGAGCAACACCGCCAGGTCGTCCGGACGGCGCTCCACGATCGGGATGTCGACACTCGAGACGAGCGCCCGCCACGCCGAGCTCTCGGTCACCACCACATGGGCGAGATCGGGAAGGCCACTGCGATCGAGGACCGCCGCGGCGGCGACGTCGTGTCCGGCCACGAGCACCTTTGCTCCCGTCACCTCGATCTCGTGGGCCAATGCCGCCGCCGGCGTCAGCGGGTTCAGTGGCACCGTGATCGCGCCCACGCCGATCGCCGCGAGGTGAGCGATCACGAACGAAAGATCGTTGCCGCAGGCCAACGCCACCCGGTCGCCCGGCTCCACCCCGAGCGCCGCCAGCCCACCACGAGCACGGCCGACCACGTCCCGAAGGTCACCGTAGGTGACGGGCTCGTCGTCCACGACGAGCGCGACAGAACTCGCCCGATGCGGCTCGACGATCGTCGCCAGATTCACGTGACTCCCCCTCGGGGCCGACTGGTGCTCGACCGCACCCCGGCCTGTCGTTCACCGGCCCGGCGTCACCGTAGCCACCCTGGTCGGCCCCCGCCGAACCAGAGCCGGTCCGGTGGAGCGGGTTCCCCAGGCAACGGGGCCAGACTGGTGCGGTGAACGTGGCCATCGAAACCACAGGTCTGACCCGGGGGTTCGACCACGGGCTGGCCGTCGACGGCGTGTCGTTCAGTCTCGAACGGGGCGAGGTGCTGGCCCTGCTCGGCCCCAACGGCGCGGGCAAGACCACCACCGTGCGCCTCCTCGACGGCGTGTTGCTCCCCGACCGGGGCTCGGCGCGTGTGCTGGGCTTCGATCCGGCCACCCAGGGTGAGGAGGTGCGGCGGCGTACCGGGGTGCTCACCGAGAATGCCGGGCTCGACGATCGCCTCACGTCCCTCGAGAACCTCACCTACGTCGCCCGCCTGCGCGGCTACGAGAAACGCGACGCCGAACGGCGCTCGATGGAGTTGCTGGAGCGGTTCGGTATGGCCGATCGCGCCGGTGACCTGACCCAAGGCTTCTCGACCGGCCAACGTAAGCGGGTGGCGCTGGCCCGGGCCCTGCTCCACGACCCCGAGGTGCTGTTCCTCGACGAACCGACGTCAGGGCTCGATCCTGCGGGCACCCGAGACGTCATCGACCTCATCAGCGGACTCTCGGCCGAGGGGCGCACGATCATCCTGGCCACCCACTTCCTCGGCGAAGCCGGGCGGCTGGCCGATCGCATGGCCGTGCTCCACCGTGGCCGCCTGCGAGCGTTCGGCGCTCCGTCGGATCTGGCCGCCGGGCTGTGGAGCGGCGTCGGCGCCGAGATCGACCTGGGTGCCGAGGCCGACCCCACCACACTCGCGGCGCTGGCCGCCTTGGCCGGCGTGCAACAGGCCTTCGGCCACCCCCACGGCGTCCGCCTCGTCGTCGACGACCGGGCGGTGCTCCCCCGCGTCGTCGCCACCGCCGTGGGCCGGGGCCTCGACGTGTACGGCGCCGCTCTGAAAGCGCCCACCCTGGAGGACGTCTACTTCGCCATCGAGCAACGCATCGCCGACGAGGACGGGGGCCTGGCCACCGACGGCTTCGCCTCCCCTCCCCTCCCCATCGAGCTCGACCAGGTGAGCCTGTGACCGCCGTCGACACCCTGGCCGTGCGCACCATCGTCGGCCGTGACCTGCGCGCGGTGCGGCGCTCGAAGGCCATCGTGCTCCCGATGATCCTGGTGCCCGCCGTCTTGTTGCTGGCGCTCCCTTTCGGTATCGGGCTCATCGCCCGGTCCGTGCCCACCGATCAGGTCGGCAACGCCCTCAGTTCCCCGTTGATGTCGGGCCTGGCCGATCCCATCCTCTCGCTGCCGGAGAAGGAGCAACTGATCGTGTTGGTGCTCGGGTACCTGCTCCCCCCGCTCCTGCTGGTCATCCCCCTGATGGTCTCAGCGGTGTTGGCCGCCGACACCTTCGCCGGCGAGAAGGAGCGCCGCACCCTCGAGGTGGTCCTGCACCTGCCCATCAGCGACCGCGACCTCTTCGTGGCCAAAGTCCTCTCGGCCTTCATCCCCGCCGTGATCATCACCTGGATCGGCGCGGTGGTGTTCGCCATCGTCGGCAACGCCGTGGCCTGGCCGGTCATGGGCCGAATCTTCCTTCCCTACAGCCAGTTCTTCTTGATGGTGGTGTGGGTCGGGCCGGCCGTGGCGCTGCTGTCGCTCGGCCTGCTCGTCGTGGTGTCGTCGAGGGCCAAGACCACCCAGGAGGCCAACCAGTTGGGTGGCGCGGTCATCCTCCCGCTCATCTTCCTGGCTGCGGCCCAGGCGTCGGCGATGCTGCTGCTCCCGCCCCTCGGCGTGATCGGCGTCGGTACCGCGCTGTGGGTGCTGGCCGGGGCGCTGCTCTGGCTGAACAGCCGACGTTTCACCCGGGACCGGTTGGCCTCACGGTCCTGATCGACGGCATCGCCGTCAGCGGGCGAGGATGAACAACTGGAAACTTGCTGCGCCAAGTATCACGAGGAGCAGGACACCCAACGCGATGACGGTGGCCGGTCTCACTCTGAACCCTCCTCGCTGCTGGTGCGGCGGATCGACAACGTGACAGGGGTGACGACACCGGAAGGGCCGTCGTCGTCGAGCGAGCGGATCACGACCGACGAGCCCGCCGACAGCCCGAGCTCGCGGGCGGCGGAGTCGCGATCGAGGGCGAGGGCCACCAGACCGTAGGAGTCGACGACGAGGCCCACCTCACCCGGGGCGACTTGAGCGAACGTCGTGGCGCGGCGACCGGTGTGGTGACCGTCCTCGACGAGCACCGCCAACCGGTTGTCGTAGCGGTCGAGCTCCTCGGGTTCCACGTTCAGCTGAGCGTTGCCGTAACGGTCCACCCACAGCACCTCCGCGATCAGCTCCCCGCCCTCGGCCCGGCTCAGCGGCACCAGAGCGGGCATGAGGGTGACGGGGTCGACCTCGGGGCCGAGGTCGACGAGGGGCACACCCTGGCACAGGTGGGCGGCGGCCGGCCCGAAGATGTCGCGCCCGTCGAAGGTGGCGGCACCGGTGTCGAGCCGGAACTCCTCGGCGGTGAGCACCACGGCACGGGTGGCCCCTCCGCACATGGCCACGGCGGGAGCCAACAGCCCGTTGTCCGGGCCGACCAGCACCGACGCTCCGTCACCCACCTCGACGGCGATGGGACGGCGGACGGTGCCCACGGCGGGGTCGACCACGGCCAGCACCACCCCCGGGCAGAGGAACTGGGCGCTACGGGCCAGGGTGAGGGCACCGGCCCGCACGTCGTAGGGGTGGATGTCGTGGGTGAGATCGACCACGGCCACCCCGGGGGCGATGGAACGAATCACCGAGTGCACGATCCCCACGAACTCGTCGACCTGCCCGTAGTCGGAGAGGAAGGTGATCGTGTCGTACCGCGGTGCCATGACGGGTGCAGGCTACCGGGCGCCCGGCTCGCAGCCGGTGGCGGACGATCAGGCCCGGCCCAGCTCCCCGGCCCGGGCGGTGGAGGCGACGACGGCGTTGAGCACGGCGGCGCGCAGTCCGCCCGTCTCGAGGGCGTGCAGGCCTGCGGCCGTGGTGCCGCCGGGTGAGGTGACGGCCGCCCGCAGAGCGGCGGCATGCTCGTCGCTCGACTCGAGCAACCGGGCCGAGCCGAGCAGGGTCTGCACGGCCAGCACCTCCGCGACCTCGCGGGAGAGCCCGACCAGCACGCCGGCTTCGATGAGGCTCTCGGCCACGAGGAACACGTACGCGGGGCCCGAGCCGGACAGCCCGGTGACGGCGTCGAGCTGGGCCTCCGAGACCCGGACCACCACACCGACCGCGCCGAGGATCGACATCGCCCAGTCGACGTCGGCGGCCGACGCGCTGGTGCCCCCGGCGACGGCGGAGGCGCCGGCACCGACGACCGCCGGGGTGTTGGGCATCGCCCGCACCACAGCCACGCCGCCACCGAGGGCGGCTTCGAGCGCGGGCGTGGTCACCCCGGCGGCGATCGACACCACCCGGCGCACGCCGGCCAGTGCGATCTCGGCGCACGTGTCAGCGACGTCACCGGGCTTCACGGCCAGCAGGGCTCCGTCGCACGCGGTGGGCTGTTCGAGCACGGCCACCTCCGGGTACGAAGCCGTCAGCTCGGCCCGGCGGGCCTCGACCCGTTCCACCACGGCCAGTTCGCCCGGCTCGGCCCACTTCCCGGCGAGAAGGCCACCGAGGAGGGCCTCCCCCATCTTTCCGCCGCCCACGATCTGCAGTCGCACCATGAGACGACGTTACCGCCCGGCCCGGCGACGGCGCCGGGTGATCAACAGCGGTAGACCCGCTCGGCGTTGGCGGCGAAGAGCAGTTCGCGGGCCTCGGCACCGAGGCCGGCGGTCACGCCGGTGAACGCGAGGTACAGCTCGTCAAAGGTGCCGTGCAGGCCGTCGACGGGGAAGTTGCTGGCGAACATGCACCGGTCGACCCCGAACGCCTCGATGGCGTACTCGAGCCAGGGGCGAAAGGCCTCGGCGTCCATCGAGCCCAACGGCATGGCCAACCCCGACAACTTGCAGACGACACGGTCACCCAGCCCGGCGAGAGCGTCGATGCCCACCCGCCACAGGGCATGCTCCTCGTCCGAGCCCGAGCGGGGCCACCCCGTGTGCTCGACCACGACCACCAGATCGTCGAAATCCGCCAGGCCGCGGGCCGCCGCCTGGAGCTGGTCGGGATGGGCCATCAGCTCGAACAGCAGGCCCCGGTCCTGAAGCGCGCCGAGCACCTCGGAGCGCGGCAGCGGCCCGTCGTGGAGCCCCATCGGGCGCACTCCCCGGAAGCGGGAAGCGGCCATCTGGCGATCGATGAGGGCCACGGCCTCGGCTACCGTCTCCGTGGGCGGGACACCCCCGACGATGGCGGCGGGATATCCCTCGTCGTCGGCGCGGCGATCGAGTTCGAGGGTCTCGTCGACGGAGTGGTGGCCGGTCGCCGCGGCCACGTTCACCAGCTTCTCCACGTTCCACCCCGCCGCCTCCGCCTGGTAGGTCGGCACGTCGAAGAGCCGGGCCATCCCATCGACATCGCCCATGTCGAGCTTCATTCCTCCCGACAGATACGGGTACCAATCGGCGCGGGCGGGGTCCCACAGGTGCACGTGGGCGTCCACCACCCGGGCGGGAACCGGGCCCTTCTGCTCCCCGGACGTCATCGGTCCGGCCCCTCGGGCCCGGCCACCGGTGGCGCCGGGGTGAGGATCTCCTGTAACGGGACGTGGAGCCAGTCGGGGATGGCTGGCCCTCCGAAGGCGACGCTGGCGAGGGGCCGAGGATGGCTGCGCAGCCCGACCCATCCCGCGCCGAGGGCCAACTCCGCGCCGCTCAACGCCCCGGCTCCGGGCGAGCAGAGCAGGTGGGCCACGAGCTCACCAACGGCCGCCTCACCGGCGGAGCCAGCAACCGTCAACGACGTCTCGACGCTCACCGCGAAGGCCGCCACGCGACCCGCAGTGGCGGGCATCGCCGCCCGGGCGAGCTGAGCCGAGGCCTGGGCCCGGGTGCGTCCCCCCGCCGTGGTGGCATCGGTGAGCGTGACGAGACGCACCGGTCGTTCGGCCCGCTGGGCCTGGTCGGCCACGGCCCGCGCCCACCCGGCGTCGGTGTGGATCTGGTCCACGATGCCGGTGTGCTCGGTGAGCACCCGCTCCCAGTCGCTGACCCCACTCGGGGGCGCCGCCGGCCCGGCCAGGGCGACGATCACCGCGTCGAGCGGGCCGTCGCGCTCGACCGTTGCCGCCAACGCCGCCGACGCCCCGTCGAATCCGGCCTCGGCAGGGCCGGCCTCGATGATGAGCGACACCACCTCGCGGGCGGCGAGGGCGGCGGTGACCGCAGCCGCCACCTCGGGACGATCGGTGACGACCACGCACGAATGCACGACCGGCGACGGGAGCGCACCCCCTGCCGGCTGGTCGAAGACAGACCCGAATCGAGGCGTGCTGCCCCCGTTGCTCTTCTGGCCGGCCTCGGCCGGCACCAACGCCCCGGCGACCAGGGTCTCGAGGGCGAGGGCCAGCGAGCCCATGTGGTCGGTGCGGGCGACCTCGAGGAACCGGGGCCGGTCGATCACCGCGATCTCCGAGCCCCCGGCGAACACCACCTGGCCGCGTCCGGTGAAGGCGTCGTCGAGCAGATAGGCCCCGATGGGCCCGAGCTGCTCCGGTGTGGGCATCGTGGCGAGCGAGAGACCACCCGCCGAGCCCGTACCTGGACCTCCGGGAGAGGGCCGCGTCGCCCGACCCAGCGCGGCGGTGACCATACGGGTCATGGCGATCGGGGACAGGGCATTGACGGTCACACCGGGTGGCGACCGGTCACCGAGCTGCCAGGTGAGCGAGGCCACCGCTCGCTTGGCGCAGCCGTAGGCGCCGGCGTCGGCCGCCCGCCACCCCGAACCGGACGTCACCCCCACGATGCGGCCGTGGCCGACCTCGGCCATCAGCGGCAGCGCCGACCCGAGCACGTTGAGGTAGCCGCCGAGGTGAACGGTGAGCACGTCGTTCCAGTCCTGCTCCTCACCGCCGGCGAAGCTGGTGGGCCGGCTGATACCGGCCACGTTGACGACCGCGTCGAGGCGGCCGAACTCGCCGACCAGGCCCTCGAACAGGGCCCGCACCGCGACCGCGTCGGTCACCGACGCCGACGACGCCCGCGCCGCCCCGCCGGCGGCGACGATGCGCCCCGCCGTGGTCTCCTCCGGCGGCGGGAGCTGTTCCGAACCGTCGAGCGACACCAGCGGGTCGAGGGTGACGACGAAGTCGCCGTTGCGTCCGAGTTCTTCGGCGATGGCCGCGCCGATCCCCCCACCGCCCCCGGTGACCACCACCACCCGCTTCGCGACCATCGCCGATCCTCCGCGCCCGCTCGTCAACGTCCGGCGACGGCGATCACGGCGCCGCCGTCCGCACGTCGAGCTCGAGGCCGTCGAAGTCGCCCCCGGCGAGCCACTGCTGCAACCGGTCGCGATAGGCGAAGTAGTCGCCGAGCCCCCGGCCGAAGTTGCCGTTGCGGGGGTTGGCGGCCTCGGGGTGACCCTCGTTGTTGATCCTCGACGGGGTGCAGGCCGACATCACCGCGCTGGAGTCGACGTAGGAGTCGACGATGTTCTGCGTCCAGTCGGCCTCGGCCTCGGCGCTCACGTCGAACGCGTCCACGCCGCGCCGTGCGAGGGCGCCGACCACACCCGCCACGAACTCGGCTCCCAACACCGCGAGCTGGGTGTAGTTGACGGTCACGACAGCCTGCTGCCCCGGGGCGGGCATGATGAACAGGTTCGGGAAGCCGCGGCTCATCATGCCGTAGAGGCTGGCCGCGCCGTCGACCCACTTCTCGGCGAGGGTGACGCCACCTCGACCCACGATGTCGTGCCCGGCCCGGCGGAACACCGGGGTGACCTCGGCCTCGAAGCCGGTGCCGTAGACGAGCAGGTCCACCTCGTACTGCCGGCCGTCGACCACGGGTCCGTGCTCGCTCACGCGCTCGAACCCGCCGGGGCAGTCGACCAGCGTGACGTTGGGTTCGTTGAACACCTCGAGGTAGTCGTCGTGGAAGCAGGGACGCTTGCAGATGTAACGGTAGTAGGGCTTCATGGCTTCGGCTGTGGCCGGGTCGGCCACCAGCTCGGCGACGCGCCGGCGGTGCTGCTCCATGATCGAGAAGTCGACGTCCTCGGCCGAGCGCAGGAAGGTTTCGAGGCTCACGTCCGGGGGACGGGGCAGGCGCTGAGGGGCGGCGTAGTGGTGCGTCCACCCGTCGTCGGTCAGGTCCTCGTCGACGGGTCGGCCGAGCATGATGGCCTGGAAGTTGTCCATCCGGTCCTGTTGCCAACCCGGACGTAGGGCCGAGGAGAAGTCGACGGGGGTGGGGCAGTTGCCCCGCACCCCGATGGCTGAAGGGGTGCGCTGGAAGACGTAGACGTGCTCGGCCCCCTCGGCCAGGGCCTTCACACACTGGATTCCGGTGGCGCCGGTACCGACGAGGCCCACGGTCTTGTCGAAAAGCTGAGTGAGCGGCGCACCGGGCGCGCCACCGGTGTAGGCGTAGTCCCATCGGGCCGTGTGGAACGAATGGCCCTCGAACTGCTCCATACCGGTGACGGCCGGCAGCTTCAGCAGGTTGAGGATGCCGACCGCGAGCACGTAATGGCGACTGTTGATCTCGTCACCACGGTCGGTGTGGACCCGCCATCGGGCCGCGGTCTCGTTCCACTCGGCCCGGGTGACGCCGGTGTGGAAGAGAGCGTCGGGCACCAGGTCGAACCGGTCGGCGATGGCCTCGAGGTGCCGCCGGATCTCCTCACCCGAGGCGTAGCGCTCCTTCGGCACGTAGCCGAGCTCCTCGAGCATCGGGAGGTAGATGTAGGACTCGATGTCGCACATCACCCCCGGGTAACGGTTCCAGTACCAGGTGCCGCCCACGCCTCCGGCCTGATCGACGATGCGGATGCGCTCGATGCCATGGCGGCGCAGCTCGGCCCCGGCCAACAGCCCGGCGATCCCTCCCCCCACGATGACGACGTCGACCTCGTCGCCGATCGGGTCACGGTCGGTGTACGGGGTGAACGGGTCCCGCCGATAGGCCGAGAAGACCTCGTCGTGGGCCAGGTCGCGGATGGCGGCGCGACCGGGCACGAGGCGCTTGTCGCGCTCGGCCCGGTACTTGGCTCGGGTGGACTCCGGGTCGTCGTCCGCCGCGACTTCATCTGCCACTCTCGTCCCCTCCCCCTCGGACCGGCCCATGGGCCGGACGGCGCTGGCACCGGGCAAAGAGGCCGACCCGTCACGCCATAAGTGAATTCTAACAGCCGCGTCAGCACGGGCGCCGAAAGCCGCCGCTCGGCGGCCGTGCACCGGAACTACCGTTCCGGACCACGTTGCCGATCCTGGAGGACCTGATGATCTGGAACCTGGCCGATCTGTTCGAGTCGGTGGTCGACGTGATCCCCGACCGCGAGGCCCTGGTGGTGCCGAACGCCGTGGGAGGTCCGCGTCGCCTCACCTTCGCCGAGCTCGACGCCCGAGCCAACCGGTTGGCCCATGCCCTCGCCGATCGCGGCATCGTGCCGGGCGACAAGGTCGGCATCTACGCCTACAACTCGCCCGAGTGGGTCGAGGCGCAGTGGGCTCTGTGGAAGCTGCGGGCGGTGCCGGTGAACGTGAACTACCGCTACGTCGAGAACGAGTTGCGCTACCTGTTCGACAACGCCGATCTCGTCGCGGTGGTGCACGGGGCCGAGTTCTCCGAGCGCATCGGCGCCGTCCGCGACGACTGTCCCCTTCTGCGGGTCTGCCTGGCCATCGACGACGGCTCCGGGGCCGACATCTCGGTGTGCGACGCCGTGGCCTACGAGGACGCCCTGGCCGCGGCGTCCCCCGAGCGCGGGTTCGGTGCCCGCAGCGGTGACGACCTCTACATGCTCTACACCGGCGGCACCACGGGCATGCCCAAGGGCGTGATGTGGCGCCAGGACGACTTCTTCAAGGCCACCATCGGCCCGGTGATGACCACCATGACCCCACCGCTGGACGAGCCCTCGCAGGTGGCCGAACGTGCGGCCACGTCCGCTCTCACCGCCACGTTCCCGGTGGCGCCGCTCATGCACGGCGCCGCCCAGTGGACGTCCATCGTGGCCGCGCTCGGCGGGGCGACGTTGATCCTGAACGCGTCCCGGCACCTCGACCCGGCAGAGGTGTGGCGCATCGCCTCCGACGAGAAGGTCGTGGCCATGTCGCTGGTCGGCGACGCCCAGGCCCGTCCGCTGACCGATGCGCTCGAGTCGCTCCCCGAGTCCGTCGACCTGTCCTCGCTGTTCCTCGTCAGCTCCGGCGGGGCCATCCTCTCTCCGTCGGTGAAGCAGCGGCTCACCGAACTGATGCCCAACATCATCCTCTTCGACGCCATCGGCGCCTCCGAGACCGGCTTCCAGGGAACGGGAAGCAGCAGCGACGCCCAGGGCCGGCCGCAGTTCACCTTTGGTGACCACACGCTGGTGATCGATGACGAGGGCAACCCCACCACCCCCGGCGGTGGCCAGGTGGGGCGCCTGGTCCGCCGGGGCCACATCCCCCTCGGGTACTACAAGGACGAGAAGAAGACCGCCGAGACGTTCCCGACGATCAACGGCGAGCGTTGGGTGGTGCCGGGCGACATGGCCATCGCCGAGGCCGACGGCACCATCACCCTGCTCGGGCGGGGGTCGGTGTCGATCAACTCCGGGGGCGAGAAGATCTACCCCGAAGAGGTCGAGCTGGTGCTGAAAGGCCACCCCGACGTCTTCGACGCCGTCGTCGTGGGCGTGCCCGACGAACGCTTCGGTGAACGGGTCACCGCCGTCATCGCGCCCCGTGGCGACGCCCGCCCCACGGTCGACGAGCTCCGCGACCACGCCCGCCAGATGCTGGCGTCGTACAAGCTGCCCCGTGAGGTCCACTTCGTGGACGAGATGGTGCGCTCCCCCTCGGGCAAGGCCGACTACCGCTGGGCCAAGGCCGTGGCCCTCGCCGAGGACGCCGCGCCCGCGGACTGAGCCGACCGGCGGCGGCGCCCCGCCCGCCCTCGTCGGATCCGCAATTGGTCAGCGGCGGTGCGTATCACGCGTGATACCTTGACCGGGTGTCCAACGTGTCCATCCGAGACCTGCGCAACCACGGCGGTGAGGTGGTCGAGCGCGCCCAGCAGGGCGAGCGGGTGACGATCACTCGGGCCGGTCGGCCGGTCGCGCACCTGACCGCCCTGCCCGCACCACCCCTCCTGCTCGATGAGCTGAGGGAACGGCGACGGCGCCTCCCCGTGGTCGACCCCGACCAGCTCCGGTCGGACATCGACAACACGATCGACGCGTCGATCTGATGGCCCGAGGAGTGCTCGACACGAGCACGCTCATCCTGCTCGGGCGGATCAGCGACCCGGCATCGTTACCCACCGAGCCGCTGATCACGGCGATCACCCTGGCCGAGCTGTCGGTCGGACCGCTGGTGGCGGCGGTGGAGAGCGAGCGGGCGGCCCGCCAGGCCCACCTCCAACAGGCCGAAGCTGACTTCGACCCGCTGCCGTTCGATGCCGCCGCCGCCCGCAGCTTCGGTCAGGTCGCCGCCTCACTGAGGGCAGCCGGGCGTAAGCCGGCGGCGCGGGCCTATGACGCCATGATCGCCTCGGTGTGCATCGCCCACGACCTCCCGCTGCACACCTGCAACCCGCGCGACTTCTCCGGCATCATCGATCTCACGGTCGTGCCCGTTGCCCATCCCGGTCGCTGAGCCGGGCGTCGGCCACCGGCGCCCGGACCGGACCCTCTCGGCGAAGTGATCCAGCCGCAGTGGGAAAGGCTCGGGCGCCGACCGTCTTCCCCGATCGGTCGGCGACCCGAGCTGTCGCCACCGTAGAACCTGAGACAATCAAATGCAATGAAAAGATCTGAAAATGATGCTGACGTCAGAGTTCGGTGAAGCGCGAGGCGTAACCGATACGCAGAGCCGGGAGGAAGTACCGCTCGACCGACGCGTAGACCGTGCCCAGGATCCGGTCCAGCTCACCCTCGTCGACGGCGTGGACACCGAGGCTGCCTTCGAGGAACACCGCGTCCTCCTCGCCGATGCAGAACGTGGCCCCGCTCAGGTGGCGGTTGCGGCGCAGGAGGTGCTCGTAGAACTGCCCCTGGTTCTCCTCGGGTGCTGGCATCACGTAGGTCTCGTAGTGCAGCGTGCGCTGGCGCAGCGTGAACCAGATGCTGAACACGTCCTTGGCCTCACCCCGCACCCGCACGTACCACCGGCGCTCTCCCGGTTCGCCCCGCTCGACCGCGGCCACCACCGCGTTCTCAGCGAGCTCGGAACGAAGCCAGGCGTCGATGCGGCCCTCGAGCGCGTCGAGGGTCGCGACATCGGCGATCTCGTCGGCCATGGTTCTCCCTCGTGGATCGGTGTGGGTCAGATGGTGGTCAGCACCGCACCGGCTCGCGGGCGGTGACGTCGGCGTAGAGCCGGCGCAGGCGCGCCGCGCTGGTGGACCACGTGTACCCGCGGGCCCGCTCGGCCGCCGCAGCGGCCATCGCAGCAGCACGGGCCGGGTGATCGAGGATCTCGGTCACGGCGACGGCGTAGTCCGCGGGGTCGCGGGTGTCGACCAGAAGGCCGGTGACCCCGTCGTCGACCAGCGTGAGCAGGCCACCGACGGCGGCGGCCACCACCGGGGTGCCGCACGCACCCGCTTCGAGGGCGACGAGACCGAACGACTCGGAACGGCTGGGCACCACACACACGTCGGCGGCGCGGTAGTACGTGGACAGCAGGTGGTGGGGTTGGGGCGCAACGAACCGCACCCGATCTCCCAGCCCGAGGCGCGCCACCAGCTCGAGCGCGGCGGCCTGCTCGGCATCGCCCTCCACGCCGCTGGGCCCACCCACCACGACCAGCACGGCATCGGGGTGGGTGGCCGACAACGCGGCCAGGGCCTCGATGGCCACCCCCACGCCCTTGAGGGGCTGGATACGACCCACGAAGAGCAGAACGGGGTGGGAGCCGAGACCCAGCGCCGCGCGGGCCCCACCACGGTCACCGGGAGAGAAGAACGCGTGGTCGACACCGGGAGGAACGATCTCGATGCGCTCGGACCGGGCGCCGTAGAGCTCGACGAGCTGGGTGGCCTCGGCCTGGCTGTTGGCCAGGATGGCGTCGGAGCAGGCGATGACCTCGGTCTCGGCCTCCACCCGGTGCGCCGGCTCGGCGTCACCGGTGTCGGCCTTCACCCGGGCCAGGGTGTGGAAGGTGGACACCAGGGGCAATGACAGCTCGTGCTTGAGCCGGTGCCCGGCCAGACCCGACAGCCAGTAGTTGGCATGGAGGGCGTCGGGCCCGTCGCGCCGCGTGAGGTGCCGGGCCACGGCCTCGGTGTAGGCGTCGACGATGTCGGGGAGCTGCTCCTTGGCCAGGTCGATCGGGCCGGCTTCGACGTGGACGACCCGGAAACCCGGCTCGACATCGACCACGTCGGGCAGATCCGGCGCCCACCGCCGCACGTAGACCTCGGTGCGCACCCCGGCCTGGGCCAGCGCCGCCACCAGCTCGCGGACGTAGACGTTCATGCCGCCGGAGTCACCCGAACCAGGCTGGGCCAATGGGGACGTGTGCAGCGAGAGCACGGCCAGGGAACGCACCAGATCAGGCTAGTGGTGCGTCGTTGAATTGGCGGGGGTCGAACCGGCGCGACCGGAACCGGCGAAGCGTCACTCCAAACGGGCTGACAGCGCGCCCTCGACGGTGGCGCCACCGCGGCGGTCGCGCTCGGCCAACTCCGCGTCGAAGGCGTCGATCTCGCGGTGAAGGCCCTTGCGACGAGCCGAGACCCTCCGCTCGAGATCGTCGAGGTCGCTGGCCAAGGCCGCGAGCTCGTCGTTCGTCTTTTCGGGCAGGCCGGCCACGGCCGCCCCACCATCGGTGACGCGCGTCAGCTCGTCGGACAGCTCGGGGTCGACCGAGCTCGGATCGAGGGAAAGAGGCAGGCGGCCGCCCGCCCCGCCGCGCCCCGTCTCGGTGAGCACCTCGGGGAGTTGCTCGACCATCGCGGCCAGGTCACGATGCTCGCCGGCGGCGCAATGGTCGAGCTCGGCTCGCGCCAGATCGAGCGGACCCTGAACCAGACGACGCAGGTACGACAGACCGGTCTCAGCGTCGACCGCCGCGTCGCGACGCCGGCGCAGCTCGGCCAGCGAGAGACTGGTCAGGTCGACGGGCCCTGGCCCGGACCCGGTCGTGGCGTCACTGCTGTCGGTCTCTCGAGTCATGGAAGGTCTCCTGCCCGCCCGAGGCGGCGCTCGTCGGCGCCCCAGAGTGCACGCCCCCCGGTCGGCGGGAGCCGCCCGACGCCCTCCATGGGCTCCTCGCACCCGGGGCTCAGCTCATGTAGCCCCAGAGCATCCAGGCCCACAGGGGAGCGGCGAGCATCCACGAGTCGAGACGGCGGAGACCGGGACCGGCCACCGACGCGTCGGGCGCCAGCGTGGACGCCACGATCGGTCCGAGCGGGGCAGTGACGACCACCAATCCTCCGAAGACCCACGCCGCCGTGCTGTCGAAGGGACCGAACTGGAACACCGAGAGAGCGAACGTGAGGACCATCGCCGCCGCCATCCCGGCCAACGGGCCTTCGACCCGGGAGGCGGCGCCGGTGCCCACCAGGTAACTGCCGACCTCGTACACGCTGACGAGGATCAGCAAGATGAAGAACGCGGTGGTGTCGGTGCGGGCCACGAGCACAGCCGAGGCGGCGACCAGCCCTGGGAAGAGCCCGCACCGCAGCGTGAGACCGGCCAGCGCCAGCACCGGGGGTCGCCCGGCGCGCCGGGCCCGGCGCGCCGGCAGATCGGCCAACATGGCCGCCACCAGCGCGGCGGCGACGGCGACGAGCGTGAGGGCCCCGACCAGGGCGATCCCGAACGCCGCCGCGAGCGGCAGGGCCACTGCGACCGCACCCGCCACGAGCTGCACGGGGGGCTTGCGGTCCCGTGTCCACGCCGCCACGGTCTGCAGGGCGGCAACTCCGGCAACGGCGGCGAAAACCAGGGCCAGGGCCAACAATCCGATGGCGGCGGCCGCCGCCGCGACGACGAACCACACCAGACCGAACCGCCCGCGCCGACCCGCCGGTCGGGGGCCGGCCACGACCCGTTCCACCCAGGTCGACGCGCTCCGGTGCGGCGCTGACGAGACCTCGGCGCCGGCGACAGGGCCATCCGCCGAGTCCGGGGGGCGACGGCCGCTTCGGCCGCCGCCACGCGTGGTGCGAAACCGGCCACCCCGGTCCTGCGTCGTGCCGGTGACGCTCACCGATCCTCCGAGAACGACCCACCCGACACCGGAGGGAGAATCGCGACCTCGTCGTCGGGCCCCACGGACTCATCGGTGTCGGCCGGCTCGCCGTTGCGCCACACCCGACTGTGGGCGACCACGGTTGCGAAATCGACGCCGTAGCGCTGCGTGGCGGCGGCGAGAACCTCGCCGACCGTGGCCCCCGAGACCTCGGCTCGCGCCGTGCCCGCGGCGTCGCGGGCGGCGGCGAAGAGTCGGAGACGAGGCACCGCACGATGCTAGGTGGTCGACGGTCGTGTCCCATCGGGCGAGTACGGTCCGGGGCCGATGACGCAGATGCTCCTGGTCCGCCACGGCCAGTCGGAATGGAACGCCGCCGGACGCTGGCAGGGCCGCGCCGACCCCGCCCTCACCGACCTCGGCCACCGGCAGGCGTTCCACGCCACCGCCCGGGTGGGCTCGGTCGACGTCATCTGCGCGTCACCGCTCGAACGGGCCCTCCACACCGCCCGCATCATCTCCGAGCAGCTCGGGGTCGGCCCCGTCGTGGTCGACGCCGACCTGGCCGAGCGCGACGCCGGCGAGTGGCAGGGCCTCACCCGCGCCGAGATCGAGCAGCAGTACCCCGGCTACCTGGCCACCGATCGACGGCCCCCAGGTTACGAGGACCACCCCACACTCCTGGAGCGGACCCGGGGGGCGCTCGACCGCATCGACGCCGAGTACCGGGGCGGCGACATCCTGGTCATCACCCACGGCGGCGTCATCGGTGCCATCGAGCACGACGCCGGGCTGCCGTGGGAACGCATGCCCAACCTCGGCGGGCGCTGGATCACCCACCACGGCGACCACCTCACGGTCGGCGATCGACTGGTCCTCGTCGACGACGACGAGCTCACCGTCCCCAGCCAGATCTGACCCTCCCCAGGTGACCCCCATGGCCGTTCCCTACAGCGAATACCCGATCGAGATCGTGCGCAGCACCAGACGGCGCAAGACCGTGCAGGCCCAGGTCGTCGACGGCCGCATCCGGGTGCTGGTCCCGGCCCGCCTGTCGCGTCGCGAGGTCGACCAGTACGTCCACGAGCTGGTGGGCCGGCTCGACCGCCGCCGGCGGCCGGTCGGCGACGCCGACCTCCAGGCCCGGGCCGCCGATCTGAGCCGCCGCTTCGACCTGCCCAGACCCGACTCGGTGCGGTGGGTCTCCAACCAACGAACCCGTTGGGGCTCCTGCACCCCGAGTACCGGCGAGATCCGTCTCTCCGACCGCATGGTCGGTTGGCCCCGGTTCGTCCTCGACTACGTGCTGCTGCACGAACTGGCTCACCTGGTCGAGGCCAACCACTCCCCGGCCTTCCACGCGCTCGTGGCCCGCTACCACCGGGCCGAACGGGCCGAGGGCTTCCTGCTGGCCCAGTCCTACCGGGCCCCCACTGCCGACGGAGGCGACGACGACACCGACCAGGTCGACGACGACACCGACGACCTGGTCGACCTGGTCGACTGAGCGGTCAGCCTCGCCGCCACTGTGCCTCGGCCCGACC
Organism: Acidimicrobiales bacterium; assembly: GCA_041688815.1. Taxonomy (GTDB): domain Bacteria; phylum Actinomycetota; class Acidimicrobiia; order Acidimicrobiales; family Acidimicrobilacustridaceae; genus Rhabdothermincola_A. The sequence continues at coordinate 44,761 of JBDNHK010000007.1, read as the reverse complement.
GAGGGCCGTGACCGGAGCCCGCCCCTGCCGGTACTCCTGGAGGATGCCGCGCCACCGGTTGCGCCCCTCGAGTCGACCGAGCATCGCGCTCATGCCCCACACCACCCGATCGAGGAGCACGAAACCGGCCGGCATGTCGAGCGCGGCAATGACGTCACGGTTCGGTCCGCGAATGTCGAGCAGGGTCGCCAACGCGTCGCTCACGTAGCGGGTGGTGAAGGTGAAGTCGTCGCTCAGATAAGCCCGGTAGGGGGCACTGACCACCTCGAAGACACGGTCCGGATCGAGACCGTGGCCGCGGTGCAGGAAGCCCGCCGCCTCCATGGCCTTGGTGACCCCGACGCGGTTGTGCGCCAGCACCTCGTCGATGGCGGGGGCCAGCGCCTCCCATTCGGACACCTCGAACGACTTCACCAGCCCGAAATCGAGGAAGGTCACGGTGCCGTCGGGGTGGAAGCGGTAGTTGCCGGGGTGCGGGTCGGCGTTGAAGATCCGATGTTCGTGCAGCGAACCCTGGACGAAACGGAAGATCACCTCGGCGGCGCGCTGCCGGGTCTCGGGCGGCGCGGTCGAACGGAACACGTCGAACGTCGACCCGCCGACCCACTCGGACGTGAGCACCCGAGCCGCGGAGCGCTCCGGGATCACCCGCGGGATTCGGATGAACGGGTGTCCGGCGTAGCGGTCGACGAAACCGGTCTGCGCCGCCGCCTCGTGGCGGTAGTCGAGCTCGTCGGCCATGCGGGCCCGGAGCTCGTCGACGAGGGCATGGGTGTCGAGGCCGGGGAGAGCGAGTCCGGCGGCCAGGGAGTAGAGCCGGTCGGCCTGGTCGAGGTCGTTGGCGATGGCCCGGTCGATGCCGGGGTACTGCACCTTCACGGCCACGATGCGACCGTCGGGCATCACCGCTCGGTGGACCTGACCGATCGACGCCGCCGCCACCGGGATGGGATCCCAGTCGAGGAAGAGGGCATCGGGACCGTCGCCGAGCTCGTCACGAATCACCTGCTCGGCCAGGCTGGGCGCCATGGGCGGAACGTCCTGGTGGAGTTGGGCCAGCGCCGCCTGCGCCTCGGGGGGCAGCCCATCGGCGGCGAAGCCGAGCATCTGGCCGAGTTTCATCACCGCGCCCTTCATCTCCCCGAACTCGCGCGCCACGTCGGTGGCACTGCGCACGACGAACCGCTCCTCGAGGGCCCGGCGGTGCTCGGCGTCGAGGGTGGTACCCCGTACCTTCACCACGGCCAGGTGGGCGGCTCGACGAACGGTCAGTCGAGCCACGCGCGCCTGACGGGCCAACCGCTCACGACGCTCCGACCCCACCGCTTCCGCCCACGTCGCCCCCCGTGACCGACCCACTCCGCGCCCTCGCGACGGGCTCGGCACCTCACCACCGGGGGTGCGGCCCACGAGAACGATCGAGAGCCCGAAAGGGATCGACGTGTGGCGCAGCACCCGGCGTTCGAGGCCGGCCAGAGCACCCAGCACCCGGTCGACGGCCGGGTTGAACGAGCTCGATTCTTCGGCCGTGGCCGGCATGAGCCGCCGCAGCGGTGTGCGTCGCAGGACGGCGGCGGGCGGCAGGAGGAACGAGTAGTAGTAGCTGCACGACTCGACGATGAGCCCGGCCTCGCGCCCCACCCGGCGCAGACCGGTGGCGGTGTAGCGCCGACGGTGGGCGGCCCAGTCGTCGTGCGAGCTCCACAGCCACTGGTAAGCCGGCACGGTGAACAGCACGGTGGCCCCGGGCCGGCACACCCGCACGTACTCCTCGAGGGCGGCGACGTCGTCGTCGACGTGCTCGAGCACGTCCATGCTGACCAGCACCCCCACGCTGGCATCGGCGAAGGGAAGGTGCTCGGCCAGGGCCCGCAGGACCCGCGGGCGCGGGTGCCGACGGATGGCATGGCCGAGGGCGTGCCACGAGAGATCGGTGCCGACGGCGGCGGCGGCGCCGAGCCCTTCGAGGACGGCGAGGGTCTCGGAGGTGCCACAACCGACGTCGAGGGCAATCGCGTCGGGGCGGATGCGCCCGGCGAGGAGCTGGGCGAGGAGGCGACGACGCCCCTCGTACCACCAGTGGTCCTCGGCCGCCGTGGCCATGACGTCGAAGTAGGCGTCCTCGGGTTGGGCGTCGAGCCCGGGCGCGGCCCCGAGGTGGTCGACGGGGGCCAGGTGGGGGGGCTGCTCGCTCATACCGGTTTGGTGGCCAGTATGACGCAGTGCGGGTGGGGGTACCCGTGATCGAGGCGCTTCACCATGGTGGCGCATCCGGCCGCCTCGAGTCGGGCGGCGAGCAATCGGGGATCGGCGAACTCGACCTCGTCACCCTCGGTGATGCGCAGGACCTTGGTGGCGACGAGCTCCTGCACGGTGGCGAGCCGAGCCTTCCACCCCGGCACCTTGTCGATCTCCTTCACCACCAACAGCCCACCGGGCGCCAGCGCGTCGACGCATTCGTCGAGCAGTTGCCCCCGACGTTCGGCACCGAGCAGGTAGAGCACATCGGCGATGACGATCGACCGCCACCCACCTTCGACGCGGGGAACGGCGCCGTCGACGACCTCGAACGACACCTCGGCCTCGTCGGCGCTCAGATGGGCGGCGGCGGCGCGGGCCACCCCGATCTTCTCGACGTCGATGTCGACACCGACGACCCGGCGGGCCCGCCCGGCGATGGCCAGGTACAGGCTGAACAACCCGTGCCCACACCCGACCTCGAGCACCGGACCGGACAGCGGCACCTCGAGCTCGAGATCGGCGAAAGGCGCGCTCCACCACCGCATGACGGTGTGGAACCGGGCACCTCGCGGGGCGTCGTCATAGAGCGACAGCGCCCGGCGGGCGGCGGGTGACCGCGCGCCCTTCACCGGCCCGCCCCCTGGGCGGGACCGGGAGGAGCCAGATCGGCGAAGGTGCCGAGGCGGAACCCGAACTCGTCGATGGCCGCGCGGACGGTGGCTGATCGCAGGGCGACGTACTCGTCGTCCCACTGGTAGTTCCATCGGTAACGATCGCGAGCCGGGTCACCGGGGCATCCCGGGTGAGTGGCCAGCTCGGCCGTGGTCGAACCAGTGGCGGCCAGACGACCCAAGGCCATGACCATGGCCGGTACGTCGAGATGCCCGGCTTCGTCCAGGCCGGTCGACGCCGACGCGTACGCCCATCCGCGTCGGTCGAGCTGGCGCTCGAGCCGACCGGCGAGGCGGCGCACCGTGAGCCCGACAGGTCCCTGCTGGCCGGAGCGCGTCACCCTGATCACCTTCACCCCCTGGGCCTCACCGAGGTCGAGCACGACGTCGGCCACCGAAGGCCACAGGTGCAGGTTCTGGTGGGTGTCGAGGTGGTCCACGGCGACGCCGGCGGCGGCAATGGCTTCGAACTGGGCGGCGAACTCACGACGGAGATCATCGGGGTCGATGCGCCCGGCGGCGGCGCGGGGAAGGAACACCCGCCACGACGACCAGAGACGACCACGTTTGCCGACGAGCGTGGGCACCTCACGAGCGCTGAGCAACGGCGGGTCCTCACCGACGGCGGCGAGGTGGGCGCCACGTCCCAACGCAGGGGCGTCGGCCAACCAGGACACCGTCGTTGCGAAAGCGGGGCTGAGCGCCAGCACCGACGTCGACGTGACCACCCCGTGGCGGTGGGCATCGAGGATGGCCTGGGAGACGCCTTCGGTGAGCCCGTAGTCGTCGGCGTTGACGATGAGCAGCGATCGATCGACGGACACCTCGGGCAACGGGGCGGCGGCGCCCATCAGGTCGGCGGCCGGCGCACCGACTCCGGCAGCGGCGTCAGCGCCGACAGGTCGCTGCGCAGCTCGAGCATCTCCCGGACGATCTTGGCGATGACGGCGTTCGACGACAGGGTCGAGATCCCCCTGGTGCGAGGGAAGTAATCGACGCCGAACTGCACGATCGAGAAGCCCAACTTGTGGGCGCGGGCCAGCAGCTCGACGTCGATGAACGAGCCTTCGCTCTGCAGTTCGACGTGGTCGAGCACCGACCGGCGCACCAGCTTGAAGGCGAAGTTCATGTCGCGCAGGCGCAGCCCGAAGACGGCCTGCACGAGTTGGTTGTACACGTAGCTGTACACCAGCCGACGTGGACCCTCGCCAGTGCGGTCGAAGCGGTAGGCGCTCACGATGTCGGCGTCGTAGATACGCATCAGCCGCACCGCTTTGGCCACCTCGACCATGTCGAACGGCAGGTCGGCGTCGGTGTACAGGACGAGCTCACCGGTGGCCTGGGCGAAACCGGTCTTGAGCGATCCTCCCAGCTTGCGGTTGGTGGGGTGGTGCACGACCGAGACGCGGGGGTCGGCGTCGGCCATGGCGTCGGCGAGGGCGCCGGTCGAGTCCGTCGACGCGTCGTCGACCAACAACACGTCGTAGCGGCCGACCTCTCCGTCGGCCACCAGGTCGTCGCCGGCATCGAACGCCGCCTCAGTGGCGCGCTCGATCGTCGCCTCCTCGTTCCACATGGGATAGAAGATCGTGAGACTCTCGAAGTTGGGCGAGCCGTCGGTGGCCATACCGTCAGGCAACGTAGTAGCCACGGGCGTAGGCGAAGGCCCACCCGCACAGCAGGAGGGCGCTGACGGGTATCCAGATCCAGCGGGCCCGCGGCCGGTCGACCAGGAGGACACCGGCGGCGGCCACACAGGGGAAGGCGGCCAGCAGGTAGCGCCCGATGCCCTGGAAGTCCTTGCTGCCGGCGAGGGGAACGGCCAGCACGGCGACGGCGTAGACCGCGTAGCCCCAACCGATGCGGCGCCACACCACGACGACCAAGGCGACGAAGGCCATCATCAGCAGCGCCTGTGAGAGCAAGCCGACCGTGTAGAGCGTGTCCTTCCAGGCGTCGATGCCCCCGGTACCGGAGAGCCAGTCCTGCCCGTACCCGGGGAGGCGCACGAGCCGCTGCAGGAACGTGACCTTGAACCAGGTGTGCGGGCCGCTTCCCTGGTCCCATCCCGGGGCCTGTTGCACGCTCTGGAAGGCGATCGGGTTGCCGAACGAAGATCCGAGATAGCCCATCCAGGCGAAGAGACCCCCCAAGGAGAGCAGGACACCGGCGTCGCCGGGGCGCAGTCGCCGCAGGTCGATGCGGGGCCAGAAGCGATCGTCGACTCTGGTGAGCACCTGTCGGCGCATCATCACCACGGCGACCAGGCCCACCACGAGGGCGACACCCACGGGCCGGGCCCCGGTGGCCACGATGCCGGCCAGGCCCGCCCACACCGGATGACCTCGCTCGAGCAGCACGAAGCTGACCAGCACGGCCAGCAGGAAGAGGGCGTCGGCGTACACGGCGCCGTAGAGGAACCAGGCGTACGGATAGACGATCAGCACCAGCACGGCGGTGCGGGCGGCGCGAAGGCCCAACCGATCGGCGCACCACCGGTGGAACAGCACGACCACACCGGCCCCACAGACGACGGTGAGAAGCGTCCCGAGCAACGGGACGGGCAGATCGGTGACGGCGTGCAGGAACCGCAGCAGCAGTGGGTACGCGGGAAAGAAGGCCACCGGCGCCTGCTGATCGGGCCCGCCGTAGCTGTAGCCGGCGGTGGCGATGACGTCGTACCAGCCACCGTCGAATCGGAACCAACCACCGAGCAGGCCCGACCCGGTGTAGGACGGCGGAACCGCGCTGTAGAAGTCGACGACGCCGTTGCGGGCCGAGTACCACACGACCCCGACGAGGATCACCCACATGCCGGCGAAGAGCGCCAGGGGCTGACGCCACGTCCACCTCGGACCCTGGGGGGCCTCGGCGGGCCGCGGGACGTCCGGCGACCCTGGGCCCCCCTCGGCCATCGGGTCGCGTCGGGCCGCCGACCCTGCCACCGGCGCCGAGCTCATGGCCCGACGGTAATCGGCCCGGTACGGCTCCCGGTGCCGCCGCCACCCCCCACTAGGATCGTTTCGCCCCTGTAGCCAAGCGGTCAAGGCAGCGGACTTTTAATCCGAAGATCGTGGGTTCGAACCCCACCAGGGGCACCCACCCCCTCGGCCCGTCCGGCGCCTGCGCCCTGTCCGAGCGTCGTGAGCCATGCAGTTGCACAAGCAGTTCCGATTCGAAGCGGCCCACCGGTTGCCCCACGTGAGCGCCGACCACAAGTGCGCGCGGCTGCACGGGCACTCGTTCGCCGTGACCGTGTGGGTCGAGGGGGACGTGGGCCAGGAGACCGGCTGGGTGATGGACTTCGCCGACCTCTCGGCGGCGTTCGCCCCGCTGCACGACCAGCTCGATCACCGGTACCTCAACGAGGTCGACGGGCTCGAGAACCCCACCAGCGAAGTGCTGGCCATGTGGATCTGGGACCGGCTGGGGCCGACCCTGCCGGCCCTGGTGCGCGTCGACGTCCACGAGACGTGCACCTCGGGCTGTCGCTACGACGGCCCGAGCTGATGGTGGCGCAGGGTCGCGACCCCGAGACGCGTGGGCTGGCCCGTTGCGGACCTACACCACCGGCTGTCCGGTGCGGGCCGCCTCGATCAGCCCGGTGAACTGTTCCGTCGTGATCTCACCGCTGGTGCGATAGACGACCTTCCCGTCCGCTCCGACCACGATGAAGGCCGGGAAGCCACCGATCCCGAGCGCAGCCGCGGCGGCGTTCCCCTTGTCGTCGACCATGGTCGGCACGCTCCACTGCTCCTTGCGCAGCCAGTTGCCCGCCGGATAGTTGGGTCGGGCGGTGTCGTTCGAGGTGGCCACGGTCACGAGCCCGACGTCGGAGGGCATCCCGTTGTCGTCGAGCCACTTCTGGATGCGGGGCACCTCGGCCTGGCAGTGCGGGCACCAATGGGCCACCCCCATGATCACCTGGGGCTCACCGGTCGGCTGGATGACGATCGAACCGCCGTCGAACTGCTCACCGGTCACGGTGGGAAGGGTGGCGCCGAGCGCCAGGTCGCTCCCTGATCCGCGGGCCGTGGGCAAAGGCGTGCCCTGCACCTGAACGGTGCCGGACTCGACTTTGCCGGACGGGACCACGGTGCCGCCGCTCGGGGAATCGGCGCCACCGGCGGTGGAGGTACTCGACCGCGAAACGCCGATGGCCACCAGCGCCGCGACCACCACCACGGCCAATGCCATCCAGAGCAAGAAGCTGCGTCCCTGGCCCGACTGCGAGGCCTGCTGCACGCGCGACGAGGGCGACGCGGTGCGTGAGGGCTTGTCACTCATGGGATTCCTCCAGTTCGGGGCCCACCCGGGGGGTGGGGCGGGCCACGGCGAGCAGCACGATCATGAACGCACAGGCCGAAAGGGCCATGAAAGGCAACGACACGAACCCGAACTGCCACACGTATCGAGCCGTGCAGGGCAGGTCGGCGGTGCAGAACGCCGACCCCGATTCGGGCGGATAGGCCTGGATCCAGTGGTTGTAGGCGGCGACGGCGGCCCCGATGGCCAACACCGGGACGGCGTAGACGCGGACGGCGCCATCACGGCGCCAGGCGGCGATGCCCAGGATCACCGAGAAGGGGTAGACGGCGATGCGCTGATACCAGCACAGCTCGCAGGGCGGGTACCCCTGCACCTTCGAGTAGTAGAGCGACCCCAGCGTGGTGACCAGGGCGATCAGCCAGGCCAGCAGCAACGCCACCCGGCGCAGATCGGCCCCGACGGCGCCCAGTCCGGGCGGAAGACCCCGGGTGCGATCCACCAACGCCACGGTCACCACCACGGCGACCCCGGCCCAGCACAACAGGGCGAGGAGGGCGAAGAAGGAAGAGAAGGCCTCGACGCTCATGACGCGGGTCATCCTGGCACGGGCATCATCGTGGTCATCAACGACGACGGCGGCCGGACGACGGCGACCACCGAGGCCCCGGTCGCTTTGAACACGCTCACCGTGTGCCCCGGCGAGCGCGACACGGCGCGGTCAGCCCGTCGGGGCCTCGATGGGGGTGATGCGGCGCCCGGTCACCCGTTCGGGGTGCAGGGCGACGAAGCGGGGCTTGTCGTGGTCGGACCACGAGTCGAGGTCGAGGGCCTCGGCCCGGGCCCGCTCGTCGGGAACCTCGACGACACGCGCCCAACCCGTGACCACCACGCTCCACGCCGCCCGGCTTTCGGCGTCGGTCCAGTCGATCTCGAAGCACACGGGTGAGCCTCGCAGCGCGGCATCGAACTTGGTGCCGGGCGCGGTGCGCAAAACGATGCGCTCACCGTCCATGGCGTAGTTGACCGGGAAGATCACCGGGTGGCCGGCCTCGACCACGGCGATGCGCCCCACGTCGGTGGACGAGAGCAACTCGAGGCACTGGGCCCGGTCGAGGACCTCGATGCCGGTTCGGGTGTCGATCAGACGCATGGAGACCTCCGTGGTGCGGCGAGAACATCCTCGCGCGTTCGACGGTGGCGACTCCCCCGGCGCGGCCGGCGAACCGGACTTCGCCGGCTACGACACGCAGGACTTCGAGAGCCACACCCGCGGGGCGCGGGCCGAGCAGCTCACCGACGAGCACCGGCAGCTCCCCGTGGTGGTCGTGCCCATCGGCCGGACCTGAGTCGCCTCATCCGCCGTCCGACCTGCACTAGAAACAGCCGATGACCGCCCCGATGGTTGACCCGACCCGCACCGACGGGCTCACCACCGCCGAAGTGGAGGCGCGTCGGGCCGACGGGCGCACCAACGACGTCGCCGATCCGACGAGCCGGTCGATCGGCCAGATCGTGCGCGCCAACGTGTTCACGCCGTTCAACTTCCTGCTCGGCACGTTGCTCGTGGTGATCCTGGCGGTGCGGGAGTATCGCGATGCGCTGTTCGGGATCGTGCTCGTGCTCAACGCCGCCATCGGCATCGTGCAGGAGGTGCGAGCCAAGCGGTCCCTCGACCGGCTGGCCGTGCTCAACGCCCCCCGTTCGCAGGTGCGACGCAACGCAGAGGTCATCGAGATCGCGTCGAAGGAGATGGTGCAGGACGACGTCGTCGTGCTGCGGCTCGGGGACCAGATCGCGGTGGACGGTGTGGTCCTCGACGCCGGTGGACTCGAGATCGACGAGTCCCTCCTCACCGGCGAAGCCGACCCGGTGGCCAAGGCCGTCGGTGACGAGGTGATGTCGGGCAGCTTCGTGGTGGCCGGCCGCGGTGCCATCCAGGCCACCCACGTGGGCGCCGACGCCTATGCGTTCCGCTTGTCGAGCGAAGCCCGCCGCTTCTCGCTGGTGAACAGCGAGCTGCGCAACGGCATCAACCGGGTCATCAAGTTGGTGAGCATCATGATGATCCCCACCGGGGTCCTGCTCGTCTCGGCCCAGTTGGCGGCCGACGTCGGCGCGGTCGAAGCCGTGCAGGGATCGGTGGCGGGGCTGGTGGCGATGGTGCCCGAGGGACTCGTGCTGCTCACCAGCATCGCCTTCGCCGTGGGCGCCACGCGCCTGGCCCGCCAGAACGTGCTCACCCAGGAGATCGCCGCGATCGAGGGTCTGGCTCGCGTCGACGTCATCTGCCTCGACAAGACCGGAACGTTGACCGAGGGCACCCTCACCCTGGCCAACGTCGAACACCTTGGCGAGCCCCGCTCCGGCGCCGATCCCGCGCTCGTGCTGGCCGCGCTCGGCGCGACCGATGACCACCCCAACCCCAGCCTCGCGGCCATCGTGGCCCACTACGACACCCCACCGGGTTGGACGACGACCGAGATCGTGCCCTTCTCGTCGGGGCGCAAGTGGAGCGCCGCGACCTTCGCCGATCACGGTGCCTGGCTGCTCGGCGCCCCGGACATCCTGCTCACCCACGCCATCGATGCCGACGATGCCGACGCAGCGCGCGAGCGACTCGACCACTACGCCAGTCGCGGTCGGCGGGTGCTGCTCTTGGCCGCCGCCCCGGAGGGGCTGACCGGCGAAGGGCTCCCGACCGGCCTCGATCCAGTGGCGCTCGTGGTGCTCGACGAGCAGCTCCGACCGTCGGCACCCGACACCATCTCCTACTTCGGCTCGCAGGACGTCACCGTCAAGGTGATCTCCGGCGACAGCCCGGTGACGGTCGGGGCGGTGGCCGAACGGGTCGGTGTGCCCGGCGCGGCGCACCCCGTCGACGCCCGCACCCTGCCCGACGACCAGGAAGCCCTGGCCGAGATCATGGAGTCGCACTCGGTGTTCGGACGGGTCACCCCCCAGCAGAAGCGAGCGATGGTGCATGCCCTCCAGAGCCGGGGCCACACCGTGGCCATGACCGGCGACGGGGTGAACGACACGTTGGCGCTGAAGGACGCCGACATCGGGGTGGCCATGGGGGCCGGCTCGCCCGCCGCTCGGGCCGTGGCCCGCTTCGTGCTGCTCGACAACGACTTCGCCGTGTTCCCGTCGGTGGTGGCCGAGGGGCGGCGGGTCATCGCCAACGTGGAGCGAGTCGCCAACCTCTTCCTGACCAAGACCTTCTACGCCGTGGCCCTGGCCCTCGCCGTCGGAGTGACCCAGCTGCCCTTCCCCTTCCTCCCCCGTCACTTCACGATCATCTCCGCGCTCACGATCGGCATCCCCGGGTTCTTCCTGGCCCTCGCCCCCAACGCCCGACTGGCCCAACCGGGCTTCCTGCGCCGGGTGCTGCGCTTCGCCGTGCCCGCCGGTCTGGTCGCGGCCGTCGCCACCTTCACCGCCTACCTGGTCGCCCGCGCCGGCACCGACGACGATCTGGCCGAAGCCCGCACCGTCGCGGTGATCGTGCTGTTCGTCGTGGCGTTGTGGGTGCTGGCCTTCCTCAGCCGCCCCCTCACGACCTGGCGGGGTGGGCTGGTCGTGGCCATGGCCCTCCTCTTCATCGGCGCCCTGTCGATTCCTTGGTTCCGCAATTACTTTGCCCTGGTACTGCCCGATCCGATGGGAATCGCCGCGGCCATCGGCCTCGGCGCCATCGCCGGCGGACTGCTGCAGACCGGATGGCACCTGAGCGGTTGGGCACCGCCACCGGTCGACGCCCGCGAGATCGGTTCAGCCCGCTAGTCGACGGAGCGGCGTTGACGTTCGCTCCGGCGGGCGGCGTACACCGCGGCTTCGGTGCGTCGTTGCATCCCCATCTTGGCCAAGAAGTTCGACACGTAGTTCTTTATCGTCTTCTCGGCCAGGAACATGCGCTCGGCGATCTCGCGGTTGGTGAGGCCTTCGGCCAGCAGATCGAAGATCCGCCGCTCCTGATCGGTCAACGAATCGAGTAGGGCATCGCCCGACGAACCGTGACGCAATCGATCGAGCACCCGGGCGGTGACCTTGGGGTCGAGCAGCGACTGACCCGAGGCCACGGTGCGCACGGCTTCGAGCAACTCCGCGTCGCGGATCTGCTTGAGGACGTACCCCGAGGCCCCCGCCATGATGGCGTCGAAGAGCGCCTCGTCGTCGGCATAGGAGGTGAGCAACAGGCAGCGAAGGTCGGGGAGTCGACTCCGGACTCCCGGGCATCCGACCGACGGGGTCGTCAGAACTCACGACGCCGGCGCCCGTTACGGTCCACCGCGTGGCCGGCCGTGACGTGGACGTCAAGGAGCTTCGGCATCTCCTCGATGCGAGCGCGTCGGTCAACTCGGCGCTCGACCTGCCGCTCGTGCTGCGACGCATCCTCGAGAGTGCGATGGCCCTGGTCGGCGCCCGTTACGGAGCACTCGGCGTGCTCGACCCGACGGGCACGCACCTCACCGAGTTCCTCACCATCGGTGTCCCCGACGAAGACGTCAGGCTGATCGGGGCCCTGCCCCAGGGCCTCGGGGTACTGGGGCTGCTCATCACCGACCCCCAGCCCATCCGCTTGTCGGACCTCTCCACCCACCCGGACAGCTTCGGCTTCCCGCCGAACCACCCGCGCATGACCACGTTCCTGGGAGTGCCCATCCGCGTTCGCGGTGAGGTGTTCGGCAACCTCCACCTCACCGAGAAAGCCAGCGGTGAACGGTTCACGGAGACCGACGAGGAGTTCGCCATCGCCCTGGCGGCGGCGGCGGGGGTCGCGATCGACAATGTCCGGCTGCACGAGCGCTTTGGTGAGCTGCGGATGGTCGAGGACCGAGAACGCGTCCCCCGGGAACTACACGACACCGTGGTCCAACGGCTCTTCGCCACCGGCCTCGGCCTGCAGGGGTTGGCCGCCCGCGTCGACGACACCGCACTGGCCGAGCGTCTCGACCTGGCCGTCACCGACCTCGACGACACCATCCGCCACATCCGCACGACGATCTTCGAGCTCCAGCGCCAGCGCCTTCCCGGTCGCAGCCTGCGCCGGGAGGTCCTGGACATCGTCACCGAGGTGGCCGGACCCGCGGGCCTCGAGGACGAGGTCCGGTTCCAGGGGCCGGTCGACCTGACCGTGCCCTCCGACCTCGCCGACCAGGTGCTCGCCGTCACGCGCGAGGCCGTCACCAATGTGGCCCGGCACGCCGACGCGACGAAGGTCGTCGTGAGGTTGCAGGTGGCGGACTCCGCGCTGCAGCTGGTCGTCACCGATGACGGCAACGGACCACCGACCACCGACCACCCAGAGCACCAGCGGTCGAGGACTGCGCAACATGCAGACCCGGGTCGATCGCCTGGGAGGCACCACCAGCCTGGACCCCGGCGAGCACGGAGGCGCCGAGTTGGTGTGGCGGGTGCCCCTCGACTCTTGAGCGGGGCCAGATGTCACCGATCAGCGCCGAATGACGGACCGAAGTGCGGTGGATGACTCACCGGTGCCGTCGGCCCGACACCAGCTCGGTGCTGATGCCGGCCAGAGGCCCGCAGTTCGGGGCCAGGGCCCGACCCCGCAAGGTTCTCGGCCCCCCGGAGCCCGACGCGGTGTTGGCGTACAACCGCGACACGCCCTGCACGAGGACGGTCCAGGCGCCACCCGACCAGAGATCGAGGCGACCGGCCTCGAAGGCCACGATGGCCCCGACGAGGGCGGTGGAGAGGCGCTCGGTGCCGAAGAGGTCCACCACGACCTCCCCCTCACCGAGGCTGAACCTCACGGGCACGACCACGGGCAGCGCGTCGATCGAGACACCGATCCTTCCCACCCGCACGGTGTCCAGCAACTCGAGGCACGCCGAGCGACTCAACACCTCCCAGCCCGCCGCATCTACTTCCACGAGCACCATGGTGAGGGCGCGGAGCGGCGGGGGCCAAGGTCGAACGACCCGGCTGCGCACAGAACACCGACCGTGCCAGAGTGGGCCATGGACGCCGGACCGCACGAAAGCGAGGGGGCGGCGACCGAAGCCGCCTCGGCGTCGGTGGCCCCGGTGGCGAACGAGGTGCGGCTGGAGGTCCCAGCCGAGTCCCGATTCGCCCGGGTGGTTCGGGTCGCGGTGTCGGCCGCGGCAGTGCGCCGGGGGGTCGAGGTCGCAGTGATCGAGGACCTGCGCATCGCCGTCGACGAAGCGCTGATCCTGCTGCTCAGAGCAGGGTCGGCGGCATCGGACGACGTCACCCGATCGGCGGCCACCGAGCCTTCGCGACGCCTGGTGCTGACCATGGCCGACTCCGAAGCCATGACGATCGGACTCCGCCTGTCACCGGCGCGCACCGACCCGTTCGACGGACCCGACGACCGCATCGCCCTGTCGAGGTTCCACGAGTTGGTGCCCTGGCCGGTCGAGGTCACCACCATCGACCCGGCTGCGAGCCGCGTGGTACTGACCCTGTACTGAGCCGGTGCTCAGCGGCCGGTGTGGCCGAAGCCGCCCTCACCCCTGCTCGACTCACCCAAGTGGTCGAAGTCGGCCACCTCGACCAGCTGGGCGTGCTCCACCCGCTGCACCACGAGCTGGGCGATGCGCTCCCCCCGCTGCACCACGAAGTCCTCGGCGGGGTCGGTGTTCACCAACAGCACCTTGAGCTCGCCTCGATACCCGCTGTCGATGAGCCCGGGCGTGTTGAGGCACGTGACGCCATGGGCCAGGGCCAGGCCGCTGCGGGGCTGGATGAAGCCGGCATGCCCTTCGGGTATGGCCACGGCCAGCCCCGTGGGCACGAGGGCGCGACCCCCTCCGGCCGGGAGCACGGCGTCGGCTCGCGCGCACAGGTCGAGCCCGGCATCACCGGGGCGGGCGTAGGCCGGCAGGGGCAGGGTGGGGTCGAGGCGCAGCACCGGGAGTTCGAGCACGGTGGCGATCGTAGGCGGGGGTGTCGGTAGATTCATCGGGTGCTCGCCTGGATGGACCTCGAGATGACCGGCCTCGACCCCGGTCGCCACGTCATCGTGGAGATCGCCACGTTGCTCACCGACGACGAACTGAACGTGATCGCCGAGGGGCCGGACCTGGTCATCCATCAACCGCGGGAAGCGATGGCCGCCATGGACGAGGTGGTGGTGACGATGCACACCAAGAGCGGGCTGCTCCCGGCCATCGAGGCGTCGATGGTGTCGCTGGCTGATGCCGGTGCGGCCACCCTGGCGTTCTTGCAGGAGCACATCGACAGCCCCCGGTCCGTGCCGTTGTGCGGCAACTCGATCGGCACCGACCGGCGCTTCCTGGCCGCCTACCTACCCGAGATCGAGGAGTTCCTGCACTACCGGTCGGTGGACGTCTCGAGCGTGAAGGAGCTCTTGAAGCGCTGGAACCCGACGCTGCTCGACGACGTCCCCAAGAAGGCCGAGGGTCACCGTGCCCTTGACGACATCCAGGAGAGCGTGAAGGAGCTCCGCTTCTACCGAGACCGATTCTTTCGTCGGCCCGAGCCGAGCTGAACCCGAGTCGGCCGGGCCACGGCCGCCTGTCGACATCGGCCCCGGCCGAATGTGGGTAGCGTCGCCGAGTGACCGATTCGCACCCACACGAGCATCCGCCGGTACGCATCCCCAAGCAGGAACAGGAGGAAGCGTCCACCGAGATCACCGAGGTGGGCCCTGGCATCCTGCGCCTGCAACTTCCCACCAACTTCACCGGGCTGGGGCACGTCAACACCTACGCCATCGAGGACAGCCGCGGCGTGACCCTCGTCGACCCCGGCCTGCCCTCCCAGGAATCGTGGGACGCCCTGCTCGACCGGCTGAAGGCGGCCAACATCCCGCTGGCGCGCGTGCACACGGTGTATGTCACCCACTCCCACCCCGATCACTTCGGTGGGGCCCACCGACTGGTCGAGGCCGCCGGCTCCGACGTGCTCACCTCCAGGATGTTCCGCAAGTGGTCCGACCTGCTCGACCTCGAGGAGACCCCGCTCGAACCCCTCACCCCCGCCGACGAAGGTGAGGCGGCCACCCTCCTCGCCGCCGACGCCGACCTCGACGAGAACGAGCTCCGCGAGCTCGAGAAGACCATCCCGGGCATGGCCAACTTCCGGACGCGCCTCCGCAACGCCATCGCCGAAGGCCGACTCGACGAACTCGAGTGGATGCGGGTGCCCAAGCCCACCATCGCCGTCGACGACCGCGACATCGTGCGCCTCGGCGATCGCGACTGGGTGGCCCTCACCACCCCCGGCCACACCCACGACCACCTGTGCATGTGGTCCCCCGAGGACGGAATCGTGCTCAGCGGCGATCACGTCCTGCCCACCATCACCCCCCACATCGCCGGGCTCATGGGCGGCGACCCCCTCACCGCCTACCTGGCCAACCTCGACAAGGTGGCCGCCCTCGAGGGAGTCACCCAGGTCCTGCCCGCCCACGGCCACCCCTTCTCCGACCTGGCCGGCCGCTGCGAAGCCATCAAGGAACACCACGCCAACCGGCTCGCCGACCTGGTCGCAGCCTCTCCCGAGGTCGGATGGGCGGAGGTCACCCGCTGGTCCGAGGAGCTCTTCTCGCCCCGCAGCCGGGGCCCCATGGCCGACAGCGAGACCTACGCCCACCTCGAGCATCTCCGGCTCGCGGGGAAGGCTGAACGCCGCACCGTGGACGACCAGCTCGAGTACCACGTCCTGACGTGACCGTCACGGCCCGGGCGCTGCTACGCGACCGAGCCGTCGTCGCCGCTCTCGCCACCACGTTGGCGGCCACGCTCGCCGCCGTCACCCAGGTCACCGCGCTGGGGATCCTGGTCTACGACCTGACCCGCCGCGACCTCGACCTCGGCTTCCTGGGGCTGGCCGAGTTCGTGCCCGCCCTGGCCCTGGTGCTCGTGACCGGCTCGGTCGCCGACCGCTTCGACCGCCGTCGCATCATCGCCTTCGGCCTGCTCGGCGAGATGGCGTGCTCGGCGGCGCTGGCCGGGTTGGCCTTCAACGACAACAGCTCGACCCGGCCGATCTTCGCCCTGGTCGTGGCCTTCGGCGTGGCCCGGGCCTTCCTGGCGCCGGCCACCCGTTCGCTGTCGGCCGACAATGCCCCGCCCGGCGGCCTGCCCCGGCTCGTGGCCTTCAACGCCGCCACCTGGCAGACCGCGCTCATCATCGGTCCCGTGGTCGCCGGGTTCCTGTATGTCGTCGGTCCGGCATGGCCGTTCGTGGCCTGCGTCGCCTTCGCCGCCGCCGGCGCCCTTCTGGTGGGCCTCACCCATCCCACCGAGCACCACCGGGCCGTGGGTGACGCGCCGGGCAGCTGGATCGAAGGACCCGACGACGCCGCCCTGCTCGACCTGGCCGACGAGGCCCGCCCCGCCGAGCTGGTCCGCCGCCGCGCCGACGACCCCACCGTGGCGGCGACCGATCGACCCGGCGCCGCTGCCGCCGGCTCTCCCACGCCGACGGCCCGGGAGCGCCTCCGTGTGGCCGCCGAGGGTCTGGTGGTAATCCGCCGCAACCCCATCCTGCTCGGCGCCATCTCCCTCGACCTGTTCGCGGTGCTCTTCGGCGGCGCCGTCGCCCTGCTGCCGGCCATCGCCCAGACCCGCCTCGGGGTCGATGCGGTGGGGCTGGGCTGGCTACGGGCCGCGGGCGGCATCGGCGCCGCGCTCATGACCATCGTCCTGAGCGTGCGGCCGCTGCGACGCCACGTCGGGCGGGTCATGTTCGTGATGGTGGGGGTGTTCGGCCTGGCCACGATCGCGCTGGGTGTGACGACCATCTACGTCGTCGCCTTCGCCGCCGTGCTCGTGCTGAGCGCCGCTGACGCGGTGAGCGTCTACGTGCGCTCCACGATCGTCCCTCTCGTCACCCCACCCGAGACGCGTGGGCGCGTGCTCGCCGTCGAGGGCGTGTTCGTGGGCGCCTCCAACGAGCTCGGTGCCTTCGAGTCCGGGGTGGCCGGGGCCATCCTGGGCACCGGTGCCGCCATCGTGTTCGGCGGCACCGCCACCCTCGTGATCGTGGCGATCTGGGTCGTCGCCTTCCCGGCGCTACGCCGCATCGATCGGTTCAGCGACCTGCAGCCGCAGCCGCCTTGATCGGGTGCGCCGCTCAGAGGATCGACCAGGGCCTGGTGAGGGCCTTGCCCGTGACCTTGCCGTCGGCCGCCAACTTCAACAGGTGGGCATGCACCGAGTACTTGGCCACCGGGTACAGCTTCGGGTCGACATCGGTGTAGATGTCCTCGACCAGCGCCGGAATCTTGGCCGTGCCCCGAGCGGCGAGGGCATCGAGCACCATCTGCTCGCGGGCCAGACGGTGATCGATGTACCACTGCACCACGGGCTTCGGATCCCCGATCAGGTGGCCGTGGCCGGGGGCGATGGACTTGAGCCGCAGGGCCTTCACCTTCTCGAGCGAGTCGAGGTAGGCGGCCATGTCACCGTCGGGGGGCTTGATCACGACAGTGGACCCCTGCATGACGTGATCGCCGGAGAAGAGCATGCGCTCCTCTTCGAGGAAGTAGCAGAGGTGGTTCGACGCGTGCCCCGGGGTGTGATGGGCGGTGAGACGGAACTCGGTGGCCTCGATGCGGTCACCTTGTCGCAACCGCCCATCGACCTTCAGCCCGTCGCGACTCGAATAGGCCATGATCTCGGCCCCGGTGCGTTCCTTCAGGGCGGCGGCGCCGGGCGCGTGGTCGGGGTGGGTGTGCGTGCACAGGATCCAACGAATGCGGTCGCCGCCGCAGCCGGCGATGGCCTCGAGGTGATCGGCGTCGTCGGGGCCCGGGTCGATCACCGCGACCTCGTCGATGCCCACGAGGTACGTGTTGGTGCCGGGGCCGGTCATCATCCCCGGATTGGGCGCCACGATGCGACGCACGAGCGGAGACAACGCTCGCGCCACCCCGGGGACCAGCGGGGGCGGGGCGGGGGTCTCGTCGGCTTCGGTCGTGGCGTCGGCCATGTCAGCTCGGTTCTCGTCGGCGGGTCGGAGCGGCGGTGACCACGGTGCCGGCCGCGTCGGCGTCGAGGTGCCCGGTGCCGATGAGCGTGTTCATCGGCACGCCCGACGGCAGCGACGACACCGGAGTGTCGTCGTCGTAGCCGGGATCGCCCGGGAGGGCGATGCGGAAGCCACCGGCGGGCTCGGCGACGATGCGCGGCAGGATGGCCGGGACCGACTCGACCGCAGCCGCCGCCTCGAGGACCGCGGCGACGGTCGCAAACCGTTCGAGCACCTCGAGGGTGCGTACGGTGGGGAAGATCAGCTCGAACGCACCGGCGCGGTGGCGGGCCAGGGCGGCGGTCGGGCGGATCCAGAGGTTGGCGATCACCTCGCGGTCATCGTGCAGGCCCACCTGGGCCTCGGGGGCACGAGCCACGAAGAACCGGGTGTCGTAGCGGCGCGGCGAACCGAGCGGGGTGATCCAATGGCTGAAATAGTGGATGGTGTCGACGGCGAGCTGGAGCCCCTCGTCGAGGCACACCTCGACCAGCCGCCGCTGCCCGGTGTCGACGGCCCGGCGGTGCCGGTCGAACCGCTCGGCCACCACCGGATCGTCGAAGCTGACGACGTCGCCACCGCGGCGGCCGACGGGCCGGGCCAGCAGGAGGCCGGCCTCCTCGAAGCACTCGCGGACCGCGGCGACCCAGTAGGCCAATCCGCCGGCCTCGAGGCCGAGCTGAGCCGACGCTGCGGCATCGGTGCGACCCTGACAGATCTCGTCGAGGTCGGCGTGGCGGTCGTGGTCATCGACCCCGCCACCGGGGAACACGTAGGCGCCCCCCACGAAGTCACTGTTCAGGTTGCGCCGCAGCATGAACACCTCGAGGCCGTCCGGGGCATCGCGGAGCAGCATCACGGTGGCGGCATCGCGCACCGGCACCTGCTCGGCGGGCAGCCGCGGAGCAGTCGTGCTCATCGGCCCGGGCCGAGCTCCGGTGGCGCCATCCCGGTTCGGGGCGGGGGCGGCGTGACATCGCCCAGGTACTCGACGTCGATGAAGCCCGACCCGGGCGAACGTCCGAGCGTGGACCCGGCGCTCCACCGCAGGAGCAACCGGTTCCGGAACAACGACCGCACCGGCGGCACCAGCAGCAGGAGTCCGATGATGTCGGTGACGAATCCCGGCACGATCAGCATCGCTCCGGCGGCCACCAACAACCCTCCGTCGACCATCTCGGCCGCCGGCATCTCCCCCCGCTCGAGGGTGCGTCGGGTTCGACCCCACACGCCGGTGCCCTGATGCTTCACGAGCAGCACTCCGAGAAGGCTCACGGTGAGGAGCAATACCAGTGCGGGGAAGGCGCCGATCAAGCCGGCCATGGTGACGATGACGTAGAGCTCCACCAACGGCAGCACCACGAACAGCACGAACAACGCCACGGCCATGGCCTTGATGCTACCGGTCGCCCCCCTGCTCTCCCCGGGCGGCCCCCTATCCTCACCTCGTGCCCGAACCGGAGACATCGTCGCTTCCCGAGCCGGGGCCACGCGAGGTCGATCGACCTCCGTCGATCGACGCGCTGGCCCGGTCCCTCGCCGACACCGGCCTGCCTCACCCCCTGCTGGTCGATGTGGCCCGCGAGGCCGTGGCCGCGGGGGAGCCCGACTCGGCGCGGGCTCGCGCCGAGTCGCGAGAGCGGCGTCTCCTGCAACCGGTGGTCAACGCCACCGGGGTGCTGCTGCACACGAACCTCGGCCGGGCGCCGCTGGCCCACGTCCAGGGGGCCGGCTATGCCAACGTCGAGTTCGATCTCGCCACCGGCGAGCGAGGGTCGCGCCACGATCATGTCGGCGCGCTGTTGGCCCGCGCCGCGGGAGCCGAGGCGGCGATCGTGGTGAACAACGGGGCCGCGGCCGTGCTGCTGGTGCTGGCCGCACTGGCCCGCGATCGCGACGTGGTGGTGTCGCGGGGCGAGCTGGTGGAGATCGGGGGAGGGTTCCGGGTACCCGAGGTGATGGCCACCTCGGGCTGTCGCCTCGTCGAGGTGGGCACCACCAACCGCACGAGGCCGGCCGACGTGCGCGGCGCGGTCGAAGCCCCCGGCGCCGACGTGGCCGTGTTGTTGCAGGTGCACCAGTCGAACTACCGGATCGTCGGCTTCACCGAGGCGGTCACCACCGCCGAGCTGGCGGCGATCGGCCCCCCGGTGGTGGTCGACATCGGGTCGGGTCTGCTCGACGCCGCCTGCCCCTGGTTGCCCGACGGCCCTCCGGTCTGGCTGCGCGACGAGCCCGCCGTACGCCAGACCCTCGGCGCCGGCGCGGCGGTCGTGGTGTTCTCCGGCGACAAACTGCTGGGTGGCCCCCAGGCCGGCGTCATCGCCGGGTCGGCCGAACTGGTCGCTCGGTGCGCGGCCCACCCCCTGGCCCGCGCCGTACGGCCCGGTGCACTGGTGCTGGCGGCCATGCAAGAGGTCGCGCTGGCCTACCTGCGGCGCGACGCCGACCGGCTGCCCTTCTGGTCGATGGCCACGGCGCCGGTCGACGGGCTGCGGGCGCGCGCCGAGGCCGTCGTCGCCTCGATCGCCGACCGGCGCGTGACCGTGGCCGACTGCGTCTCGGTCACCGGTGGAGGCACGCTGCCCGGGGTGGAGATCCCGTCAGCGGGGGTGACAGCCCCGGGTGACCTGCGGGCGCCGTTGCGGCGAGCCGCGCCACCAGTGATCGCACGCGTCGACCAGGGCCACACCATCTGCGACCTGCGGACCGTCGACCCCGGGCACGACGTCGAGCTGGCGGCTGCCCTCGGTCGCTCCCTCGCCGCCCGCTCCGACACCCCGTGAGCCGATCGTCGTGACCGGGCCGGACGTGGTGCGGATCGTGGCCACCGCCGGGCACGTCGACCACGGCAAGTCGACCCTCGTGCGGGCCCTCACCGGCACCGACCCCGACCGTTGGGTCGAGGAGAAGGCCCGGGGCCTCACCATCGACCTGGGCTTCGCGTCGACGCCACTGCCCTCGGGGGCCACGGTGTCCTTCATCGACGTGCCCGGCCACACCCGGTTCCTGAAGAACATGCTGGCCGGGGTGGGCGCGGTGTCGGCGTGCCTGTTCGTGGTGGCCGCCACCGAGGGATGGAAGCCCCAGAGCGAGGAGCACCTGCGCATCCTCGAGCTGCTCGGGGTGGCCAGTGGTGTGGTGGCCCTCACCAAGGTGGGGCTCGTGGACGACGACCACCTGGAGCTGGCCCGGCTGGAGCTCGCCGATCACCTCACCGGCACGTTCCTGGCCGACGCCGAGGTGATCGCCGTCGACGCCCCCACCGGGCAGGGTCTCGGTGACCTCGCCGGCGCCCTCGACCGCCTCGTGAGCGCCACCCCGGCGGCCGTCGACCGAGGCCGGCCCCGCCTCTGGATCGACCGGTCGTTCGTCGTGAAAGGCGCAGGTACGGTCGTCACCGGCACCCTCACCGACGGTGGGCTGGCCGCCGACGAGGAGGTGCTGCTCCTGCCGTCGGGGCGCGCCGGGCGGATACGTGGGTTGCAGACACTGCACACCGACGTCGGCGCCATCGAGCCGGGCCACCGGGTCGCACTCAACCTGAGCGGGGTGGAACGCACGGCACTGGCTCGCGGCGATGTGTTGGTCACCCCCGGCCGCTGGCACCTCACCACCCGGGTCGACGCCGAGCTGCACGTGCTCGACTCGCTCGACCACCCGGTGTCTCGACGCGGTGCGCACGTGCTGCACCTCGGGGCCGGGGAGTTCGCCGTGCGGCTGCGGGTGCTCGGCCACGAGTCCCTCCCTCCCGGGGGGAGCGGCGCGGTCCGCCTGCACCTGCCGGTGGCCCTGCCGCTGTTGCCCGGCGACCGGTTCGTGCTGCGCGAATGGGGCCGCGACGAAACGGTCGGGGGCGGCGAGGTGCTCGACGTCGACCCCGTGCGGCCGGCCTCGCGCGCCCGGCCCGACCGTTCGGTCGACCGGGTCATCGCCGAACGGGGCTGGGTGGACGTGGACGAGCTCGACCGGCTCACCGGTGAGCGACGGCCCCCGGACGTGGCCCGATGGGTGGCCGCCCCGGAAACCCTGGCCACGACGGTGGCCGAGCTACGGGCGGCAGTCGACGACGCCGGGCCCCGTGGTGTGGAGGTCAACACGTTCGACGAACGGTCGCGGGCGGTGCTGGCCACCCTCGACGACGTCGAGCTGCGCGAGGGTCGGGCCCGGACGGCGGGCAGCCCCGACGACACCATGGCCGATCACCCGTGGCTGGCCGCGCTCGTCGGGGCCCCCTTCACCCCGCCGGCCCCCGACGGCGTCGACCCGACCGAAGTCCGCGAGCTGGTGCGCCGGGGCCTCGTCGTGAAGGCCGACGGAGTGTGGTTTGCGACGTCGGCCGTCGACGACGCCACCACCGTCGTGGCCGGGCTCCTTCGAGACAATCCCGACGGCATCACCGTCGGCCAGGTGCGCGAAGCACTCGACTCCACCCGCAAGTGGATGCTCCCCCTCCTCGGTCACCTCGACGCCACCGGCTGCACGCGGCGCCGCGGTGATCTGCGCATCGCCGGTCCCCGCCTCGCCACCAACTGAAGCCCCGTTGCGAGCAGAAAAAAGCCCCGGCGCCGGGTCGGACACACGTCCAGTCCCCGGCGCCGGGTACGCAGCGAGCATCCGTCCCCCCGAACGGATGTCGCAGGCCCTGTGATCAGATCGCCCGGGGCATGAGCAACTGCTTTCGTTCGAGCTCGTTGAGCCCACCCCAGATGCCGTGGGGCTCACGGATGGCGATGGCGTAGTCGAGGCAGTCGCGCTTCACCGAGCAGCCGGAGCAGATCTCCTTGGCCCGCTGCTCACGGTGCTTCTTGTCCTCTTTGCGCTCGAACTGCGATGGCGGAAAGAACACCGCGGCCTGAGGGCCCCGGCAGGCCGCCTTGAGTTGCCAGGAATCGTCGTTGCGCTGCGCACTCACTTGTCCTGACCCCCTTTCGAGAGGCCGAACATATCCCCGGTCGGGGTCAGGAACAAGAAGTTTCTGCGACTTTTGTCACTCGGGCGGATCGGGGGTGGTCCGGCGCTCCCGATAGTCGCGGGCGCCGCCCTCCTCGGGCTCCACCTCGAGCACCAGACCGTCGATCCCCACCACCCGCACTCGGTCGAGCTCCTCCACCGGGGTGGCCCGATTGGTGGAGGCCCGCCAGAGCGCCTGGCGGATCTGCACGATCCCGTCGGGGTCGACGGCCGACACGGCCCGACCCACCTCGCCGATCATCCACTCCCGCCCGATGGTCGGCGTGGAGAACCGGGTGCGGACCATCGCCGGCATGCCGCCCAGGAAGGCCAGCAGCACGCCGACGATCCCGACCAGCAGGGTGACCCACGACAGCGACAGGCCGTCGTAGAGGAACAGCGAGCCGACCACGAACAACACGACCCCGGCGCCGGTCCAGAAGCGCGGGACACCGGTCTGCACGTCGATGGCGAAGGCCAGCATCGACAACACGACGAGGCCCAGCGCCCACCAGGTCACAGGGAGTACGGCGAGTCCGTAGCAGGCCAGCACGAACGAACCGGCGCCCACCACGCCGGCGACGCCGACCCCGGCGGTGAAGAGCTCGAAGATGATCAGGGCCAGCCCGACGGCCAGCAGCAGATAGGCCACGGCCGGGCTGGCGGCGGTGTGCATGAGCTGGTCGAGCAGCGAGAGCTGTCCGAACTGGACCCGGGTGAGGGGTTCACGGCGGGTCTGGTCCCCCTGGGTGATCTCGCGGGTCTGGACCCCGGGGATGTTGACGAGGAAGTCGCCGATGGTGGGCGCCGGGAACGAGGTGATGCCCAGCTCCTCGGCTTCCTGGGTGTTGACGACGCGATCGGTGATCGGGGTGAGCCGGGCCGGGTTCAGGCCGTCGGTGACCGGCGGGCCGGCGTTGCCGAGCCGCGACCCCGGCGCCATGCCCACGTCGTCAGCAGCCCCCACGAGCTGGGCGGCCGCGTTGGTGAGTTGTGACCCGGAGGGGCCGATCCACACGTCGACCCGGACCGAGGCGGCGAGCATGGTGTCGAGAAGGACGGCGAGTTCGGCGTCGGAGATCACCACGTCGATCAAGTCGATCTGGAGCACCAGCGCCACCGCTCCGGCGGCTTCGGCCGTGGCGATCGAGTCCTTCACGAAGGCGACGAGGACAGGGTCGAGCAGGCCATCGACCTCGACGACGGCCACGAACCCGGCGTCGTCGGTGGACGGCGCCGGTTGGGAGCTGCCCTGCGCCGACGCCGGAGGGACCGTGGCCACGACACCGACCATCAGGCCCAACATGGTCAGGATGGCACCTGCGGCCGATAGTCTTCGCACTAGGTCCTCCAAGGAGATCGATTGGATCCTGCGCAGTTCTTCACCGCATCACGCCTGCTCATCGTGGCCGGGAAGGGGGGCGTGGGCAAAAGCACGGTGAGCGCCGCCGTCGCCCGGTGCGCCGCTCTGGCTGGCCTCTCGACCCTGATCGTGGAGGTCGAAGGCAAGAGTGGACTCTCCACGTTGTTCGGCCGGCCGCCGTTCGGCTACCAGGAGGTCGTGCTGTCCCCCGGTGGGGGCCCACGGGGCGCCGCCGACATACGGGCCCGCGCCCTGACCCCCGACGACGCCCTGCTCGACTACCTGGCCGACCACGGACTGAACCGGCTGAGCCGGCGGCTGCTGGCCACCGGAGCTCTCGACGTCATGGCCACTGCCGCCCCCGGCATCCGCGACATCCTCGTGCTGGGCAAGGTCAAGCAGCTCGAACGGTCGGGCGAGGCCGACCTGGTGGTGCTCGACGCTCCGGCCGCCGGCCACGCCATCTCGTTCCTGCGTTCCTCGCGGGGCCTGCTGGACGCGGTGCGGTCCGGTCCCATCGCCACCCAGGCCTCCGAGGTACTGGAGATGCTCACCGATCCGGCCCGGTGCCAGGTGATGCTCGTGACCCTGCCCGAGGAGACCCCTGTGAACGAGCTGGTCGACACCGCCTTCAGCCTGGAGGACGAGGTGGGCGTCCACCTCGCACCGGTGGTGGTGAACGCGCTCTACCCGGCGCGTCCAGGGCTCGACCGCGACCCGGTCGAAGCGGCGGCAGAGGTCGGTGCCGTCCTCCACCCGGGTGAGGCCGAGGGCCTCCAGGCCGCGGCTCGCTTTCGGGCCGAGCGCACGGCCCTGCAGGACGAGCAGCTCGCCCGCCTGGCGGCGGCGCTCCCCCTCCCCCAACTGCGGTTGCCGTTCCTCTTCTCCACCGACCTCGGCTCGACCGACGTCGATACGCTGGCCGACGCGATCGCCGCCGGAATCGCCGACCTGACGCCGCTCCCCAGCCGATGACGTCCCCCGATCCCGCCGCGCCTCCGACCCTCCCGCCGCCGGCAACGCTGTCGGATCTACTGTCGCGCCACCGCATCGTGGTGTGCACCGGCTCGGGAGGAGTGGGCAAGACCACCACGGCTGCAGTGATGGCCATGGAGGCAGCCCGCCAGGGGCGGCGGGCCTGCGTGGTCACCATCGACCCGGCCCGCCGTCTGGCCAACGCCATGGGCCTCGACGGGCTCACCAACAGCCCGACGATGGTGGACGGTCCGTGGCCCGGTGAGCTGTGGGCGTTGATGCTCGACACCAAGTCGACGTTCGACGCCCTGGTGAACGACAACGCCACCGACGAGGGCCAGGCCCAGTCGATCCTGAACAACCGTTTCTACCGCAACATCTCAGGGGCGCTGTCGGGCACCCAGGAGTACATGGCCATGGAGAAGCTCTACGCGCTGCACCACGACGCGCGCTTCGATGTGATCGTCGTGGACACGCCACCCACCCGCAACGCCCTCGACTTCCTCGAGGCCCCGCAGCGCCTCACGCGATTTCTCGACCACCGCCTCTACCGGATCCTCATCGCACCCACGAAGGGCCTGGCCCGCGCCGTGAACGTGGCCTCACAGGCCCTGCTGCGCACGGTGTCGCGGGTGGTCGGCAGTGATGTCGTCGCCGACACCATCGAGTTCTTCAACGCCTTCGACGGCATGGAGCAGGGATTCAAGCAACGAGCCGACGCCGTGGTCGAGCTGCTGAGCAACGAAGAGACGGCCTTCGTGTTGGTCACCGCTCCCCGACGCGACGTGGTGGACGAAGCCACCTACTTCGCCGGCAAACTTCACGAGGCGGGGATCCCGGTTCGAGCCCTGATCGTCAACCGGGTGCACCCGCACTTCGCCTCGACGCCACCCGACATCCTGGTCGGACGAGCGACCGCCCACCCGGGTACGGCGATCGGCGAACTGTACGCCAACCTGGCCGAGTTCACGACTGTGGCCTCGACCGAGGACGCCCACCTGCGCGGGCTGGCCGAACGGGTGGCCCCCGCCCCGGTGGTGAAGGTGCCGTTCCTCGGCACCGACGTGCACGACCTCACCGGCCTCGACCGTATCGCCGCCCACCTCTTCCACCCTTGAGGCGAACTGGTGATGGTTCTTCGCGCCTGGCGCGCTGAAACACCACCAGAACCGGCGCAGACCGGGGTCCGAGGGCGACGGAAGGGTCAGTCGACGGGATCGAGCAGGGCCGATTCGGCGGCCTCGACCGTCTCGGTGACGGCCACGATCCGGTCGAAGCCCGTAGTGTGCAGCAGGCGGGTGAGGGTGGGGCGACTGCAGGCCACCGTCACCTCGCCGTCGGCCTCGCGGGCACGGCGGATGCCGCCGATGAGCGCGCCCAGACCGGACGAGTCCATGAAGGGCACATCGGAGAGGTCGATGAGCAGCCGCTTCACCGCGGCCAGCTCGGCCAGCGCCTCGCGAAAGGCCCCCACGGTGTATGCGTCGAGTTCGCCGACCGGACGGCACAACGTGTAGTGCTCGGTGTGCTCCACCGTGATCTCGAGCAACTCGTCCTCCGAACGCCCCGCCCCATGTCGAGGTGGAGCAAGGAGACGATGGTAGCGGTACCGACCCGGGCCGACCACCGCCGAATCGCCTCGTACAACTGCGGTTGGGGCGCCTCCACCCGAACCACTATCCTCGGCCCGTGCCCACCGTGCTCCTGGCCACCGACGCCGATTGGATCTTCGACGAGGTCGATGCCGCCCTGGGAGCACCCGCGACGAAGGTCTACCGGGTGCGGGCCGGGGTCGACGTGCTCCAAGCCATCGACATGGTGGAGCCCGACCTGGTGATCCTCGACCAGCAGATCGGCAACATGGGCGGAGTGGCCACGTGCATGGCCATCCGCAACGCCGAGGGTGTGGATCGCATCCCGATCACGGCCGTGCTGATGCTGCTCGATCGCGGCCATGATGCCTTCCTGGCCCGTCGCCACGACGCCGACGGCTACCTGGTCAAGCCCATCGACGCCTTCCGGTTGCGCAAGGCGACCAAGGTGCTCCTCGACGGCGAGGGTTGGTTCGAGCCCATCGACGAGGTCACCAGCCAGGCCGCCGACGTCACCTTCCGGGGCTGAGCGACCCCACCGGGGCGTTTCGCCGACGTGGGTGCTCCTGGGTAGGCTCGCATCTCTTACGGGCTGTAGCGCAGCTTGGTAGCGCGCTTCGTTCGGGACGAAGAGGTCGTGGGTTCGAATCCCGCCAGCCCGACCACCCGCCCCGCCTCAGTGCGGGGCGGTTCCCGTGTCGACATCGCGACAGGGGCTCACCCGTTGCGCACGGCCACGACCACCCGCACCCGCCGAAGCCCCGCCCCGGTGCGCGACAGTTCCTGCATGCATCTCGACGAGTTCCAGGCCCTGATGACGAGCCTCTACGGCGAGGCCGACACCGAGCGGGGAATCCCGTCGACGGTGGCCTGGCTGTGCGAAGAAGTGGGCGAACTGGCCCAAGCAGTGCGCAAGGGGACCCCGGCCGAGCAGCTCCACGAGCTCGGCGACGTACTGGCCTGGGTGGCCTCGCTGGCCAACCAGCTCGGCCTGTCGCTCACCGCCGCCGCCGATCGCTACGTCACCGACCCGCCGACCTGAGCAGAAACCTGCTGCTATCATTTGCTATCAGTTCGGAGAACAGTGAGGTCCCGTGCCCGACATCTTGATCCGCAACGTTCCCGACGACGTCCTGGCATCGATCGACGCCAATGCCCGACGCCGTGGTCTCTCCCGCAACGAGTATCTGAGGCGCGCCCTCGATCGCGAGCGAACCGCCCCCGACGACGAGATCACCGTGGCCGATCTCGATCGCTTCGCCGTCGTTCACGCCGATCTCGACGATCCGGGCGTGATGGGTGACGCCTGGTCGTGACCGGCTGGCTCATCGACAAGTCCGCCCTGGTCCGACTCGGTCAGAGCACCGACGCCGAGGAGTGGGCCTCGCGGATCGAGCGGGGCCTGATCCGTATCTCCACCGTGACTCGCCTGGAGGTCGGCTTCTCGGCCCGTTCGGCACAGGACCTGCGCGAGAGCCTCACTCGGCCGCCGCTCTCCTCCATGCCGACCGAGTACCTCACACCGGCCATCGAGCAACGCTCCGTCGACGTGCAGTTGGCCCTCGCCGAACGCGGCCAGCACCGAGCACCGTCGATCCCCGACCTGCTGGTGGCGGCCACCGCCGAGCTGGCCCGGCTCACCGTGCTCCACCTCGACAAGGACTTCGACCTCATCGCCGAGCTCACCGGGCAGCGCGTCGAACGGGTCGAGCTCGAGTGACCGGCCGACGGTCCGGCGTGGTCAGCGGGTGCGGCGGGCGAGCAGTTCTTCGGCGATCTGCACGGCGTTCAGGGCGGCCCCCTTGCGCAGGTTGTCGCCGGACAGGAACAGCGACAGGCCGTTCTCGGCCGTCTCGTCGACCCGGATGCGGCCCACGAACGTGGGGTCGACACCTGCCGCCTTGAGGGGCGTGGGGACCTCGGCCAACTCCACCCCGGGCGCCTTGAACAAGATGCGCCGGGCCGTCTCGGGAGTGATGGGCCGGGCGAAACGAGCGTTGATCGACAGCGAGTGCCCGGTGAACACCGGCACCCGAACGCACGTGGCCGACACGACCAGATCGGGCCGGCCGAGGATCTTGCGGGTCTCGTTGCGGAGCTTCTGCTCCTCGTCGGTCTCGCCGAGCCCGTCGTCGACCAGGCTGCCGGCGAACGGGATCACGTTGAAGGCGATGGGCGCCACGAACATGTTGGTGGTCGGGTAGTCGACCGCCGTGCCCGACATGGCCAGCGCCGGTGCACCGTCGCCGATCTTGCGGATCTGGTCGTCGAGCTCGGCCGTGCCCGAGAGGCCGGCGCCCGAGACCGCTTGGTAGGTGCTCACCACCAGGCCCACCAGGCCGGCCTCGGTGTCGAGCGGCTTGAGCACCGGCATGGCCACCATGGTCGTGCAGTTGGGGTTGGCCACGATGTTCTTGGGGATCGAGTCGAGGGCCGAGGCGTTCACTTCGGGCACCACGAGAGGCACATCGGGGTCCATGCGCCACGCCGACGAGTTGTCGATCACCACGGCGCCGGTGGCGGCCACCGCCGGGGCCAGGGCACGAGACGAAGCGCCGCCAGCCGAGAACAGCACGATGTCGAGCCCGGCGTAGTCGGCGACGGCGGCATCCTCGACCACGAGCTCGCCGTCACCCCATGGAAGACGCCGGCCGGCGGAGCGCTCGGAGGCGAACAGGCGCAGCTCGGACACCGGGAACTGACGCTCGGCGAGGATCGACCGCATGACACGGCCCACCTGCCCTGTGGCCCCGACGATCCCGATACGCATGAGGCGAGAACCCTAACGGTGACCCGGCCCGACCCGCCCGCGGGTTTCGCTCAGTCCACCAACGCCGGGCCGTCGCCCAAGGCAAAGGCGTCGTGGAGCACCATCACGGCCTGCTCGACCTGGCTCTCGCGCACCACACAGCTCACCCGGATGGCCGAGGTGGCGATCATCTCGATGTTGATGCCGTGCGCGGCCAGGGTCTCGAAGACGGTGGCGGCCACGCCGGGGTGCGACCTCATGCCGGCCCCGATGACCGACACCCTGGCGATGTCGGGGTCGGCGGCGACGGCAGCCGCTCCGATGGAACCCGAGACGCCCTCGCAGACGGCCACGGCGGCATCGAGGTCGCCGCGCGGGACGGTGAAGGAGATGTCGGTGACCCCGTGGTCGGAGGTGTTCTGCACGATCATGTCGACGTCGATGTCACGGTCGGCGAGGGCCCGGAACGTGAGCCCGGCGATGCCCGGACGGTCGGCCACCCCGGAGATCGTGACCTTGGCATCGTCGGCGTCGTGCACCACCGCGGAGATGATGGCTTGTTCCATGTTGTCGTCCTCCCTGGTGACGAGCGTGCCAGCCTCCCAGCTGAATGCCGACCGCACGTGCAGGTCGACGCCGTGGGTGCGGGCGTATTCCACCGACCGCATGGCCGGCTTCGGGCAACCGTTGGCGGTCATCTCGAGCAGCTCGTCGAAGCTGATCCGTTCCATCTTGCGCGCATCGGGCACCACCCGAGGGTCGCTGGTGAACACCCCCGAGACGTCGGTGTAGAGCTCGCACGACTCGGCGCCGAGGGCGTGAGCCAGCGCCACCGCCGTGGTGTCGGAGCCCCCCCGCCCGAGGAACGTGACGTCGTTGTCGGTGCTCTGGCCCTGGGCGCCGCCCACCACGGCCACCCGCCCCGCGGCCAGCGCGGCGCGGATGCGACCGGGGCGCACGGCCAGGATCTTGGCGTTGGTGTGGGTGGTGTCGGTGAGGAAACCCGCCTGCGAGCCCGTGAACGATTCGGCGGGGACGCCCTGACCGTTGACCGCCATGCACAGAAGGGCGGTGGCCTTGCGCTCGCCGGCGGTCACGAGCATGTCCATCTCGCGACCCGGCCGGGTGTCGGACACCTCGCGGGCCAGGCGCAGCAGCTCGTCGGTCTCCTTGCCCATGGCCGAGATGACCACCACGACCTGATGGCCCCGGCGCACGGTGCGCGCCACGTGGTCGGCCACGGCGCGCATGCGCTCGGGGTCGGCCACGGAGGTGCCACCGAACTTCTGAACCAGGAGAGTCACGACCTCAGACGTTATCGGGCACGCCGGGTGCCCCCGAATGGGTTGGTTGCGGGCAGTACGGTCGATGGGACATGCCCCAACCCAGTCGACGCCAACGAGAAGACGACCGCCGCCGCGAGAACGTGGCCGCCGGGCAACGCCGTCGGGCCGGTGACCGCAAGAAGCGGATCCTGGCCGGAGCCATCGCCCTGATCGTGTTGCTCTCCACCGTCGGCGCCGGCATCGCCGCCACCCGCGGCACCACAACGTCGTCGGCGACCACCTCCAGCACCCGGCCCCCGACCACGACCGGCTCCACCCTGCCCGCCGGGAACGACTACCCGGCCACGGGCGTCGAACCGGTCCCGGCCGCCGCCGGTGCCACCCTCACCGGCCCCACGCCGTGCCCGCCCACCGACGGTTCGGCCGAACGCACCACGTCGTTCGCCGAGGCGCCACCGATGTGCATCGACACTGGTCGGTTCTACCGGGCCGTGGTGAACACGACGGCGGGCCCGCTGACCTTCCAGCTCAATCCGAGGTCGGCCCCGCAATCGACGAACGCCTTCGTGGTCCTCGCCACCTACGGGTACTACGACGGTCAGCCGATCCGGCGGATCGAGCCGACCGCTTGGTTCGAAGCTGGTGGACGCTTCGCCGACGGAGCCGCACCCACCGGGTTCGAGATCCCGAACGAGGCGCCGGTCGCGGGGCAGATCTTCACCGCCGGCACCATCGCCATGATCGGCGAAAACCCTCTGTCGGGCCCCGATCGCGGTGCCTTCCTGGTGGCCACGTTCGAGAACGCACCGACCATCGACCAGGGCGTCAGCTCGTTCGGAATCCTGCTCGACGGCGCATCGACCCTCGTCGCCATCGACCGCCTCGGCAGTCGCGACGGGTTGCCGGCCCGACCGGTGCGCATCGACTCGGTCACCGTGACACCGGGCGTGCCGATCCCTTGACCGCCTCCATCCATCGGCCGGTGACCCCCATCGCCGGGGCCGCGTCGCGAGCACTCGGCTCGCCGCGGTAGCGTTCGCGGCCGATGGGAACCGAGAAACGAGAACGACAGAAAGCGGGTCGCGACGCCCGAGTATCCGCCACCCGTGCCCAACAGGCCTCGGCCGATCGCCGGTCGCGAGTAGCCCTGGTTCTGGGCATCGCCGTCGTGGTCGGCGTGATCGGGCTCGTCGTCGTGTTCCTGGGCAACCGCAACGACTCGTCGGGCACCGCGTCCACGTCCACATCCACGACGACGGCGAACCCGCTCGTGCCGCCGCCGCCGGCCCCGGGGGCCACCATCACCGGCGCCACACCCTGCCCGGCCACCGACGGGTCGGCCGAGCGCACCACAACGTTCGCCGGGGCACCGCCGATGTGCATCGACACGACCAAGGCCTACACGGCCACGTTCGAGACATCGGCCGGCCCGATCACCGTCACCCTCGACACCATCAAGACCCCCGACACGACCAACAACTTCGTGGTGCTGGCCCGCTACAGGTATTACGACGGCAGCGCCATCTTCCGAGCCGACCAGAGCATCGACATCGTGCAGGGCGGGGCCCCCAACACCAACAGCCCGAGCGATCCCGGGCCGGGGTACACCATCCCCGACGAGGGCGGGAAGTTCACCTACGCCACCGGGCAACTCGTGATGGCCCGCACGTCGCAGCCCAACTCGTCGGGCGCCCAGTTCTTCCTGACCGGTGGACCGGCGGTGTCGAGCCTCGACGCTCAAGGCACCTACGTGGTGTTCGGCACCACCGATCAGAACGGCACCGACCTGGTGGCACAGATGCTGGCCTCGGCCGTGCCCAACCCCACCGGTGGCGGGCTCGGCGGCGTTCCCCAACCGGCCGTCGCGATCCAGTCGATCAAGATCACCGAGAGCTGACGTTTCCCGCCGCTCAGCTCGAGGTGGGCTTGGTTTCCGCCCCGTCGACGATCGGGTTCAGGCCGGCGGGCGGGATGAGAGCGACCGGGCCAATCGGTTCTCCGCCTTCGCTGGGATCGAGGGCATTCTCCTCGGCGCGGGTGAGCGCGAGGCCGCCGGCCATCACGGTGCCGTAGACCGTGACCGCGAAGATCAGCGCCCCGATGATGAAGATGACGAGTTCGCTCATTTCGGGGCCTCGACCCTCGCCCGGGGAGCGGGCTCCTCGACAGGAGCCAGGAGAAGAGTGCCGAGGGAGTGGATCGACGGGACCCAGAGCCCGACGAAGATGCCAGCCATCTTGTCGTCGGCGACGAAGTAGAGAAAGACGGAGAAGAGGAACGAACAAAAGCCGGCGACCAGGAACGGAAGCCGGCGGCGCAATGAGGGCGGGAAGGTGAGCACGGGGGTCCTTTCGGGAGGTGATCCCCCCCTTGAACCTCATTTGGTGCCAACTATTCCACCCAGGTCCTCGAGGGTGGCGTGACCGGGGCCGTGGTGGACCGTGACGAGACCGCCGCCGACAGTACGCCATGTGCCGTCGGGATCGCGCACGATGCCGCTGCGTTCGGGAAGGCTGACGACCACCAGGTCGTCGGGGGCCAGCTCGGCGGTACGACGAACCTTGTCGGGCGACCAGGTGTCGGACCGCGGGATGACGGCCATGCCCGACACGAGACCGAGGCCCACGGTGAAGGCCCCACCCCGGGTGTCGACCATGGGGTCGCAGAGCACGTCGGCGCCGGCGCCGCTACCCACCAGCACCGCCCCTCCGTGCCACGCAGCGACGAGTGCCTCGAGGAGCGGCGTCCCCTTCAGCACCGAGACCATGTGCATCGGCGACGTGCCGACGAGATAGACGAAACGGGAAGATGCGATCGCATCGACGTGCTCGGCGACGAGCGCGTCGGCCCGTCCGTACACGGGCACCTCCCGCACCGAGGCGCCGAGGGCGGCGAACCACCCGGTGGCCTGCTCCACCGCGCGTTGCGGGTTCTCATAGGCGAAGCCGGTGGCCAGGAGGGCGACCTCGGTCGCCCCCGAGGCCACCAGGAAGTCGGCGTCGAACTCACAGCCCTCGCAGAACTCGCCCCCGCCCACGAGAGCCAGCAGGCCGGGGCCGGGGTCCGCAGGAAGATCGGGTTCGGGGGGTCTGGGCACCTACTCACGCTAACCACCGCGGCCGAACGCCTCGGGCGCCGCCCAGCCAGGCATTGGAACGCGGAAGCTACCGATCGGTAACATCGGGCCAGGCGGGCGATGGCGCCCGCATCTGCGAAGGGGTTCACCGACATGACCATCACGCGCATCGGGATCATCGGTTCCGGGATCATGGGTTCGGGCATCGCCGAGGTGGCGGCCAAGGCCGGCATCGAGGTGGTCCTGCGCAGCCGCAAGCAGGAGTCAGCCGATGCGATGGTGGCTTCGCTGGCGAAGTCCCTCACCCGCCAGGTCGACAAGGGTCGCCTCGACGCCGCCGAGGCCGAGACCATCCTCGCCCGCGTGGGCGCCACCGACGCCCTCGCCGCCCTGGCCGACTGCGACCTCGTGATCGAGTCCGTGGTCGAGAACCTCGACGTGAAGAAGGCCCTCTTCCGCGAGCTCGACGGAATCGTGAAGCCCGGCGCCATCCTCGCCACCAACACCTCCACCCTGCCCGTGGTCGAGATGGCCATGGAGACGGGCCGGGCCGACCGCGTGTGCGGCGTGCACTTCTTCAACCCGGCGCCGGCCATGAGCCTCGTCGAGATCGTGCGCCCCCTCACTGCCAGCGACGACACCATCGCCGAGGCTCGCTCCTTCGCCGAGCGCTGCGGGAAGAACGCCGTCGAAGTGGCCGACCGCGCCGGGTTCATCGTCAACGCTCTGCTCTTCCCCTACCTCAACAACGCCGTGCGGATGCTCGAGAACGGCACCGCCGGTCGCAACGACATCGACACCGCCATGAAGGGCGGCTGCAACTTCCCGATGGGCCCACTGGCCCTGCTCGACCTCGTTGGTCTCGACACCTCGCTGGCCATCCTCGATGCCCTCTACGAGGAGTTCCGCGACCCCAACTACGCCGCGATGCCGCTCCTGCGCCGCATGGTCACGGCCGGCCACCTCGGTCGCAAGTCCGGACTCGGCTTCTACGACTACGCCAAGTAACCGCCGGCGGGGCGGTAGAACGGGCGGCGTGCCCGTCGAGCCGCCCGCATCGCCCTGGGAGTTTCCCGAGCCAGGCGCGCCGGGCACCAGTCCCGACGATCTGGTCGGGTTGGGCGCCGACCTCGAGCCGGGCACGCTGCTGGCCGCCTACCGGACGGGGCTGTTCCCGATGCCGCTCTCGCGGCGCCGGGGGATGGCCTGGTGGTCACCCGACCCCCGGGGCGTCATCCCGCTCGACGCGCTGGTGGTGTCGCGATCGCTGCGCCGCTCGTGCCGACGCTACGAGGTACGCGTCGATACCGCCTTCGACGACATGATCTCGGAGTGTTCCGACCCGAGACGCGATGGCGCATGGATCTCTCCGGACATCCGCCGGGCCTACCGGCAATTGCACGAGCTGGGTTGGGCCCACTCGATCGAGACCTGGGACGAAAGAGGCCGACTGGTCGGGGGGCTGTACGGCGTCCACATCGCAGGATTGTTCGCCGGCGAATCGATGTTCCACCACGCCACCGACGCCTCAAAGGTCGCTCTGGTCTCGCTCGTCGAACGCCTGCGGGACATCGGCGTGGTCCTGCTCGACGTGCAGTGGCTCACCCCCCACCTCACCACCCTCGGTGCGGTGGGGATCCCCCGCCGGGAGTACCTCGCCCGACTGCGCGAGGCCCTGACGGTGGAGAGCCAACCCTTCGGCTGACCTCCCTCCCATCACCGCCCGGTCGACCACCGCCCGTGCCGTTCCTGTGACTCCTCGTACTCGTCTTTGTTCAATTATTTCGGTGGTGTCACCCAACCTGCGTGACGCCATGGTCGTACGCGACCACGGATGCCGGTTCCCGAACTGCGACGCCCCCACCGCCTGGATCCACGCCCACCACCTCCAACACTGGGAGGAAGGCGGAACCACTGGCCTCGCCAACCTCGCTGGGCTCTGCGCCACCCACCACGGCGCCGTCCACCGCCACCACTGGCACCTCCACCTCGAACCCGACGGCACCCTCACCTTCACCCGACCCGACGGCCACACCCTCACCAGCCCACCCCCCAGACGACGGCGACCACCACCGCTCCCTCTCCACCACCCGCGTCTTCGTGGGCTCATCCCCGAGTTCCCAGAACTTGCCTCACCCCACAGGCCGGGCAGAGACCTCGAACCCGCACGAGAACCTCACCCCCGAGCCCAGACCCACAGCGCCGACCCCGCCGCCCTAGACGACTGCC
This sequence comes from Acidimicrobiales bacterium, assembly GCA_041688815.1. Classification (GTDB taxonomy): domain Bacteria; phylum Actinomycetota; class Acidimicrobiia; order Acidimicrobiales; family Acidimicrobilacustridaceae; genus Rhabdothermincola_A. Next base: position 8,374 of record JBDNHK010000007.1, on the reverse strand, counting down.
CCGAGCCCAACGACCACGACACCGCCCTCCTGATCCGCGCCCGCATCGTCGACCTCGTCCACCACCACCACCACCGGCGACGAGCACCACACCCCCCACCCTCAGGGCTCGACGGGTGGCCCCACGCCGGTTGACCGGGGGTTACCGACCGGTCATCGTTGTGACAGCAGGAGCGATCTTGGGGAACGATTGGGGAATGGACGCACCAGCAGCGACGCCTCCCGCGACCCACCACGAGCGCGAACGGCCGTGGATGATGCGCACGTACTCGGGGCACTCCACGGCCAAGGCGTCCAACGAGCTGTACCGCACCAACCTGTCGAAGGGCCAGACCGGGCTGTCGATTGCCTTCGACCTGCCCACCCAGACCGGCTACGACCCCGACGATCCCCGGGCCCGAGGCGAGGTCGGCAAGGTCGGGGTGCCCGTGGCCCATCTCGGCCACATGCGCCAGCTCCTCGACGGCATACCCGTCGACGAGATGAACACCTCGATGACCATCAACGCCCCGGCGGCCTGGCTCCTCGGTCTCTATGTCGCCAACGCCACCGACCACGGTGTGCCCAGCGAGGCCCTACGGGGCACGACGCAGAACGACATCATCAAGGAGTACCTGTCACGCGGCACGTACATCTTCCCGCCGGAACCGTCGAAGCGGCTGATCGTCGACATGATCGCCTACTGCGCTCACCACGCCCCCAAGTGGAACCCGATGAACGTGTGCAGCTACCACCTCCAGGAGGCCGGCGCCACGCCGGTGCAGGAGATCGCCTTCTCGCTGGCCACCGCCATCGACGTCCTCGACGCCGTGCGCGACTCGGGACAGGTCGAACCCGATGACTTCCCCGCCGTCGTGGCGTCCACCTCCTTCTTCGTCAACGCCGGCATCCGGTTCGTCGAGGAGATGTGCAAGATGCGGGCCTTCACCGAGATGTGGGACCGGCTCACCCTCGAGCGCTACGGCGTCACCGACCCGAAGGCCCGCCGCTTCCGCTACGGCGTGCAGGTCAACTCGCTCGGGCTCACCGAGGCTCAGCCCGAGAACAACATCCAGCGCATCGTGCTGGAGATGCTGGCCGTCACCATGTCGAAGGACGCCCGGGCCCGGTCGGTGCAGCTCCCGGCCTGGAACGAGGCCCTCGGGCTTCCCCGCCCGTGGGACCAGCAATGGTCGCTGCGCATGCAGCAGGTGCTGGCCTTCGAGACCGACCTGCTCGAGTACGACGACCTCTTCGCCGGCAGCCATGTGGTCGAGGCCCGCACGGCCGAGTTGATCGCCGCCGCCACCGCCGAGCTCGACGACGTGCTCGCCCTCGGTGGCGCCTTCCACGCCATCGACGAGCTCAAGGGCCGCCTCGTGGCGTCGCACACCGAGCGGGTGCGCAGCATCGAGTCCGGTGAGCTGGTGGTGGTGGGGGTGAACCGCTTCACCGAGACCGCGGAATCGCCCCTCGTCGGCGGGGAGAACATCCTCAAGGTCGACCCGGCGGTGGAGGCCGAGACGATCGCCGAGGTCGAACAGTGGCGCTCGACCCGCGACCACGACGCCGTGACCGCGGCGATCACCGAGCTGCGCCGGGTGGCCGGCACCGACGAGAACATCATGCCGGCCACCATCGCCCTCGCCCATGCTCGCGGCACCACCGGCGAGTGGGCCCAAACCCTGCGCGCCGTGTTCGGTGAGTACCGCGCCCCCACCGGCGTGGGCGCGGCCATCGGGGTCGGCGACCTGGGCCAAGGCCTGCGTGACGTCGCCGCCCGCGTGAAGGCGGCGCCGGGCGGCCCGCCGAGGCTCCTGGTGGCCAAGCCCGGGCTCGACGGGCACTCCAACGGCGCCGAGCAGATCGCGGTGGCGGCCCGGGACGCCGGCATGGAGGTCATCTACCAGGGCATCCGTCTCACCCCCGAACAGATCGCGGCCGTGGCCCGCGACGAAGACGTGGAGGTCGTGGGTCTCTCGATCCTGTCCGGGAGTCACCTCCAGTTGGTCCCCGAGGTGGTCATGCGCCTGCGGGCCGAAGGGGTGGACGCCCCCGTGGTGGTGGGCGGCATCATCCCCGACGAGGACGCCGAGGTGCTGCTGGCCGCCGGCGTGTCGAGGGTGTACACGCCGAAGGACTTCGAGCTGGCCCGGATCATGGGCGACATCGCCGACCTGGCCCTGAGCCGGCGCTGAGCCCGCCCCGATCGCCTGACTCGGATTCGCGCGAGCCTCTGGCAATGTCGACGCCCCGTCGGGCTCGCCATGGTGGCGGGCGTCCTCGGGGCGGGCGCCGGCGCCCTGGCCCTGACCCTGGTGAACCACAACCGCTTTGCGGTCAGCCAGGCCCGCCTGGCCCGGGCCGAGGCCGCCCTCGATCAGCTCCGACGCGAGCTGAGTAGGGCCACGGAAGCCCGCGAGGACGCCGAGGCCCGACTCGAGTGGCGCACCACGTTCACCGCCCGACAACGCTCGACCGCAGCCATCACCGCCACGATCCGCAAGGCCGAAGAGGCCTTTCGCCTCCGCGACGGCGTGTTCGCTCTCCTGCTCGAGGACACCACCGACGCCGGGGCCACTTGGACCGCCGAGCGGGTCCGCATGGCTGTCATCGAGGTCGAGTCCGATGCCGTGATGTGGGCCGGTGTGGCCTGCTACCCCGCCCACGGCCTCACCACCGAAGAGGTACTCGACCGGGCCGACACGGCGCTCGACAACGCCCGCGAGTGGCGCCAGCACCGCATCGAGGTCGCCCCCTCCGAAGGATGACGGGCCCTCCTGGGTACAACGTTGCTCGGTGCGCTCACGAATCGGGCATCGAGCCGTAGACGATCGGCGACGTCATGGGCGCGGCCCATCGGCCATACTCAATCGATGGGCGAATTTGGGGGGGCGATGACCAGACCCACGATGCAGCCGCGATCGTCATGCTGCTCGCCGGCCTGTCGTTCGGACCCGCGGCGTCTGCCGCGCCCGGGGTCGTCGCCCTCGCCGCCGTGGCGTTGACCGACCCCGCCACTTTGCCCAGCGGAGCACTCAGCGCCGCGGTCACTCTCGTGTTCCGCTCCGCCAGGCCACCGACGAGCCCATCCTCGAGCCCCGACGCGACAACCCCGCTGGTCACCCCCCGCTTCGCCGGCTGACTCAATCGTCGTCGAGCTCGGCCAGCACCTCGGCCGTATCGGCACCCAAGGCCCGAGCGGGGAACCGCACCCGGCCCGGGGTGGCCGACAAGCGGGCGATGACGTTCTGCATCATCACCCCGTCGACGTCGATCAGCGCGCCTCGCGCCTGTATGTGAGGGTCCGAGGCCACGTCGCGCTGGCCGTACACCGGCGCCGCCGCGGCGTGAGCGGCCTCGGCCTCGGCCAGCACCTCCTCCATCGACCGCTTCGCCACCCACGCCGCCACCAGGTCGTCGATCTCCGCCCGGTGGGCCACCCGGCCCTCGAAGCTGTGGAAGCGCTCGTCGTCGCCGGCACCGATCAGGGTCATCATGCGCCGCGCCACCGGCTCGGCGGTGGTGCTGATGGCCACCCAGCGGCCGTCGGCGCAGCGGTAGGTGCCCCGAGGCACGCTGTAGGGGATGCCGGCACCCAGCCGAGGCTGTTCGTAGCCGAGCATCGCCCACGCCGACGGCAGGGCCCCCATGAGCTGGAGCATCGTCTCGAGCAGGTTCACGTCGACCACCTGGCCCACCCCGGAGTGCACGGCCACCATGGTGGCGAAGGCGGCCACGATGGCAGTGACCTCATCGGTGAGGGCGATGGGTGGGAGCAGGGGCTGGCCGTCGGGCTCGCCGTTGACCGCGGCGAACCCCGACAGCGCCTCGGCCAGCGTGGCGAAGCCCGGGCGGGCGGCGTAGGGGCCGGTCTGCCCGAAGCCGGTGACCCGGGTGATCACCAGCGTCGGGTGCGCGGCGATGAGCTCGTCGGGTACCAGGCCGAGGGCTTCGAGCTTGCCGGGGCGCATGTTCTCGACCAGCACGTCGGCGGTGGCCACCAGCCGGTGCAGATGGCGGCGGCCCTCGTCGGTGGCCAGGTCGAGCACCACGCTGCGCTTGCCCCGACCGACCAGCTTCCAGAACAGGGTCACGTCGTCGGCGGGGTCGCGCCACCCCAGCGAGCGCACGGTGTCCCCCGTTACGGGACGTTCCACCTTCACCACGTCGGCCCCGAAGTCGGCCAGGTGACGCGCGCAACCGGGCCCGGCCAGCACGGTGGAGAGGTCGATCACCCGCAGATCAGCGAGCGGAAGGGGCGAAGCCTCGGTGGTCACGCCGGGGTGGCCGCCATGGCGAAGCAGCGATCGCCGAGCTCACCGACCGTCGGGTCGACAAGCCGGCCGATGGTCCTGCTCAGCGCCACGAGACCGTTGCTGCGCAGGGTCCCCATGGGCCCCTGTTCACGGCCGGGCGCGGCGAGAAGGCACCGGGCGCGACCACCAGCGGCCCGAGAAGCGCCAGCGGGGCGGGTCGGCCCGGTCGTCGCCGCCGGCGACCACCAACCGGGGCCACCCGACCTCTAGAGCGGCGGCGATGGCCACCGCCTCCTCGACCGTCGGCACCGGCCGGATGGCACTCACTCGCGGGGCCATCTCGACGGGCCCACTCACAGCGGAACGTTGCCGTGCTTGCGCTGCGGAAGCTCTTCGCGCTTCGACTTGAGCATCTCGAAGCCGGCCACCACCTTGCGTCGGGTCTCGGCCGGGTCGATGACGTCGTCGACGAACCCTCGCTCGGCGGCGACGTAGGGGTTGGCGTAGCGCTCGGTGTAGTCGTCCACCAGCTCGGCGCGCCGCTTCACCGGGTCGGCCGAGCCCTCGAGCTCACGGCGGTACAGGATCTCGACGGCGCCCTGCGGGCCCATGACCGCCAGCTCTGCGGACGGCCAGGCAAAGGCCAGGTCGGCGCCGATCGACTTGGAGTTCATGACGACGTAGGCGCCCCCGTAGGCCTTGCGGGTGATGATCTGGATGCGAGGAACGGTGGCCTCGCAGAAGGCGTAGAGGAGCTTGGCGCCGTGGCGGATGATGCCGCCGTACTCCTGGTCGACGCCGGGCAGGAAGCCGGGCACGTCGACGAAGGTGAGCAGAGGGATGTTGAAGGCATCGCACGTGCGCACGAACCGGGCGGCCTTCTCGGCCGACTCGATGTCGAGCACCCCGGCGAGGACCATCGGTTGGTTGCCCACGACACCGACGGGCTGGCCGTTGATGCGGGAGAACCCGCACACGATGCTGCCGGCCCACCGGGGGAAGTACTCGAAGAAATCGCCGTCGTCGACCACCGACTCGATGACCTTGTGCATGTCGTAGGGCACGTTCGGGCTGTCGGGCATGAGGTCGACCAGCTCGGGGCACAGGCGATCGGGCGCATCGGCCGGCACGTCGATCGGGGGCATCTCGAGGTTGTTGGACGGCAGGAAGCCGAACAGGTACCGCACGTCGTCGAGGCACGACTTCTCGTCGGGCGACACGAAGGTGGCCACCCCGCTCTTGGTGGCGTGGCTCTTGGCCCCGCCCAGCTCCTCGAGCGTGACCTCCTCCCCGGTCACCGTCTTCACCACGTCGGGACCGGTGATGAACATGTGAGAGGTCTGGTCGACCATGAAGATGAAGTCGGTCATGGCCGGGCTGTACACCGCACCTCCGGCGCACGGGCCGAGGATCACCGAGATCTGCGGGGTGACCCCCGAGGCCAGCACGTTGCGGTGGAAGATGCCGCCGTAGCTGGCCAGCGACACCACGCCTTCCTGGATGCGGGCACCGGCGCCGTCGTTGAGCCCGATGAGCGGGGCCCCGACGGAGAGGGCGAGGTCCATGACCTTGTGGATCTTCTCGGCGAAGACCTCACCGAGCGCACCCCCGAACACGGTGAAGTCCTGCGAGAAGATGAAGACCTTGCGGCCGTCGATGGTGCCCCAGCCGGTGACGACACCGTCGCTGTAGGGACGCCCCTCGATGCCACTGTCGTGGGCCCGGTGGCGGGCCAGCATGTCGAGCTCGTGGAACGACCCCTCGTCGAGCAGGTAGTCGATGCGCTCGCGGGCCAACAACTTTCCCTTGGAGTGCTGGCGCTCGACCGACCGCTCCGAGCCCGCGTGGAGCGCCTGTTCCTTGCGCTCACCGAGATCTGCGAGCCGGTCCTGCATGGTTCGTTCCGACATGGCGACAATCCTACCGACCGCCCGGTGGCCCATCGAACGGCCGATCCCCGGCGGTACGGTTCGGGCCGTGGACCTTACCGTCATGCCGCCGGTGTCACCGATGTTGGCCAAGGTGAAGCACCAGCGCACCGCCGACGTGGCGATCGCCGGGTACCGACGCCAGAGGAGCGGCGACGGCATCGGGTCGCTGCTGCTGGGGTTGTACGACGACGGCGACACCCTGCACCATGTCGGGGTGGCCACGTCGTTCACCGCCGCCCGCCGGGCCGAGTTGGTGGCCGAGGTGGCCTACGAGCACCTCCAGGGCCACCGCTTTCGTCACGCCACCCGCCTGGTGCGCTTCCGCCCCGACCGCGAGCCGGCGTCGTGTACGTACGACCAGCTCGAACAGGTCGTGCCCTACGAGCTGCACCGCATCTTCGCCCTCTGACGACCCACCACCAGCGAACTCGTGTTGAAGATGCGCGCCGAGCGCGAGAAATCATCACCGGATTCGGATGGGTGGGTCGGGTGGGTCGAGTGGGTCAGGTCAGGCGGGGCGGGCGCGGCTGGGCTGGACCCGCGGGGGCTCACCAGCCTGCTTCGGGAAGTTCGGGGGCCACGGGGCGTCGCCCAGCCCGCCGGCCTCGTCGCGGACGGCGAGATCCAGGAGCGGCTCCAGCGAGAAGGCCCGCTCGTCCATGGGGGCCTCGAGATCGCCCACCTCGGCCCAGCGGGCGGGCATCGACGCCAGGGTGAAGTCGCCCAACTCGACCGCGTCGAGCTCGTCCCAGCGGAAGGGGGCCGACACCCGACCCTCCGGGTTGTTGCGCACCGAGTACACCGACGCCACCGTGCGGTCGCGGGCGTTCTGGTTGTAGTCGAGGAAGACGGTGTCGCCTCGCTCCTCCTTCCACCATTTCGACGTGGCCAGGTGCGGCAACCGTCGCTCCACCTCACGGGCCAGCGCCAGCGCGGCCCGGCGCACGCCGAGGAAGTCCCATCGAGGCGCGATGCGCTCATTGACGTGGATGCCCCGAGAACCCGAGGTCGTCGGCCAGCCGACCATCCCGTGCTCGACCAGCACGTCGCGTACCACGGCGGCCACGTCACGCACCGCCGAGAACGACACCCCGCAGGGCACCCCCGCCGACCAACAGGTGGTGCCGGACGAGATCGAGCTTGGTCTCACCCCGGGCCGAGAAGGACACCTTGTCGGGGTTGGTGACCTTCACCTCGCGCCCCGTCACCTCCACCATGGTGAACGGGCTGGCCATGCGCCGAGGGTAGGGGTCGCGGTACCGCCGGGCCGACGATCACCTCTGGCGTCACGTTCTCGGCGACGGACCCGGGATGGCGACTGTGGCGGCCGGCGGGTGTCGCTCGACACCGCCACGTCGTACGCTGTGCGAGGACACGGTCGCTGCTATGGGCAGCAACCCCTCGGAAAGGTCGAACCATGGGTGCACCCGAGATCCTGATCGGTCTCCTCGTCATCTTGTTGCTGTTCGGGGCCACCAAGCTGCCGAAGCTGGCCCGCTCGCTCGGCTCGGCCAAGGGCGAGTTCGAAAAGGGCATCAAGGACGGCGAGAAGTTGTCCGACGATTCCAAGACCGATCCGAAGGCCTGAGCACCAACCCGGCTACCCCGCCGGCGGAAAGGAACACCCATGAACCTCGGCGCACCGGAGATCCTGATCGGACTCCTGGTCATCGCCCTGCTGTTCGGCAGCACCAAGCTGCCGAAGCTGGCCCGCTCGCTCGGCTCGGCCAAGGGCGAGTTCGAAAAGGGCATCAAGGACGGCGAGAAGCTGTCGGTGGAGGCCAAAATGGACGAGGCCAAGAGAGAAGAAGCGACCAAGGAAGAAGCCAAGAAGGACGTCGCTCCCGAGACCTGAGGCTTCCGCCACGGGCTCGAGCGCCGAGACGCGAGGCACGGTGTCGGGGCCGGAGGGCCGGCCGAGCGAGCGGGGACCCGCTCAAGAGCGACCCCGAGCCAGCCGCTCGACCCGAGTGGCGAGGCCGGGAGCATCGAGCGACCGAGCCCGCGTCGCGAAGTCAGGGGTCGGACCGGTCCACCGCAGTTCGCCCACGTCGGTGATGGTGGGGGCGTCGGTCTCGATGGTGGCGATGCGCCGGAAGAGCAGCGCCTCGTCGAAGTGGTCGTGGAGCGTGAGGGCCAACTTGGCGCCGCTGCGCACGCTCACCTCCCAGTCGCCGGCCAGGCGGGGGATGTCCTCGAGGCGCTC
>JBDNHK010000057.1:0-145192 GCA_041688815.1 Acidimicrobiales bacterium | reverse complement strand
GGAGGACGAGCCGGTGGTGCCACCGCCGTCTCCCGATCCCGGTGCGGCCCCGGCCGACGCGGTGGTGGCCCCGAAGTTCACCGGCTGACCGCTTCCCCGTAGCGGGCCCGCGGGCCCGGACCTGAGACTGCACGGTGGCGCTGCCCCCGGGTGGCGCCATCGTCGCGTTCCCCGTCCCCGCTCCCCGCGTTCCCCGTCCGCGTCCACGCGCCCTCGCGTCCTTCGTCGCGCCCGTCCCGGGACTCGTGGCCCAGGTGGTTGCCCTGGTGGGGAGAAGTGGCGTAGTGTGGGGCGCAGTGGGGCCTCGTGGGGGCCAGTGGGAGAGGGACTGGACATGTTCGTCGGGACGTTCGAGCACTCGCTCGATGACAAGGGCCGCGTGGTCCTCCCGGTGACGTTCCGCGCCCAGTTCGGCCCCGACAAGGGCTTCCTCTCCCAGTGGGATTGCTGCCTCGGCCTCTGGACCGAGGACGGGTTCGCCGACGTGGCCCGCCGCCTCACCGACAAGATCCGTGATGGTCAGGCCCCCCAAGACGCCATGAGGGCCTTCGCCTCCAACGCTCGCGAGGTCAGCCCCGACTCCCAGGGTCGCATCACCATCGCCCCGCCCCTGCGCGATTTCGCCCGCCTCGACCGCGATGTGGTGCTCATCGGGGCCATCGACCGCATCGAGGTCTGGGACGCCGCCCGCTGGAACGACCAGGTCGGTGTCGCCGACGACAGCCTCGTCAAGGCGGTCACCGCCCTCGGGCTCTGACGTGCCGCCATGACCACCGACCCCCTTTTCCCGACCCGCCGAAAGGACACCCTCCGCCGACCCACCAGCACTCGTCGCCGCTGCGGTCCGCTCACCCGCAGCCTCTCGGATCACACGATGGAAGGCCCTTACTCCGCCCGCTTCCCATCGAGCCCAGTCGGGGAGAAATCCCGGCGGGTGACCGTGATCCGAGGGGCTGCCGATGAGCGGGCCCGGCCCCGGCACCTCCGGCCGGCCCGGACCGCCATGGACGCCACGCCTGATCTCCCCTTCGCCCACCGGCCGGTGATGGCTGACGAGGTCGTAGCCCTCTTCGCCCCGGTTCCCGCCGGTTGGGTGGTCGACGCCACCCTGGGGGGAGCGGGCCACGCCGCCGCCCTCCTCGACGCTCACCCTCACCTGCGGGTCCTCGGTGTCGATCAGGACCCGACCGCCCTCACCGCCGCCCACGCGCGCCTGGCCCCCTGCGGAGACCGGGTGCGAACCGTTCGGGCTCGCTTCGACGGTCTCGCCGGCATCGTGGCCGACCACCTGTCGGGTGAGTCGGTGAGTGGGGTGCTGTTCGACCTGGGGGTCAGCTCCCCGCAGGTCGATCGACCCGCACGAGGGTTCAGCTATCGCCACGCCGGCCCCCTCGACATGCGGATGGACCCCGACGCCGCGCTCTCCGCCCTGGACGTGGTGAACGACTATCCCGAAGCCGATCTCGCTCGTGTGCTGCGCGACCTCGGCGACGAGCGCTTCGCCGCCCGCATCGCCCGGGCCGTCGTGGCCGCCCGACCCGTCGTCACCACCACCGACCTGGCCGAGATCGTGCGCGACGCCATCCCCGCTCCGGCGCGACGCACCGGCGGCCACCCCGCCAAGCGCAGCTTCCAGGCCATCCGCATCGAGGTCAACGCCGAACTGGCGATCCTGGCCGACAGCATCGACGCCGCCATCGGGGTGGTGGCCCCACGCGGGCGCATCGCCGTGCTGGCCTATCACTCCGGCGAGGACCGCATCGTGAAGGCCCGCCTGCGTTCGGCCGCCACCGGTGACTGCGCCTGCCCGCCCGGGCTGCCCTGCGTCTGCGGGGCCGAGCCGTCGGTACGACTGCTCAAGCAGGGTGCGTGGAAGCCGACCGCGGCCGAGGTCGCGGCCAACCCCCGGGCCGAGAGCGCCCGCCTGCGCGCCGCCGAGAAGCTGACGATCGAAGCGGCGTCATGACCCCGGCCGCCGCTCGGGCTGCTGCCGTCGAGCCGCGTCGCAGGGTCGCCGACCTCGACACCAGAATCGGTGTGGCACCCACCCCGGGTCACGGGGTCGAAGCGCGTCCCGACCTCGAGGTCGTCACCCCGCGTCGGCAGCGTCGGAGCTGGCAGGTCGGCACGGTGGCGGGGGTCGTGCTCTTCGTCGCGCTGTTCGCGGTCGCCGGTTTCCAGACGCTCATCGTCTCGTCGCAGAAGAATCTCGACGAGCTCAACCGGGGGATTGGCGCCGCCGCCACCACCGGCCAGCGGCTCAACGACCAACTGGCCGAGTTGCAGAGCCCGCAGCGCATCACCACCGAGGCCACCCAACGCCTGGGCATGCTGTCCCCACCGGCGGTGGGCTACCTCCAACCCGGACCCGACGACGAAGCCCGGGCCGCCGAGGTCCCGGAACCCTCGCCGCCTCCCACGATGGCTCCACCCCCGACCACTCCCAAGTCGACCTCGAGCCCGACCACCCCGAAGCCCCGCTCCGGGTCGACCGGTGCCAGCGCCCCCGGCGGTACCACCGCCTCGACACCCACCCCGAGCGGGTCCGGCCGGTGACGCCACCCGGTCCGTCGGCACCGCCCGCCGACTCGCCCACGCGTCACGCCCCGTGGAACGACCCGGCGATCGCCGCGCCGCGCCGCCCGCGATCAGCGCGACCGGCTCAGCCCGGACTCGTCGGCGCGGGCTTCACCGCGCTCGGCCACGGAGCGGCCACCATGGGGTCGAAGGCCGGTCACGCCCTCGCCGCCGTGCCCTCCAGGATCGGAGGTGACCGCCGCCCACCCCGGAGGGCCGTCGCCGCCGGTCCACCCGCTGATCATCGTCGTCGGCTCGTCGCGGTGCTGGTGGTCCTCGCCCTGCTCTTCGTCGTGGTGGTGGCCAAGGTCGTCGACCTCCAGGTCGTGAACCCCGAGCGGCACCGGGCCTGGGGTGAGGCCCAGCGGGTGGGGGTCACGACTCTCGCCGCCGAGCGCGGGGCCATCCTCGACCGCAACGGCGCCGAGCTGGCGGTGTCGAGACCGGCCCGATCGGTGTTCGTCGACCCCCAGCTCATCGACCAGCCCGCGGCCACGGCCGCACAGGTGGCGCCGCTGCTCGGCCTCGACGTGACCGAGGTGACGGCCAAGATGGCCGGCGAGGGTCGCTTCGCCTACCTCGAGCGCAAGGTGCCCGCCGACGTGGCCGACCGAGTCGAGGCTCTCGGTCTGCCCGGTGTCGCCTTCCTCGACGAGAGCGAGCGCTACCGAGCTGCCGGAGATTCGGCCCGGTCGCTGCTCGGTTCCGTCGATCCCGACAACCAGGGCATCTCGGGCCTCGAGGCGCAGTACGGCGACGTCCTGACCGGCACGCCTGGCGAGCTGCGCCTCGAACGCAGCCCCTCGGGTCGCACCATCGCTGTCGGGGAGCACAACCTCGTTCCCGCTGTTCCCGGCGCCGACGTCGAGCTCACCATCGACCGGGCCATCCAGTTCGAGGCGGAACGCCTGCTCACCGAGCAGGTCGGGAGCACGGGGGCCAAGGGCGGCATCGCCATCGTGACCGTGCCGGCCACCGGTGAGATCCTGGCCATGGCCAACGTCGTGAAGGACCCCGAGACCGACGAGGTGCTCATCGGTACCAACAACGCGGCACTGACGACCCAGTACGAGCCGGGCTCGGTCATGAAGCTGGTCACCCTGACCGCCGCTCTCGAGGCCGGCCTGGTGGAACCCGGTACCGAGTTCGACCTGCCGTCCACCCTCAAGGTGGCCGACGCCGAGTTCGGTGAAGCCGAACCTCGCGGTGCCGTGCGCTGGGACGTCGAGAGCATCCTCGCCAACTCCTCCAACGTGGGCACGATCAAGATCGGCCAGATGCTCGGACGCGACCGGCTGCACGACGCGTTGACCAACTTCGGCTTCGCGTCCCCCACGGCGTTGGCCTTCCCGAACGAGGCTGCAGGCGCACTGATGGCCACCAAGGACTGGTCGGGAACGTCGTTGGCCACTATCGCCATCGGGCAGGGTGTGGCGGTGTCGCCGTTGCAGATGCTGCTCGCTTACAACGTCGTCGCCAACGGCGGCGACCACGTCGCCCCGAGCCTGGTCAAGGGGACGATCACCGCCGACGGTGTGGAGCACCCCACCCTCACGCCGACCGGCCGCACCGTCGTCAGCAGGGAGACGGCCTCAGCGGTCAATGTGATGCTGCGCAGCGTGGTGTCCACCGGTACCGGCCAACTGGCAGCGATCCCCGGGTACGACACCGCCGGCAAGACCGGCACGTCCTGGAAGCGTCAGCCCGGCGGTGGGTACCTCGACGCCAACGGCGCCCGGCAGTACCAGTCGACCTTCGTCGGCTTCGTCCCCGCCGAGCAGCCGGCGCTCTCGGTCTACGTCATGATCGACGAGCCCCAGGGCGGCCGCTACACCGGCGCCACCACCGCCGCACCCGTCTTCTCCAAGCTGGGCAGTTTCGCCCTGCGTCGTCTGGGCATCGCCCCGCCGGCCACCGATGCCGCCAGCGGTGGCAACGCCGTGGCGGAGAAGATGCGCGCCGGGTCGGCCCCCGGTTCGTCCACGTTCATCGCCGACGGCGGTCGGGTGCGCGCCCCGGCCACCGGCACGCCGGTGGCGCCTCCGGTCACGGTGCCCCACGGCGTCGACGAAGCCCCGGTCGCTTCGACCAGACCTGCATCCTCCCAGGGTCGCTAGGCCGTGCAGCTCGCGCTGGCGATCGCCGCACTGGAAGGCGCTCGCCTCGTCGGGGACGGCGGCGTCGATCTCGACGACCTGACCCTCGACTCGAGGCAGGTTCGCAGTGGAATGCTGTTCTGCTGCGTCGCCGGAACGGAGGCCGATGGTCACGCCTTCGCCGCTGACGCGTTGAGGGCGGGGGCCAGGGCCCTTCTGGTCGAACGGGAACTCGAGGTGGACGCCCCGCAGGTGATCGTGTCGGACAGCCGGCGGGGGACCGCGCTCGTAGCCGCCACCATGAACGAAAACCCGTCTCGCTCGATGTCGGTCGTCGGGGTCACGGGCACGAACGGCAAGACCACCACCACTCACCTGTTGGCCAACGTGCTCAACGAGGCCGGTACTCGTACCGAGGTCCTGGGCACCCTCACCGGCGTCCGCACCACACCCGAGGCACCGGATCTGCAGCGCCAACTCGCGCAATGGCGTGATGCCGGGGTGGAGGCGGTGGCGATGGAGGTCTCGTCGCACGCCCTGAGCCTGCACCGGGTCGATGGGATGCGCTTCAGAGTGGGCGTGTTCACCAACCTGAGTCGCGACCATCTCGACTTCCACGGCACCATGGAGGCCTACTTCCAGGCCAAAGCTCGTCTGTTCACCCCCGACTTCGCCGATCGCGCCGTCGTCAACCTCGACAGCCCCTATGGTCGTCTCCTGGCTGATGCATGCCTCGTCCCCACCACTGGTTTCGCCCTCGATGACGTCGAGCTCGTCCAGTTGAGCGCCTCGGGCTCGGAGTTCCGTTGGCGGGGTCGCACGATCCACCTTCGACTCGGCGGCGAGTTCAACGTCGCCAATGCCGTCGCGGCCGCATCGGCGGCGTCGGCCCTGGGTCTGGGTGACGCCGCGATCGCCGCCGGGCTCTCCCGACCGATCCGCGTTCCCGGCCGGTTCGATGCTGTCGAGGTCGGCCAGCCGTTCGCGGTCCTCGTCGACTTCGCACACACCCCCGATGGCCTGGAGCGGCTGCTGGCCGCCGCCAGCCCGCTCGTCGGGACGGGGCCGGCACGCCGCCCCGGTCGGGTGGTGGTGGTGTTCGGCTGTGGAGGCGAGCGCGACGTCGACAAGCGTTCGTTGATGGGAGAGGTCGCCGCCGACGGTGCCGATCGGGTGGTGGTGACGTCCGACAACTCCCGTGGTGAGGCGACCGACACCATCATCGACGCGGTTCGCCGCGGCTACGAGCGGGTCCACCGACGTCGGTCCACCGAGCTGAGGATCGAACCCGATCGGCGGGCGGCCATCGCCGGCGCCCTGGCCGGGGCCGCTCCGGGCGACGTCGTCGTCCTGGCCGGGAAGGGTCACGAAACCACCCAGGACCTGGGTGACGTCGTCGTCGCCTTCGACGATCGGGCCGTCGCCATAGAGGAACTGGCCCAGTTGGGGTGGGGCGCGTGATCCGCCTGCTCGTGGCCGCCGCCGTCGCCCTGACCGCCTCACTCGTGGGGACCCGCTTCTTGATCACCGCGCTCGAACGACGCAAGATCGGTCAGCCCATCCGCGAGGACGGGCCGCAGGGTCACATCACGAAAGCCGGCACTCCGACCATGGGTGGGGTGGCGATCGTCGGGGCCGCGGCGATCGCCTGGATCATCAGCGATCTGAGCGGCGCCGTGTACACCCGGCGGGGCGCGCTGTGCATGGCCGCCATCGTGCTCGCCGGTGTCGTGGGTCTGGTCGACGACGGTCTGAAAGTATTTCGTGAGCGCAACCTCGGTCTGAACAAGCGAGCCAAGATGATCGGTCTGCTCGTCGTGGCCATCGGCTTCGCGGCGGGCATGCTGGCCCTCACCAACGTCAAGACCACGATCTCCTTCACCCGCTACGACTACCCCGGAATAGAGATCGGGCCCGTCGGCTGGATTGCGCTGGCCGTACTGCTCTTCATCGCCACCACCAATGCGGTCAACCTCACCGACGGCCTCGACGGGCTGGCGGCGGGATCGTCGATCTTCGCGTTCGCCGCCTACACGGTGATCGCCTTCTGGGGCTTTCGCCACATCGACATCTACAGCGACGAGAGCTTCCTCGACACTGCCGTCGTGGCGGCCGCCATGCTCGGGGCCTGCGCCGGCTTCTTGTGGTGGAACGCCGCTCCAGCCAAGATCTTCATGGGCGACACGGGGGCCTTGGCCATCGGCGCCGGTCTGGCCGCCCTTGCGCTCTCGACGAACACCGTGCTCCTGTTGCCCATCATCGGGGGGCTCTTCGTGATGGAGACCGTCTCGGTGATCCTCCAGGTCGGCAGCTTTCGCATGTTCGGTCGACGGATCTTCCGGATGGCTCCCATGCACCACCACTTCGAGCTGGGCGGATGGCCCGAGACGACGGTCATCATCCGTCTCTGGATCGTGGCCGGGCTCTTCACGGCGCTGGCCCTCGGCCTCTACTACGCCGACTTCGTCCGCCTTCCCGGGGTCATCGACTGATGGGCCCCCCGGATGCCGAGGTGCTTCGGGCGCGGCGAGCCATGGTGGTGGGCCTCGGCGTCACCGGAACGGCGGTGACGAGATGCCTCGTGACGCGAGATGTGGGGGTGCTGGTCGTCGACGACCATCCCTCCGAAGCCACCGTGGCTGCGGCACGATCGCTGCCCGTGGACCTGTTGTCGGCACCGTCGGACGTCGACCTCTACGCCGCCCTCGCCGGTGTCGACCTCTTGTTGCCGAGCCCAGGGGTGCCCGACCGCCATCCGGTGTTCACCCTGGCGGCCAGGCGAGGTGTGCCCGTGCGGTCGGAGTTCGATCTGGCTGCCGCGTGGGACGATCGCCCTCTGGTCGCCATCACCGGCACCGACGGCAAGACCACAGTCACGACGATGGTCACCGAGATGCTCGTGGCGTCGGGTGTCCGAGCTGTCGACTGCGGCAACACCGACGTTCCCCTGGTCGAAGCGATCGCCGACCCGGCGACCGAGGTGTTCGTGGTCGAGGCCTCCTCGTTCCGACTGGGGCACACCCACCGCTTCCAACCGGCGGTGGCCACCTGGCTGAACTTCGCGCCCGATCATCTCGACGTGCACGCGTCACTCGACGCGTACGAGGCGGCCAAGGCGAAGATCTGGGCCGACCTGGACGACAACGCCGTGGCCGTCGTCAACGTCGATGATCCCGTGGTGCGGCGCCACCGACCGAGCACGGGGCGGGTCATCACCTTCGGCCTCGACGCCTCCGGACGACCTGACACCCGCATCGAAGACGGAAACCTGCTCACCGCCGATGGTGAGATCCTTCTGCCCGTCGCCGAGTTGGCCCGAGCGCAGGCTCACGATCTCGCCAACGCCCTCGCGGCCTCGGCCACCGCTCTGGCCGCCGGCGCCGACACCGATGCCGTGCGCTCGGTGCTGCGCACGTTTCGCGGCCTGGCTCACCGGGTGCAACTCGTCGCCAGCAATGGCGGGATCTCCTGGTTCGACGACTCCAAGGCCACGAGCCCCCACGCCACCCTCGCCGCCGTCGAAGGCTTCGAGTCGGTCGTCCTGCTCGCCGGTGGTCGCAACAAGGGGCTCGACCTGTCCGCCCTCTCCGGCACCGTGCCGCCGGTCAGGGCGGTCGTGGCCCTGGGCGAGGCCGCCGATGAGATCCGAGCCGCGTTCGTCACCTCCGGCGTCGACGTGGTGACGGTGGCCTCCGGGATGGGCGACGCTGTCGACGTTGCGGCCCACCTCGCCCGACCGGGCGACACCGTCTTGTTGTCGCCCGGCTGCACGTCGTTCGACTGGTTCGGCTCCTACGCCGAACGCGGCGATGCGTTCGGCGAGGCGGTTCGCTCCCGTCTCGGCGACGGTGGAGCGACGTCGTGACGGTTCCCCTGATCTCCTCTCGCGGAGGTGAACCCCGCCCCCGCGCCGGCCGGCTCCGCACCGCTTCGCCCGACGCCGCCACCCGACGCGGGTCGTCGTTCACCTGGTTGTTCGCCATCGTTGTGGTGCTCAACCTCTTCGGTCTGGTCATGGTGTTGTCGGCATCAGCCGTCACTGCCCTCTACGAGTACGGCTCGCCCTGGTACCAGTTCCAGCGCCAGTTCATCTGGCTCTGTCTCGGATCAGCGGCCCTGCTCGTCACCTTCCGGGTCGACTACCACCGGTGGCGGCGGTACACCACGCCCCTGCTGCTGGCCTCGATGGGCCTGCTCGTGCTCGTGCTCGTACCGGGCCTCGGGGTCAACGTCAACGGGGCCTCGCGTTGGCTCGGCTACGGCCAGCTCCGGATCCAACCGTCGGAGATGGCCAAGCTCACCGTGGTGCTGTTCGTGGCCGACCTCCTGGCCCGACGCGGCGGCAAGGTGCGTGACTGGCGACTCGGGTTGAAGCCGGTGATGGTCGTGTTCGGCGCAGTGGCCCTGCTCTTCCTGCTCCAGCCCAACCTCGGCACCGCGATCATCCTGGGGTCGATCGTGCTGATCATGCTGTTCGTCGCGGGGGCGCCACTGCGGCCACTGGGCATCACCGTCGCCGGCCTCACCGTGGGGGCGGTCGTGCTGGCGTTCGCCGAGCCCTACCGGTTCCGGCGACTGATGGCGTTCCGCGACCCGTGGGCCGATCCTCTCAACACCGGCTTCCAGACGGTGCAGAGCCAGACGGGCATCGCCAACGGCGGCCTCTTCGGTACCGGTATCGGGGAGGGGAGGGCCAAGTGGGGCTTCCTGCCCGAGGCCCACACCGACTTCATCTACGCCATCATCGGGGAGGAACTCGGACTCCTGGGCGCGCTCAGCGTCGTGGCGCTGTTCGTCGCCCTCGGACTGCTCGGGGTGCGCACGGCGCTGCGGGCCCCGGATCGTTTCGGGATGCTCGTGGCCACGGGGGTGACGGCATGGATCCTCGTGCAGGCCTTCGTGAACATCGGTGCCGTCGTCGGGGTCTTGCCGATCACCGGGGTGCCGCTTCCGTTCGTGTCGGCCGGCGGCTCCTCGTTGCTGTTCACCATGATCGCCGCGGGGCTGTTGTTGAACATCGCCCGTCAGGCACGCTGATGCGGCGCCGGTCCCCAGCCTCGCCCACCTGGGTCATCGTGGCCGGTGGGGGAACGGCGGGTCACGTGTTGCCCGGTCTCGCCGTGGCCGAGGCGCTGGCCGAGCGGGGCCATCCGGTGGAGTCGATCCGGTTCGTCGGCAGCGAGCGCGGGCTCGAAGCCCGCCTCGTCCCCGAGGCCGGTTTCGACGTCACTCTCTTGCCTGGACGCGGGATCCAACGGCGCCTCACCCTCGACAACGTGGGCGCGGTGTGGGGTCTGGCCCGGGCCCTGGCCCAGGGGGTGCGGCTGGTGCGACGGGAACAACCCGCCGTCGTGCTCACCCTCGGTGGGTACGCCAGCCTCGCCTGCGTGCTCGGTGCTTTCGTGGGGCGCGTCCCGATCGTGGTCACCGAGCAGAACGCTCGGGCCGGGGCTGCCAATCGCCTCGCCGGACGGGTGGCCCGGGCCTGCGCCGTGCCCTTCGAAGAGACGGACCTGCCCCGCAAGGTCGTGACCGGCAACCCGGTACGAGCGGAGGTGTTGGCCGTCGATCGGGTCGCGGGACGTGACGAAGCCCGCACCCGCCTCGATCTGCCGCTCGACCGTACCGTCGTGGCCGTGGTCACGGGCTCCCTGGGTGCTCGTCGGGTCAATGACGCCGTTCGGGGCGCGCTCGACACCTGGGCCCAACGCGACGATCTGGCCATCCGTCATGTGGTCGGCGCCCGCGACTACGACGCCGGGCTGGCGGCGCCCGATTTTCCGGCCGACGGGCTGGGCTACCAGGCCGTTCGCTACGAGGACCACATGGAGGATGTTCTCGCCGCCGCTGACCTGCTCATCGGGCGGGCCGGTGGCACCACCGTGGCCGAGCTGGCCGAGGTCGGCCTGGCGTCGGTCCTCGTCCCCCTGCCCACCGCGCCCCGCGATCATCAGAGCGCCAACGCCGGTCCGCTTCGACGGGCCGGCGCCGCGATCGTCATCCCCGACGCCGAGCTCGACGCCGCCCGCCTCGTGGCCGAGGTCACCCCCCTGCTCGACGATCCCGCCCGCTTGGCCAGCATGGGTGCCGCGGCCCGTACCCTGGCCTATCCCGATGCCGCCGACCGAGTGGCCGATCTCGTGGAGGCTCACGCCCGCCGTGCCCGGTGACCCGCGAACCCCGTCCGACCCCCCCGCCACGGTGGCGGCGGCCGCCATCGCCGAGGCCGCGGCCCGTCTCGACCTCACCGGTGCGCGCTCGGTCCACGTCATCGGTGTCGGGGGGGCGGGCATGAGCGCCATCGCCGAGGTCCTCGTCGCCATGGGTCATCGCGTCACCGGCAGCGATCTCAAGGAGTCCACCGGGCTCGAACGCCTCCGTGCGCTCGGTGTGGGTGTGGCCATCGGCCACGATGCCTCCAACCTGCCCGAGGCTGTCGACTTCGTGGCGATCTCCACGGCCGTCCCCTCGCACAACATCGAGGTCCGCGCCGCCGAGGTGGCCGGGGTGCCGGTGGTGCGCCGGTCCGAGCTGCTGGCGGCCATCGCCGCGACCCGCCAGGCCGTGGCCGTGGCCGGTACCCACGGCAAGACGACCACGTCGTCGATGCTGGCCCTGGTGCTGATCGAGGCCGGGGCCCATCCGTCGTTCATCATCGGTGGTGACGTCAACGAGATCGGGTCCGGGGCGGCATGGGACGTGGGCGACTGGTTCGTCATCGAGGCTGACGAGAGCGACGGTTCCGGTTTCGCCCTGCCCCGACTCGGTTGCATCGTCACCAACGTCGAACCCGACCACCTCGAGTTCCACGGATCGGTGGACGCACTCCATCGGGCCTTCGGCGCGTTCCTGGACGAGACGCCGGGTCCGAAGGTGGTGTGCGCCGACGACCCCGTCGCCGCCGAACTGGGTCGACACCACGGGGCGGTCAGTTACGGCACGGCGATCGACGCCGACTATCGCCTCGCCGACCTGCACAGCGGTCGGGGCGGTGTCCGCTTCACCATGGTGCGGCGGGGCGTGACTCTCGGTGAGGTGCGGCTGCCCATCCCGGGCGCCCACAACGCCCGTAACGCTGGCGCCGCCGTGGTCATGGCGCTCGAGTTGGGCGTGCCCTTCGCCGCCGCGGTTGCCGCGCTCGGCCGATTCGCGGGGGTGGCCCGACGGTTCCAGTTCCGGGGCGAGGCCGGCGGTGTGACCTTCGTCGACGACTACGCGCACCTGCCCACTGAGGTCGGGGCGGCGCTCGCCGCCGGGCGCGACGGGGGTTGGGGGCGGGTGGTGGCGGTCTTCCAACCCCACCGCTACAGCCGCACCGCCGCGCTGTGGCAGGACTTCGCCGATGCCTTCGAGGGAGCCGACGCCGTGGTCGTCACCGACGTGTACGCGTCCGGAGAGACACCGCGTCCGGGGGTGACGGGCAAGCTCGTCGTCGATGCCGTGCTCGCCGCCCACCCCTTCCAGGCGGTGGCCT
The DNA here is from genome assembly GCA_041688815.1 of Acidimicrobiales bacterium. Classification (GTDB taxonomy): domain Bacteria; phylum Actinomycetota; class Acidimicrobiia; order Acidimicrobiales; family Acidimicrobilacustridaceae; genus Rhabdothermincola_A. The sequence continues at coordinate 133,045 of JBDNHK010000057.1, read as the reverse complement.
ATCTCCCCCGCCGCGGTGACCTCGTGAGCTTCCTGGCCGGGCGGCTACGGCCCGGTGACCTGTGCCTCACCCTCGGGGCCGGTGACCTCACTGCGGTCCCCGACGAGGTTCTCGCCCGACTCGACGGCGTCGCGACGCCGCGATCGTGACCTCGCCCCGGTCCGGCCATGGTTGTTGACGGGGAGGCGGTGCAGGCCGCGGCGCGTCGCCTCGGCGACCATGCCCGGCGGGCGGCACCGCTCGGACCGCTCACCACGTATCGCGCCGGCGGTCCGGCCGCGTTGCTCGTTGCTGATGCCGACCTCGTCGCCCTGCGGTCGGTGGCCGACGTCGTTGCCTCGACCGGGCTGGAGGTTCTCGTCGTGGGTCGCGGGTCGAACCTGCTCGTCGCCGATGCGGGGTTCGCCGGGCTGGCGGTGACGTTGGGCGAGGACCTCGCCGAGGTCACCATCGACGGCGTCACCGTGACCGCCGGGGGCGCGGCCCGCCTCCCCGTCGTCGCTCGCCGCGCCGCGTCGGCCGCACTCCGTGGCTTCGAGTGGGCCGTCGGGGTGCCCGGCTCGGTGGGCGGAGCCGTGCGCATGAACGCCGGTGGCCACGGCTCCGACATGGCGGCCTCGCTGGTCAGGGTCCGCGTCCTCGATCTGCACACCGGCGAGGATGAGTGGATGAGCGCCGATGCCCTTCAGCTCGGCTATCGCTGTTCCGTCCTCGCCCCCCATCAGGTCGTTCTCGCCGCCGAGCTCGGCCTGGGCCCCGGGGAGCGTCGCGCCGCCGAGGACGAATTGGCCGAGATCGTTCGCTGGCGTCGAGTGCACCAGCCCGGTGGCCCCAACGCGGGATCGGTGTTCACCAACCCACCGGATGACTCGGCCGGTCGTCTCATCGAGGCCACCGGTCTCAAGGGCCACCGCCACGGGAGCGCTGAGGTGTCCCGCAAGCACGCCAACTTCATCCAGGTGGACGACGACGGCTCGGCCGACGACGTCGCCGCCCTGATGGCCGAGGTACGGGAGGCCGTGGCGGCTCGCACCGGCGTGGTGTTGCACGCCGAGACCCGTCTCGTGGGCTTCGACGCCACGGTCGTGGCCGCCGCTGGTGCCGACGCGTCCTCGACGGGGGGTGGGCGGTGAGCACCCGGCTCGAGGAACGGCCCGAAGCTCAACCGGTCGACCCCCGGATCGCCGCCCGTCGCAACGCTGTCGCCGCTGATTCCCGTCGCCGGCGCTGGCGCCGGTGGGCAGTGGTGGCGGGCGTCGTCGCCGTCGTCGCCGGCGCGTGGTACGTCACCCGCACCCCGCTGTTCGATGTCGATTCGATCGAGATCGTCGGGGTCTCGAGAACCCCTCCCGATGCGGTTGCGGCAGCTTCGGGGGTTCTGGTCGGCGTCGCCCTCACCGACGTCGACGCCGATCGGGTCGGCAAGGGAGTGGAGGCCCTTCCCTGGGTCGATCAGGTCACGGTGCAGCGGGGCCTCGACGGGACCGTCGTGATCACCGTGACCGAGCGCACGGCGATCGCCACCGCCGTCACCGTCGAGGGCCTTCCCGTCGTCGTCGACGCCGATGGTCGAGTGCTGGCCGGCGTTTCTCCCGACACAGGGTTGGGTGTCGACCCGGCTCTCGTGCCGATCGAAGGGGTGAGCGCCCCCGGCCCCGGCGGCACACTGGGCACCGACTCCGGGGGGGCCCTCGACGTCGTCGGCCGGCTCGGCCCGGCGTTGCGACAGCGCGTCGCCGCGGTGGTCGTGGGCCCCGCCGGTGACCTCACGCTCACGTTGCGCCCACAGGGCGTGGCCGACCTGGGGCCGGCCACCCTGCTCGACGCCAAGCTCTCGTCGCTCGTGACCGTGCTGTCCCAGGTCGACCAGAGTGGCTTGGCGGTCGTCGGGCTCCGTGTGCCCGATCTGCCGACGGTCACACGCGCATGACCGGTCCTCCGGAGCGTCGCGGCGGCGAGATACCCGGTCGCCGCACGGGCGTCAGGTATCCTGACCCATCTCTCACCATCGACATGAGGTCAATGCGGGGGTCGGTCCCCGAGGCCGTTCCACCATTTCGGCCTCAACCGAAGCACCACCGAGTTCAACCACCCCGTAGAGGAGAGGCCCATGGCCGCCAACCCGCAGAATTACCTTGCGGTCATCAAGGTCGTCGGAGTCGGCGGCGGCGGTGTCAACGCCGTCAACCGCATGATCGACGCTGGGCTGAAGGGCGTCGAGTTCATCGCCGTGAACACCGACGCCCAGGCTCTGTTGATGAGCGATGCCGACGTGAAGCTCGACATCGGCCGTGAGTTGACGCGGGGGCTGGGGGCGGGCAGCGACCCGGAGGTCGGGAAGGCCGCCGCCGATTCGCACAAGGACGAGCTGGAAGAGGCCATGAAGGGCGCCGACATGGTGTTCATCACCGCCGGCAAGGGCGGTGGGACCGGCACCGGTGCCGCACCCGTGATCGCCGAGATCGCCAAGTCGGTCGGCGCCCTCACCATCGGTGTGGTCACCCGGCCGTTCGGGTTCGAGGGGAAGCGCCGGGCCGTGCAGGCCGAGACCGGCATCAAGAACCTCAAGGAGAAGGTCGACACCCTGATCGTCATCCCGAACGATCGGTTGCTCACCGTCTCGAACGACAAGACCTCGGTCCTCAACGCCTTCAAGATGGCCGACGAAGTGCTGCTGCAAGGTGTGCAGGGCATCACCGACCTCATCACGACTCCGGGTCTCATCAACACCGACTTCGCCGACGTCAAGATGATCATGAGCGATGCCGGTTCGGCGCTCATGGGCATCGGCTACGGCTCTGGTGAAGGTCGGGCGCTGGCCGCGGCCCGCTCGGCCATCTCCTCTCCGCTGCTCGAAGCTTCGATCGAGGGTGCTCGCGGCATCCTGCTCACCATCGCCGGGGGCAGCGACCTCGGCCTGTTCGAGGTCAACGAAGCGGCCGAGATCATCCACGGTGTCGCCCACCCGGACGCCAACATCATCTTCGGCACCGTCATCGATGACGAGATGGGCGACGAGGTCCGCGTCACCGTCATCGCCGCCGGCTTCGACCGATGGGACGGCGACAAGAAGCCGGTGGGTCGGGCCGGTGACGTCCCGGCTCGTGACGTCTTCGCCTCCGACGACGACTTCGTCGATGCCGAGGGCGACGACGACTTCGACGTTCCCTCGTTCCTCCAGTAGCGATTCTGTCTCCGGGTGCCCCGCTCTTTCCCCCATTCCTGGTGGGCCTGAGCGCCCGGCGCGGACCCAACCATGTGGACTCGCGACCTCGACGCCGGCCCCGACCTACGAGCCCGTGTCATCACGACGGGTGTGTCCGAGGGAGACCTGGCCGTCGGTGGTGAGCCGGCCCCACTGGCGATTCGGCGGCGACAACTCGTCGACCGGCCCTGGCTGTGGCTCGATCAGGTCCATGGCGCCGAGGTGGTGGTGCTATCGGATTCCGAGTCGGTGGTGGCGGTTGCCGGTTCCTCGGCCGACGCCGCCGTGACGCGGCGCGACGACGTGGTACTCGTCGCGCACAGCGCCGACTGCGCCACCATCGCCCTGGTGTCGGCTGACGGGGTCATCGGCGTGGTGCACGCTGGATGGCGGGGCCTCGTGGCGGGAGTGGTCGGCGACGCGGTCGGCTCCATGCGCCAGCTCGGTGCCACCGATGTGGTCGCGGTTCTCGGTCCCTGTATCGGTGTCGAGTGCTACGAGTTCGGTGTTGGCGATCTGAGTCGGGTGGTCGACGTGCTCGGCCCCGGGGTGAGCGGCTCTACCCGATCCGGTCGAGTCGCGCTCGACCTGCGGGAGGGGGTCCGCTCCGCCCTCGACGGCGCAAGTGTCCGGGTGGTGGCCTCTGATGATCGTTGCACGGCGTGCGGGCGCACGTCCGCCACCGACGAACCCGTCGCCACTCCGGACCTGTTCTCCCATCGCGCCCGGGCCGACGGCGGGCGCCAGGCGTTGCTCGTGTGGCTCGAGCCCGGGGTCCCTCATCCATGACGGCGGAACCGCTCACCGTCGATCCCGAGGCGGTCGCGGCCCGTGCCACTGCTTTGCGGGCGCGCGTCGACGGCCTCACCCGGCACGGGCCGATCGCCATCGTGGCCGTCACCAAGGGCTTCGGCTCCGATGCCGTCCGGGCCGCCGCGGCCGCCGGCTTCACCGATTTCGGTGAGAACTACGCCCAGGAGCTCCTCGTCAAGGCCACCGACCTGGGTGACCAGCTCTCGGCGCGTTGGCACTTCCTCGGGCGGCTCCAGCGCAACAAGGTTCGTTCCCTCGCCCCGCTGGTGGTGGTGTGGGAGTCCGTCGACCGCCCTGAACTGGCCGAGGAGATCGCTCGCCGGGCCCCCGGCGCCCGTGTGTACGTGCAGGCCAACCTGTCCGGTGAGCCGAACAAGGGCGGGGCCCCCTTCTCCGAGGTCCCTGACCTGGTGGCCGCGGCCCGATCGCTCGGATTGGCGGTCGACGGCCTGATGGGGGTGGCGCCGGCGGGTGATCCCGAGGACGCTCGTCCCGGCTTTCGGGCGCTCGTCGCTCTGGCCGACGATCTCGGGGTCGAGGTTCGCTCGATCGGGATGAGCGGCGACTTCGAGGTGGCGGTGGAGGAGGGTTCCACCGAGCTGCGGGTGGGCACCGCCCTCTTCGGGTCGAGACCGCTCCGACGCTGAGACCACATGTCTCACCGCCTACCCGACGGGGAGACCTGTGGCGGGCACCGACGCGCGTTTCGCTGGTCCCAGCAACTACCCTTGACCCACACGATCGACGCCGACAGCCGCGAGCTGTCGGTCATGGAGGACCAGGCATGGCGAACACGTGGCGCAAGGCCATGACCTATCTCGGACTCGGGCCCGACGAGGAGTACGACAACTATGACGCCGCCCTCGACGACCGCTCGGCTTCTCGCGAGCAGTCCGGTTCTCGGCCGGCACCGAGCCGCCAGGTCCCGGGCGCTCGCCCCCGCCCACCGGCGCCGCAGGGTGTCCCCGCCGCCCCACTCGCTGCGTTCACCACGAGTCCGGTCGAGCCGACCGGGCCCGCGACGGTGCGCACCCTGCCCACGCCCGGCGACGATGCCCCCAAGCCCCGGGTCCGCGCCGTTCCCCGCACGCCCCAGGTGAAGGTCCACCTGGTCGTACCCACGTCCTTCAATCAAGCCCAAGAGGTCGCCGACCGGTTCAAGGAATCACAACCCGTCGTCCTCGATCTCTCCGGCGTCGACCGCGACCTCTCACGTCGGCTGATCGACTTCTGCAGTGGCCTCTGTTACGGGCGGGGAGGGCAGATGGGGAAGGTCGAGAGGCAGGTCTACCTCCTCACTCCGGCGGGTGTCGAGATATCCGTTGAGGAGCGTCGACGTCTGGTCGAAGCCTCCCTGGCCGGCGCCTAGGTGCTGCTGTGACCGGCTTGTTGTTGGTACCGCTCCAGCTCTTCTTGTTGGCTCTGCTGGCGCGCATCGTCCTCAGCTGGTTCCCAGCCACCGGTGGGGTGCTCGATGGGATCCAGCGTTTCCTCTTCCGCATCACCGAGCCCGTGCTGGCGCCGGTGCGAGCTGTGTTGCCCCCCGTGCGCCTCGGAGCGATGGCTCTCGATCTGTCACCGATCGTGGTGTTCATCGTGCTCCAGTTGCTCATCAGCTTCCTGGGCCGCATCTGATCGAAGGGTGATCGCAGCGGTTCGAGCATGAACAGCCCGCGGGCACGAGCCCGGTACCATCGGGCGGATGGAAGGCACCTCGAGTACCCCGCACCTGCTCACCGACGTCGTGTTCACGGTCAGTCGGAAGGGCTACGACCCCGACGAGGTCGACAACTTCCTCGAGCGGGTGAGCTCGGCCGTCGCCCAGTTGCAGGACAAGCTCCGTCAAGCCATCGCCCAGGCCGAGGACGCCGAGGCCCGCTTCGGTGAGAGCGCCCGCAACCAAGGGGTGCTCCAGACCCGGGTGGCGACCCTCGAGGCCGAGCTCGCTTCGGTCTCGAAGGGTGGCTCGGGTTTCGGTTCGGCGCCCCGCCGCCCGGAGGACGACGCGGAGCAGGTCTCGAAGGTGCTCGTGTTGGCGCAGCGCACGGCTGACGCGGCGATCGAAGAGGCCAACGCCACCGCCGCCACCACGCTCGCCGAGGCCCGCACGCGGGCCAGTGCGCTCGTCACCGAGGCCGAGCAGGAATCGGCGCGCCTCGTCACCAGCGCTCGCACCGAAGCCGATGAACTGGTCGGCCAGCAACGGGCGTCGCTGGCCGACGAGATCCGAGGCCTCGAGACGGTGCGGGACTCGATCGCCGCCGATGTCACCGCGCTCGAATGGCACGTCGGTGAACAGCGATCCGTCGTGCAGGGATCCATCACCCGGGTGCTGGCCGTTCTCGACGATCCCGCCGCCTTCCGGGTCGCCCCCGCACCACACCTCGGCGGGTCCACTCTCTCCGATGTCATTCCGGACCCCTCGGATGCCGCGTCGTACGGACCGGAGGCCGCCGAGGTGGTCGAGACCGCCGCTGGACCAACATCGGTTCCGGTGACGGCCGAAGAGGACTCGGCGGTCACCTCCGGGGACGAAGCCGCCGAGCTCGCACCCCTCTTCCACGAAGACGCCGACAGTGGTCCTGCGACGCAGGCCCACCTGCCGGTCGAGTCGGATCAGGATTCTCCGTTGGGTCCGCCCGACGACGCGGCCGACGCCGCCATGAAGGCGTTCTTCGAAGCCGAGTTCGACGACGACCCGGGTCGCAGCCCCCGCTGAAGGGGACTGGGCTCAGGGTCCGTCTCGTAGTCCGGTCCACCGGGCTGACGCCCGCCGATGATCGTTTCCGGCGCCGTCAGTGGACGTCGACGGGGCCGACCCGGTCGATCCGCACCGCCACGGGCGACCCGGCCAGATAGATCTCTGTGGTGCTGGGACCAGGAACCAGATCGGCCAGATCGATGCGCAGGGCCAGCACTTCGGCCGCGATCTCGTCGTGGTAGGTCCGTACGACAGCCGCGACCGGAGCTTCGGCCCGCAGGGTGATGATCACCCGGTCGGAGATGGCCAGACCCGCTCCCTTGCGGGCGTCGTTGAGGGCCCGGATCAGCTCCCGGGCCATGCCCTCGGCGCGTAGCTGGTCGTCGAGCTCGAGGTCGAGGGCCACAGCCCAGCCGTCGTCTTCCACGAGCGCCAGAGCCTCGTGCCGGGTCGCCCGCACCTCCACCTCGCTGACGTCGAGGCGCACGCCGGCCACCTCGACCCATCCGTCGCGCTCGAGTGCAGCCTGTAACGCCGACCCATCGGCCTCGGCCAGTGCGGCCTTGACCGCATTCACCTGTGGTCCGAGACGCGGGCCGAGTACCCGGAAGTTGGGGAGCACGGTCCAGCTCATGAGCCCCGACAGAGTGTCGATGCGCTCGAGCGACTTCACGTTCAGCTCGGCGAGGATCTCGGCTTCCACCTCGGTGTCGATACCGGTCCCGGGATGCAGGAGCAGGGCTCGGGGGAGTGGCTGGCGGACCTTCACCTTGGCCTCGGTGCGGGCGGCACGACCCAGGCCGACGAGACGCCGGGCCGCCGCCATCTGCGTGGCGAGCTCGGGGTCGTGGCGACCCTTCGGCTCGGGCCAATCGGACAGGTGGACCGACGCCGCCCCGGTGAGCCTTCCGTACAACTCCTCGGCGAGGAAGGGGGTGAAGGGAGCCATGAGCTGGGCCACGGTGACGAGGCACTCATGGAGTGTGGCGTGGGCGGCACGGTCGCTCGCCTTCCAGAAGCGGGGCCGGGACCGGCGCACGTACCAGTTCGAAAGGTCGTCCACGAACGAGGCGATGCGGGAGGCGCCGGCGAACGCGTCGAAGCTCTCGAGGGCATCGGTGACGGCGGCGACCGTGTCGTCGAGCTCGGACAGGATCCAACGGTCGAGGACGTGGGTCACCGGGTCGCGAAGGTCGGCACCGGGCGTCCAGCCGTCGAGGTCGGCGTAGGTCGCGAAGAAGGACCACACGTTCCAGAGGGTCAGGAGGGTCTGTCGAGTGGCCTCACGGATGCCTTCGGGGAACACGCGCCGGGGAGTCCACGGCTGGCCGGCGGAGAAGAAGTACCACCGCAGCGCGTCGGCGCCGAGCGTGTCGAAGATCTCGAAGGGGGAGATGACGTTGCCCTTCGACTTCGACATCTTCTGACCTTGTTCGTCGACGATGAGGGCCAGGCACACGACGTTGCGGTACGGCGTGGCGTCGAAGACCAGCGAGTTGACGGCCAGCAGCGAGTAGAACCACCCACGCGTCTGATCGATGGCCTCGCAGATGAAGTCGGCGGGGAAGGAGCGGGCCAGATCGTCGCCGGCGAACGGGTGGTGCTGCTGGGCGCTGGGCATGGCCCCGGAGTCGAACCAGGCATCGAGCACGGGGGGGACGCGGTACATCGTGCCGGTGCACCCCGCGTCGGTGCAGGCGAAGGTGATGTCGTCGACGTAGGGCCGGTGCAGGTCGAGATCGGTGAGATCGCGTCCCGCCCGTGCACTCAGCGCCGCCACCGAGCCGATGCAGTGGTCGCCCCCGCAGGTGTCGCAGCGCCAGATCGGCAACGGTGTACCCCAGAAGCGATCGCGCGAGAGGGCCCAGTCGATGTTGCCCTCGAGCCACTTGCCGAAGCGGCCGTGCTTGATGAACTCCGGATGCCACCCGATGGTGTCGTTCTCGCGGAGCAGGGTGGCGCGCTGCTCCGACGTGCGCACGAACCACGAGGTCTTGGCCCAGTAGATGAGCGGTGTCCCGCACCGCCAGCAGTGGGGGTAGGTGTGCTCGTACTCGAGTCGGCGGACCAGCAGTCCCCGGGCGTCGAGGTCGGCGATGATGTCCTCGTCGGCGTCCTTGACGAAGCGTCCGGCGAAACGGGCCACGGTGTCGTCGAAGGCGGCCTCGGCGTTGACCGGGTTGAGCACGGGCAGCCCCTCGGCCCGCCCGACGACGGCGTCGTCCTCGCCGAAAGCGGGGGCGAGGTGCACGATGCCGGATCCGTCCTCGGTGGAGACGAAGTCCGCCGCGACCACCCGCCAACCATCGGCTCCCGGTGGTGGCGACAGCTCCTCGAACGGCCGTTGGTAGCGTCGGCCCACCAGTTCCGTGCCTTGCAGGTGCTGTAGGACCGCGGCATCTTCGGGAGCGCGAGCGGCGGCCATGATCAGGTCCCGCCCACCGTCGGGGTCGCGAACCTGCACATAGTCGATCTCGGGGCCCACGGCGGCGCCGGTGTTGGAGATCAGCGTCCAGGGTGTCGTGGTCCACACCAGCAGGTCGGCGTCACCATCGACGAGCGGGAAGCGCACGTAGACCGACGGGTCGGAGACATCGCGGTACACGTCGGGCTGGCCCAGCTCGTGGCTCGACAGGGCGGTGCCGCAGCGGCCGCAGTACGGCGAGACCTTGTGGCCTTCGTAGAGCAGACCCTTGTCCCAGAGCTGGCTGATCAGCCACCACACCGATTCGATGTAGCTGTTGTCGAGCGTCCAGTAGGCGTCGGCGGTGTCGATCCAGACGCCAGCTCGCTCGGTGAGGGCCTCCCAGTCGGCCACGTAGCGTGTGACCGACTCGCGGCATCGGCGATTGAACTCGCCGATGCCGAAGGCCTCGATCTGATACTTGGTCGACAACCCCAGCTCGCGCTCCACCTCGAGCTCGACGGGAAGTCCGTGGCAGTCCCAACCGCCCTTGCGAGGGACGTCGCGACCCCGCATCGTCTGGAACCGTGGGTAGAGGTCCTTGAAGGCCCGGGCCCACACGTGGTGCAGGCCCGGCCGGCCGTTGGCGGTGGGTGGGCCCTCGTAGAAGACCCAGGGCTCGTTGCCCTTGCGCAACTGCCGGGCCGTGGCGGCGACGTCCTTGGCTCGCCACTCATCCAGCACGCGCTGCTCGAGCGAGGGCAGGTCGAGGTCAGGGTCCACGGGGCCGAAAGCCATCCGACAAGGCTAGGCGGCGGGACCAGCGGTGCCGACACCTTGACGATGGAGGCCGCGACGCGTAAGGTCCGGCACCTTTGCGGCGGGGGTGAGGGAGGTCTCGATGGCTCGTGCAGCGAAGTCGGCGTCGATGGTTCGCTCGCTCTCCTGTTGCGGCTCCGTCACTCCTGACCCCGCTTCGAGCCGTTTCGTTCATCACGTGGTCGCATCGTCGACCGCGCCACTTCGATCTCCGAGAGGGTCAGTACTCACGTGAGCACCTCAGCTGCCAAGAAGGCTTCGACCAAGGTTCCGGCCAAGAAGGTTGCGGCCAAGGCCCCGGCCCGGAAGGCCCCGGCCCGGAAGGCCCCGGCCCGGAAGGCCCCGGCCCGGAAGGCCCCGGCCCGGAAGGCCCCGGCCCGGAAGGCCCCGGCCCGGAAGGCCCCGGCCCGGAAGGCCCCGGCCCGGAAGGCCCCGGTCAAGAAGGCCCCGGTCAAGAAGGCCCCGGTCAAGAAGGCCCCGGTCAAGAAGGCGGCTGCGGCCAAGGCTCCCGTCAAGAAGGTGCCGCCCAAGAAGGTCTTCGACACCCGGTTCCTCGAGTCCCAGGAGGCGCTGCTCTACACGGCGCGGAAGCGGTTCTTGCGCGACGCTGACATCCTCACCGAGGAAGCCAATTCCCTGGCCGAGCTCCGCGAGCCCGGCGACGTGCAGTTCGACGAGGAGTCGGGCGAAGGCGACACTCTCGCCGTGGAGCGCCAGCGCGATCTGCTCCTGTCGGCTCAGTTCCGGGGCCAGATCGAGGAGATCGACCGGGCTCTGCACAAGATGGAGATCGGGACCTACGGCATCTGCGAGGTGTCGGGGACGCCCATACCCCGAGAGCGCCTCAAGGCGATTCCCTGGGCGCGTGAGCGAGTCGAGTACAAGGTCGGGGGCTTCGGACGCCGCTGAGCGGGCATCGCATGGCCGATCCTCCTGAGACGCGACCCCAACCCCATGCCGACTCGCCGTCGGTGCCGCGCACATATCGCAGCCTCTTCCTGGGCTTTGCCGCGGCGTGGTTCGTGCTCGACCAGATCACCAAGACCTGGGCCGAGAACACCCTTGCCACTCACAACATCGAGATCGTCGGCAGCTTCCGTCTCAACCTGGCGTACAACACCGGGAGTGCCTTCAGCTTCGGAGGCGGGCTCGGACCGTGGATCGCCCTGCTCGCCCTGGTCGTGGTGGGCGTCCTCGTGTGGCAGGGTCGCACCGTGCGGACCAGGCTCGGTGCCGTGGCCATGGGGATGATTGTCGGTGGCGCCCTCGGCAACGTGGCCGATCGGGCCTTTCGCAGTGACGCCGGCTTCATGCGCGGCGCCGTCATCGACTTCTTCGACCTTCAGTGGTGGCCCATCTTCAACGTCGCCGACGTCGGCATCGTCGTGGGGGGGATCCTGCTGGTCGTCGCCAGCTTTCGCACCCCCGAGCCCGCACTCCCGTCCGATGGGGCCGACGTCTCCCCGTCGCCCCCCGATGGCGAAGTGCGGTGAGGTGACGGTCGAGGAGGAGGTGCCCGCGACGCTGGTCGGCGAGCGACTCGACCGCGTCGTGGCGATGATGACCGGTGCCTCGCGGGCCGAGGTCGCCCAGTGGCTCGATGCCGGGCTGATCCGGCGCAACGACGTGGTGGCCACGTCCCGATCCGTCCGGGTCGCCGAGGGTGACCGGTTGGCGGTCGAGGTCGACCCGACTCCGTCACCGGCGCACCTGCAGCCTGATCCCGCCGTTGTCGTGGACATCGTGTACCTCGACGACGACCTCATCGTGGTCAACAAGCCGGCGGACCTCGTGGTGCACCCCGGTGCCGGGCACGACACCGGCACGCTCGTACAAGGTTTACTGGCTCGTTTCCCGGAGATCGCCGAGGTGGGTGAGCCCGGCCGGCCCGGCATCGTCCACCGGCTCGACAAGGACACTTCGGGTCTGCTGCTCGTGGCCCGCACCGCCGGGGCTCACGCCGCGCTCTCGCAGATGATGGCCGAGCGTGAGGTGCAGCGGCGCTACTCCACCCTGGTGTGGGGTCATCCCGAGGCCACCAGCGGGCTCATCGATGCGCCCATCGGGCGATCCCCCCGAGAGCCGACCCGCATGGCGGTCAGTGCCCGGGGAAAGGAAGCCCGCACGCGCTACGAGGTGCAGGCGCTGTTCGACGACCCTGTGGTCGTGGCCCTGCTCGAATGCCGCCTCGAAACGGGTCGGACCCACCAGATCCGGGTCCACCTCGACGCCATCGGGCACCCGGTCGTCGGTGACGACCGCTACCGGGGGGTGCGGTCCAGCCTGCCGGTGCCGCGGATGGTGCTGCACGCGGCGTCGCTCCAGTTGACCCACCCCACCCGTCCCGACGAGGAGCTCAGTTTCGAGGCACCACTTCCGGCTGATCTCGCCGAGGTGCTGGCCCGATTGCGATGAGCGGACGCCATCAAGGGTCGGGGGTACCGGCCCATGGGGGCGTGACGGCCGGGACTTTGTCGGCTTCGGCGGGCCAGGGCGCCTCGCCCCTGGTCATGCGCACCAGGTCGGCCAGCGTGGCTGCCTCGAGGTAGCGGCGCATGTGCTCTCCCACATCGGCCCACACGGCCAGCAGGACGCACTGACCCTCGTGGTCACAGGCGCCGTCGGTGTGGGGCTCGCGGAAGTCGCCGGCGACGATGGGCCCGTCGACGGCGCTGACGATGGCGGAGAGGCTGATCTCGATGGGGGGACGGGCCAGGACGTAGCCGCCCCCGACGCCGCGTTTGGAGCGCACCAGGCCGGCGCCCTTGAGGGCGAGGAGAATCTGCTCGAGGTAGGGCTGCGGCAGGCCGGTGCGTTCGGCGATGTCGCGGACCGAGGTGGGGCCGTTGGCGTCGCCGTGCAACGCCAACGAGAGCAGGGCTCGGCTGGCGTAGTCCCCTCGAGTGGACACCTTCACGTCGGGCATCGTAGGGCCGCATGGCTCCGACCGGTGTGCCTCGGCGCGGAGCGAGGGCTGTCCACCGCTCCTCACCCGGCCTCTGCTGGGGCTAGCGTTCCGTCTGACCGTATGGAGGACCGCACGGTGGCCGACCTTTCCCCCCGATTGCCCGACTACGCAGGGGCCTGCATCTCGAACGTGGTGCCGTGCCTGGTCGACGCGCCTCAGGCCTGGCCGGTGTGGTTCCCGAACCTGGCGGCCGACGCCGAGCAGGTGGTGCTCCTCGTGGCCGATGGTCTGGGCTGGGAGCAGCTCCAGGCCCGTCGTGCTCTCGCCCCGACGCTCACGTCGATGAGCGGTACGCCGATCACCGCCGTGGCGCCGTCCACCACGGCCACGGCGCTCACCTCGATCACCACCGGCCTGCCCCCCGGCGAACACGGGGTGATGGGGTACCGCATGAGCATCGACGGCGAGATCCTGAACGTTCTGCGGTGGCAGATCGCCGGTCGCGACGTTCGGGCGTCGGTGCCACCGGAGAAGGTGCAGTTCCACGAGGTGTTCGGGGGGCAGCGGCCGCCCGTCATCACCCGGGCCGAGTTCCGCACCACCGGGTTCACGACAGCTCACCTCGACCGCACCCGCCTGACGGGATGGCGGATGACGTCCACCCTCGTGACCGAGGTCGACCGGCTGGTGTCGGCCGGTGAGCCTTTCGTGTACGCGTACTACGAGGGCATCGACAAGGTCGCTCACGAGTACGGCCTCGGCGCCCATTACGACGCCGAACTGGTTGCTGTCGATCGACTGGCGGCCGACATCCTGGCCGTTCTGCCCCCCGGAGCCGTGCTGGTCGTCATCGCCGATCACGGTCAGGTGGAGGTGGGCGACAACCTGATCGTGCCGGCGCCGGAGGTGTTGAGCCACGTGCGCAACCAGTCCGGGGAGGGTCGCTTCCGCTGGCTGCACGCCCGTCCCGGGCACACCCGCCCGCTCCTGGAGGAGGCCGTGGCCCACCACAGCGACGTGGCGTGGGTGGTCGACGTCGACACCGTGGTCGACGAGGGCTGGTTCGGGCCGGTCGTCACCGATGCCGCCCGCCGCCGTCTCGGCGATGTCGCCCTGGTGGCGCGCGAGCCGGTGAGCTTCGTCGACCCGGCCGACTCGGGCCCGTTCGCGCTCGTGGCCCGCCACGGTTCGCTGACCGATGCCGAGATGCTGGTGCCCCTGCTCGTGGGAGCTCCTTGAGTCTGGGCTCCGACGCCGAGTCGGGCCCACCGTTCACTCCCTTCGGTGCTCATGCTCTGGTCCCGCAACTCGTGGCGTTGGCCGACGAGGCGGTGGCGGTGCGGGCCGAGCTGACCGAGGCGGTGCGGGCTCCGGTACCGGGGCCGCTGGCCGACGTGAAGGGCCTGGAGGCCAGGCTGGCCGACCTGCTCGACCAGATCACCGGTCTGGGCGTGCAGCTGAAGGGCTGGGCGCCGATCCTGGTCGACGTCGAGGTGGAGGTCGACGGCCGCGTCGTGCTGTTCTGCTGGCTCGAAGGGGACCGCGACCTGGCCTGGTACCACGAGGCCGACCACGGCTTCGCCGGTCGACGCCCGATCGGTCACCTTCGGAGCTGATCCGGCCGGTCCGATGTGGGTGCCCTCTCGGCTCGGTTGTCGCCCCGCCTCCGGTGGGCAAGGATGCCCACCATGTCGGAGCAACCGGTCGAGCACGCGGAACTGATGATCCCCGATGGTGGGGCTGGGACCGACGACGGCGGGGGTGACGGTCTGGCCGCGTCAGGTGGCGGGGACGGCAAGGAGTTCGTGTCCGAGCCGGCGAAGGTGATGCGGGTCGGATCGATGATCAAGCAGCTCCTCGACGAGGTGCGCTCGACCACCCTCGACGAGCCCTCCCGTCAGCGTCTGCGGGCCATCTACGACACGTCCATTCGCGAGCTCGGCTCGGCCCTGTCGCCCGACCTGCAGGACGAGCTCCAGCGGCTGGCCTTCCCGTTCCAGGGTGACGAGATCCCCACGGAGGTCGAGCTGCGGGTGGCTCAGGCCCAGTTGGTCGGTTGGTTGGAGGGCCTCTTCCATGGCATCCAGGCCACGCTGTTCGCCCAGCAGATGGCGGCTCGTCAGCAACTCGAGAACATGCGCCAGCAACTTCCGCCGGGTGCGGAAGCCGGTGGTCCTCCCGGCGATCGCCCGGGCACCTATCTCTGACGTCGGTCCTCGGGCGCCGACACCGCCCAGCCTCGGCGTTCGAGCTCGGCGGCCAACAGCTCCGCCGGCATGCCTCGCACCGCCTCGGCCCGCTCGGCCTCGAGCCGGCCTGCGGCCGCTTCGGCCCGGCGCTCGGCCGCCGCCGACAGAGCTCCGGTGAACGGTGGCGGGTCGGCGTCGTCAGGGCTGACCTCGCCGGCCAGGAGCTGGTCGATGAGGACCGATGCCTCCGTGGTGGTGAACTTGCCTCCGGCCTGGCGTTGGGTGAGCCCGAGCGGGTGGCGAGCGTCGCGGAACCCGTCGTAGCCGGCCTGCTCGACCAGCGATCGCAGGTAGCCCACCTGCTTGGCCGAGGCGGGTGGCCCCGACTGCTGACCGAAACTCATCGGGGCCGGCGGCCGGGGCACGAAGGGGGAAGGTTTGTCATGAGTTCATCATCTCGCGTCGCTGGGACACCGAGTACCTCATCGGGTGCGGAGGACGGCCGGTCAGGTCGTGGTGGCCTGCACCTTCGACAGTTGGTAGCCCGAGACGACGAGAACCAGGCCCACCAGGATGAAGGCGACCCCGGCCCCGCCGACCACCAGGACCAGGATTCCGACGTCCCGCCCCGGGCGGGGATCGTCGGCCGCGGCAGCCCGGCGGCGGCTCCGCTACAGTCGCCGTCGGAGCATCACACCGGTGTAATTCGTCCACAGATCCCTGTGGACGACGAAGGGCAGCGGTGCGATGACGAGCCTCGTGGGGCGTCTCGGCGCGCCCACGCCAGTGGAGAAGATCGAGGAGTTGCCGGGTGTCGGAGTCGTTCACCCACCTGCATCTGCACACCGAGTTCTCGATGCTCGACGGGGCGGCGCGGGTGGGTGACGTGGTGGCGGCCGCCGCCGCCGACGGGCAACCGGCGGTGGGCATCACCGACCACGGCAACATGTACGGGGTCCTCGACTTCTACAAGGCGGCCAAGGCCCAGGGCGTGAAGCCGATCATCGGCACCGAGCTCTACCAGGCCTACGAGCACCGCACCGAGCGCCCGGCCCGCCGGGGGCGCATGGACGACAGCGGTGGCGACTCCGAGGGCGGGCGCAAGGCCTACTACCACCTCACCACCCTGGCCGAGAACGCCGTTGGCTACAAGAACCTGATCCAGCTCTCGAGCCGGGCCTATCTCGAGGGCTACTACATGAAGCCCAAGGTCGACTGGGAGCTGCTCGAGGCCCATCACGACGGCATCATCGCCACCACGGGGTGTCTCGGTGGGCAGGTGCTGCAGGCGCTGCTGCAGGGCGACGAGCAGGGGGCCATCGAGAAGGCGGCGCGCCTGCAGGACATCTTCGGCAAGGACAACCTCTTCGTCGAGCTCCAGGACCACGGCATCCCCGAGCAGCGCACCACCAACCCCCGGTTGCTCGAGATCGCCCGCGCCATCGGCGCCCCGCTCGTGGCCACCAACGACAGCCACTACACCCACCAGCACGACGCCGTTTCGCACGATGCGCTCCTGTGCGTCCAGACCGGCTCGCTGATGAGCGACCCGAACCGCTTCAAGTTCCACGGCGACCAGCACTACCTGAAGTCGGCGGCCGAGATGCGCTCGCTGTTCCGCGAGGTGCCCGAGGCATGCGACAACACCCTCTGGATCGCCGAGCGCTGCGAGCTCGAGATCGAGTTCGGCAAGCCGCAGCTGCCCAACTTCCCCCTGCCCGAGGGCTTCACCGACACCGACGAGTACCTCCGCCACCTCACGTTCGCCGGCGCCGCCGAGCGGTGGGGTGATCCGCTGCCCGATCACGTGGTGGAACGATTGGCCTACGAGCTGAAGGTGATCGGCGACATGGGGTTCAGCTCCTACTTCCTGATCGTCTGGGACCTCATCCGCCACGCCCGCGAGCTGGGTGTGCGCGTCGGCCCTGGTCGGGGGTCGGCGGCCGGCTGTGCGGTGGCCTACACGCTGCGCATCACCGACCTCGATCCCATCCGCTACGACCTGCTCTTCGAGCGCTTCCTCAACCCGAGTCGCATCTCGATGCCCGACATCGACATGGACTTCGACTCGCGGTACCGAGACGAGATGATCCGCTACGCCGCCGAGCGCTATGGGCGCGACCACGTGGCCCAGATCGTCACGTTCTCCACCATCAAGGCCCGGGCCGCCGTACGCGACGCGGCGCGGGTGCTCGGCTACCCGTACGCCCTGGGCGACAAGGTGGCCAAGGCCATGCCCCCGCTGGTCATGGGGCGCGACACGCCGTTGTACGCCTGTCTCGAAGAGCACCCCAAGTACCTCGAGGGCTACAAGATGGCCGCCGACCTGCGGGAGATGTGCGCCACCGACCCCGACGCCCGCAAGGTCGTCGAGGTGGCCACGGGGCTCGAAGGGCTGCGCCGCCAGGACGGCATCCACGCCGCCGCGGTGGTGATCACCAAGGAGCCGCTCACCGAGTACCTCCCCATCCAGCGCAAGCCCGAGGCGGGCAGCGACCCCGAGCTGGCCCCGGTCGTCACCCAGTACGAGATGCACGGGGTCGAAGAGCTCGGCCTGCTCAAGATGGACTTCCTCGGTCTGCGCAACCTCGACGTCATCACCGACACCGTCGAGATGGTCAAGTACACCCAGAACGTCGATCTCGACATCGACGACGTCGCTCTCGACGACGACAAGACGCTCCAGCTCCTGCGCGACGGCGACTCGATCGGCGTGTTCCAGTTGGAGGGCGGCCCCATGCGTACGCTCATGCGTTCGCTGGCCCCCACCTCGTTCGAGGACGTCGCCGCGCTCGTGGCTCTCTACCGGCCGGGTCCCATGTCGGCCAACATGCACAACGACTACGCCGACTACAAGAACGGCCGCAAGCCGATCAAGTACCTGCATCCCGACCTCGAGGAGATTCTCGGCGACACGCAGGGCCTGATGATCTACCAGGAGTCGGTCATGCGGGTGGCGCAGAAGTTCGCCGGCTATTCATTAGCCGATGCCGACAACCTCCGGAAGGCCTGCGGCAAGAAGGACCGCGTCCTCATCGCCAAGGAGCGCGAGAAGTTCGTGACCGGCACCGAGGCCAACGGCTACGGCGCGGCCATCGGTACCTCCCTGTTCGACATCATCGAACCGTTCGCCGACTATGCGTTCAACAAGAGCCACAGCTACGGGTACGGGTTGGTGGCGTACCAGACCGCCTATCTGAAGGCGCACTACCCGGTCGAGTACTTCGCGGCCCTGCTCACCAGCGTCAAGACCAACCTCGACAAGGCGGCCGTCTACCTGGCCGAGTGCCGCCAGATGGGGCTCGACGTCCAGGTCCCCGACGTGAACGTCTCGGTCAGCGACTTCGTCGCCGTCGACCGCCCCGACGGCTCACGAGCGATCGTCTTCGGTATGTCGGCGGTCCGCAACGTGGGGGAGGGGCTGGTCGGGCTGGTCCTGGCCGAGCGTGACGCCGGCGGACCGTTTGCCGACTTCTACGACTTCGCCGACCGGGTCGATCTCGGTGTGCTCAACAAGCGCACCATCGAGTCGCTCATCAAGGCCGGGGGCTTCGACTCGATGGGCTACAGCCGCAAGGGTCTGCTGGGCTACTACGACAAGATCATCGACGAGACGGTGGTTCGTCGTCGCAAGGAGGCCGAAGGCCAGTTCGACCTCTTCTCGGTGGCTGAACCCGACCCGGCATCAGGGCTCGCCGCCAACCGCTACGTCATCCCCGACGACGACTTCGACAAGCGACAGCGCCTGGCCTTCGAGAAGGAGATGCTCGGGCTTTACGTGTCCGATCACCCGTTGATGGGCGCCGAAGCATCTTTGCGCCGCCGCAGCGAGTGCACCATCGACGAGCTCGAGGAGGTCGACGAGGGGTTGCTGCGCACCGTGGGGGGCCTCGTCACCAACCTCCAGCGCAAGTGGACCCGCAAGGGCGACCTCATGGCCGTGCTCGTGCTCGAGGACCTCAAGGCGTCGATCGAGATCATGGTCTTCCCGAAGACTATGACGGCGTATGGCCACCTGCTCGAGGACGACGCCGTGGTGCTGGTGAAGGGCCGGGTCGACAAGCGCGAGGACCAACCCAAGCTGATGGCTCTCGAGATCGAGCGCTTCGAGCCCGTCATCGATGGTGCCCCTCCGCTGCACATCAACGTGTCGCCGGGCGCGCTCAGCCAGCCTCTGCTGGCCGCGCTGAAGGACCTGCTGCGCGAACACCCGGGGGAGTCGCAGGTGTTCCTCCACGTCGGCCCGGTCCAGGTGGTGCGCCTCCCCGACGCCTTCTGCGTGGAGGGTCGCAGCGGCCTCATGGCCGAGCTGCGGGTGCTGCTCGGCCCCGATGCGTTGAGCGGCTGACGGGCCTTCGGACCGCACCCGGTTTGCACGACCGGCCGATCGCGGCTGGACTGAGAGTCCGGTTTCGGCTTCCTGGGGGCTTCAGAGACACATGGCGATCGAGGTCACGACCAAGGACTGCACCCAACTCAGCGACGCCGAGCTGGCCGAGATGGCCGACATGTGCGCCGACGGTCCGAGCCGCTTCGAGGTGGGCCTGCTCTCCAAGCAGATGGAGGCCTGGGTGCTGGTGTCGTTGGCCCGCGAGGGTGCCGCCCTCAAGGGCTTTTCGTTCTGCACGCTCGAACGGATCGGCGGCACGCCCAGCGTGCTCATCGGCCTGGCGTCCATCAAGCGCACCTCCCGACGCGACTCGGTGCTGCGGGGGATCATGACCGACCAGTTCCGCCGGGCGGTGCTGGCCTTCCCCGACGAGGACGTGCTGGTGGGCACCCGGTTCGCCACCCCGAGCGGGTACGAGGCCTTCCGTTCCCTCGACGACATCGTGCCCCGCCCCGATCACCGGGTCTCGGGCGAGGAGCGGGCGTGGGGCCGACGCCTGGCCAAGCGCTTCGGCATCGACAGCTCCACCTACGACGATCGCTCCTTCGTGGCCAAGGGCGACGGCACCTTCCCGCTGGCCCTCGATCACGAGTCGCTCAAGCCCGAGAAGCTCGATCCTCGTTTCGAGGAGTTCTTCACTCCGCTCGACTCGGCTCGCGGCGACTCGGTCATCGCCTTCGGCTGGACCATGGCCGAAGACCTGGCCAAGCTGCGCTGAGCCGGGCCGCACGGCCCCGGCTCGCCCTGCACCGACGTGGAGTTCGTCGACACCGTCCGCGGCCGGCGCATGGTTCGATCATTCGACGACCGCCCCGTCCCGCCGGACCTGCTCGACGAGCTGCTCGCCCTCGCGGTCCGCGTCCCCGCCGCCGGCAACACCCAGGGCCTCGACCTGGTGGTGCTCGAGGGCCACGAGACGGCCCGGTACTGGGACATCACCCTGCCCGCGCCGCGCCGGCCGTCGTTCCCCTGGCCGGGTCTGCTGCGGGCCCCGGTCCTGCTGATCCCGGTGGGTGACCCGGCGGCCTACGTCCAGCGCTACGCCGAACCCGACAAGGCCTCCACCGGGCTCGGGGCCGGCGTCGACGCCTGGCCCGTTCCGTACTGGTTCGTCGACTCGGCCTTCTCGGCCATGGTGGCGTTACTGGCCGCGGTCGATCGCGGGCTCGGTGCCTGCTTCTTCGGGCAGTTCGGGCACGAGCCGTCGGTGAAGGCCGCCCTCGGCATCCCGCCGCACCGGCGCTGCGTCGGCACCATCGCCGTCGGTTTCGAGGCGGCCGAAGGGCAGCGGCGGAGTTTCTCCGCCCGCCGCCCACGGCGTAGCCTGGATGAGGTCGTCCACCGGGGCGGCTGGTGAGCCGGCGCCACCCTGGTGGCGGCGGAGGGGGAGAACCGAGATGGGGACCAGTGTCCCGATGGTCGAGTATCTCGAGCTGGGCGAATCGCCCCGCCTCGTGGCCAATGAGTGCACTTCGTGCGGAGCCCGGTACTTCGACCGCCGCAACGCCTGCGCCAACTGTGGCGGGCTCGAGTTCGTCAAGGCTCCCGTCGCCACCGAGGGCGAGGTGCGGGCCTTCACCATCGTCAACTGGGCCGCACCCGGTATCCCGGCGCCTTATGTGGCCGCCGTCGTCGACTGCGACGGCACCAGCGTGAAGGCCAACGTGGTGAACACCCCACCCGACGCCGAACACGTCCATCTCGGCATGAAGGTGCGTCTCGCCACCTTCCCGATCGGCACCGATACCGTCGGCACCGAGGCCATCGGCTTCGGCTTTGAACCCGTCGAAGGGGAATGACATGGCAGATGACGTCTGGATCCTCGGGATCCACATGACCAAGTTCGGCAAGCACCCCGACCTCGACCCGGTTGATCTCGCGTCCGAGGCGGCGCTGGCCGCGCTGGCCGACGGTGGCGTGACCATGAAGGACATGGGTGTGCTCGCGGCCGGCAACCTGATGGGAGCGGCGGCCGGCATCGGCCAGCAGCTCCAGAAGCAGATCGGCCAGACCGGCATCCCGGTGTTCAACGTGGCCAACGCCTGTGCCACCGGGGCCACCGCCCTGCGCACGGTGATCATGGCCATCAAGGCCGGCGAGTGCGACATGGGCCTCGCCGTCGGCGTCGAGAAGCTGTCCGGTGCCGGCATGCTCGGTGTCGGCGCACCGAAGGCCGCAGCCGACGAGTGGACCCCGGGGGGTCGCTACGGCGCGGTCACCGGGCTCGACGGCCGGGTGGGCACCGACATCATGCCGGGTGTGTTCGCCCAGATCGGCATGGAGTACGGCCACCGGTACGGCGGCACCAGCTTCGAGCTGTTCGCCCGTATCGCCGAGAAGAACCACGCTCACTCCACCCTCAACCCGCTCGCGGCCTACACCAAGAAGATGACCCTCGAGCAGATCATGGGAGAGCCCATGATCGCCTACCCGAACACGCGGGCCATGTGCTCGGCCAACTGCGACGGTGCGGCTGCCGCGGTGCTGGTGAGCGACGCCAAGCTCAAGACGTTGTCGCTCGAGCAGCGGCGCCGGGCCGTGAAGGTCGTGGCCAGCGTGCTCACCTCGGACCCGTGGGAAGAGGCCTGCCAGATCCTCCCCAACGTCAACACCCTCACCCGCAACGCCGCCACGATCGCTTACGAGCAGGCCGGTGTCGGCCCCGAGGACCTCGACCTGGTGGAGCTGCACGACTGCTTCGCCACCGCCGAGCTGGTGCACTACGACAACCTCATGCTGTGCGCCGAGGGTGGCGCAGTCGACTTCTTCCAGTCGGGTGCCACCTGGCGTGACGGCTCGACCCCGGTGAACGTGTCCGGCGGCCTCGAGTCGAAGGGCCATCCCATCGCCGCCACCGGCATCGCCAACGTGTGGGAGGTGGCCCATCATCTGCGGGGTGAGGCCGGCGACCGCCAGATCGAGGGGGCCAAGGTGGGCCTGGCCCACGTCATCGGCCTCGGGTCGGCCTGCGGCGTGCACATCCTCGAGAAGTCGGCCGCCTGACCCTCACTCGGCCCCACACTGCCGTCAACCCCGCCGTCAACCCCGCCGTCCTTTTGCCGAACCTGTCTACCAACGCTGCCCAAGAGGGCAGCGTTGGTAGACAGGTTCGCGTGTGGGGTGAACCTGTCGCGTTTCGCCGCCCT
Source organism: Acidimicrobiales bacterium (assembly GCA_041688815.1). GTDB lineage: Bacteria > Actinomycetota > Acidimicrobiia > Acidimicrobiales > Acidimicrobilacustridaceae > Rhabdothermincola_A. Next base: position 110,470 of record JBDNHK010000057.1, on the reverse strand, counting down.
GGGCGGCAGGGTTGGTAGACAGGTTCGCAGGCCTGGCGGTCGGGCTGCCCGTGCGGGGTCAGGGGTGGTCGAGGTGGGCGGCGAGGTCGGCGGCGGTGGTGGCCGGAGCGTCGCACACGAAGCCGCGGCACACGTAGGCCCGGCCGTCGGCACCGGTCTCGGGTCGCCCCTCCCACAGGGGCGAGTCGGAGCGTTGGCCCCAGGCCAGCACCGCGTCGGGCAGCCACCGCCGTCGAACCTCGGCCAAGAGGTCGGGGCGGTCGCCGGTGACCACGATCTCGGTGGTGCCGTTAGCCAGCAGGTCGGCCGCGCCCAAGAGGTGACCGAAGGCCGTCGGGTGCTTCCCGGCGACACCAGCGAGGAGGGTGACGATCGCCTCGGCCCGTTGGCGGTAGCTCTCGTCGCCGGTGAGCGCCGCCAGCCGGATCAGGCCCACTGCGGCCAGGCTGTTGGCCGAGGGCGTGGCGTTGTCCATGAGGTCCTTCGGTCGGGTCACCAGGGTCTCGGCGTCGGTTCCGGTGGTGAACACCCCGCCTTCGTCGTCATCCCAGAACAGCTCGATCAGGGCATCGGCCACGGCCCTGGCCTCGTCGAGCCACCGCCGCTGGCCGGTCAGCTCGGCCAGGCGGACGAAGGCGTCGAGCAGCGCCGCGTGGTCGGCGGCGTAGGCCAGGTGCTGGGCCCGGCCAGTTGACGGGTCGGCGGTGGAGGGGTCGCCCTGCCACGAGCGCAGCCAGCGCCCGTCGGGCCGGCGCAGGTGGGCGAGCAGGAACTCGCCGTTGGCCACGGCGGCGCCGACCCAGATGGGGTCGCCGGTGGCCGACGCCGCTTCGGCCAGGGCCGACAGCATCAGCGCGTTCCACTCGGTGAGCACCTTGTGGTCGAGCCCCGGCCGCACCCGCTGCCCGCGGACGGTGAACAGCGCCATTCGGGCTCGTTCCACCGGTTCGGGTCGGAGCAGATCGCCTCGCACGGGGCGTTCGAGGATGTTGGTGCCCTCCCAGTTGCCTCTACTGCTCACGCCGTACCAGTCGACGGCGGCCTCGGCGTCGGCACCGCACACTTCGCGCAGATCGTCGAGAGCCCACACGTAGAACTTGCCCTCGACACCTTGGGAGTCGGCATCCTCGGCGGCGTAGAACCCGCCGGCCGGATGGCGCAGGTCGCGCAGCACGTAGCGAAGAGTCTCGTCGACCACCTGCCGGAAACGAGGTTCGCCGGTGACCAGCCACGCATGCAGGTACACCCGTACCAGCAGGGCCTGGTCGTACAGCATCTTCTCGAAGTGCGGTACCAGCCATCGATCATCGGTGGAGTAACGGGCGAAGCCCCCGCCCAGGTGGTCGTAGATGCCGCCCGCCGCCATGGCGTCGAGGGAGAGCACTGCCGCGGCCAGGCTCGCCTCGTCGCCCGTGTGGGCGTGGTGGCGCAGCAGCACGTCGATCGACATCGTCTGCGGGAACTTGGGAGCGGTGCCGAACCCGCCGTTACGGGGGTCGACCTGGCTCAGCAACGCGACCACCGCGTTGCCGAGGAGAGTCTCGTCCGGCGCGGCCTCGGCGGGTGGGAGCCGGTCACCGGAGGCGATGGCCTCGGTGAGCCCGTCGGCCTGTTCGGTCAGCTCCGTTCGTTGCTCGCGCCACACCGTGGTGATGCGCCCGCACAGGTCGCCGAAGGTCATGGGTCCGCCCCGGGCCTCCTTCGGGAAGTAGGTGCCGGCGAAGAACGGTCGACCGTCGGGGAAGGTGAACACGGTCATGGGCCAGCCGCCGCGACCGGTCATGGCCTGGGTGGCCTGCATGTACACCGCGTCGACGTCGGGACGCTCCTCCCGGTCGACCTTGATGCACACGAACCGCTCGTTCATCATCGCCGCGATGTCGGGGTCCTCGAACGACTCGTGGGCCATGACGTGGCACCAGTGGCAGGCCGAGTACCCGATGGAGACCAACACCGGCACGTCACGCTCAGCGGCCTCGGCGAAGGCGTCGTCGCACCACGTCCACCACCGCACCGGATTGTCGGTGTGCTGGGCCAGGTAGGGCGACAGGTGGGCGGGTTCGACGTCGCGGATCAGCGGCATGACCCCAGTGTGGCCGGGCTCGGCCCGAACGCACTCCGGGAGTGCTGGCGATGTCGCGTCGTGTCGGTACCTGGCATGCTGGGCTCGTCCAGCCGCTACTCGTGCCGCTCGAGGGGACCCACCCATGACCGTTCCGATGCTGCCCATGAACGACGGCTCGGCCATCGCCCAGGTCGGGTTCGGGGTGTTCCAGGTGCCGGCCGAGGACACCGCCCGCATCGTGGGTGAGGCCCTCGATGCCGGGTACCCCCGGATCGACACGGCGTGGGGCTACATGAACGAAGCCGGCGTCGGCGAGGGCATCGCCGCCCGCGGCCGGGCCCGCGCCGAGGTGTTCGTCACCACCAAGGTGTGGAACTCCTACCAGGGCCGAGACAAGACCCTCGAGTCCTTCGACGGAAGCATGGCCGCCCTCGGGCTCGACGCGCTCGACCTGCTGCTCATCCACTGGCCGGCCCCGGCCAACGATCTCTACGTCGAGACCTGGAAGACGTTCGTCGAGCTGCGCGACCAGGGGCGGGTCCGCTCGATCGGGGTGTCCAACTTCGAGCCCGAGCACTTCCACCGCATCATCGAGGCCACCGGGGTCGTGCCCGCAGTCAACCAGATCGAGCTGCATCCCTACTTCCAACAGCGCACCCTGCGCGACTTCCACGACCTGCACGGCATCGTCACCGAGGCCTGGAGCCCCATCGCCCGGGGCCGGGTGGCCGACGACCCGGTGATCCAGGGGATCGCCGAAGCCCACGGTCGCACCCCGGCCCAGGTCACTCTGCGGTGGGAGCTGCAACACGGCATCGCCGTGATCCCGAAGTCGGTCACCGCCGAGCGCATCGTGTCGAACGTGGCCCTGTTCGACTTCGAGCTGAGCGCCGACGAGATGACGGCGATCGACGATCTGGACGGCCCGGAGGGGCGGATGGGTCCCGACCCCACCACCTTCAGCTGATCCCGTCCGCCATGTAGGCCGGCACCCGGGTGTGTTCCATCCGTCGGGCGGCGGCGTCGGCGGCGGCCGGGCCCACGATGCGTTCGACCAGGTGCAGCGCCAGGTCGATCCCGCTGGTGACCCCGGCGGCGGTGACCAGGTCGCCGTCGTCGACCACGCGCTCGTCGAGCACCCGGGCGCCGGTGGCGAAGAGGTCTTCGCGGGCGGCGTGGTGGGTGGTGGCCGGTCGTTCACCGATCACCCCGGCGTGGGCCAGCAACATGGCTCCGGTGCACACGCTGGCCATCAGGGCGCCGGCCTCGGCGCAGGCGGCCAGCAGCGGGAGCAGGTCGCCCCGGCGGACTTCGCCCCAGGTACCGCGATCGGCCTTGGTGGCCCAGCCACCACCGGGCAGGATCACCACGCCTGCCGCGCCGGGTTCGAACACCCCGTCGGGTTCGAGCCGTAGACCGAACGTGCCGGTCACCTGGCGGGCCGGTAGCCGGGTGACGAGGCGGATGTCGAGGTCGGCGCCGGCGGCCACCGCGCTGCGCAGGACCTCGAGGGGGCCGACGGCGTCGAGCTCGTCGATGCCGTCGTAGACCGGGATGTCGATGCGGGTGGGGTCCACGGTCATCGTCCTTCGAAGTTCGGGGTGCGCTTCTCGGTGAAGGCCCTCATGCCTTCCTTGGCGTCGGCCGAGCTCATCACCGGGATCACGTGGGAGATCTCGATGGGCTGGGCCTCGGCTTCGGGCAACCATCCGGTCTCGATGACCGACGCCTTGGCCGCGGCCACCGACAGGGGGCCGTTGGCGCAGATCACCTCGGCCACCTCGCGGGCCTTGACCATCCCCTGTCCGCTGTCCACGACGTGGCTCACCAATCCCCAGCGCAGGGCTTCCTCGGCGTCGAGGATGCGGCCGGTGAGCAGCATGTCCATGGCCACGGCGTAGGGGATCTGGCGCTTCAGGCGCATGGTCGACCCGGCGCCGGCGATGAGGCCCCGCTTGGCCTCGGGCACGCCGAACGTGGCATGCGCCTCGGCGATGCGGATGTCGGTCGACTGCAACATCTCACATCCTCCGCCCAGGCACTGACCGTTGACCGCGGCGATGATCGGCTTGCGACACCAGTGCGTGAGCAGTAGCCCTCGGCCGGTGATGCCGGGGTCGTCTCTCAGCCGCTGCTGGATGAGCTTCGCCTCCCCGGTGAGCTCACCGGACATCCAGCCGTCGGCCAGGTCGCCGCCGGCGCAGTAGGCCACGGCACCGGTACCGGTGAGGATCACGGCGCGGATCGAGTCGTCGTTGTCGGCCAGCTCCCAGGCGTCGGCGAAGCGCACCAGCATGTCGGGCACCAGGGCGTTGCGTCGGTGCGGTCGGTTCATGGTGAGGATCAGCACCGGCCCGTCGCGTTCCACCAGCAGGGTGGGTTCGATCGGTGCGGTCGGCGTGTCGGCCATCGTGGTCTCCTCGGCGTCGGGCGGCGGTTGCACCTTGCCACGGACCGACTGGCAGCTGGGCCATGTCCTGGTGGCTAGGTTGCGCCGATGGATCTGCGACTGGACGGCAAGGTGGCGTTGGTGACCGGTGCGTCGAAGGGCATCGGTGCGGCCACGGCTGCGGCACTCGCCGCCAGTGGGGCGGCGGTGATGCTGTCGTCGCGCAAGCTCGACGCCCTCGAGCTTGCGGCGGCCGCCATCGACGGCGACACCGCGGTGTTCGCCGCCAATGCCGGTGACCCCGACGCGGCCGAGGCCTGTGTGGCCGCCACCGTCGATCGCTTCGGGGCCGTCGACATCCTGGTCAACAACGCCGCCACCAACCCCTACTACGGACCCACCCTCGACATCGCCGACAGTCAGTTCGACAAGACCGTGCTGGTGAACTGGAAGGGCCCGCTCGTGTGGTCGCGCCTGGTGTGGGAGGCGTCGATGCGCGACCGGGGTGGGGCCATTGTCAACATCTCGTCGGTCGGGGGCCTGTCGGTCGAGCCCGGCATCGGCATCTACAACGGCACCAAGGCTGCGCTCATCCACCTGACCCGCACCCTGGCCGCCGAGCTGGCGCCGGGGGTGCGGGTCAACGCCGTGGCGCCCGGTCTGGTGAAGACGGACATGGCCCGCGCCCTGTGGGAGGCCGACGAGGAGGCCATCGCCCGTCGCATGCCCCTGAAGCGGCTGGGCGAGCCGTCCGACATCGCCCACGCCGTGGTGTTCCTGGCCAGCGATGCGGCGTCGTGGATCACCGGTCAGACGCTGGTCGTCGACGGGGGCGTGCTGATGCGCGGCGCCTGAGCAGCCTTGTTCAGCCTCCGTCGAGGGAGCGACGCGCCACCTTCCCGATGAGGGTGCGGGGGAGCGAGTCGACCAGCTCCAGGCGACGGGGCGCGCAGTAGGCGGGGAGGGTCTCGCGCAGCAACGCCTTCAGTTCGTCGAGGGTGGGCGGGGTGTCGGGGTCGGTGGGCACGATCACCGCCGTGACCACCTGGCCCCACTGGTCGTCGGGTCGGCCCACGATCGCGACCTCGGCGACCGAAGCCAGGTCGTGCAGCAACCGTTCGATCGGTGTGGGCCACACGTTCTCGCCGCCGGTGATGATGAGGTCGCCGCGTCGGCCGTGCACCTCGAGGCGGCCGTCGGGGTGCACCACGCCGGCGTCGTCGGTGTGCAGCCACCCTTCGGCATCGACGGGGGTGGTGCCGTCGCGGTAGCCCCTCAGCAGCATCGGTCCGCGCACCAGCAGTTCCCCGTCGAGCGATCGCAGCTCGACCCCGGCGAGGGCGTAGCCGTCGTAGGCCACGGCGCTGCCCGTTTCGGTGAGCCCGTAGCTGATGCGGCAGTTGGGCGGGATCACGGCCGGGGGAGCGGAACCGCCGACGACGATGGCCCGGAACAGGGCCGGTTCGAAGCGGGCGAGGGCGGTGGGCACCACCGTGGTGAGGGTGGCGCCGCGGCGGGCAGCGTCGACCACGGCGTCGGCGTCGAAGCCGTGGTGCACTTCGAGGCCGACACCGAGGGTGAGGGCCCGGGTGATGACCGACAGCCCGGCGATGTGCGACACGGGCAGGCAGCACAGCCAGCGGTCCGACACGGGGTCGACGCCGAGGGCCCCGCTGGTGGCCAGGGCCGACGCCTTCACGCTGTCGTGGGTGTGCACCACGCCCTTGGGGACGCCGGTGCTGCCGCTGGTGAGCACCACGAGGGCATCGCCGTCCTCGACCGTGTGCCCGCCGGCCAGCTTCGACGTCTCGCCACGTGCGTCGACCAGGCGGCTGGGGGCCAGCGCGTCGATCGTGGCCTTCACCGCCGCCGGTGGCAGCCGGGGGTCGAGCGGCAGCACGGCGTCGCCTGAGTCCCAGGCTCGGCGCAGGGCGGCGACGAACTCGGGTCCGGTGAGGGCCACAGCCACCAGTTCTCGCATCGTTCGGGAGGCTAACGGCGCGATGGGTCGTGTCAGGGATTCGGCTCACCGTCGGGGTCCGGGCCATGCTGGCCGACATGAACGCCTGGATCCAAGGGGCCCGGCCCCGCACCCTGCCGGCTGCGCTGGTGCCGGTGCTGGTGGGCACCGCGGCCGTTGCCGGCATGGACGGGTTCGACGGGACCGGCAAAGGCATCATGGCGTGGCGGTTCGCCGCCGCTCTGGTCGTGTCGTTGGCGCTCCAGGTGGGGGTGAACTACGCCAACGACTACTCCGACGGCGTGCGGGGCACCGACGACGAACGGGTGGGGCCGATGCGCCTGGTCGCGTCGGGGGCGAAGCCGGCGGCGGCGGTGAAGCGGGCGGCCTGTCTGTCGTTCGCGGTGGCGGCGGTGGCCGGGCTGGCGTTGGCTGCGGCTACCACGTGGTGGTTGCTCGTGGTCGGTGTGGCCGCCATCGCTGCGGCTTGGTTCTACACGGGTGGACCCCGGCCTTACGGCTACGCCGGGCTCGGTGAGGCGTTCGTGTTCATGTTCTTCGGTGTGGTGGCCACCAGCGGCTCCGCCTTCGTGCAGACCGAGCGGTTCACGCCGCTCACCCTAGGGGTGTCCGTGCCGGTCGGCCTGCTCGCCACTGCGTTGCTGGTGGTCAACAACCTGCGTGACATCCCCGGCGACACCGATGCCGGCAAACGAACTTTGGCTGTTCGTCTCGGTGACCAGCGGACGCGCATCCTCTACACCGCCCTCATCGGCGTCACGTTCGTCACCGTGCCTTTCCTGGCCGGGCTGTCGGGCCGCCCCATTGCTGCCGCGGCGCTGTTCACCGTGCTGCTGGCCCGGCCTCCGGTGCAGAAAGTGTTGGAGGGGACGAAGGGCGCCGCGCTAATCCCCGTGCTCGGGGCGACGGGACGACTGCAACTCGTGTTCGGGGTGGTGTTGGCCGCCGGCCTCTGGCTGGGTGCCTGATCTTCTGCCTCCCTCCGGTTGGGCGGGGTCGGGTCGGCAGGGTGCGAGTTCTCGGGCTCGTCCGGCAGGACGGGGGCGACGTGCTCGGTGGTGTGGACCACCCGCCCCCCGAATCCGTCGCCCTCGGCGAACACGGCGAGCACCTCGCCGAAGCGCTCACCGCAATTGTCGGAGATGAGCCGGCAAGGGGCGTCGGTGGTCGTGGGGCCTCTCACCGGGCCGAACGGGTTCTGGCAGTTAGTGAGTCGCCAATGGCCGAGGGACCGGGGTTGGCGGCAACGATCGACGGCCGATCGGCGCGCCGCGAGCGCAATCGCGATGCCGTGCTCGATGCCGTGATCGATATGTTCACCGAAGGCTCGCTCACGCCGGGCCCGGCCGAGGTGGCCGTCCGCTCGGGCGTCTCGATTCGGTCGGTGCACCGGTACTTCGAGGACACCGACAACATGATCTGCGCCGCCATGGATCGCAGTCGGATGCGGATGGTCCCGCTGGACCGGGCGGCGGCTCGCGAGATCGCCGCGACACTCGACGTGCTGCTCGGGTTCGACGCCCTCGACCACCTCCGCCGCGAGCGGGGGTTCTCGCCGGCGGCGACCGAGAGGACGACCGCCCGTGCGGTGGCCGCCGTCCTCGCCGCCGCGGCGCTCGACGCCGACACCAACGGAGAATCCGAGGGAGTCCGATGAGCCTCACCGTCACCCTTCTCGGCACCGGCAACCTGATCCCCGACCGTGCCGGCCCGGATCGGTGAGGTGGTCGACGCCCTCTGCGCCGCCGCCGACGCCTACGTGCCGACCGTCATCCGCGACGACCTGGCGCGACAGGTCCCCCTTTCGGGTCAGCCGGCGGCTTGGATCTGCTTCAGCATGTCCTGGACCGCCGGTCCGCCTCCCGCCAGCCCCTCGGGGAGGGTTGGCCACGAGCCGTTGGTCGCCAGGAAGGAGACGGCGAGACGCTTGCCGCTGGCGGTGGTGATGTAGCCGGACTCCGCGTTCACCGGGAAGAGCGCGGACATCGGCGGGTTGGGACCCCGCGCGCTCGTGCCGCCCTTCACCCGGATGGTGGCGTCGTTCTTGAGGTCCGGCATGGCGTCGCGGTAGGCCTTGGCCCACGGCTGCTTGTCGGCCCAGGTGAGGAACGACACCATCGCCGCCGGAGTCGTGGAGGAGGGGTCGGTGCCCTCACCGTCGTAGACGAAGACAGCCCGCTGGTCGGTGCCGGACTTCCCGACGATCGAGATGATGGTCGGTACCCCGTCCTTGCCGTCCTTGCAGTCCTTGGAGCCGGCCTTCACCGCCATCAGACACAGCAGCGTCTCGGCCCCACGGTTGTGACTGACCTTCTGCACGACCTCGGCCAGGACGTCGGACGGGGGAGAGGTGAGGGCGGCGACCTTGGTCGGGGCGGTGTAGGTGCCCTCGGCCGGCAGCGTGCCGGTGGTCACCGAGAGCGACGCGGCGACGGTGACACCGGCGCGCCCGAGCGCCTCGATGAACAGGGCTCGGGCGTAGGCCGACGGGTCCGGAGCGAACACGCCGGTGTTGTAGGTGTCGGCATCGGCGGGCAGTTCGCCCCGGACGACCACCCGGTTGGTGGCGTCGACCGTGGTCGTGACGTCGGCCTCACCTCCCGCGGCGATGGTGGTGACCTCGTTCACGACCTCGAAGAAGGCGGTGGTCGGGATGGTTTTCAGGGCCGCGCGTTGGCCGGCGGCCGCCCCCGGCTTCAAGGCGAGGTCGAGGAGGTTGTCGTTCACCGTCAACGGCGTCACGACGCCTTCCTTGGTCTCGAAGGGGTCCCAGAGGCGGTTGTCGACGAGCACGTCCTCGTTGACGCTGATGATTCCGGCGACGGCCACCTGGGCGGCCATGGCGTTCAGCCCGGCCAGAGGATCGGCGGCGACGGGCGTCGCGGTGGGGGAGGCGTAACAACAGACGTGGTCGGGCGAGTTCCACTGGAGATCACCGGCCAGCACACCGCGAGAACCCAGGATGAAGTCGCCGGCGCCGACGATGACGAGGTCGCCCTGCAGGGACCCGGCATCTCGACTCCCGATGGCGTACACGGGTGTCTCGGGGTCGCCTGCGTGCCGTAGGTGTCGAAGAAGTCGCCGACGGTGAAGTTCTTGGTGTTCGATGCCATGAGTCCGATCGTGTCGGCGTTGGCCGAGTACACGGCTTCGCCGCTGTCGAGATCGACGGCCTGGTAGTTCCACTGCCCGAACTGCCAGGGGGGCGAGTCGATGATGGCCTGGGGGGTGGGAGGCAGTGCGCCCACCGCAGTGGTGGCGGTGGTCGAGCTCGACGAGTCATCCGACGTCCAGGCGCCCAAGAGGAGAACGGCGGTGACCAGCAGCGCTGCACCGGGAAGGGCGTGGCGGCGAGGCCGGTGAGAATGTGGAACTGAGCTCGGGCTGACCATGGCGCGAGGTCTAGCAGGGGGTCGATCCCGAACCCGAGGATCCACCGGATTCCGCCTTCTTGGGCCTCCCGGCTACCCGGCTCGTTCGATCGGGTGGTCGTCGAGCCACTGGCCGAGGAGGGTCGCCGTCGGGGTCGGGGCCTCCAGGTGCACCGAGTGGCCGGCACCGGCGACGGCGCAGATGGTGGCCCGAGGGCCGATGGCGGAGGCCATGCGCTCGGCGAGCGCGGTGAACTTGCGGTCCTGGACGCCGACCAGCAGCAGCACCGGCATGGTGAGCCGGCTCAGCTCATCCCAGAGGGGCCGCTGGGTGCCGGTGCCGGCCAGGCGCAGACTCGACGCCAACCCGGCCGCGCTGTTACGACGGCGCTCGGGGAGGCAGGCGGCATCGGGGGAGAGGGCGGCGAACAACGGCTGGGCGAGCCATTCCTCGAGGAAGGCGTCGACGCCCACGTCCTCGAGGTGGTCGGCCAGACGCTCGTCGGCGCGACGGCGCTCGGCCCGTTCGCCCTCGTCGTCGATGCCGGCGGTGGCGCCGATGAGCACCAGGCGGTCCGCCAGGTCGGGGTGGGCCAGGGCCAGGTGCAGCGCCAGGCGTCCGCCCATCGAGTAGCCGACGTAGGTGGCTCGCCCGCCCACCGCGCCCAGCAGCTCGGCGCCCTCGCTCAGATCGGCCCTTACGGTCGAGGACCTGCCGTGGCCGGGGGCATCGACGGCCACGACGTCGCGGGTGGCGGCCAGATCGGTGCCGAACGGGCCCCAGCACCGGGCGGTCTGGGTGAAACCGTGTACCAGGACGAGAGGCTCGGAACCCTCGCCCCCGTCGAGCCGTTCGACGGCCAGTTCCTCGTTCGGCCGGGTCGTGTCGTCGGGAGCCACGACCGGGACGGTAGTGGTCGGCGCGTCGCTCGGTCTCGGTCGCAGAGTCGGGGGTGACCCACGGCGCCAGGTGGGGGATCAGGCCCCCGTAGGCTGGGGATCGTGGCCGCCGACTCGACTTCACCACCGGCACACGAGCCGGCCCTCGGGCCGTCGGTGGGCGAGGTGAACGCCACGTTCTGCGCCACCTTGGTCGACGAGTGGGCGCGGGCCGGTGTCACCGACGCCGTGGTGTGCCCGGGGTCGCGGTCCACACCGATGGCCCTGGCCCTGGCCGCCGACGCCCGGGTGCGGGTGCACGTGCACCACGACGAACGCTCGGGTGGATTCATGGCTCTCGGGCTGGGGCGGGCCACGGGTCGACCGGCGGTGGTGCTCACCACCAGCGGCACCGCCGCGGTGGAGGTGCATCCGGCGGTGGTGGAGGCCCATCTCGACCGGGTGCCGCTGGTCGTTGTCACCGCCGACCGGCCCCCCGAGCGGCGCGACGTCGGCGCCCCGCAGACCGTCGACCAGACCCATCTCTACGGTCGATCTGCCCGCTGGTTCATCGACCCCGGTCCTCCTGACCTCTCGGTGCAGTACACGTGGCGCAGCCTTGGGGCCCGGGTGGTGGCCGAGGCCACGGGTTCGCCGGCCGGTCCGGTGCATCTCAACCTCCCCCTACGCGAGCCTCTGGTCGGCTCGGCGTTGACCCTGCCGGCGGCTCGGGCTGATGGAGCTCCCTGGCATCGGGTGCTGGGCCGTCGCGAAGCCGGTGCCGCCGACGTGAGGGCCACCGCCGATCTGTTGCGCCCCGCCACCCGCGGTGCCGTCGTGGCCGGGAGCGGGGTGGCGGACCCAGGCGGGGTGCTGGCGCTGGCCGAGGCGTTGGGGTGGCCGGTGCTGGCCGACCCTCGCAGCGGCTGCCGGGTCGACCGCTCCAGCGTCGTCGCCCACGGCGACGCGCTCCTGCGGGCAGAGAGTCCCCTTCGCGACGTCGACGCCGTGCTGCGGTTCGGAGCGCCCCCGGCATCGAAGGTGATGGGGCAATGGCTGGCGTCATTGCCCGGGCCTCAGGTCCTCGTCGAGCGCGACGGGACGTGGCTCGACCCGGACCGTACGGCCGCGCTGGTGGTGGCCGCCGAACCGGGTACCTTCGCTCGACAGCTCGCCCCTCTGCTCTCGAGTGTCACCACGACCACGACCGGGTGGATGCAGGCGTGGCGGAGAGCTGACGACGCCGTCGAGGCCATGCTGGTGGAGGCCCTCGACGGCCCGGGGCCGGTCACCGAGCCCGGGGTGGCCCGTGCCGTCACCGCGGCGGTGCCGTCCGGTGGTGCGCTGGTCGTGTCGTCTTCGATGCCCGTACGTGACGTGGAATGGTTCGCCGGTTCACGAGATGGGCTCACCGTGCACGCCAACCGTGGGGCCAACGGGATAGACGGGGTGGTCTCCACCGCGATCGGAGTGGCGCTGTCGGGCGTTCCCACCGTGTTGCTCATCGGCGACGTGGCCTTCCTGCACGACAGCAACGGGCTGCTCGGCCTGGCTGGTCGTAACGTCGCCCTGGTGATCGTGGTCGTCGACAACGACGGGGGCGGCATCTTCTCTTTCCTTCCTCAGGCCACGACGCTCGACCCCGCCCGCTTCGAGCTGCTCTTCGGCACCCCCCACGGCGTGCACCTGGGCGAGCTGGTGGCCGCCCATGGCCTCGCGCTCCAGCCGGTCATGGAAGCCGTGGAGGTCGGACCAGCGGTGAGTGTCGCCCTGGCCGCCGGTGGGGTGCACGTCATGCGGGCCGGCACCGACCGCTCCGCCAACGTGGCCCTGCACGACCGCCTCGCCGCCGGGGCCGCCAACGCCATCGACGCCATCGGCTGGGCACCGCTCGAAGGACCGAGCACTTAGAGCCTTGGGCCGTCGGCGCACTCGGTCGGGGGCGGGGCTCGGCGGCGGAGACGTCGCCAGGCGGAACGGCCGGTGCGGACCAGTACAACGGTGACGACCAGTCCCGCGAGGAACAGCACGAGGGTCACCACGCCGGCCACCACCGGGTAGGTGAAGGCCAGCACCAGCAGACCGGCGACCAGGCCGTCCTCGAGGACGGAGACCGCGACGTTCGAGGCCGGCTCGGGCGAGGTGTTGACCGCGGCTCGGATCGATGCCTTGGCGGCGTGAGCCGAGAAGGCCAGTCCGCCGCCGGTGAGGGCCAGGATGATCGGCTCGGGGATCATCGGTCCGACCATCTGCTCGGGGGCCAGCGCCCCGATGGTGGCCCCGACCAAGGGGCGGATCACGGTGTGCGCCGCATCCCAGATCGAGTCGAGCCAGGCGATCTTGTCGACGACCAGGTCGACGAGGGCGAGGAACAGAGCCAGAGCGATGAGCCAGGGCTGCTGCAACACGTCGGCCGTGTCGATCCATCCGATGCGCCCGGCGATGCCGAGGGCGGCGATCACCGCGTAGACGCTGATGCCCGCCGACCAGCACGAGGCGACGACCGTCCCCAGCTCCACCCGGTGACCGTACCCCTGAACATCCCCACTCGGGCGGGCACTCGCTGTCGACGGGTATGTCCGTCAGGGGCGGATCACGGCGCCGAGGAGAGCCTGGAGCTTGGCCCGGGTCTCGGCCAGCTCCTCGGCCGGGTCGGAGTCGGCCACCACGCCGACGCCGGCATAGAGGCGGGCGGCGGTGCCCGAGAGCTCGGCCGAGCGGATGCCGACGGCCCAGGTGCCGTTGCCGGCGGCGTCGACCCAGCCCACCGGTCCGGCGTAGCGGCGGCGGTCGAGCCCCTCGAGCTCGGCGATGAGCCTGAGGGCAACGTCACGCGGCGTGCCGCCCACCGCTGGGGTGGGGTGCAGGGCGGCGACCAGTTCGAGCACCGAGGCCGGCGGGTTCGACAGCTGGCCGTCGAGGCGGGTGCCGAGGTGTTGCACGTTGGCCATGGCTACCACCGTGGGTTCGGCTTCCTCGTCGAGGTAGGAGCACCACGGCAGCAGGGTGTCGTGCACCATGTCGATGGTGTGGCGGTGCTCGGCGCGGGTGTTCGACGAGGCCAGCAACGAGGCGGCCAGGCGGGCGTCGGCACTGGGGTCGCCGCTGCGGGGGGCGGTGCCGGCCATGGGGTGGGCCCGCACCCGGTCGCCGGAGCGGGCCACCAGCAGTTCGGGGGTGGCGCCGACGAATCCGTCGATCGAGAACAGGTGGCTGGCCGGGTAGCTGCGCCGCAGTTGGGTCATGAGCGCCGACGCCAGCAACGGCCGGTCGGTGGTGACTTCGATGGCTCGGGCCAGCACCACCTTGCCGGCCACCCCGTTGCGCAGGCGGCTGGTGGCTTCGGCCACCGCGTCACACCACTCGGCGGCCGGCCGCAGTGCGGTGATCGAGTACGAGCCCGGGCCCTCGTCGGCGGCGTCGAGGCCGGCATCGCGAGCGAACCCGGTGGGGCCGTCGAGCCCCCGCCCCACCACCGCGTCGACCTCGGCCGTCGACGGTTGGTCGTCGCCGGTCGCGATGGTGGTCACCCAACGGGTGCCGTCCTCGGCCCGGCCCACCACGATCCTCGGCACGATCAGGGTGCCCGGGGTGTGCGGGTCGAAGGGGAGGGCGCCGATGGCGACGGGGCCCGAGCCCGGGTGGTGCACGGCGTCGTCGTGGGCGATGGCGCCCAGTGCCGCGGCCACCGTGTCGGCGTCGGCGCTTCCACCGGTGCGGGGCACGGTGATACGGGCGGCGCGGCCCACGCCGGCCAGGCCGACGTTCTCGTGCACGAACACCACACCGTCGTCGCTGGCCACGGCCAGCAGGTCGGGGTCGCGGTCGAGGATGCGGGTACGGGCCACGAGGCCCGCGGTGTGAACGCTCACCACTCCGGGCGGCGACGGGTGGCGCTGATGAGTTGGGCGATGCCCGTCGACAGCAGGTCTCGGCGTACTTGTACGAAGCCGGCCGCTTCGAGGCTGGCCAGCATCACGCCGGGCTCGGGCAGGTAGGCCACCGACTTGGGCAGGTATCGGTAGGCGGCGGGGTCCGACAGCATCCCGCCGATCTTCGGCACGACCTTCCCGAAGTAGATGCCGTGCCCCCAGCGCAGCAGGGCGTTTTGCGGTTCGGCCACCTCGAGCAGGGCGATGCGGCCCCCGGGGCGCACGGCCCGGGCCAGTTCCACGAAAAAGGCGTCGAGCTCGACCAGATTGCGCAGGGCGAAGCCGCAGGTGACGCCGTCGAGGGCACCATCGGGCACCGGGAGGCGCAGGATGTCACCCTGGGCAAGGGGCGACCCGGTGCGGGCGGCGGCGAGCATGCCGAAGGACAGGTCGAACCCGACGGGACGAAGGTCCTGGCGTTCGAGCTCTCGGCAGAAGTCGCCGGTACCGCAGGCCAGATCGGCCACCAGTGAGCCGGGTCCGAGCCGCAGGGTGCGCACCGTGCGCTTGCGCCAGCCCACGTCCATACGGAAGGTCATGACCCGGTTCACCAGGTCGTAGCGGGGGGCGATGGCGTCGAACATCGACTGCACCGCGGCGCGCTTCTCGTCACCCTCCGGCAGCCGTTCGGCGTCGATGTTCACCACGGTGACGAGCCTACGACCGTCACCGGACCGGACCTCAGTTGGCGGCGCCGGCTGGGACGCTGACCCGGTTCGCGTGGGATCGCTCGGCGGGGTTGCCGTTGTTGCTCGTCGAGACGACGGGTTCTGTGACGGCGAGGTTCCTGTACGGGCCGGGGGGTGTGCCGCTCCGGTTGTGGCCGACTCCCGGAGCCGGAAGAACATAGCTGCCTCAGGTTGCGAAGCAGTAGAGTGCATGCAGTGCAGCTAGTATGACGTCATGGCTTCCATCACCATCCGTGACGTTCCCGACTCTGCCCGCGACGAGTTGGCCGCTCGAGCGGCGCGGTCGGGGCGGTCGTTGCAGGAGTATCTCCGGCTCCACCTGATCGAAGTGGTACGCCGACCCGACCCGACCGACCTGGCCGCCCGCATTGCCGATCGCAAGGACCGGACCGGGACGACGCTGTCGGCCGAGGCGATCATCGGCCATCGTGACGCCGATCGCCGATGACGATCGTGGTCGATGCGTCGGTCGTGGTCGCCGCACTCGTCGACACCGGGCCTGACGGCCGGTGGGCCCAGCACCTGATCGCCACCGAGCGGCTGGCGGCCCCGCACCTCATCGAGGTCGAGACCGCCAACGTGCTGCGTCGGGCGGCGGCAGCCGGCGCCATCTCCGACGACATCGCCACGCTCGCTCATGCCGACCTCGTCGCGCTGCCGATCGACCTCTTCCCCTACGAGGCCTTCGCCGAGCGGATCTGGGCGCTCCGCCACAACCTCACCACCGGCGACGCCTGGTACGTCGCCATTGCCGAAGCCCTCCACGTGCCCCTGGCCACGCTCGACCAACGGCTCCGGAACGCCGCCGGCCCGGCGTGCGAGTTCGCGTCCCGGCGCTGACGACACCCGCATCCGTCGCCACGGCCCGCGGTCCCCGAGCGCGGTCGGCGGGTGCGTGGAGTGAGGCCGACTGTCCTCGTAGCCTGGGGCGGTGGTGAAGGCGCCGGAGGTGACGCTGGTCGGGATACCGGTGCGGCTCGAGCCGGCCTTCTTCGTCATCATCCTACTACTCGGTCTTGGCCAGCCCGCCGAGTTCGTGGCCACCTGGGTGGCCATCGCCACCGTGTCGATCCTGGTGCACGAGCTCGGCCACGCCGTGGCCTTCCGGTTCTACGGCCTCACCCCGCGGGTGATGCTGCACGGGTTCGGCGGCCTCACCAGCGCGGAGGGGTCCCTGACCCCCGGCGCCCGGATCGTCACCAGCCTGGCCGGCCCACTGGCGGCGCTGGTGCTCATCGGGCTGCCGGCGCTGTACCTCGAGCGGTCCGGGGCGGTGCCCCCTGGTGCGGCCAGCACGATCGTTTCCCAGGTGGTGTGGATCAACGTGGGCTGGTCGCTGCTCAACCTGCTGCCGGTGCTGCCTCTCGACGGCGGTCACGTGTTCCTGGCCGTGTGCGACGCCACCACCAAGGGTCGGGGTCGCAAAGCGGCCGAGGTCCTGTCCGTGGTCGTCGCCGGGGCACTGGCGGTGTGGGCCCTGCGCCAGGGCTTCCTGTTCGGGGCGGTGATGGCGGGAGTGCTGGCGGCCATGAACCTCGGCCAGCTGCGCAAGGTGCGCCAGGACGAGCTCGTCGACGAGTTGGCCGCGGTCCACCGAGCCCTCCTGGAAGGACGTCCCACCGAGGCCGACGCCGTGCTGGCTCGCGTGGCCGCCGCTCGTCCCTCGACCGAGACCCGCGACTGGATGCTCGAGCTCCTGGGGTGGAGCCGGGTGCTCCGCGGTGACGTGACCGTGGCCTTCCCCGACACCGTGAGCGGGTCGGCAACCGGCCGAGGCGACGACCTGAAGCCGGGACGGTCGATGGCGCTGCACGCGGCCGAGGCGTTGGTCGCCGGTCGCCGCGAGGAGGGCGTGGCCCTTGCCGCCTGGGCGATGGCCAAGGAGTCGGCGGCTCCCCCGAAGAGCCTGCTGGCCGCAGTGCTGGCCCAACGGGGAATGGCTGGCGCAGTGGGCGCGGAGCTCGGGCTCATGGGTGACGATGGCCGGGCCGGAGCCGAGCTGTTGCGCGACCTGTTGGTGCACCTCGGACACCTCGGCGCGGCGGCGGAGGTGACCGCCACGCTCGCTTGACCAGCCGGTCAAGTAGAGGGGGCTGTGTGCCAGACTCGGTCCATGGCGATCGACTTCACGTTCCCGCCCGAGATCGACGACATCCGGGCCCGGGTCCAGCGTTTCCTCGACGACGTGGTGCGGCCCATCGAGGCGAAGGCCGACGCCGAGAACTGGAGCCGCGACCAGTGGATCGGCGCCATCATCGAGATGCGCGCCGCGGCCAAGGAGGCCGAGCTGTGGCTGCCCCACATGCCCGAGGAATGGGGAGGCATGGGCCTCGGTCACGTGGCCATGGCCGCGGTGTCGGCCGAGGCCGGCAAGACCCGCATGGGCCCCTTCGCCCTCAACGCCCAGGCCCCCGACGAGGGCAACATGCACACCCTGTTGCACTGGGCCACCGACGACCAGAAGGAGCGCTACCTGCGCCCGCTCTGTGACGGCCGGGCCCGATCGTGCTTCGCCATGACCGAGCCCGAGGTCGCCGGTTCCGACCCCACCCTCATCCGCACCCACGCCTACCCCGATGGCGACGAATGGGTCATCAACGGGCACAAGTGGTTCATCTCCGGGGCCCGCGGCGCCAAGTTCGCCATCCTCATCGCCCGCACCGAGGACGACCCCGAGCTTCCCCAGGCCGCCAACTCGGCCTTCCTCGTCGACATCCCCTCCGACGGATGGGAGGTTGTGCGTGACGTCGAGACGATGGCGGGCAGCCACAACCACTGCGAGATCCAGATCACCGACCTGCGGGTGCACGCCGACCAGATGCTCGGCGGTCGCGGCCAGGGCCACCTGCTCGGCCAGGCCCGCCTCGGCCCGGCCCGGCTCGCCCACTGCATGCGCTGGATCGGTCAGGCCGAAGTGGCCCTCGACATGATGGTCGACCGTTCTCTCAACCGCTTTGCCCACGGGTCGCTGCTGGCCGAGAAGCAGGGCATCCAGTGGATGATCGCCGACTCGGCCATGGAGCTCTACCAGTCGAAGCTCATGGTGCTGCACGCGGCCTACCTCATCGACAACAAGCTCGACTTCAGTTCCGAGGTGTCGATGGCCAAGCACTTCGTGGCCAACTCGCTCAACCGCATCATCGATCGCGCCATCCAGGTGCACGGCGCCCTCGGCTACTCCACCGACACCCCGCTGGCCCACATGGCCCAACAGGCCCGCTGGGCCCGCTTCGCCGACGGCGCCGACGAGGTGCACCAGATGCGCATCGCCCAACGCACCATCGCCGCCTACAAGGACCACGGCACCACCAGAGCGGCGACCGGCAAACTCCCGCTGTGACTCTGGCGAGGCCTTCGCCTCGCCGGCTTCGCCGAAACGCGAGCCCTCGCTGAGCCTCCTTGCTGGCGCGGCGTCGGCTGTTCCGATTCGCTCGGTTCCCCCCGTGATCGCTTCGTCGGCATCAGGGTTGCGGGGGCTCCGGGGTCGGCGGTGGGGGGACCACGCTGGTCGTGTCGACGTCGTAGGAGTCGCGGCGTCGCCGACGGCGGCGGACGAGACGGACCACCAGGTACACCAGCGCAGCGATGACCCCGATCACGATGGTCAACGAGATGACCAGTGCCCCGATCAGGACGACGGCCGCCAGGCGGTTGGTCGCGGCCTCGGTGTAGTTGCGCTGGATGCCGGTGGCCGAAGTCAATTGCAGCCCCGACACGACGGCCGTGGTCGGCGCCGCCGGTGGGCCGGTGGCCGAGGGACCGGAGAGCACCACGCTCATCACGTGGTTACCGGGGGCCACGTCGTAGAGCGCCAGGAACGCACCCGGAGACCCGGTGCCGGCCACTGGCAGGGCGGCCTGGTAGCGCTGGCGCCCGTCGACGAAGACCGAGACCTCGTCGCCGGGGGCGCCCGCCCATCTGAGGTCGAAATCGAGCCAGAACGACTGCTCGTCCGTGGAGAAGGTGAGGTTCCACGTGGTCGTCTCCCGTCCCAGCGTGACGGACGGGCCGGGCACGACGAGGTCGGTCGTGGGGAGGAGCAGCTGCGAGTTGACACCTGCCAAGGGCGGTCCCTCTATCTCGTCGAGGGCGAGCGGGTCCGCCGGATCGGGCTGGGAGTAGAACGTACCGAGCGAAGCGACGTTCCCGCCGATGAGCGGCGACCACCAGACGCCGACGTCGGCGGACGCGTCCTGGGCCGAGGATCGATACCAGACGACGGCGAACTCGTGCTTGGCGGCGGGTCCGGCGTCGGGTGGAGGCGCCGTCTGCACGTCGACGATGGCTTCGAGCCCGGGGAACGTCGAGTAGCGCATCCCGACGTACGAGACGTAGTTGTCGACGAAGGTCTGACCGGGACCGCGGCCGATGTCGAGCCGGGGCAGCTTGTAGCGCAGGTTGTTCTTCGCTCCGGCCAGCTCGGGCACCTTCGTCTCGGGCGAATCGAGGAGGGTGAGCTGGCGGGGAGCGACGGCCAGGGAGAGGGCGGCGGTGGTGGCGACGCTGGCACCGAAGCTGTGGCCGATTAGGTGGACCTGTCCGCCGTCGGCCTGGAAGTTCGGGGCGAGGGCCTTGTCGACGGCGGTGGCGAGGCGGTGCCCGTTGACCTCTGTGGCCTGTTCCGGGTTGCGGGCCTCGAAGGGGTTGTCAGCGGTGGCCGATTGGTCGACCCAACTGAACATCATCACTGTCGAGGTGGGGTCACCGGCTTGGAGGGCCTGGGCGGTCGGGCCCCAGATGTCCATCGATGAACGGCCGGATGTGTCGACGAGCCCAGCGGTCCACAGGGTCACCAGGGTGGGGCTCGAGAGCTGGAGCTGTAGGTAGGAGTCGAGGTAGCCCGGCGCCCATCCATGGGACATGACGACGAGGTTTCCCGGCGGGAGGGAGCCGGCGGCGACGGGTTGGAAGGTGGTGCCGTCCCAGCGCCCGAGCCGTTGGAGGACGGGGTACGGGCTGATGTTCGACTGCTCAGCGGCGGGTAACGCGGCGAAGGCCGACGCCGGCAGAGTCGTCGAGGTGGCGGCCGTATCGACATCTGCCCTCGCTTCAGCGCTGACGAAGGCTGGCGCGACGAGGAGAAACGTCATGACAACTAGGACCACGGAGCCTCGGCTCTTCCCCCGCCACTGGCACACGGCTGATGGCTCGACGAAGGTCAGAAGTCTCATAGATAATTCTCGCAGATGAGGTTCGTGCCTGCAAGCTCGGCCCGTCAGGCTCAGTCGGTGTCGGCGGTGGCGGGGCGGGACGAGGTCGTCGTGGGGCCGGACCTCACCTGGCCGATGCCGAACTTGGCCAGGTTGTTCTGGCTGGGGTGCGCCGCACCGGCGGGGCCGGCGGCGAAGGCCTTCAACAGGTTCTCGGTGACCTTCTGGAGACGGCACGGTGGGCTGGTCTCGATGCCGTTCGGGCAGGCTTCGTCCATCAGGGGGCTCCACCCGAACGTGCCCGCCGAGAACACCCCGGCGCCGCTCGGGGCGGAGTACCAGGTGGAGTCGGCGAACGACTTCTCGCCCTTGCACGTCACCGGCGAATGGGAGAGCACCTGGATGTTCTCCGGCGTGGGCACGCCCGGGGTGACCCGGTCGTACTCGTTGCCGACCATGTTCGTCACCTTGTCGCCGTTCTTGAAGCCCGACCCCTCGAACATCCACGCCGAGGCGTCGCCCACCACCCAGTCGGCCTTCACCGGGTTGCACTCGTAGTAGTTGCCGATCAACGAGCTCTCGGGGTTGGCGGCCGGCGCCTCGCGGAACGAGGTGGTGACCTGGGCGTTGTCCTTGCCGTTGAGGGGGTCCTCCGAGGCCGATCGGTAGTTGACCTCGTGGCGGCGTTCACCCAGCTTCGAGGGCTCCAGCCGGATGCGCCGGTAGACGTTGTTGGCCCCGAAGAAGGCCAGGTTCACCCCGGCGTCGCCGGCCTTCTCGAGGCTCTGGCGCATGGCCACCGTGTAGTACTCGTCGTGGCCGGGGATGAGGATGGCCTTGTGTTGCAGAGTCCGTTCGTCCTGGGCGTCGAGGTCGATGTTGGTCCAATAGGTGACGTCGAAACCGTTGCGTTCGAGGAACCAGATGAACTCGAACTCCGGGATGAGGAACTCCCCTGAGCCGTTGCCCCCATAGGGGCGGTCGAAGCTCACGACGCGGGCCCGCGTGGCCGACTCGCCTCTGATGCCGGTGTAGAGGTTGGTTCCGCCCCACG
Organism: Acidimicrobiales bacterium; assembly: GCA_041688815.1. Classification (GTDB taxonomy): domain Bacteria; phylum Actinomycetota; class Acidimicrobiia; order Acidimicrobiales; family Acidimicrobilacustridaceae; genus Rhabdothermincola_A. Next base: position 88,960 of record JBDNHK010000057.1, on the reverse strand, counting down.
GGTTGTAGGCCTGCCAGGTGGTCACCGCGCTCTGCATCAGCAGTGGCGCCTCGCTGCCGTCGTCGCGTACCACCAGGGGCACGAACGTGGCCCCACCGTCGGAGCTCACCAGTTTGAGCATGTACTGCCCGGGCGGCCAGGTGCCGTCGGTCTGCACGGTGAGCGACGGCACCCAGGGCGACTCGTGCATGTAGGTCTTCGGGTCGATCACGGCCTTGGGTTGCACCACCCCGGGCTGGTCGGGGCTCGACCAGATCAGCCGCCCCCGCCCCCGCCGTAGTACCCGATGCGGTAGGCGTCGACCCGCCAGGTGGGGGCCTTCGTCGACACCCGCATGACCACGCTCTCGCCGAAGTCGACGCTGGTGGCGTCGGCGAAGCCGCGGATCTTGTCCCACATCTTGGGGTCATCGGCGATCTGCCATTCGGTGGTGCCGGGCTTGGCGTTCTCGTCGGCGATCCAGGTCGGTCCGCGGTAGTCGTCGATCGAAGGCCCGGCATCGCCATCGGCCTGGGGGGCCTCGGCGGCCACCGGAACGGCTTGCTCCGACGTGGTCACCGGCGGGGTGCTGTTGGACCGCGCCGCCACCTTGGTGTCGGGCGTCCGCAGGCCGAGAGCGCCACCGGCCCCGACCACCAGCAGCAGGCCCACCGCCAACGCCCAGGCCGTGAACTGGCGCTGCCGCAAGCGGCGCAGGGAGGCAGGGTCTGCGTAGCGCATCGGGTCGACTGTAGAGGCCTCGGTGGGGTCCGTCGGGCCATGCTCCGCGGTCTCGCCGGCGCCGGCGTCAAGCCTCGGCGGCGACGGTTTCCTGGGCCCAGCGGTAGTCGGCCTTGCCGGCCGGGGAGCGCACCACCTTCTCGACGAAGACCACGTCCTTGGGCAGCTTGTAGCGGGCCACGTGGCGCTCGCACTCCTCGATGAGATCGGCGATGGTGGCGTCGAAACCGACCCGTAGCTGCACCACGGCCACGACCTCGGAACCCCACCGTTCGCTGGGGCGGCCCGTCACCACCACGTCGTACACGGCGGGATGATGCGACAACGCCGCCTCGACCTCCTCGGCGAAGATCTTCTCGCCCCCGGAGTTGATCGTCACCGAGTCGCGGCCGAGGAGGTCGAGCAGGCCTTCGGCCGCGTACTGGGCCCGGTCGCCGGGCACGGCGTAGCGCTCGCTGTGGATCAACGGGAACGTGCGGGCCGTCTTGGCCTCGTCGCCCAGGTACCCGAGTGGCACCCGGCCCCGTTGGGCCAGCCAGCCGACCCCGGTGTCGCCCGGTGACAGCACCCGGCTGAGGTCCTCGGACACGATCACCATGCCCGGGCCGGGTGTGAACGTGCCCGTGCTGGCATCGGTGCCGGCGGCGCTGACCTGCGAGCCCTGGGCCCCGGTCTCGGATGCCCCGACGGCGTCGAGGATGGCGATGTTCGGCAACGCCTCCAGGAAGCCGGCCTTCATCGGCGCCGACAAGGCGGCGCCGCCCGACGCCAGCAGGATCATCGACGAGGTGTCGTACGGGGTGCGGTTCAGCTCGTCGAGGAGTGGGCGCCCGAAGGCGTCGCCCACGATGAGCACGATGTTGACCTTCTCGGCCTCGACGGTCGACCACACGTCGGCGGCGTCGAGGCCGGTGGTGTTGTGGGGGAGCACGATGGTGTTGCCACCGCCCAGGGCGTTGAACGCCACCCAGTGGGCGGCGCCGTGCATGAACGGGGGAGCGGGCAGCACCCGGGCCCCACCGCTGACGGCGTTGGTGACGATGGCTTCGAGGTCGGCCCACTCCTCTCCGGTGCCGGTCTGGCGTCCGCCCATCGCCGCCGGGTAGATGTCGCCCTGGCGCCACAGCACGCCTTTGGGCATGCCGGTCGTGCCACCGGTGTAGAGGATGTAGAGGTCGTCGGGGGACACCACCACCGGCACCGGTTCGGGGGAGGCGGCGGACAGGGCATCGTCGTACCAGACGGCATCGGGGAGCAGCTCGTGGCCGGAGCCGTCGGGCACTTGGAGCAGCACCTGGAGGTCGGGCAGCTCGGCCCGCACCGCCTCGAGCGTGGGCGCGAACGTCGAGTGGTAGGCGATGCCCCGCGCCCCGGCATCGGCCAGCAGGTAGCGCAGCTCCTCGGCCACGTAGCGGTAGTTCACGTTGAACGGCGCCACCCGGGCGCAGTACGCCCCGAGCATTCCTTCGAGGTACTCGGGGCAGTTGTGCAGGTAAAGAGCGAGGTGGTCCTGGCCCGACTCCCAGCTGTCCAGCTCGTGCCGCGGCCGGTGCACACCCAGGCCCCGGTCGTGCAGGGCGTTCCCCAGCCGGTGGGTGCGCTCCATCAGGTCGGCGAAGCTCAACCGGCGGTCCCCGTGCACGATGGCTTCGCGGTCACCCACGGCAGCGGCCACCGCCGAGATCACCTCGGCCAGGTTGTGGTCACCCATCGTCGTCCCCCTCGTCCCGCCGAGCGCCCTGCCGGCCGACGGCCACTACTCGTAGTAGCGGAAGATCACCTCGGCCACACAACTGGGCTTCGGGGCACCGACGACCTCGTAGACGAACGTCATGGTTACCTGGGCCCCGTTGCCGTCGAGCTCCTCGAGCGAGGTGAGTTCGGCGCCGAGGCGCAGCTTCGAACCGACCGGCACCGGCGCCGGGAACCGCACCTTGCCCATGCCGTAGTTGACGGCCATGCGCATACCTTCGACCTTCACGATGCTGGGCAGCAGCGCCGGACCCAGCGACACGGTGAGGTAACCGTGGGCGATGGGCCCGCCGAACGGCCCGTCCTTGGCCCGTTCGGGGTCGACGTGGATCCACTGGTGATCGCCGGTGGCGTCGGCGAACGTGTTCACCCGCTCCTGGGTGATCTCCATCTCGTCGCTGTAACCGAGGTGCTGGCCGACGAGTTCCTTCAACCCGGCGATGCCGGTCACGGTGGTGGTCATGTGCGGACCCTACTTCTGGTGGCGCCGAGCGCCGCCGGGCGCTACTTGAACCAGATGCGCTGGTAGTCGCGACTCATCGGGTGCAGCAATAGGGCGAACAACGCCACCGGGAACAACAGGTTGATGACGAGGCCGATGTCGAAGATGGCCCCGACGCCGTTGCTGCCCAGGAAGAGGATGTAGGGCACGAGGGCCAGGCCGGCCACGCCGACCCCGAGCCAGTAGGCCCATCGCTTCTCGTTGGCGATCCCGAACCCGGCCGCGGCCTGGCCGATCACGATCACGAGGCCGAGCAGCGAGAAGACCTGACCGAACAGCACTCCGAACACCGCGTTGATGTACAGCAGGAAGACGGCGATCTGGAGGGTCTGGGGTTGGCCCGGGTTTGTCCAGCGGCGGGTTTCCATGCCCATCAGTATGGCGGCACCGCGGGCGGTTGTGGGGGTCGTCGGCCCAACCCGACAGGTGTGGCCTCGTGGTTGGCCCGCAACTGGCCGCAGGCGGCGTCGATGTCGGTGCCCCGATTGGCGCGGATCGTGGCGTTCACCCGCAGGTCGATGAGCATGTCGCGAAAGGCTGCCACCCGTTCCGGCGGGGACCCTGTGGTCGGCCAACCCGGTGTGGCGTTCAGGGGGATCAGGTTCACGTGGGCCCGCAGCGAGCGGGCGAAGTCGGCCAGCTCCTCGGCGTCGGCGGCGCGGTCGTTGACCCCGTCGATCATCGCCCACTCGAAAGAGAGGCGCCGGTTCTTGGCCGCGAGGTAGGCGGCGCAGGCGTCGTGCAGCTCGGCCAACGGATACCGGCGGTTGATGGGGACGAGCTCGTCGCGCAACGTGTCGTTGGCGGCGTGCAGCGACACGGCCAGGTTCACCGGCAGGGCTTCGGTGGCCAGCCGGCGGATGCCGGGCACGACGCCCACGGTCGACAGGGTGAGGTGCCGGGCGCCGAGGCCGAGGTCGTCGTGCAGCCGGGTGACCGCAGCCCAGGTGCGGTCGTAGTTGGCGAGGGGCTCGCCCATGCCCATGAAGACCACGTTGTTGAGCCGGCGGGGCGGCGAGCTCGCTTCGGCCCGTCGCCACGCGTGCACGACCTGCTCGACGATCTCGCCGACGCCCAGGTTGCGTTCGAAGCCGGCCTGGCCGGTGGCGCAGAAGCCGCAGCCCATGGCGCAGCCGGCCTGGGTGCTGACGCACACGGTGGATCGGCCGGGGTAGTGCATGAGCACGGTCTCGATCGTGGCCCCGTCGGCCATTTCCCACAGCCACTTCACGGTGTCGCCGCCGTCGCTCGACGACTCGGCCACCGGGCGCAGCGCCGGGGGGAGCTCGGCGGCCAGACGGGAGCGCAGCGCCTTGGGCAGGTTGGTCAGGTCCTCGGGTGCCCGGCGCTGGGTGTAGAGGCCTTCCCACACCTGATCGACGCGGAACCGGGGCTCACCGGTGAGCAGTGCGCCCAGCTCGGTGCGGTCGACGTCGTAGAGGGTGCTCACCCCTACAGGCTACTGAGCAGGATCTGGCTGCCCCCACCACCGGTGGCTGCTGTGGAGCACGAACCCGAGATCGGCGTAGAGCGCCAGGGCGACCTCATTGGTCGACTCGACGTGGAGCATGCCGTGGGTCAGGCCTTGCTCGGAGAGGTGCCGCAGCCCAGCCAGCGTGAGGGCTCGACCGAGGCCGAGGCCGTGGAAGTCGGGGTCGACGGCGATCACGAAGATCTCGCCGAGGGCGGGGTCGTCGGCGGTGTTGGAGTGGATCTTGGTCCAGCAGAAGCCGGCCAGACGCCCGTCGCGTTCGTGGAGCAGGAAACCATCGGCGCCGAACCACGGTTCGGCCTCGGCCCGGCGCAGTTGTTCGGACGTCCAGTTGCTCTGGTCGGGGTGCCATGCGAAGGCCCGGTTGTTGACGGCGAGGAACGCCTCGTCGTCGGATCGGGGTCGGAATGCCCGTAGCTCGATCGGCGCCGGGTCGGCCGCCGGGAGCGGGCACCGCAGTTGCCACACGTCCCGCAGCAGGACGAGCCCCGCCGGCGCGACCAGTGCGTCGTGCACCGGTAGGGCCGGCTCCGCCTCGAACGCCACCAGCGTGCCGTCGTCATCCCGCGTCTCGTGTACCACGGCGTGACGTTAGGTGCTGGGGGCTCAGGGGCGTTCTCCCGGTTGCGCCGTAGTCTCGATTCGGTGACCAGACCCCGAACGCCGAAAGGTCGTGCTCGTGAGGTCCGGATCCGTCTCGACGGCGAGTACCCCGACGCCCGCTGCGAGCTCGACCACCGCAACCCCTATGAGCTGCTGGCGGCCACGATCCTGTCGGCGCAGTGCACCGACGTCCGGGTCAACATGGTCACCCCCGCCCTCTTCGCCCGCTACCCCGCTCCCGAAGACCTCGCCGCCGCCAACCCCCTCGACGTCGAGGATCTGGTGCGCTCCACCGGCTTCTACAAGAACAAGACCAAGAGCCTCATCGGCATGGCTCAGGCCCTCGTCGAACGCTTCGACGGTGAGGTGCCCCGCGAGATGTCCGACCTCGTCACCGTCCCCGGCGTCGGGCGCAAGACCGCCAACGTGGTGCGCAGCGTGGCCATGGACCTGCCCGGGCTCCCCGTCGACACCCACGTCCTGCGCCTCTCGGGGCGGCTCGGGCTGACCACCGAGACCGACCCGGTGAAGGTCGAGTACGCGCTGAACCCCATGGTCCCCGCCGTCGATCGGGGCCGGTTCAGCCTGCTGCTCATCCTCCACGGCCGGCGGGTCTGTGCCGCCCGCACCCCCCGCTGCGGCGAGTGCGTCCTGGCCGACTTCTGCCCCTCCAGCCGGGTGTGAAGAACGTCTCGGAGAAACCTGTTGCGAACTCCCACCCTGAGGTGCGCATCGCCAACCGAGCCGCTATGGTCGATCCCGTCAGGTTCCCGCCACCTGACATCGGCGACACATATGGGATCCGCCGCCCAGTGTCGCCCTGCCGACGCTCCTCTCGAGGGGCGTCGGCTTCTTTTTCGCACCGGTCGGTCCATACTTCGGGCGTGGATTCGGAACGCGCCCAGTTGTCATCGGCCAGCACCACCCTCGAGGATCTGGTGTCCAGCGTCACCGAGTGTGGGGAGCGACTGCACGCCGCCGGCGAGGAGTCCCTCGCCCACGAACTGTTCGAGGTCGAGCGGGCCCTACGCGGCGCCGACCGTCGCCTCCGCGCCGTCACCGGCCGAATGCGCGCCTGACTCGGCGCGCCGGCGCAGTCCTCACCAGACGACGAGACCCACCCCGCTCGGGGGTCGCGGCATCACAAGAAGGCCGATCTCTGACGGCGGCGGATCGGGTTGACCCAACTGCCGTCGGCAACCCGGGCGGGGTCCCGCGAGCGCGGCAGTAGCGTTCAAAGGTGCTGAAGCGACTCGATCTCCGTGGCGCCGGTGACCCCACCGCCGAGTTGCCGCGTCCCGATCCGGGCGGGGTCGGCCCGGTCGAGGCCGTTCAGGCCATCGTGAGCGACGTTCGCGAGCGGGGCGACGAGGCCGTGCGCGCCTACACGCTCGAGTTCGACGGCGTCGACCTCGCCGATCTGCGGGTCAGCCCCGAGGAGATCCGCGCCGCGCTCGCCGACGCGCCCGCGGCCCTCGTCGGCGCCCTCACCGAGGCCCGCGACAGCGTGCGGGCCTTCCACGAGACCCAACTCGTCGCGCCGCATTCCTTCACCCGCAACGGCATCACCGTCGACGGCCGTTCCGTGCCCGTCGACCGCGCCGGCTGTTACGTGCCCGGCGGGCGGGGCGCCTATCCGTCATCGGTGCTGATGACCGCGGTCCCGGCCCGGGTGGCCGGCGTACCCGAGGTCGTGCTGTGCGTGCCTCCCGACCGCGCCACCGGTCGCATCGCCCCCTCCACGCTCGCCGCCGCCGCTCTCGCCGGGGTCGACGAGGTGTACGCCGTCGGCGGCGCCCAGGCCATCGCGGCCATGGCCTACGGCACCGAATCGGTGCGGGCCGTCGACGTGATCGTCGGGCCCGGCAACGTGTACGTCGCCCTCGCCAAGCGCCAGGTCGCCGGCCAGGTCGGGGTGCCGATGGCCTTCGCCGGGCCGTCGGAGATCGTGGTGGTGGCCGACGCCACCGCGCCGGTCGACTTCGTGGCCGTCGACCTCATGGTGCAGGCCGAGCACGGCCCCGACGGGTTGGCCTGGCTCATCACCTGGGACGCCGAGGTGGCCGACGCCGTCGACGCCGCCCTCGCCCGTCTCGTGGCCGAAGCGCCTCGCCGCGACGACATCACCACCACGTTCGCGTCCGGCGGCTTCTGCGCCCTGGTCGATGGTCCCGAGGCGGCCATGGCCGTCGTCAACCACATCGCCCCCGAGCACCTCGAACTCGTCACCGCCGACCCCGATGCGCTCGTGCCCCTCGTACGCCACGCCGGTGCGGTGTTCTGCGGACCGCTGGCCCCGGCCTCGATCGGCGACTACGTGGCCGGACCCAGTCACGTGCTGCCCACCTTCGGCAGCGCCCGCTACGGCAGCGCTCTCACCGTCTCCGACTTCACCAAGCAGGTCCACGTCGTGCACGTCGACCGCTCCGGCTTCGACCACGCCGCCCCCGTCGTCGCCGAACTGGCCGACGTCGAGGGGCTCGCCGCCCACGCCGAGTCGGTGCGGCTGCGTCAACGCGCTCTCGCTCCCGTCGCCGACCCCATGGGGTCAACCCGGTGATCGGGCCGCGCCCCGACGTCGCCCTCATGGAGGGGTACCACTCGCCCCAGCTCGACGTGTCGGTGCGCCTCAACACCAACGAGTCACCCGAGCCGCCACCCGCCGGATGGGTCGCCGAGGTGGCCGACGCGGTCCGAAGCGTCGACTGGCACCGTTACCCCGATCGTTCGGCCATCGACCTGCGGGCCGCCGTCGGTGGGCTGCACGGTGTGGGGCCCGAGCAGGTCTTCGTGGCCAACGGCTCCAACGAGGTGCTCCAGACCCTGCTGCTCACCTACGGGGGGCCGGGCCGCACCGCCGCGGTGTGGGAACCCACCTACGCGCTGCACGCTCACATCTCCCGCCTCACCGGAACCACCGTCGCCGTCGGCGAGCGGGCCGACGACTTCTCCATCGACCTCGACGAGGTGCACCGCGTCGTCGACGCCTCGTCGCCGTCGGTGGCCTTCCTGTGCTCGCCCAACAACCCCACCGGCATGGTCGACCCCGAGTCCACCGTGCGGGCCACCCTCGAGGCGGTGGCGGCGGCCGACGGGCTGCTCGTGGCCGACGAGGCCTACGGCCAGTTCGCGCCCTGGTCGGCGGTCGGCCTGGTCGGCGACGGGGTGCCGTTGGTGGTCACCCGCACGTTCTCGAAGACGTGGTCGATGGCCGCGGCCCGTCTCGGCTACCTCGTCGGCCCCGCCGAGGTCGTCGAAAACCTGCACAAGGTGGTGCTGCCCTATCACCTCGACGCGTTCAAGCAGCTCGCGGGCCTGACCGCCGTGGCTCACCGCGCCGAGATGGAGGCCCGCGTGGCCCGTCTGGTGGAAGAACGCGGTCGCCTCGTCGCCGGCCTGGCTGCACTGCCCGTCGACGTGTGGCCGTCGGGCGCCAACTTCGTGCTGTTCCGTCCCCGTACGGTCCCCGGTCGTGACACCTGGCAGGCACTCGTCGAGCGGTCGGTGCTCGTGCGCGACTGCTCGTCGTGGCCTCGCCTCGAGGGCTGCCTGCGGGTCACCATCGGTACCACCCAGGAGGACGACCTGTTCCTCCATGCCCTCGAGGAGATCCTGACATGACCGTCGAACGTTCCGCCGGCGGCCGTCGTGCCGCCACCGTGGCCCGCACCACGTCCGAGACCGACATCGTGGTCGAGCTCGACCTCGACGACGGCACCGTGGTCGAGGCGTCCACCGGGCTGCCCTTCTTCGACCACATGCTCAGCCAGCTCGGCCGTCACGGCGGTTTCGGCCTGGTGGTGCGCGCCACCGGCGATCTCGAGATCGACGCCCACCACACCGTCGAGGACGTCGGCATCGCCCTCGGTGAGGTCTTCAAGGGGGCCTGGGGCGACAAGGCCGGCGTGCGTCGCTTCGCCTCGAACCGGGTGCCCCTCGACGAGGCCCTCGTCGACGTCGCCCTCGACCTGTCGGGGCGTCCCTACCTGCACTACGAGGTCGAGTTCCCCGGCGAGAAGATCCTCGGCGACCCGCCGTTCGACCCCCAGCTCGTCGAGGAGTTCTGGCGGGCGTTCGTGGTGGCCTCGGCCATCACCCTGCACGTCACCTCGATTCGCGGTCGCAACACCCACCACCTCATCGAGGCCACCTTCAAGGGGGTGGCCCGGGCCCTGCGCGACGCCGTGCGGGTGGAAGGTTCGGGCGTGCCCTCCACCAAGGGTGTGCTGTGAGCGACGACCGGCCCCTGGTGGCCGTGCTCGACTACGGCATCGGGAACCTGCGTTCGGCGCAGAAGGCCCTCGAGAAGGTGGGGGGGGACGCCCGGCTCACCGCCGATGCCGGGCTGGTCTCCGATGCCGACGCCGTGGTCCTGCCCGGCGTCGGTGCCTTCGGCGCGTGTATGGCCGCGTTGCGGGGGAGCGGGCTCGACGAGCTGGCCGTCATCAGCGCCCAGAGCGGACGGCCCTTCCTCGGCATCTGCGTGGGGATGCAGTTGCTCTACGAGGGCTCCGACGAATCACCAGGGGTGGCGGGGCTCGGGGTGCTCCCCGGGGTGTTGGGCCTCCTGCCCGACACGGTGAAGCGACCGCAGATGCAGTGGAACGTCCTCGACGTGCGCCGCCCGTCGGCCATGTTCGCCGACCTCGTCGACCCGGTCTGGGTGTACTTCGTGCACTCTTACGCCGCGCCGGCCGACGGCGCCGGCATCGTGGCCACCTGTGACTACGGTGGGCCGGTGGCCGCCGCCGTGGAACAGGGCCCCTTGTGGGCCACCCAGTTCCATCCCGAGAAGTCGGGCACGGTCGGGCTCGAACTGCTCGCCGGATTCGTGGCCGCAGCGAGTGCACGCCTCGTCAGTGGGTTGTCGTGATGGACCTTTATCCGGCTATTGATCTTCGCAACGGTAAATGCGTGCGCCTGTATCAAGGCGACTACGCCAAGGAGACCGTGTACGCCGACGACCCCCTCGAGCAGGCCCGGGCCTTCGTCGCCGGCGGCGCCACCTGGATCCACGTCGTCGACCTCGACGCCGCCCGTACCGGCGACCCGGTGAACCGGTCGGTGATCGCCGAGATCGCCTGCGCCATCGACGTCCCCGTACAGACCGGGGGCGGCATACGCGACGAGGCGGCGGTCGAGGCGCTGTTAGAAGCCGGCGTGCGGCGGGTGGTGCTCGGTACGGCCGCGCTCGAGCAGCCGGCGCTGGTGCGGCGCCTCGCCGCCCGCTACCCGGTGGCGGTCGGGCTCGACGCTCGCGGTCGCGAGGTGGCCGTGCGGGGCTGGGAGAAGGGTTCGGGACGCGACCTGCTCGACGTCGCCGCCGAGTTCGCCGACGCCGGCGTGGAAGCCCTCGTCGTCACCGAGATCGCCCGTGACGGCACCCTCGCCGGACCCGACCTGATGGGCCTGGCCGAGATGCTCGACGCCACCGCGTTGCCGGTCATCGCCTCGGGCGGGGTGGGCAGCCTGGCCGATCTCGAAGCACTGGCCGGGTTGGTGGCGTCAGGCCGCACGCTCAGCGGCGCCATCGTCGGTCGAGCCGTCTACGAAGGCGCGTTCACCGTGGCCGAGGCCCTCGCCGCGCTCGCCCCCCGCCCCTGACCGGCGTCGTATCTCCGACGAGGGCCGGCAGAGGTCCTCGTACACTCCGGACATGGACGCCGACGCGTGGAATGCCCGTTACGACACCGACGAGCTGGTGTGGGGGGGCGAGCCGAACCTCTTCCTACCCTCCGAGGTGGCGTCGCTCACGCCCGGCCGGGCCCTCGACCTGGCCTGCGGCGAGGGCCGCAACGCCGTCTGGCTGGCTTCGCAGGGCTGGGACGTCACCGGCGTCGACTTCTCCTCCGCCGGGGTGGCCAAGGGCGAGCACCTGGCGTCCGAGCACGGCGCCCACGTCACGTGGGTCGTGGCCGACGCCACCACCTGGGCGCCGCCGGCCGAGGGGTACGACCTCGTCATCGTCTTCTACCTCCAGCTTCCCGCCGCCGAGCGTTGCGGGGCAGTGGCCACGGCCGTGCGGGCCCTGGCCCCCGAGGGCACGTTCCTCCTCGTCGCCCACGACCTGTTGAACCTCACCGAGGGCCACGGCGGACCCGGTGACGCCGGCGTGCTCACCACCGCCGATGCGGTGGTGGACGACCTCGCCTCCGCCAGCCTGGCCCACGACGTGGAGCTCGTCGTCGAGCGGGCCGAACGGGTCGATCGGATGGTGTCCACCCCCGAAGGTGAGCGCAGCGCCCTCGACACCCTGGTGCGGGCCCGGCGCCTCGTGGCTGGCCCGGTTCCCGAAGGCATCGAGCCCATCCCGGTACCCGAATGAGGCCGGAATGAGGCCCGAGTGAGGACGGCTCGGGTCATCCCGTGCCTCGACGTCGACGCCGGTCGGGTGGTCAAAGGGGTGAACTTCGTCGGTCTCCGCGACGCCGGTGACCCGGTCGAGCTGGCCGCCCGCTACGACGCCGAAGGGGCCGACGAGCTCGTCTTCCTCGACATCACCGCATCGTCGGACCAGCGCGACACCATCGTCGACGTGGTGAGGCGCACTGCGGAGCAGGTGTTCATCCCCTTCACCATCGGCGGTGGCATCCGTAGCGTCGACGATGCCCGTCGGCTGCTTCGCGCCGGTGCCGACAAGGTGTCGGTGAACACGGCCGCGGTCGATCGCCCCGGGCTGGTGGCCGAGATCGCGGCCGAGTTCGGTAATCAGTGCGTGGTCGTGGCCATCGACGGCCGCCGCCGACGTGACCCCGATGGTGAGCCGGCCGAGGGTTGGGAGGTGTTCACCCACGGCGGCCGCACGCCCACTGGGCTCGACGTCATCGACTGGGCCCGCCGGGCCGAGTCGCTCGGAGCGGGGGAGATTCTCCTCACCTCCATGGATCGCGACGGCACGCGAGACGGCTTCGACGTCGAGCTCACCGCCGCCGTGGCCGCCGCCGTCGGCGTGCCGGTCATCGCGTCGGGTGGGGTCGGCACCCTCGACCATCTCGTCGAGGGTGTCACCATCGGGCACGCCGATGCCGTGCTGGCGGCCTCGATCTTCCACTTCGGTGAGCACACCGTGCACGAGGCCAAGGCCCACATGCTCGCTTCGGGAGTGGCCGTCCGGCCCTGATGGGCCGGGGTCACCGTCCGGTCCTGGCGCGGGTGGGGGTCAGGCACGCGAGGCGACGAACGAGGCCACCAGGCGGGCCGCCTCGTCGGTGCGTCCCACCAGGAAGTGGTCGGCCCCCGACACCGTCTCGACGGTCGTGTTGGCCCAGTGCGCCGTGGCCTCGGCCGCCGAGGCCGGAGCGCGGAACTCGTCGTGCTCGGGCACGATCAGCAGCTTGGGGCGGGGATCGGCACCGACCGGTTCGTAGTCGGCCGCCGGCCGGATGCGCAGCGGCGCCGCGATCAGCGCCCAGCCGGCCAGGCGTTCGGCGGTCACGGTCAACGACACGTCGGCCCCGAACGACCACCCGCACAGCACCAGCGGCCGTGCGGCGGTAATCCCGGCCAGCGTGTCGATGGCTGCCTCCACGTCGAGGCGCTCGTCCGTACCGTGGCCGTGCTCGCCTTCGCTGGCCCCCACGCCCCGGAAGTTGAACCGCAGCACGGCCAGCCCGTGGAGGGGGAGCACCCGGAACAGCTCGCTGGTGACCAGCGAGGCCATCGACCCGCCGTGCAATGGATGGGGGTGGGCCAGCACCACTGCGCCCTCGATGGCCTCGTGGCCGGGAGCCGGCGCCTCGGGCAGGGTCACCTCACCCTCGAGGGACAAGCCGTCGGCCGTGGGGAACCGCAAACGTCGGGTGTCGGTGTCGTCGGGCACGAGGTCAGACGGTACCGTCGTCGGGGTGACCCCCACGCGCTCCGACATGGCCCCCGACGACGTGCCCTCGACGTCAGCGGACCCGGTCGACAAGCTGCCCATCCAGATGCTCAGCGATCGCATCCTCGTGCAGATGGGCGGCGCAGAAGGCGAGCGCCGCTCCACCGGGGGCATCCTCATCCCCGTCACGGCCCAGATGGGCAAGCGGCTGGTGTGGGCCGAGTGCGTGGCCGCCGGCCCCAACGTGCGGTCGATGCAGTCCGGCGATCAGGTGCTCTTCAACCCCGAGGACCGCTACGAGGTCGAGGTGCGCGGCGACGACTACATCATCCTGCGTGAACGCGACGTCCACGCCGTCGCCGCCAAGCGCCTCGACGAGGGCAGCACCGGCCTCTACCTCTGAGCCGGCGGGGTGGGCCGCAGTTTCTCCGCGACCGAACCCGTTCGTGAGCACGCATCGTCACCGGTACCGTGGGGAAATGCCCGTCAGCACCCCCATCGCCTTCACCGACGACCAGCTCGCCGCCGTCACCTTCAACGCCGACGGCCTGGTGCCGGTCATCATCCAGGAGGACGGCACCGGCCAGGTGCTGATGATGGCGTGGATGAACGAGGCGTCGCTGCGCCAGACCCTCGAAACCGGCCGAACCTGGTTCTGGAGCCGATCCCGACAGGAGTACTGGTGCAAGGGCGAGACTTCCGGCGACCGCCAGTTCGTGCGCTCGGGCGCCTACGACTGCGACGGCGACACCCTGCTCTTCGTGGTCGAGCAGGAGGGCAAGGGCGCTTGTCACACCGGCAACTACTCGTGCTTCTTCTCCCCGTTCGGCTCCGTGACCGCGGGCGACGGCACATGAGCCGGTGATCCGGCCGAGCCGCGAACAGTTCCACGCCTGGGCCGCCGATCACACCGTCGTCCCCCTCTGGCGAGAGCTGCTGGCCGACCTCACCACGCCGGTCGCGACGTTCGCTCGGCTCTGCGGCGACGACCAACCGGGTTTCCTGCTCGAATCGGTCGAGCACGGCGAGCGGTGGAGTCGCTGGTCGTTCGTGGGTCGCAACCCGCTGGCCACGATCGTCTCGCGCTCGGGCCAGCTCACCGTCACCGGTGACCTCCCGGCCGAGCTCCCCACCGAGCGAGGTATCCTCGCCGCCGTCGAGTGGCTGCTCGACCGGTACCGATCGCCCGACATCGACGAGCTGCCCCCCTTGCACGGCGGGCTCATGGGCTACCTCGGGTACGACGTGGTCCGCGAGGTCGAACGCCTGCCCGACGTCCCGCCCGACCTCACCGGCTATCCCGACGCCGTGCTGTCGGTCATCGGCCAACTCGCCGCTTTCGACCACTTCCGCCAGCGCGTCACCTTGATCGAGAACGTGCTCGTCCCCCCGCAGGCCTCGAACGACGACCTCGACCGCCTCTACGACGATGCCGTCACCCGCCTCGACCAGTTGGCGGCCGACGGTGCCCGCTCGCTCGACGAGCCGCTGGTCGACGCGCCCGACAGCGACGTGGCCCCGCCCGACGTGGTCTCGTCGGTGAGCACCGCCGACTTCGCCCGGGCGGTCGAGGCGGCGAAGGAACACATCCTGGCCGGCGACATCTTCCAGGTGGTGCTCTCGCAGCGGTACTCGTTCCCGCTCGACGCCGATCCCTTCGACGTCTACCGGGTGCTGCGTCAGGTGAACCCCAGCCCGTACATGTACTTCGTGCGCACCCCGCAGGTCAGCCTGGTCGGGGCGTCACCCGAGCCGATGGTGAAGTTGGTCGACGGCCGGGTCATCTCGCGACCGATCGCCGGCACCCGCCGCCGCGGCCGCACCGAGGAGGAAGACCGCCGCCTGGGGGCGGAGCTGCGCGAGCACCCGAAAGAGGTGGCCGAGCACATCATGCTCGTCGACCTGGCCCGTAACGACGTCGGCCGGGTGGTGCGCTTCGGTTCCGAACAGGTCGACGAGATGATGGTGCTCGAGCGCTACAGCCACGTGATGCACCTCACCTCCCAGGTCTCCGGCGACCTGGCCGAGGGCCGCACCCCCATCGACGTGCTGCGTGCCACCCTCCCCGCAGGCACGGTGTCGGGGGCGCCCAAGGTGCGGGCCATGGAGATCATCGACGCCCTCGAGCCGGTGAAGCGGGGCCCCTACGCCGGGGTGGTCGGCTACATCGACTTCTCCGGCACCATCGACACCGCGCTGGCCATCCGCACCCTGATGGTCGGCCCCGACGGCGTGGCCCACGTGCAGGCCGGCGCCGGAATCGTGGCCGACAGCGTTGCCGAGCACGAGGACCTCGAGTGCCGCAACAAGGCCGGGGCCCTGCTGGCGGCGATCCCCGGGGCGCGGGCCCTCACCGCCGTCCGGCGCCGCTCGCAGGGCCCGGCGTCTTCCCCCGGGTCGTGACGGCGGCGCCGCTTCTTCCCCGGGCGCGGAGGCGCCGGGGTGGATCGGCGTGGCTCGATGCGAGACTGGGCCCATGGATGAAATCGAACGAACTGGTGTTGTCTCGGGCTACGAGGCGCTGAACACGGCGGGCGCGACTGCGGTCGTCGAGCGCGATGTCGTTCTCTTCGCGGGACCCGACAGCGGGCGGTTCCTGCAGGGGCAGCTCAGCCAGGACGTCGTGGCTCTGGCCGAAGGCTCGTCCACCTGGTCGTTGCTGCTGCAACCGAACGGTAAGGTCCTGGCCTGGCTGCGGGTGCATCGGGTGTCGCCCGACGCCTACGCGCTCGACGTCGACCCCGACCACGGCGACGAGGTGGTGGCCCGGCTCACCCGGTTCCTGCTGCGCACCAAGGCCGAGTTCTCCTCGCCGCAGCGCCGGGTCGCTCTCGCCCGCCGTCACGGTGCTCAGCGGGTCGAGATCGGACACGTCCCCACCGGTGCCGCAGCGGCCCCCGGCGCGCTGGCGGGGGTCGTCGTCGGCCCCGGCGTCGCCGGGATCGACCGGATCCTGCCGCCGGGAACGACGATGGCCGATCTCGGTGCCGACGAGCGGCCCCACGACCTGGTGCCGGCCGCCGCCTTCGAGCGCTACCGGATCGCCCACGGCGTGCCTGCGGTGGGAAGCGAGCTCACCGACGAGACCATCCCCGGCGAGGCCGGCCAGTGGCTCATCGGTGCTTCGGTGAGCTTCACCAAGGGCTGCTACACCGGCCAGGAACTCGTCGCCCGCATCGACAGCCGCGGCAACACCGTGCCCAAACCGATTCGCCTGGTGCAGTTGGGTGACGGCACCTTCCCCATCGGCGCGGGGCCGGATGTCGGTACCGTGCTCGGGTTCGCGGGCAAAGAGGTGGGCCGTCTCACCAGCGTGGCCGTGGCCCTCGGCCCGGGGTACCCGGCGCTGGCCCTCGCCGTCGTGGGCCGGGCCGTTCCCCTTGGTGGCGAAGTAGGGCTTGGCTCGGACTCCGACGGGATCACGGGGCTGGTGGTCGATCCGGCCGCCGGCTCCTGAGCGCTCCTAGGCTCGCGGCGTGGCCGAACCCACCCACTACGACCTGCTCGAAGTCGCCCCGAACGCATCGCCCGCCGAGATCCGCAAGGCCTATCTGGCGTTGGCCCGGACTCATCACCCCGACTTCCACACCGGCGGCACCGAACGGACGCGGGCGGCCAACGAGCGCGAGATGCAGCGCATCAACGATGCGTGGGCGGTGCTCGGCGACGACCAGCGCCGAGCGGCCTATGACGACGGCCTGCACCGCCGGGCCCAGATCGAGCGGCGCCCCGGCGCGGCCAGCTACGACTTCACGCCCATCGACGACGACGACACCGACTACGCGGCGTTGCTCGACGACGCCCCTCCGGGCGACGGTGCGAGCGTGTCGCGGAGCCTGCAACTGCTGCCGGTCGTAGGTCTCCTGGGCGGTCTGGTCGTGCTGGTCCTCGGGCTCTTGCTGCGCACCCCGTTCTTCATCGCCTTCGGGGTGGTGGCGCTGGGCATCGGGGTGTTGTCGTTCATCGCCACCCCCATCGTGGCCATCATGCGTTCCTACTCTTCCGATCCCGACGCCTGAGCCCTGCGACCACTCTCGATCCGTCCTCGTGGACCGCCCCGGTGCGGATAGGGTCCCCGGCCATGGCCCAGACCTCCCTGTTCGTGAAGATGGTGGCCCTGCCCGACAAGCGCGACGAGATGATCGCCGCGCTCGAGACCATGCTCCCGCAGGTGGCCACCGAGGAAGGCACCCTCGTGTACTCGTTCCACACCGACGCCGGCGACGAGAACACGGTGTGGATCTTCGAGCTGTACACCGACGGTGACGCGCTCGGTGCGCACGGAGGGAGCGATGCCATGACGGCCTGCTTCGGGCTCCTCGGGCCGCTGTTCGCCGAGCCACCGATGATGGTGATGGCGACGCCCACGGCGAACAACAAGGGCATGCCGAGCTGATCACGTACCTCGACCGCATCCTCGACGCCCATCGCGCTGCGGCCGCGGCTGATTCCCGGAGCCTCGACACCCTGGTCGAGGCTGCGTCGACCCTGGCCCCGACCCGCGACTTCAGAGCCGCGGTGTCGGCCGTCGCCGCCCTCGGCGACATCGCCGTCATTGCCGAGGTGAAGCGTCGTTCGCCATCGAAGGGTCCACTCGCCCCCGATCTCGACCCCGCCGGCCTGGCCCGTGATTACGAGGCCGGCGGCGCGGCGGCGCTCTCGGTGCTGACCGATTTCGAGTTCTTCGGGGCCGAGCCCGACGACCTGGCCCGCGCCCGCGCCGCCTGCGGATTGCCGGTGCTGCGCAAGGACTTCACCGTCGACCTTCGTGACGTCGTCGACGCCCGGCTGATGGGCGCCGACTGCGTGCTGCTCATCGCCGCCGCCCTCGGGCAGTCCGAACTGGTCGACATGCTGGCGCTGGCCCGCACCGTCGGGCTCGACGCGCTGGTCGAGATCCACGACGAGGCCGAACTGCAGCGAGCCATCGAAGCCGGCGCCGATCTCATCGGGGTCAACCAGCGCGACCTGGTGACCTTCGCCGTCGACACCGAACGGGCGGTGAGGGTGGCCCCGCAGATGCCGCCGGGCGTCGTGCGGGTGGCCGAGAGTGGCATCGGCGGACCCGAGGACGCTTTCGTGCTGGCCCATGCCGGCTACCACGCGGTGCTGGTCGGCGAGTCGCTGGTGACCTCCGGCGACCCCAGGGCCGGGGTGGCCGCCCTGCGTTCTGCGCGCTCCTGAGAGGGCCTTGCGTCTGCGGGTCATTCGGCCGGTCGGGGACCGAGAGCACGTCTTACACTCCGCCCACGCCGGCCCGACGAGGAGCGTTCGATGACACGATTCATCCTGCCCGATGCCCAGCTGCCCGGCGCCCTGGATCGACATCCCCGGCGAGGTGCTCGACATCCTCGAGTTGTGGCGGCCCACGCCGTTGGTTCGCGCCACCCGGCTCGAGGCCGCGCTCGGCACGCCGGCGCGCATCTACTTCGAGGACGAGTCGGTGTCGCCCGCGGGCCCGCAAAAGCCCAACATTGCGGTGCCGCAGGCCTTTTACAACAAGAAGGAAGGCATCAAGCGGCTCACCACCGAGACCGGTGCCGGGCAGTGCGGATCGGCGCCGTCGAGCCCGAGTCGTGCCCCACCCTCACCGCCGGCCGCTTCGAGTACGACTTCGGCGACTCCGCCGGCATGACCCCGCTCATGCCCATGTACACCCTCGGCCACGACTTCATGCCCCCGCCGATCCACGCCGGTGGTCTGCGCCACCACGGCGACTCGCCCGTCGTGTCGAAGTTGGTGAAGGACGGTCGGATCGAGGCAGTGGCCCTGCCGCAGAGCAAGGTCTTCGAGGTCGCCATCCAGTTCGCCAACGCCGAGGGCAAGGTGCCCGCCCCCGAAGCCGCCCATGGCATCCGGGTGGTGATCGACGAGGCCCTCGCCGCCAAGGAGACGGGCGAGGAGAAGGTCATTCTCTTCAACTACTGCGGCCACGGCCACCTCGACCTCGCCGCCTACGACGACTACCTCAACGGTCGCCTGATCGACGGCTGAGAAACACCCTGGGGGCATCTTCACCCCGGCGGTACCGTGGCGACGGTGTTCGTGAAGATCTGTGGCATCACCAACTCGTCCGATGCGCTCATGGCCGTGGCCATGGGCGCCGATGCCGTCGGGTTCGTCCTGGCGTCGTCGGTGCGTCAGGTCCGCCCCGACGACGTGCGGGACATGGTCCGCCAGCTCCCTGAGGACGTGCTCACCGTCGGAGTCTTCCGTGACGAATCGGCCCAGACGATCGTCGAGGTGGTCGACGCCACCGGGCTCCGTGGAGTGCAGCTGCACGGCCGCGAGTCGCCGGGGGAGGCGGCCTGGATCCGGGCCCGGGTGCCCTTCGTGGTGCAGGCCTTCGCCGCCGGCGATGGCCGTGTCGACCGGGTCGACGACTATGAGGTCGACGCCGTCCTGCTCGACGCGGCCACGCCCGGTTCGGGGCATACATTCGACTGGTCGCTCGTCGGCGACCTTCCCCGGCGCCGTCAGGTGGTGCTGGCCGGTGGTCTGAGCCCCGACAACGTGCAGGACGCGGTGCGAACCGTGCGACCTTGGGGGGTCGACGTGGCCAGCGGCGTGGAGTCCGCACCCGGACGCAAGGACGTGACCAAGGTCCGTCGCTTCATCGCTCTGGCCCGCGACGCGGCGAACGAGCCTGCCGGCCCTGAGCCGTTCGACGACGACGGCGTCGACGGCTTCGACGATGAAGGCTTCGAAGCCGACGTGGTGCCGTTGTTCGACGACCGCCGCTGAGCGGGCGCCGAGCTCATGGACCTCCCTTTCCGAGTTCTCGCTCCCGTCCCGGGCGACGTACCCTCCTTTCCCTCATCCGTTTCGTCGTCGCCCACCATCGAGGTGCATCCCATGGCCCTGTCCGAGCCCTCCGCCAGTGGCCGATTCGGCGAGTTCGGTGGCCGTTTCGTGCCCGAGACGCTCGTCCCGGCGTGTGAGGACCTCGAGCGGGCGTTCCGCTCGGCATGGGGCGATCCGACCTTCCGCGACGAGCTCGACGGTTTCCTCGCCGACTACGCCGGTCGTCCCTCGCCGCTGACCGAGTGTCACCGCCTGTCCGAGGATCTGGGCGTGCGCGTGCTGCTCAAGCGCGAGGACCTCAACCACACCGGCAGCCACAAGATCAACAACGTCCTCGGCCAGGCCCTCCTCGCTCGCCGCATGGGCAAGAAGCGTCTCGTGGCCGAGACGGGGGCCGGTCAGCACGGGGTGGCCACGGCCACCGTGGCTGCGCTGTTCGGCATGGAGTGCATGGTCTACATGGGCGAGGTCGACATGGAACGCCAGGCCCTGAACGTCTTTCGCATGCACCTGCTCGGCGCCGAGGTCGTGCCGGCCCTGTCGGGGAGCCGCACCCTGAAGGACGCGGTCAACGAGGCCATGCGCGACTGGGTGGCCACGGTCGAGTCCACCCACTACTGCCTCGGGTCGGTCATGGGCCCGCACCCCTACCCGTGGATGGTCCGCGAGTTCCACACCGTCATCGGCACCGAGGCCCGGGCCCAGTGCGCCGCCCTCCTCGACGGCGGGGTGCCCGACGTCGTGGCCGCGTGCGTCGGTGGTGGCTCGAATGCCATCGGCATCTTCGCCGGCTTCGCCGACACCGACGCCGAGCTGGTGGGGGTCGAGCCCGCCGGTGGCGCCGCCGTCGGGCGGGGGGTGCCCGGGGTCGTCCACGGCATGAGGAGCTACCTGATGCAGGACGAGTTCGGGCAGGTGCAGGAAGCGCACTCGATCTCCGCCGGACTCGACTACCCCGGTGTCGGGCCGGAGCACTCGTTCCTGTCGTCGGTCGGTCGGGCCCGCTACGAGCAGGTCACCGACGCCGAGGTGATCGACGCCTTCCAGCTCCTGAGCCGCACCGAGGGCATCATCCCCGCCCTCGAGCCGGCGCACGCCCTGGCCTGGATCAGCCGTGACCGGGCGGAGCTGGCCGGGAAGACCGTGTTGCTCAACCTGTCGGGGCGCGGTGACAAGGACGTCGGCCAGATGATGGAGATCCTGGGTTGACCCCTTCCGGTGCCCTCGACGAGGGCCTCGCCATCCCCCCCGCCCCCGGGCACCACGGAGAGCTCGAGACGGCGCTGCGGGCTGGTCGCGACCGGGGCCGCAAGCTGCTCGTTCCCTATGTCACCGGCGGCCTCGGTGACGAGTGGGTCGACATCGTGAGGGCGGTGGCCGACGCCGGGGCCGACGCCATCGAGATCGGTGTCCCCTTCTCCGATCCGGTGATGGACGGTCCGGTGATCCAGGCCGCCAGCGAGCAGGCGCTGGCCGGCGGCGCCACGCCGGTCACGATCCTCGACCGGCTGCGGGGGATCGACGCCGGGGTTCCCCTGGTCGTGATGACGTACTACAACGTCGCCTTCCACGCCGGGCACCAGCGGTTCGCGTCGTCGCTGGCCGCCGCCGGGGTGAGCGGGGCGATCCTGCCCGACCTGCCCCTCGACGAGGTCGGTCCGTGGGCCGTCGCCGCCGATGCCGCCGACGTGGAGACGGTGATGCTGGCCGCGCCGACGGCCCCCGACGACCGCCTGCCGCGGATCGTGGCCCGGGCCCGCGGGTTCGTCTACGCCGTGGGCCTGTTGGGCGTCACCGGCGAACGCGACTCGCTGGCGTCGTCGTCGCTCACCATCGCCGCACGGGTCAAGGCGGTGACCGACAAGCCGGTGCTGGTCGGCGTCGGTGTGTCGAACGCCGCCCAGGCCGTCGAGATCAGCCAGGTGGCCGACGGGGTGGTCATCGGGTCGGCGTTGATGCGCCGGGTCCTCGAAGGTGAGGGCCCTCTCGGGGCCGGTGCCTTCATCGCCGAGATCCGAGCTGCCCTCGACGCCGGCTGAGCCGACCGAGCCGCACATGCGGCGCTCTGCGCCGCCGTCAACAGGGCAGCCCGAGGCTGCGGGCGATGACCAGGCGCTGGATCTCGCTCGTGCCTTCGCCGATCTCGAGGATCTTGGCGTCGCGGTAGAACCGGGCGACCGGGGTCTCGTCGATGAAGCCGTAGCCGCCGAAGACCTGGGTGGCGATGCGGGTGGCGGTGACGGCCGCCTCGGTCGATTGAAGCTTGGCGATGGCCGCTTCGCGGCCGAAGGGCCGCCCGGTGTCGCGCAACCACGCCGCCCGGTAGGTGAGGAGGCGGGCGGTGTCGGCCAGCACGGCCAGGTCGGAGCACTGGAAGGCGATGCCCTGGTTGGCGCCGATGGGGCGGCCGAAGGCGTGACGCTGTGTGGCGTAGGCGGTGGCGTGCTCGAGGCAGGCCTGCACCACCCCGGTGGCGAGGGCGGCGATGGCCACCCGACCCTCGTCGAGGATCTCGAGGAACTGGCGAAACCCCCTGCCCCGCTCACCCAGCAGGTTGGCGGCGGGCACCCGGCAGTCGGTGAAGGTGAGACCGTGGGTGTCGGAGGCGTGCCATCCCATCTTGCGGTAGGGAGGTTGCACCTCGAAGCCCGGTGTGCCCGCCGGCACCACGATGGCGCTGATCTCCCCGGGAGCGGTGAGGGCGGTCACGGTGACCAGCGAGGTGATGGCGGTTCCGGAGTTGGTGATGAAGGCCTTCTCGCCGTTGATCACCCATTCGTCCGTGGCGTCGTCGAGGCGGGCGCTGGTGCGGGTGCCACCGGCGTCGGAACCGGCATCGGGCTCGGTCAGCCCGAAACCACCGAGGGCGCGTCCGGCGCAGAGATCGGGGAGCCACTGCTGCTTCTGCACTTCGGTGCCGTACCGGAAGATCGGGTTGGCTCCGAGCCCGACGCCCGCTTCGAGGGTGATGGC
Organism: Acidimicrobiales bacterium; assembly: GCA_041688815.1. Taxonomy (GTDB): domain Bacteria; phylum Actinomycetota; class Acidimicrobiia; order Acidimicrobiales; family Acidimicrobilacustridaceae; genus Rhabdothermincola_A. The sequence continues at coordinate 66,295 of JBDNHK010000057.1, read as the reverse complement.
GAGGGACTGGTCGACCCGGGCGATCTCCTCGATGGCCACGCACAGCGTCGTCAGGTCAGCGTCACCGCCACCGTGTCGAGACGGGAAGGGCAGGCCGAAGAGCCCCAGTTCGCCCATGGCCAGCACGGTGTCGACGGGGAAGGTGTGGTCGCGATCCCACTCCTCCGCATGAGGGGCGATCTCGCTCTCGGCGAAGTCGCGGACGACCGTGCGGAACTGCTCCTGCTCCTCGGTGAACTCGAACGACAGCACGAGGGGAGGGTAGCCAACCGGCTGTCTGGGGCCGGCGGCGGTGGTCGCGGAGGCCGGCAAGATCGACGCCGACGACGAGGCCCACATGCTCGCTTACTTCCACCAGGCCTCCGTGCACATGGTGAACGACACCGGGCCCGGGACCCCGGTGCCCTGAAATCCACCAAATGGGGGCCGTCAGCCGCCATGCTGTCGGGAACGCGGGTGGCCTCATCCGTCGCCCGAACCGCCCGCCCGGTGTCGACACCTCGTGTTCGCACCGGGCCAACAGGAGGATCCAATGACCAAGTCCGAGCTCATCGCCCACATCGCCGAGCGCACCGAGGTTTCGAAGGTCGACGTCGAGAAGACCCTCAAGGCCTTCGAGGAGATCGCCAACGAGGTGGTCGCCAAGGGGGCCGAGAAGCTCACCCTCCCCGGGTTCTTGAGCTTCGAGCAGACCACCCGCTCCGCTCGTACGGGTCGCAACCCGCAGACCGGCGCCACCATCCAGGTGCCGGCCAGCCGGGCCGCGAAGGTCACCGCCGGCTCCAAGCTGAAGGCCACCGCCAAAGCCGTCAAGATGTGACCCCGGCGGCCCCTGTGGCCGCCGGATCAGCCGTGGGTCGGGGGAGCGTCGACGGACGCTCCCCCAACCGCGTCCACGGGTCCTCGGTGACCACTAGGATTCGACGCCCATGAGCCCTCCCACCTCCCCGTCGCCCGGCGACAAGGCCCCGACCTTCACCCTTCTCGACCAGGACGGCGCCAAGGTGAAGCTGAGCGGATTCAAGGGCCGCAAGGTGCTCGTGTACTTCTACCCGAAGGCCGACACGCCCGGCTGCACCACCCAGTCGTGCGGCCTGCGCGACATCGCCAACGAGGTGGGCGACACCGTCATCCTCGGCATCAGCCCCGACCCGCCGGCCAAGCAGAAGAAGTTCGACGTCAAGTACTCCCTCGGGTTTCCGTTGCTGGCCGACGAGGATCACGGCGTCGCCGAGGCCTACGGGGCCTGGGGCGAGAAGAGCATGTACGGCAAGAAGTACATGGGCATCATCCGATCGGCCTTCCTGATCGACGAGCAGGGCCAGATCGCCGAGGCGTGGCCCAAGATCAGCCCGAAGGACACCCCCGAGAACCTGCTCGCCGCTCTCGCCTCGTGAGCGGGCTCGCGGCCCCAGCCGACGTCCTGCCCCATCGGCCTCCGTTCCTGCTGCTCGATGAGGTCAGCGAGTTGACCGTGGGGGTGTCAGCCCGTGGCCGGTGGAGCCTCACCGGTGCCGAGGCGTTCTTCGCGGGGCACTTCCCGGGCCGCCCCACGCTCCCCGGTGTGCTGATGCTCGAGTCGATCGCCCAGCTCGGGGCCTACGCCGTGCTGTCCGATCCGGCCTACGCGGGCAAGCTCCCCCTCTTCGGTGGGGTCGACAAGGCCCGGTTCCGCCGCCAGGTCGGACCCGGCGACGTGCTCAGCCTCGAGATCGAGCTCGGCCGGATGTCGGCTCGGGCCGGGAAGGGCCACGGATGGGCCCGCGTCGGCGGCGAGACCGCCTGCGAGGCCGACCTGCTGTTCGTGTTCGCCTGACCGGATCGTAGGCGAGCGCGACCGTCTCAGAGCGGTGGTGGGCCGATCACGATGCAGCCGTTGTGCCCACCGAACCCGAAGCTGTTCGACAGCGTGGGCCCCGGTGTCCACGGCCGGGCCTCGCCGACCACGAGGTCGATGGGGGCCATGTCGGGGTCGGGGTTCTCGTACCCGGCGGTCGGTGGGATGAGCCCCTTCTGCATCGACAGCACGGTGGCCACCGCCTCGAGGGCACCGGCCGCACCGAGAGAGTGGCCGGTGATCCCCTTGAGTGAGGTGACCGGGGGGCCGTCGGCGCCGAAGATCTTGGCGATGGCCTCGGCTTCGGCGGCGTCGTTGAGCGGCGTGGATGTGCCATGGGCGTTGATCTGGGCCACCTGGTCGGGCCGCAGACCGGCGTCGGCCAGGGCCAGCTCCATGCAGGCGATGGCGCCGGCACCCCCCGGTGAGGGGGCGGTGATGTGATGAGCATCGGCGGTGGACGCAGCGCCGAGTACCTCGGCCAGGATCGTGGCTCCCCGCGCTCGAGCGGTCTCCCATTCTTCGAGGACGAGCACACCGGCACCTTCGGCCATCACGAAGCCGTCACGGTCGCGGTCGAACGGGCGAGACATCAGGCTCGACGACATCGCCGTCATGTTGGTGAATCCGGCGATGCACGTCTCGGTCATCGTGGCCTCGGCACTGCCGGTGACCACGGCGTCGCACCGGTCGTAGGAGATGAGCCGGTAGGCGTTGCCGATCGACTGGGTGCCGGCGGCGCACGCGGTGCACGTGTTCTCGCACGGGCCCTGGAAGCCGTAGCGCATCGACACGGCCGCGGACGCCGCGTTGGCCATCAGCATGGGCACCATGAACGGGCTCACCCGACGGGCCCCTTTGTGCTCGTGCACCAGCACCTGTTCTTCGAGGGTGTTGAGCCCGCCTATGCCGGTACCGATCCATGTGCCGATCCGAAGGGGGTCGGCGGTCAACTCACCCGACTGGGCGAGGGCCTCGACCGCCGCGGCCAGGGCGAACTGGGCGAACCGGTCGGTGCGGCGGGCCTCCTTCGGGTTGTCGAAGGCGGCGACCATCGGGTCGAAGTCGGTGACGCGTCGTAGCCCGATCGGGGCCTCACCGAGCAGGCCGTCCCAGAACGCTTCCCGTCCGGTGCCACAGGGGCTCACGACACCGACGCCGGTGATCGCGACCCGTCGCTCGGCCATCAGTTCTTGGAGGTGATCAGTTCGTAGGCCTGACCGACCGTCTCGATGCCTTCCAGCTCGGACTCGTCGACGGTGACGTCGAACTCCTCCTCGAGGGCCATGACCAACTCCACGAGGTCGAGGCTGTCGGCGTCGAGATCGTCGCCGAACTTGGCTTCCATGGTCACCTGCTCGGGGGTCACGTTGAGCAGGTCCACCGCGCACTTGCGGAACCGCTCGAAGGCTTCGTCACTCACTGGTTGCTCCTTGTGGGGGTCGGCACGACGGTAGTCGGGCCGGGGATGGGAATCGGTTGGTCGCGGCGCTGGCGTGCTCTGGTCACGTCGCGCCCATGCCCAGGCCGCCGTCGACGGGGATCAGGGCGCCCGTGATGTAGCCGGCGGCATCGGAGGTGAGGAAGGCGACGGCCGCCGCCACCTCGTCGGGCTCGCCCAGCCGGCCCAGAGGGACGGCGTCGGCGATGGCGGCGCGGGTGTCGTCGGCCACGGCCGCGAACATGTCGGTGGCCACCGGACCCGGCGCCACGACGTTGACGGTGATCGAACGCGAAGCGAACTCGCGGGCCAGCGAACGGGCCAGTCCGAGCAGACCGGCCTTCGACGCCGCGTAGTTCGCCTGTCCGGCCTGGCCGGTGCTGCCGACCACGGACCCGACGAACACGATGCGCCCGAAGCGGGCTCGCATCATCTTGGCCACCGCCCGCTTGGCCACGCGGAAGCCGCCGGTCAGGTTGGCGTCGATGACCGAGGTGAAGTCGTCCTCGTCCATGCGCAGGACCAGCATGTCGGCGGTGACGCCGGCGTTGGACACCAGGATCTCGACGGGACCCCATTCGTCCTCGATCCGGGCGAAGGCGGCGTCGACCTGGGTGGTGTCGGTGACGTCGCACTCGAGGCAGAGCCACGAATCGGGGAGGTCGTCAGGACGAGTCGACCGGTACGTGATGGCCACCTGGTGCCCCTGGTCGCTCAACGCCTGGGCGCAGGCCCGGCCGATCCCCCGGCTCCCGCCGGTCACCAGCACGACGCGGCTCATGGTGCGCCCTCACCGATGTCGGGCCCGACCTCGGGCCAGCGCAGCACCGCCGAGGCCCAGCTCATCCCGGCACCGAACCCCACGAGCAGCACCAGGTCACCGGCGCGGACCCGACCGCGGTCGAGGGCGTCGACGAGCGCCAGCGGGATCGACGCCGAGGACGTGTTGCCCGTGGCGTGGAGCACGCTGGCCACCCGGTCGGCGCTGATCCCGAGGCGCTGGCAGGCCGCGTCGATGATGCGGATGTTGGCCTGATGGGGGACCAGCAGGGTGATGTCGTCGGCCGTGACGCCAGCCGAGGCCATGGAGTTCGAGGCCGAGCTCACCATGACCGAGACGGCTCGGCGGAAGACCTCCTTGCCGTTCATCTGCATGTAGCCGCCGATCGGGGCGTCGAGCAGGGGGCGCAGCGTGCCGTCGGAACCGAGGTCGAACGACAGCAGGCTGTCGTCGCCATCGGTCGCCTCGATCACCACGGCGCCGGCGCCGTCGCCGAACAGGATCGCCGTGTTGCGGTCGTCTGGATCCGTCAGCCGGCTCATGGTCTCGGCGCCGATGAGCAGGATGCGCGGCAGGCCCATCGCGATGAGCCCGTGCGCCTGCACCAGGCCGTACACGAAGCCGCTGCAGGCGGCGTTCAGGTCGCTCGCTCCCCCCCCGAGGCCGAGGGCGGCCTCCACCTCCGATGCGGTGGAGGGGATCTGGTAATCGGGGCTGCAGGTGGCCAGGAGCAGGTAGTCGATGTCGGCGCCCGTGAGCCCGGCGGCATCGAGGGCGACCCGGCCCGCCTCGATGGCCAGCGATGCCGTGGTGCCACCGTGGCGCCGTTCCTTGATGCCGGTGCGTCCGGTGATCCATTCGTCGGTGGTGTCGAGTCGGGCCTCGAGGTCGGCGTTGGTGACCACGTGTTCGGGGAGGGCGGTGCCCCATCCGGTGATGGCGGCACCTCGGTGGGCCCGGGCCGGGCCGTTCGTCGGGGTGCTCACTGGACCCGCAACCAGGCGATCGGTTGGCTGGCGGTGACGCGTTCGCCGTCGACGGCCAGCATGCCCATCACGACACCCGCGAAGGGGGAGCGGACCTCGTGGTCGCCCACCGTGCCCAGCACGCTCCCCGGTTCGACGGTGGTGCCACTTCCGGCGTCGTCGGCCGGGGAGAAGACGCCGGCGGCGGGGCTCACGACCAGGCGTTCGGTGGAGAAGAGATGTTCTCCCTCGTGCACCCCGGCCCCGGCGGCGCTGGGTATGGCGAGTGTGGCCAGGAGCTGGTCGAGGTCGTCGGGGACCGACACCGAGATCGTGGCGGCACCCTGCACCGTGCGCTTGGCCATGCCGGTGAGGACGTTGCCGGGGCCGAGCTCGACGTAGACCGTGGCGCCGTCGTCGGCCAGGTGCAGCAGCGTCTGGCGCCAGCGCACAGGGCTGCAGAGCTGCGCGCCGAGGAGCGGGGCCCATTCATCGCCCCCCCGGTGGGCCCGGGCGTCGACGTTGGCGTAGACGGGGATGTCGGGGGGGCGGAGCTCGGCCGCGGCGATGGCCTTGCGTAGGCGGTCGCGCGCCGGGGCCATGAACGGGGTGTGGAAGGCGCCACTCACGGCCATCGGCATGACCTTCTTGGCCCCCATCTCCCGTGCGGCCCCGGCGGCGTCGTCGACGGCTTCGGGGCTTCCGGCGATCACCACCTGCCCGGGGGCGTTGTAGTTGGCGACCCACACGTCGCCGTCGGTCTTGGCGCAGGCGATCTCGACGTCGGCATCGTCGAGACCGAGTACGGCGGCCATGGTGCCGGTGTGCTGGGCGGCGGCGGCCTTCATGGCCTCTCCCCGTTCGGCCACGAGGCTGACCCCTTCCTCGAGGGAGAGGGTCGCCGACGCCACCAGGGCGGTGTATTCGCCGAGGCTGTGCCCGGCGGTGGCGGCGGGCTCCACCCCGACGCGCTCCACGGCATCGAGCACGACGAGGCTGGTCAGGAAGGTGGCCATCTGGGCGTTGTCGGTGGATCGCAGCTCGTCGGCGTCAGCGTCGATGAGCAGTCGGCCGAGGTCACGACCGACGACCGCCGAGGCCTCGTCGACGAGCTCCCAGGACGGGTGATCCCGCCACGGCTCGCCCATCGCCGGCTTCTGTGAGCCCTGCCCGGGGAAGGTGAAGACGATCATCGGGGGGTGCGGACCTCCGGGCCGGCTCGGTGCCAGCGGGTGGGCACCGACTGGGGAACCTTGGGACCCGGTCGTACCCGCGGAGGTTTCATGGGGTGGGCGAGGGCCGCTTCGGCCGAGGTGAGGGTGAAGCTCATGGGCCGCCCGTCGATCCGTACGTGGCTTCGAACTCGGCGTGGCTGCGCCGCATGGCCCGGCGCCGGAAGACGCCGACGGCGACCGCAGCGACGGCTGTGGTGAGCACCACGGCTTGGCCGAGGCGACCGGACGGCGTCCGTCGGTGGGGTCGGTGGTTCGACATTGGTGCGGCGGGAGGGATTCGAACCCTCAAGCCCTTTCGGGCAGCGGGGTTTGAGCCCGCCCTGTATGCCGGTTCCAGCACCGCCGCGTGCGATGAGGAGCACACTCACGGTAGTCGCCCCTCGAGGGTGGTCTCCGGCTACCGCCGGGTAACCGCCCTACACTCGGTCCCGATGAGCAGGGCGATGGTCGAACGACGGCTGGTGGACGTCGCCGCGCAGCTCAAGGCTCTGCGCCGCGACCTCTCGGTCAGCGACGAGCAGCTGATGCAATTGGCCGACGAGGCCGACGACGCCCGGATCCGGTCGCTCGTCTCCGAGACCCCCCTGGCCGAGCGCGAACACCGCGAGGCGTCCCGCCATGCCGAGGCGATGGGGCGCCACCGGGCCGACGTCGTCGCCGACATCACCCGCCTCGAGGGTCTCCAGGACGAGCTGCTCGACAAGCTCCTCGAGGCCGGCGCCTGAGCCGTCGCGATCCCGAGTCGGCGGTCTGATCGTGTCCGGTACGCTCTCCGCCGTGCCGATCCGAGTGGTGATCGCGGAAGATGAAGCCATCATCCGTCTCGACCTGAAGGAGACCCTCCTCGAAGAGGGCTACGAAGTCGTCGGCGAGACGGGCCGGGGCGATGAAGCCGTCGAGCTGGTCAAGGCCCACGAGCCCGACATCGCCATCCTCGACATCAAGATGCCCGGCCTCGACGGGCTGTCGGCGGCTCGTGAGATCGCCGGCGAGCGCCGCGCTGCGGTCCTGATCCTCACCGCGTTCAGCCAACGCGACCTGATCGAGCAGGCACGCGACGCCGGGGCGCTCGCCTACCTGGTCAAGCCCTTCCAGCGCAGCGAGCTCGTGCCGGCCATCGAGGTGGCCATCGGCCGCTTCCGGGAGATGAAGGCCCTCGCCGAGCAGGCCCACAGCCTCGAGGAGCAGCTCGAGACCCGCAAGGTGGTCGATCGGGCGAAGGGTCTCCTGATGGACGGGCACGGCCTCTCGGAGAGCGAGGCCTTCGCCTTCGTTCAGCGCACCGCGATGCACGAGCGGCTCACGATGAAGGCCGTCGGCGAGAAGATCATCGCCGGCGAGCTCGTTCCGCCCATCTCGTGACCGTCTCCAGGGTCGCGGGTGGCGGGTCCGGGGTGGAGCGGCGGCCATGACGACGCTGATGCTCGTCGACGGGAATTCCCTGGCCTATCGGGCGTTCTTCGCTCTCCCCACCGACCTCGCCACGGCTTCCGGGCAGGTCACCAACGCGGTGTTCGGCTTCACGTCCATGTTGGTGAACCTGATCCGTGACCACGAGCCTGATCACCTGGCGGTGGCGTTCGACCGGCCCGAGCCGACTTTCCGTCACGAGGCCCTGGCCAGTTACAAGGCCAACCGCGCCGAAGCCCCCGACATCCTGCGCCAGCAGCTCGGCCTGGTGCGCCAGGTCGTCGAGGTGCTCCACATCCCGATGCTCGAGGCAGTGGGTTTCGAAGCCGACGACATCATCGCCACGCTCACCACTCAGGGCCGTGATCGGGGCGACGACGTGCTGGTGGTCACGGGCGACCGTGACAGCTACCAGTTGGTCGAGGACCCGTACGTCCGGGTGCTCTACAACCGGCGGGGCGTGTCCGACTACGCGCTGTACGACGAGGCTGGCATCCAGGAGCGCACCGGTGTCCCGCCGCATAAGTACCTCGAGTACGCCGCCCTTCGCGGCGATCCCTCCGACAACCTGCCCGGTGTACCCGGGGTGGGGGAGAAGACCGCGGCGAAGCTGATCACCACCTACGGCGGACTCGACGGCATCTTCGAGCACCTCGACGAGCTCACGCCCAAGCTGCGTCAGAACCTGGCCGAGGGCGAGGCCCAGGTGCGCAGCAACGCCGTGGTCATGAAGCTCGTCCACGACGTGCCGCTCGACGTCGACCTCGACCAGCTCGTGTTCGGCGACTACGACCTCGAGGAAGTCCGCCAGCTCTTCGACTTCCTCGAGTTCCGCACGCTCTACGACCGTCTCCTCGAAGCCCTTTCCGCAGCAACGGGGGTCGAGGCACCTGCGGGTCTGGCATCGGACGTCCCCGTGATCGAGGCCGAGAGGAGCGATCTCGTCGATCCGCTCGACGCGGCCGGGGTGCTGCGCGCCCTGGCCGAGGCCGAGGCGCCCCTCGCGGTAGCCGCGACCTGGGCCGGTATCGAGGGCCGCTCTCCCCTCGACGGTGTGGCCTTCGTCACCGATGCCGCCACCGCTGACGTGGCGTGGATACCTCGGGCCACGCTCGGGGAACCCCGGGTGGCCGAGGCGCTGGCCACGCTGGTGGGTGCGGGTGGCCGACCGCTGGTCACCCACGGGGCCAAGTCGTTGATGCGCAGCCTGCACGAGCTCGATGTCGACGTGCGCACCCTCGTCCTCGACACAACGATCGCGGCCTACCTGCTCGATCCCGCCGAGGCCCGGTACGCCATCGGCGAACTGCTCGAACGCTACGCCGGGGCCCGCCTCCCCGACGAAGGGCCTCGGGCCGACGGGCAGCTCGACTTCGGTGGCGACGCCGCCCCCGACGGCCAGGCCGCCTCCCGCCACGCTCTCGCCGTGCACGCCCTCTTCGAGCCCCTCGTCGCCGCCCTCGACGCCCGTGGGCTGCGATCCCTGCACGACGACATCGAGATCCCCCTCGTGCGGGTGCTGGCACAGATGGAGATCCTCGGCGTGGGTGTCGACGTGGCCGAGCTGCGCCGCCTCAGCGACGAGTTGGCCGCCGAGTGCGACCGTCTCCGCCAGCAGATCTGCGCCGATGCCGGCGAGGAGTTCAACGTCAACTCCACGGTCAAGCTGCGCGAGATCCTCTTCGACCGGCTGGGCCTCGCCCCTCAGAAGAAGACCAAGACGGGGTACTCCACCGACGCCGCCTCGCTCGAGAAGCTGAAGGGCCAGCACCCCATCATCGAGCACCTGCTCTCGTACCGTGAGGTCGAGAAGTTGCGCTCGACGTACGGCGAGGCGCTGCTGGCCGAGGTCGCTGCCGATGGCCGGATCCACGCCACCTTCAACCAGACGGTGGCCCGCACCGGGCGCTTGAGCTCCGACGCGCCGAACCTGCACAACATCCCGGTGCGCAGCGAGATCGGACGCGCCTTCCGCAAGGCGTTCGTGCCCGCGACCGGGTATCGGCTGCTCGTCGCCGACTACAACCAGATCGAGCTGCGCTGCATCGCCCACCTGGCCGAGGACCCCGGGCTGATCGAGGCCTTCGAGTCCGGTCGCGACATCCACACGACCACGGCGGCCGGCGTCTTCGGAGTGGCGCCCGACGAGGTCACGAGCGAGCAGCGGGCCAAGGCCAAGATGGTCAGCTACGGCCTGGCCTACGGCATGGAGGCCTACGGCCTGGGGCAACGGTTGGGCATCCCCACCGGCGAGGCCCAGACCGTTCTCGACGCGTACTTCGAGGCGTTCCCCTCGGTGCATGCCTACATGGACCGCACGGTGGCCGAGGCTCGCGAGCGGGGGTACACCGAGACGCTCTTCGGTCGGCGGCGCCAGATCCCCGAGTTGTCCTCGTCCAACTTCCGCGTCCGCCAGGCCGGTGAGCGCCAGGCCATGAATGCCGGGATCCAGGGACTGGCGGCCGACATCTTCAAGGTGGCGCTGGTCCGCCTCGACCGGGCGCTCGCCGACACCGGGGTCGAGAGCCGCCTCATCCTGCAGGTGCACGACGAGGTGATCCTCGAGGTCCGCCCCGACGAGCTCGAGCAGGTCACCGCCATCGTTCTCGAGGCCATGTCCGGTGCCTTCGCCCTGCGGGTGCCCCTCGACGTCAACCTGGCTGTCGGCGATTCGTGGGCGGCGGCCAAGGGTTGAGCACCGACGCCGCTGGTGAAGGGCACTGGTTCGAATCTCTGGCCGATCACCTCGGTGAGGCCTACCTGCGGTACTCGTTCACGATGGGAACCGAGAACGAGGTGGCGTTCCTCGTCGACGTGCTCGGGCTGAGCCGGGGCGATCGGGTGCTGGACGTAGGGTGCGGCCCGGGGCGCCATGCCCACGCGCTGGGACTGCTCGGCATCCAGGTCGTGGGCGTCGACATCTCCCAGCGTTTCGTCGACCTCGCCGGGCGTGATGCTCCCCCGGGGGTGAGGTTCGTGCGGGCCGACGCCCGGGCCTTGTCCTTCGACGCGGAGTTCGACGCGGTGATCTCGCTCTGCCAGGGCGCGTTCGGGCTGGCTGGTGGCGGTCCGGCTTCGGCGCGAGCCGAGGCGGCCGTGAGTTCCCTCACGATCGACCCCGACGGGATCGTGCTCGACGGCATGGCCCGGGCTCTCGCCCCCCGGGGCCGCCTGGCTGTCTCCGCCTTCTCCTCGTACTTCCAGGTCCGCTACCTCGAGTCCACCGATTCGTTCGATGCGATGACCGGGGTGAACCACGAACACACGTCACTGCGCTCACCCGAAGGTGAGGAGGCGCCGGCCGAGCTCTGGACCTCGTGCTTCACCCCTCGCGAACTGCGTCTGCTCGCCGCCCGGTCGGGCCTCGTCGTCCGCGACCTCTGGTCGGTGACCCCGGGCGACTACACCCGCCGAGTCCCCGATCTCGACCACCCGGAGTTCTTGATGGTGGCGGTGAAGCCGCCGACCTCGGTCCGTCACTGACGCGACGTCGCGTCGGCGTGCCGTCGTCCGCTTGTCGATGGGGCGACGAAAGGGCGTGGTTGCTACCCTCGGCATTCGACGCGCGCAACCGCGCACGCCTCGTCCCGCCCGGCCGTCGTGGCCGGGCTCGAGTCCCGTATCCGAAGAGAGCCCTCCCTTGTCCGAGCAGGTCGACGCCGACATCCCCACCGGCGCTACTCCCGAGTCCACCACCAGCACCGCCACCCTCACCGTCGACGCTCCGACGGGGATGGGCAGCTTCGACGACGAGGGCCGCTACGTGCCCCGTCAGGTCGTCGAGGATGATCTCGCGGGGCTCTCGCTCGACGACGCCTACACCGCCTCGATGGTGGTGGTCGAGGACGGTCAGATCGTCGAGGGCACCGTCGTCAAGGTCGACCGTGACGAGGTCCTGCTCGACATCGGCTACAAGTCCGAAGGTGTCATTCCGTCTCGGGAGCTCTCGATCCGCAACGACGTCGATCCCTCCGAGATCGTGTCCATGGGCGACCGCATCGAGGCCCTCGTCCTGCAGAAGGAGGACAAGGAAGGCCGCCTGGTCCTGTCCAAGAAGCGGGCCCAGTACGAGCGGGCGTGGGGCACGATCGAGAAGATCAAGGAAGAGGAAGGCGTCGTCAGTGGCCCGGTCATCGAGGTGGTCAAGGGCGGACTGATCATCGACATCGGCCTGCGCGGCTTCCTCCCCGCGTCGCTCGTCGAGCTCCGCCGGGTTCGCGACCTGGCCCCCTACGTGGGGCGCACGCTCGAGGCCAAGATCATCGAGCTCGACAAGAACCGCAACAACGTGGTGCTCTCCCGCCGGGCCTGGCTCGAGGAGACCCAGAAGGAGCAGCGCGAGGACTTCCTCGCCAACCTCAAGCCCGGCGAGGTTCGTCGTGGCGTGGTCTCGTCAGTCGTCAACTTCGGTGCATTCGTCGACCTCGGTGGCATGGACGGCCTGGTGCACGTGTCGGAGCTGTCGTGGAAGCACGTCGACCATCCCGGTTCCGTCGTCGCCGTCGGCGATGAGATCGACGTCCAGGTGCTCGAGGTCGATCTCGATCGCGAGCGGATCAGCCTGTCCCTCAAAGCCACCCAGCAGGACCCGTGGCAGGAGTTCGCCTCCAATCACCAGGTCGGTGAGCTGGTCTACGGGAGGGTCACCAAGCTGGTGCCCTTCGGGTCGTTCGTGCAGGTCGGCGACGGGATCGAGGGGTTGGTGCACATCTCGGAGATGTCGGCTCAGCACGTCGACCTCCCCGAGCAGGTCGTCACCCCCGGCGAGGAGTTGTGGGTGAAGATCATCGATCTCGATCTCCAGCGCCGCCGGATCAGCCTCTCGATCAAGCAGGCGGCCGAGGGCGGCATCGTGGCAGCTGAGTACCAGGAGCACTTCGGAGAGCACGCCTACGATGACGAGGGCAACTACGTCGGTTTCAAGGGCGATGTCGAGTCGAGCGAGGGCCAGGAAGCGTGGGCCGATTACTACGCCGAGCACGGTGGGCCCGAGGCGGCCGCCGAGGTGACGCCGGTCGGGACCGAGACCGACGTGGAGCCCGATGCGGAGGCCGATCCTGATGCCGCGGCCGAGGTGACGCCGGTCGGGACCGAGACCGACGTGGAGCCCGATGCGGACGCCGGCCCTGATGCCGCGGCCGATTCCGAGGCCGTACCCGACGCCTGACGTCTCCGTGGCCGAGCTTGTCGGCTCGGCCACCGGGCGTTGTCGAACGAGCGGCGCGTCCGGTACGCGGCCGGCCGGTTCACGGACGGTCGGGACGGGTCGGCCACGGGGTTGTTGTGGATTTCTCTCGGGGTGTGAGCTACGAACCGCTAAGCCCGGGGGGTAGATCGGCCGAAGAGGAAAGGCGTGTTCGGCGGTCGTCGACCCCGCCCGAACCCGGACCGTCGTCCTTGCGATGACGACCCGACCCCTCGACGAGCCGAGTCTGTCGCGGTTCCATGGAAAAGAGGACCTTCGTGAGTTCGCGGAGAACCCTGATCCTGCTCGGTGTCATCGCCCTCGGCGTCGTTGCCGCCCTGCTGCTGTTCAACTACGTGCGCGGCATCGAGGATCGCGCCAACGACAACGTCCGCCGTGTCGATGTCTTCGTCGCCAAGCAGGACATCCCGCGCGGCACTCCCGGTGAGACCGCCACCAGTGGCGGCGCCGTCGGGCAGGCGAAGATTCCCCAGGAGTTCCGGCCGGCTACCGCCATCGCGACGACCGACGAGATCCAGAAGAAGGTGGCGCTGTTCGACATCCCGGCCAGCGCGACCATCGTCAAGGGCATGTTCGTCGACCCGGCCCAGACCCAGATCAGCTTCCGGGCCCGACTCAAGAACCCGCAGCACGTGGCCATCTCGGTCTCCACTGACCAGGTGCGCGGGGTCGCCGGCTTCCTCGTCCCCGGTGACGAGGTGAACCTCATGGTCTTCAGCCCGGTCCCGAACCCGAGCACCACCCCCACCGCGGCGTCGAGCGCGGTGGCTTCCGTCGGGCGCTACCCGTACCAGAAGGTCCAGATCCTCGCCGTGGGCCAGAGCACTCTGCTGGCTCCGGGCGAGACGGCAGCGCCGACGGCGACGAACGCCAACAGCGGCCTCATCACCTTCAACGTGCCGCCCGACGCCGACCTGCAGTTCGGCGACATCGCGGTCATGTTGAAGCTGTCCCCGCAGCACACGATCGTCGATGCCGTGAGCGCTTCTTGGGCGATACGCCACATCTCGCGCTCCTGGAGCAGCGGCAGGCGGGCGTCGCGGTCGGTGTGGAGTTCGACCTTGAGGTTGCTGCGTTCGCGGATGCGGGCCGCATAGGCCTCGAGCGTCTCGGCCATGTCGCTGATGTCGGAGACGTCGGTGCGCAGGTCGTAGAGGGTGTCCCGAACCTCCCTGATGACCCCTCGTACGTCGCTGCGCAGCTGATCGAGGGCGGGGCCCACATGGTCACCCTTGGCCTCGCCGCTCACGATGCGGTCGAGCCCGAAGGCCAGGTAGGCGAGCGACTGTCCGATGCGATCATGCAGGTCTCGAGCGATGCGGGTCCGCTCCTCGTCGGCACCGACAACACCCCGCCGTCCTTGAAGACCCTCCGCAACGGAAGCGGGAGGTCGTCGAACTCCAGTCGGGCGGGAAGCGGTCGGCCACCCTCTCGGCGCAGCACGCTCCAATAGTCATCGGTCTCGTCGAGCGCGAGGATCACCGCGGTATCCACATCGAGGAGCCCCCGTAGGCGGGTGAATGTGGTCTGGAGGACGTCGTCGAGATCGAGTGAAGCGGGCAGGGTCTGGGTGACCCGGTGGAGGCTGTACAACAGCGCGTTGGCGTCGGCCAGCCGGCCCAGGCGGTCGAGGGCGAGGACGTGCTGACGGCCAGAGCCGACACGATGCTGATCCGTAGGGCGAAGGCGAAGCCTCGGGCGAACCCGGCCAGCGACACCGCCGTGAGGAGCGTGAGGATGAACAGGGAGTCCCAGAAGCCGGTGGTGGCGATGCAGGCGAGGTAGATCGTCACCTCGGCCAAGACTTCGACCAGGCTGCGGACGTCCCCCGTGTACCGAATGGGTCGGACGGTCCGCGCGATTGCGTAGACGAGCAGGATGCCCGCCCAGATCGCGGTGGCCACCGGCGCGTCGAGGTAGCGCTGGGTGGCCAGAGCAAGGGAGGTGATCGTGATCGCCCACCGAATGGCCAGGATGGCGGGTCCGAAGGCGGCGACTCGATCGACGGTCTGGGTCAGACCGATCCCGTCGACGGCGGTCGAGCCGTCGGTGGTTTCGGACAGCTGCTGGACGCGCTGTCGCCAGGCGCTGTTGTCGATCGAACCGGACACCCTCCCATTGTCGGTCATTGGCACGAAACCTTGAAGCCGGGGTGGGTCTGCGGGATCGGGCCCCGTGCCATCGGATGCGACCGGTGTACGGTCGGCTCGTGCGAATTGGTCTGACCGGGGGTATCGGGTCGGGGAAGTCGACGGTTTCTGCCGCGTTGGCCGAGCGGGGCGCGGCGGTGATCGATGCCGACGCCGTGGTCCGTGAACTGCAGGCGCCGGGGCAGCCGGTGCTGGCTGCGATGGTCGACCACTTCGGTCCTGCGATTCTTCACCCCGACGGCACTCTCGATCGCCAGGCGGTGGCCGACCGGGTGTTCACCGACACCGAGGCGCTCGGAGCCCTCAACGCCATCGTGCACCCCGCCGTCGGGGCCGAGATCATGCAGCGGCTGGCCACCGCCGAGGCCACGGGCGCGTTGGTGGTGCTCGACGTACCCCTCCTGGTGGAGAACGACGCCGTTCCCGTCGATGTGATCGTGGTGGTCGACACCGACCCCGACCTCGCCGTGCACCGCCTCGTCACCCACCGAGGGTTCGACGAGGTCGACGCGCGGGCCCGGATGGCTCGCCAGGCTTCACGGGAAGAGCGGCGCGCACGCGCCGACTTCGTCGTGGTCAACGACGGCGATCGAGCGGCCCTCGACGGTGAGATCGACCGGCTGTGGCGCTGGATCGAGTCGTTGCCCGGGTCGGGAGAGGGCGTCTAGAACCCCGGGGGTACTAGAGCCCGAGGCGTCGGGCCAGGTCGCTCTGGAGCCGTTGTTCGGGGTCGACGCGCTCGCGCACCGACCGCCATTCGGCGAGGCGGGGGTACATCTCGCCGAGTCGGGCGGCGAGGAGGCGGCTGTCCTTGGCCAGGTAGACCCGACCGCCCGCCTCGACCACGAGGTGGTCGAGGCGATCGAGCAGCGGGCCGAGGCCCGAGACGGCCGTGGGGATGTCGAGGGCCAGGGTCCAACCCTCCATCGGGAACGACAACGGCCCGGGGTTGCCCGGTCCGAAGCGCTTGAGCACGGCGAGAAAGGATGTGCACCGGGCGGCGCTCAAGGCGGAGACGATGCGGCGCAGCTCGTCCTCTGCGGCCGCCGGAACCACGAACTGCCACTGAAGGAACCCTCGTGACCCGTACATCCGGTTCCAACCGCCGAGCAGGTCGAGCGGGTGGAAGAAGGTGGGAATGGTCTGCAACTCGTCGCGGCGGTGGGTCGGTGACTTGCGAAACCACAACTCGTTGAAGGCCTTCACGCTGAGTCGGTTCAGCAGCCCGTTGGGCACGATGGGCGGTGCCGAGACCAGGACACCGGCCCGGTAGTCCGGTGGTGGGACCCCGGGGCCGCCGCCGGCGACCTCGTCGGCGGTGGCGAAGCGGCCCCGGGTCAGCACCGACCGACCCATCGACGCGCCGGTGGCCATCAGGTCGATCCACGCCACGGAGTATTCGTAGTCGTCGTCACCCTCGGTCATCAGGGTCATCACTTCGTCGAGGTCGGTCGTGCGGTCGGTGTCGACGAGCAGCCGACTCGATCCGATGCGGGGGCAGGTGAAGGTGGCATCGAGCACAGTGCCGGTGAGTCCCATCCCTCCGGCCGTGGCCCAGAACAGGTCGGCGTCGCGATCAGGTCCTACGTCGACCACCTCGCCGGAGGGGAGCTGGAGGCGTATCGAGCGGACGTGGTCGCACCACGATCCGCGGTGGTGATGGTTCTTGCCGTGGATGTCGGCGGCGATCGCGCCCCCGACGGTGACGTACCGGGTGCCTGGCGTCACCGGGACGAAGGCCCCCTGGGGGACGAGGGCGTGCAGCAGCCGGTCGATGGTGGCTCCGGCTTCCGCCGTGACGAGGAGGTGGTCGTCGTGGATCTCGTCCACGGTGAAGGCGTCGACGTCGATCGTTTCGATCACCCGTCCACCGGCGTTCTGGGCGGCATCGCCGTAGCTTCGTCCCAGGCCCCGGGCGATCAGCCCCCGCCGACCTCGGTGAGGTAGGGCCCGGGCGAGTTCGGTCGCCGAGGTCGGGCGGCGCACGTCGGCCGCGGTGGGTGCCGTTCGCCCCCACCCCGCGAGCTCGCGGGGTGGGTTGCGGTCGGGAGCGTTCGGTTCAGGCGGTGTAGACGGCACTGGCGTAGATGATGGCCCATCCGACCCCGGCACCGATGACGATGCGGTCGGACATGATGAGCTTCTCGGGTTCGGCGCCCTTGCCCTGGTCGAGGAGGAGGGCGTAGCGCAGGATGGCCACGGCGAACGGGACGATCGACAACTGGAAAAGAAACGCCCCGTCGGGCTTGGCTTCGGCGGAGGAGAACGCCCAGAGGCAGTAGGCGACGAGGGTGCCGCCCGAGAAGACGGCGCGCAGGTAGGCGAGGAACGTCGGGGTGTAGGCATCGAGCGCCGGTCGGACGGCCACGGCGTCGCCGGCCAGGTCGGTGGCCTCCCCCTCGCGCTTGCCGGCCACCATGAAGAGGGCGCCGAAGGAGGTGACGATGAAGAACCACTCGGAGATCGGCACCTGTGCGGCGGCCGCTCCACCGATCGCCCGCAGTACGAAACCGGCGGCGACGGCGACGATGTCGAGGACGGGTACGGCCTTGAGCCGGTAGGTGTAGGCGGTGGTGAGGGCCAGGTAGCCGACCAACACCCAGCCGAAGTCGACGGCGGTGGCGAAGGCGCCGACCACCGAGGCGACGAGCAGGACCACGGCGAGCGCCTGAGCCAGACCAACGGACACCACGCCGGCGGCAATGGGTCGGTTGCGCTTGGTCGGGTGGCGGCGGTCGGCCCCGACGTCGCGTGCATCGTTGAGGAGGTACGTGGCGCTCGCCGCCGCACAGAAGCACACGAACGCCGCTGCGGTGTGCAGGAGCGCGTCGCGCTCGTCGATGACGCTGGCCGCGACAGGTGCGGCGAAGACGAGGACGTTCTTGGCCCATTGCCGGGGTCGCAGCGACCGGAGGATGCCGGTGGCCCGCGACATGGTGGGTATCGCCGACGGGTCGGCGTCGGTGGTCACTTCAGCGACGGCTGACGATGCGCCAGAGCGGCCGGGGGAGGTGGCCCAGCACACCGAAGACGTAGCGCAGGATCGGGGGCGCCCAGATGACTTCTCGACCTTTGGCCAGGCCCTGGACGATGGCCTCGGCCACCTTCTCGGGTGTGGTGGAGAACGGTGCCGCCGCCATCCCTTCGGTCATCTTGGTGTGGACGAAGCCCGGTCGCACGACGACGGTGCGGGCCCCCGTACCGATGAGGGCATCACCGAGGCCCTGGGTGAATGCGTCGACACCGGCCTTCGAGGATCCATAGACGTAGTTGTCCTTTCGGGCTCTGATGCCGGCCACGGAGGAGATGACCAACAACGTGCCGTGGCCCTGGCGGCGGAGCTGGCTGACGACGGCCAGGCCGCTCGAGACGACCCCGGTGTAGTTGACGCTCGCCGCACGGGCGGCGGCCACGGGATCGTGGTCGAAGTCCTCCTGATTGCCGAGGACGCCGAACGCGCAGATCACGAGGTCGAGGTCCCCGAACCGGTCGAAGCAGTCGTCGACGACGCCCTGGTGCGTCTCGGGAGTGGAGGCGTCGAAGGCGACCGTCTCCACGGTGGTGGCACCGAGCCCGCGTAGTGAGGCGGCGGCGGTGGTCGCCGAGTCAGGATCCCGCACGGCCAGGACCACCGTTCGGCACCGTCCGGTGATGAGGGCCCGCACCGTGGCCAGGGCGATCTCGGAGTTCCCTCCGAGCACCAACACCGACTGCACCGCCCCGAGGGCGTCTCGCATAATCGTCCACCCGTTGTCGTCCGACCTGGAGGTGGACCATAGCTATCATCCATGCGTGCAGGCGAACGGCGGTTCGAAACCGATGGGTGGCGACACGGCGTCTTCTCGTACAGAGTCCGTTCGCCGCTCGGTCGGATTGGGGTGGCGTCGGCTTGTGCCGGGCGTTGTTGTCGGCGGTGCGCTCGTGTGGTCGGTTCTCTGGTTCACCCGACTCGGATTCAACCCCACAGACGACGGACTGATCCTCGCCCAGGCCCAGCGGTTGTGGGGGGGTGAGGTCCCGCACGCGGACTTTGCCACCCCCAGGCCGGCGGGGGCCGCGATCCTCCATCTGCTCGACATCGGGTTGCCGGGCCCGCAGCTGATGATTTCGCGGATCGTGGTACTGGCGCAGCTCGTTGTGACGGCCGCGATGATCGTCCGCCTGATCACTGGTCGACCCTTTCGGGTGTGGGAAGGCCGTGAGGGGGCCGTTGTTGCCGCGGGGTTTGTTGTGAGCCTTCACACGTTCCCCTTGATGAGCTGGCACACTGTGGACGGGGTTTTGCTCGCTGTCGTCTCCCTGTGGCTGATCGAGGTGGGCGCCCGTCGGGGCAGCCTCGTGTGGCTCTCATCCGGGGCTTTCTTTGCGGGATTTGCTCCGCTGGTGAAGCAGAGCTTCGCCGCAGTACCTGTGCTGGCGGTGCTGTGGTTCATCTGGGCGGTGCGCAGTACGCCGGTTGCCCAGCGACCGGGCTACAGGGCGATCTCTGCGGCGGCGGGAGCGCTTGTTCTCCCGGGATTCTGCTATCTAATCTGGGTGGCGGGAGCGGGGGGCTTCTTCGCGGCGGTTGACCAGATGACCGCAGCCGAATCGGTGGACGTCTTCTCCATGGCCCAGGGGCTGCCGTCCAGCGGGCTCATCATCGTCGTGATGCTGGCTGCGACCGTTCCTGCCATGGGCCTCGGCCTGTTGCGCCGACACCCCGCGGGTGCCGACGGCAGCCTGGCGAACCGGTTTGAACCGTGGACTCGAGTCGCTCAAGTCGTCAGCGGAGCGCTGATCTTGGCCATGGCCGCGGCCGTGACGCTCGCCGGTGGACTGGGGCTGGGTGGCGAATGGGGGATGCACCTCTGGTGGCTGGCGGTGGTTGCGGCCTCGACATGGAGCGTCGTTGCAGGGCGAGTGGACGCAGCGTCAGCCGCAGTGCTGGCCGTGGGCTGGATGGCCTCCCTGTCGTGGGGTTACCCGGTCCCCAACCTCGTCGCCGGGGGATTCGTGGTCATTGTGCTCCTCAGGTCCGGAGCGCTGATAGGCCTCGGGGTCGGTGACCAAGGCCGTGCGGTCCTCGCGGCAACCGCCTCGGGTGGTGCTCTGGCGTTGGCTCTCGTCCTTCTCGTGTGGTCCGTGCCCCTCCGCCGCGATCACGTCTACCGCGACGTGGCGGCCTGGGCCCAGACAGGATCGCTGAGCGGGGTAGCACCATCGGTAGTGGGGGTGAGGACGAACGAGGTGACGGCTGCGTACATGGCCAAGATCTCAGAGTGCCTCGAGTTGCATCCGGCCTCGGCACTGGCCGTGCTGCCCGACAACCCCGGCGTGCCCATGTTGCTGGACCGACGCAATCCGCTCCCGGTCGACTGGTGGTACCCGCCCGAGCTGCCGGGTGATCGCGTGGGGCTCATCGAACGGGTCGATCGTGTGGATGACGCCGGCGACTACTTGATCCTGTTCCAGACTGCGCCCGTTGACGGAATTGCCTCCCAAGGCGGCATCACCGATGCGACGCCTACTTCGCCACTTTTCGACTACAGCGGAGGAATGGCACAGCTCGTTTTCGACAGTCTCGACGGCGAGGTCATCACGTGTGGTCCTTTCGTCGGCCGGTATCGGCCTGACTTCGCTGCGGTCGACGGATGACCGCCCGCGAGGCAGACCAGGGATCTGCGACCGCTCCGGGCACTCGCCAAGTTGGCTTCGCGGGGCCAGGTGGACAAGCATCGAAGTCCTAGTTCCTTCCTAGACTCCGACCATGCCCCCGTTCCGCCTGGTCTCCGATTTCGCGCCGGCGGGAGATCAACCTCGGGCCATCGCCGAGCTGGTCGACAGCATCAGCAACGGCAATCGCTATCAGACACTGCTCGGCATCACCGGTTCGGGTAAGAGCGCCACCATCGCCTGGACCATCGAGCAGCTCCAGCGGCCGACGCTGGTGATGGCCCCCAACAAGTCGTTGGCCGCGCAGCTGGCCAACGAGTTCCGGGAGTTCTTCCCCGAGAACCGCGTCGAGTACTTCGTCTCCTATTACGACTACTACCAGCCCGAGGCCTACATGCCGGCCTCCGACACCTACATCGAGAAGGACTCGTCGGTGAACGACGAGATCGACCGGCTCCGCCACTCCGCCACGTCGGCCCTGCTCACCCGGCGCGACACCATCGTGGTGGCGTCGGTCTCGTGCATCTACGGCCTGGGTTCGCCGCTCGAGTACAAGGACCAGTTGCTCGTGGTGCGCGTCGGGGAGAACCACGAGCAGCGCGACGTGCTGCGCCGCCTGGTCGACCTGCAGTACGAGCGCAACGACATGAACCTGGTGCGCGGCAAGTTCCGGGTCCGGGGCGACACCATCGAGGTCCACCCGGCCTACGACGAGACGGCCGTGCGCATCGAGCTCTTCGGCGACGAGGTCGAGCGCATCACCGTGGTGGATCCGCTCACCGGCGAGAAGGTCACCGAGCTCGAGGAGCTCATCGTGTTCCCGGCCACGCACTATGTCACCGGCGAGGAGCGGCTCACCAAGGCCATGGCGCGCATCGAGGTCGAGCTGCAACAGCAGTTGGCCACCTTCGAGAAGGAGGGGAAGCTGCTCGAGGCCCAGCGTCTGCGCATGCGCACCCAGTACGACCTCGAGATGATGGCCGAGGTGGGGTACTGCAACGGGATCGAGAACTACTCGGGCCCGATCGACGGTCGTTCCGCCGGTCAGCCCCCCTACACGCTGATCGACTACTTCCCCGACGACTTCCTGGTGGTGCTCGACGAGAGCCACGTCACCGTGCCCCAGCTCCACGGCCAGTACGAGGGCGATCGGTCGCGCAAGGCCACGTTGATCGAGCATGGGTTCCGCCTGCCCTCGGCGGCTGACAACCGCCCGCTGCGGTTCGAGGAGTTCACCGAGCGCATCGGTCAGGCCGTGTTCCTGTCGGCCACCCCGGGGCCCTACGAGCGTCAGCACTCGACCGAGATCGTCGAGCAGGTCGTGCGGCCCACCGGCCTCATCGATCCCGAGGTGGTGGTGAAGCCCACCAAGGGTCAGATCGACGACCTCATCGAGAACATCAACGCCACCGTCATCAAGGGTGATCGGGTCCTGGTGACCACCCTCACCAAGAAGATGGCCGAGGACCTCACCGACTACCTCCTCGAGCTGGGCGTCAAGGTCCGGTACCTCCACAGCGAGGTCGACACCATCGAGCGCATCGAGATCCTCCGCGATCTACGCCTCGGAGAGTTCGACGTCCTCGTGGGCATCAACCTGCTGCGCGAGGGACTCGACCTCCCGGAAGTGTCGATGGTCGCCATCCTCGACGCCGACAAGGAGGGCTTCCTACGTTCGGAGACGGCGCTCATCCAGACCATCGGCCGAGCCGCCCGCAACGTCGACGGGCAGGTGATCATGTACGCCGACCGGGTGACCAACTCGATGCAGCGGGCGCTGTCGGAGACCAATCGCCGGCGCGAACTGCAGGAGGCGTACAACCTCGAGCACGGCATCAACCCCCAGACCATTCGCAAAGCCGTCACCGACATCCTGGCCTACCTGCGCCCGGCGGCGAAGGCACCGATGCCGGGCAAGGATCAGCGTTCCACTCGGCGCGACCGCCC
The DNA here is from genome assembly GCA_041688815.1 of Acidimicrobiales bacterium. Taxonomy (GTDB): domain Bacteria; phylum Actinomycetota; class Acidimicrobiia; order Acidimicrobiales; family Acidimicrobilacustridaceae; genus Rhabdothermincola_A. Next base: position 43,668 of record JBDNHK010000057.1, on the reverse strand, counting down.
CCGCACCGACTTCGCCGAGTTGCCCGCCGCCGAGCTCGAGCGGCTCGTCCGCACCCTCGAAGAGGAGATGCACGAGGCGTCGGCTGATCTGCGCTTCGAGTACGCCGCCCGTCTCCGCGACGAGATCAAGGATCTGAAACGGGAGCTTCGCGAAGTCGGTTGAGAGAGCGACCTTCGGCCGAACGGCTGCGCTGATGGGTCATGATGAGAAGGATGGCGACCGGGTCCACTTTCGTGAGGATCGTGGTGGACCCGACGACTGCGGTCCCCCGGCTCCCGGTGGCGGGGTATCGGCGATGACGACGGACGATGTCGTTGTCGCGGGAGCGCCCCCGGACCCGTCCTGATCACGTGGGCCCGCTCGGCCTGGGCTTCGCCCCTCTGGGTTCACGTCCTGGTTCTCTGCGCGGCGCTGTTCGCCGCGACCTGGTTCGTCGGTCTTCATGACGTCATCACCGTCGATGAGGGCCTGTACGGCACCCAGGCCCGTGCGGCGGCCGAGGGGAGCTGGGACGTCGGATGGCGATACTCGTCAGTGGATCCGGGGGCCGACTGGTACCCGCTCGCTGGAGTCGACCAGGGTCCGAACGGGGTCTTTCCCTACGTCCGGCAACCATTGTTCATCGTCGTCCTCGCCGCGGGGTGGTCGCTTCTCGGATCGAATGGGCTCGAAGCGCTTCCGCTCTTTGCCGTGGTTCTGGCGTGCGTTGCCCCCTGGGCCGTTGCGGGTTGGGCGGGGCCCACGGCGCGCCGGTCGGCCTTCTGGCTGTGCGCGTCCAGCCCGGTGCTGGTGAATGGCTGGATCCTCTGGGGCCACGCTCTCATGACGGCCGTGGCCGGGCTCGGGGTCGCCGGAGCTCTCGCCTGGCATCGCCGAGGCTCCGAGCGATCCTCCGGGTGGCTTGCGGTTGCCGCGGTGGCGCTCGCGGGCGTCGTTCAGCGGATGTGGGTCGAGAGCATCACTGGTGGCTCCCGGTCGTTGCTGGCTGATCGAACCGGGGGTGAGTCCTACCTTGCCGGCCGACTCGACGGCCTCTGGCACTCCCTGCTCGAGCCGGCGTTCCTCCCGACTCGTCAGAGCACGACGTTGATCATCATGGGTGTCGTGGCGATGGTTCTCGCCGGATGGGCGGGCGTCCGTTCCGCCGCAGGGTCTCGGGGTGATCGAGGAATCGTCCTCACCGCGTTGCTCGCTTCGGCTTTCTCACCTGTGGTCGGGCCTGGATCAGCTCGAACGATCTCGTGAGTGGCTTCTTCCCGGCGTGGCCCGTGGCGCCATCCAATGGGGCGGTCGGTTCTTCTCCGCGGCGATCGTCCCGCTCGCTTGTCTGGGAGGGTGGCAGCTCGGGGAGGGCGGTGCTTCGCACCGACTCGGTTCTGGCGTTCGGGGCGCGGTGGCCGCACTGGCGGTGTCTTCGGTCATCGTGGCCCTGGTCGTGGTCGGAAGCATCAATCGGGAGTCGCGCGCGCTCATCGACGAGTTCCGGGCGCTCGACGTGGCCACCGTGGTGACGGACCAGTCCTACCTGCCGAAGGTGGGTTGGGAGGACGACGGTACGAGATGGGTCCTCGCCGAGCGGGCGCAGTTGTCACAGGTCGCCCAGACCATTCGCGATGCCACGGACGGCCCCGCGCGGTCGCCACCGCGAGATCGGTGGAGGTGACGTTGCCGGGAGTCGACGTGACGCCACCGGCGTTCGCCGCGAGCGGCGGTCGCGTCGTGCTCCTCGACCGGTGAGGAACCCGCTCTTCTACGGCTTCGGTGCTGCCGGGCGTCGCGCCCTTCGTCGACCGTGATGGCGGCGTGGTGGTTCTCCGGGCGGTCAGACGGATGTGGGGCGCGCCCCTGTGGGCACACGTGCTCACGTTGCTGGTCGTTCTCCTCGTGATGCTCCCCGTTCTGGACGTGCACTGGCAGTGGTCCGCAGACGAGGGCGCGGTGCTCGCTCAGGCGCAGCAGCTCGCTGACGGTGGGGGCTGGCGGTTCCCGGTGCCGTTTCCCGAAGTCGACCCGCAAGGAAAGTGGTTTCCGATTCATCTTTCGGAGCGTGCGGCCGACGGACAGTGGGTCCCCTACGCCAAGCTTCCCCTGTACCCGGTCGTGGTGAGCGTTCTGCTCGGCTCGCTCGGATAGCCTGGTGTCGTTCTTCTCGGCGTCGCCGGGACGCTCATGGCCGCCGTGTGCGCCGCGTTGCTGGTGTCAGGGTCCTCCCCTGGGGCTCGACGATCGACGATGTGGGCGGTGGGTCTGGCCACGCCGCTGTTCTTCTACGCCTACTCCGTCATCGTTCATTCCATCGGTGCGGCCGTGGCGGGACTGGCGGCGGTCGGGTGTCAACGGTGGTGCCGCTCCGGCCGAGCGCCGTGGCTTCTCCTCGTGGCGGGCGCAGTGGTGGTCGCCATCGCCGTTCGTAACGAAGCCGTCCTCATGGTCGCCGCCGCGACGCTCGTCTCCTGCGTTCTGGCCTGGAGGCGAAGCGATCGCGTCTCTTCGCTGCCGCGCTCGCCGTTGTCGTCCCGGCTCTGGCGATGTTCCTCGTGAACCGGGTCTGGTACTCACGCATTCTCGACGGGGGTGGTGACCTGCGTCCTCCGTCGCTCGGCGAGGAGGCGGGCTTCCTCACCAGTCGCTGGAGTGGGCTGGTGGCAACCACGATCCGATCAGGGGAAGCTTGGCGTAGGGGGTGCGGGTGAGTGGGGTGGTCGGTTCTTCGCAATGGGCCTGCCGATTCTGGTCCCGGTGGCTGTCGTCGCCTTGTCGAGGACCCGAGCGACCATGCCGGAAACCGGCCGGATCCTCGTGACGACCATCGTCGGGATGAGTCTGGTCCCGGCCGGGCTGGCGACGGCGACGCTTCGGAATGCCCACGAGCTGACCGAGCAGGTCGTCACGACGGTGGCCGAAGTGGCGGCGCGGACGCCTGCGAGTGACGGGGGGTCGCCCGTCGTCATCTCCACGACGCCGGCCGTCGCTCGACTGGCCTGGCGGGACCTCCCTTCGGGCCGCTGGCTCCTGGTGGAGGAGGACGACCTGACCCTGCCGGTCGAGCAGAACGAAGCCTTCCGTCGACTGAACGAGGCGGCGGTCTGCGCCCGCGACGGCTGACCTCGATCGAACGTCCGTTCTGGAGGTTGGTGCTGCCGGTATGCTCTCGGGGTGGATCGGCTCGTCGTTCGTGGTGCCCGTGAGCACAACCTCCGCAATATCTCCGTCGACCTCCCGCGCGATCAGCTGATCGTCTTCACCGGTCTGTCCGGTTCGGGGAAGTCGTCGCTCGCCTTCGACACCATCTACGCCGAGGGCCAACGCCGCTACGTCGAGTCGCTCTCGTCCTACGCCCGCCAGTTCCTCGGCCAGATGGACAAACCCGACGTCGACTTCATCGAGGGGCTGTCGCCGGCCATCTCGATCGACCAGAAGAGCGCGTCGCGTAACCCGCGTTCCACGGTGGGCACCATCACCGAGGTCTACGACTACCTACGACTGCTGTACGCCCGTATCGGTGTTCCTCATTGCCCCACCGACGGTGCCGTCATCACCCGCCAGACCCCGCAGCAGATCGTCGATCGCATCCTCCAGCTCGACGAGGGCACCCGCTTCCAGGTCCTGGCCCCGGTGGTGAGGGGCCGCAAGGGCACCTACGACACGCTGTTGGCCGACCTGGCCTCACAGGGGTTCGCCCGGGCCATCGTCGACGGCGAGCTCCACGAGCTCACCGACACCGTCGAGCTGGCCCGCTACGAACAGCACACCATCCAGGTGGTGGTCGACCGGCTGGTTCGTCGCGACGGTATCGAGCGCCGGCTCACCGACTCGCTCGAGACCGCGCTGCGCATCGCCGAGGGTGTGGCCGAGGTGCAGATCGTCGGCCGCCACGATGACACCGGCCTCGACGACGAGGTGCTCACCTTCAGCCAGCACCTCGGGTGCCCTGTGTGCGGGCTGTCGTTCGAGGAACTGGCGCCGCGCAACTTCTCGTTCAACTCGCCGTACGGCGCGTGCGAGCACTGCGACGGCCTGGGCACACGGTTCGAAGTCGATCCCGAGCTCGTCGTACCGAACACTGACCTCACCGTGAGCCAGGGCGCGCTGGCCCCGTGGGCCACCGCCCGCACCCAGTACTTCGGCCGCCTACTCGAGTCGGTGTGCGCCGCCCACGACATCGACATGGATGTGCCGTTCGCCCGGTTGGCGAAGAAACACCAGAAGCTTCTGCTGTTCGGTACCGGCGCGTCGGGTGGGCGCATCAAGGTCCAGTACCGCAACCGCTATGGCCGCCAGCGCTCTTACGAGGCCAAGTACGAAGGCGTGGTGCCGTGGCTGCGGCGTCGCCACACCGACGCCGAGAGCGACAGCCAGCGCGAGCAGGTCGAAGGGTACATGCGCGAGGTGCCTTGCCCGGAATGCGGTGGCGCCCGCCTCAAGCCGTTCTCCCTCGGGGTGACCATCGACGGCAACACCATCGCCGACATCTCTGCGATGTCCATCGCCGACGCGGCCAAGGCCCTGGCCGGGCTCGAGCTCTCCGAACGCGATCGCCTCATCGCTGAACGGGTGGTGAAGGAGGTCAACGCCCGCATGGGCTTCCTCCTCGACGTCGGCCTCGACTACCTCAGCCTCGGTCGATCCGCGGGAACGTTGGCGGGTGGTGAGGCGCAGCGCATCCGCCTCGCCTCCCAGATCGGATCGGGGCTGGTCGGGGTGCTGTACGTGCTCGACGAGCCGTCGATCGGGCTGCACCAGCGCGACAACCGCCGCCTGATCGAGACCCTCATCCGCCTTCGCGACCTCGGCAACACCGTCCTGGTGGTGGAGCACGACGAGGAGACCATCAGGGTCGCCGATTACGTGGTCGACATCGGGCCCGGCGCCGGCGAGCACGGGGGCGACGTGGTGTACGCGGGGCCGGTGAAGGGCCTTCTCAAGAGTCGCAAGTCGCTGACCGGCCAGTACGTATCGGGTCGGCGCAGCATCCCCGTGCCGGCTCAGCGCCGCACACCCCCCGGGCCCCGCATCGTGGTGCGCGGGGCCCGTGAGCACAACCTCAAGAACGTCGACGTCGAGTTTCCCCTCGGCTGTTTCACCGCGGTCACCGGGGTCTCCGGGTCGGGCAAGTCCACTCTGGTGAACGACATCCTCTTCCGGGCGCTCATGCAGACCGTCTACGGCTCCAAGACCCCTCCGGGGCGGCACAAGACGGTGGAAGGGCTCGACCAGATCGACAAGGTCATCAACATCGACCAGTCGCCGATCGGGCGGACCCCACGGTCCAACCCGGCCACCTACACGGGGGTGTTCGACCACGTGCGCAAGCTGTTCGCCCAGACCCACGAGGCCAAGGTGCGGGGGTATCTGCCCGGCCGGTTCTCGTTCAACGTCTCCGGTGGCCGCTGCGAGGCCTGCGCCGGCGACGGCACCATCAAGATCGAGATGCACTTCCTCCCCGATGTCTACGTCCCGTGCGAGGTGTGCAAGGGCGCCCGCTACAACCGCGACACCCTCGACATCACCTTCAAGGACAAGAACATCTCCGACGTGCTGAACATGAGCTGCGAGGACGGCGTCGAGTTCTTCGCCAACCAGCCCGCCATCGCCCGTCACCTCCAGACCATCGTCGACGTGGGTCTCGGCTACGTCCGCCTCGGCCAGCCCGCCACCACGCTGTCGGGCGGCGAGGCCCAGCGGGTGAAGCTGTCGTCGGAGCTGGCCAAGCGCCCCACCGGCCACACCATGTACATCCTCGACGAGCCCACCACCGGCCTGCACTTCGAGGACATCCGCAAACTCCTCACGGTCCTGTCCCGACTTGTCGATCAAGGAAACACGGTCCTGGTCATCGAGCACAACCTCGACGTCATCAAGACCGCCGACTGGTTGATCGACATGGGTCCCGAGGGGGGCACCGGAGGAGGAACAGTGGTGGTGGAAGGCACGCCGGAGCAGGTGGCGGCGACCCCCGAGAGCTACACGGGTCAGTTCCTCGCGCCGCTCCTGTCCCCGAGCTGAGACTGTCGCGTCCCTAGGGTGGATCGATGAGACGAGGGGCGCGATGGGCGCTGTACGGCGGCATCGTCGCGGCCGTCGTGGGCCTGTCCGTCTACCACGCCCGGGTCCTCGCCGATCCGCCCTACTCCTACACCGGCACGTTCCGCTTCGGGTGGTCGTTGCTCTACATCGCCGTGTTGACGGTGACCGCCTACGGACTCGGTCTGCCCGAGCTTCCCCGCACTGCCGGGCGGGCCCTCGTGGTCTCGGTGGTCGCCGCGGTCAGCGGAGCCGTGGTGATCTCCGTGCTCCAGCTGTTGACCAGCGATGCCCTTCTGCCCCGCTTCGTGGTGTTCGGCTCCGCGGTGCTCCTCGTGCCCTGGTTCCTGTTCTGTGCCGCCCTCGCCGTCGGCGGTCGTCAGCGCGCTGCCGACCGTGACCGGGTCCTTGTCGTCGGGTCGGTCGAAGAGGTCGAGGCGCTTCGCCGCGACCTACGCCGGGCCCCCGAGTTCTCGGCGGCGATCGTGGGGGTCTGCTCCCGAGTGGGGCGGGCCAACTCGAGGGAAAGCCCGCTTCCGACGGGCCCCTCGTGGCCCGTGTCGTCGAGACGGGTGCCACGCTGGTGGTGCTCGACCGCAACGCGGAGGCCGACGACTCGATCGTCGAGCAGGCCGCCGAGCTGCACGGGCGGGGTGTGCGGGTGCGCAGCTACTCGTTGTTCGTCGATCAATGGCTGGGCAAGGTGCCCCTGTTCGAGCTCGAACGGGTGCCACTGCTGTTCGACGTCGGCGAGGTGCATCGTGCCCGCTACGGACGGGTGAAGAGACTCATGGACCTGACGGTGGGTCTGCTCGCCTCGGTCGTGCTGCTTCTCGCGATTCCGTTTGTTGCTGTTGGCAACCTCGTCGGGAGTCGGGGGCCGCTGCTCTTTCGTCAGCAGCGGGTCGGCAAACAGGGAACGAACTTCTCCATCTTGAAGTTCCGCACGATGCGGCCACGAACCGGTTCCGGCGAAACGGGGGCCGGAGACTGGACCCGCGCCGACGATCCGCGGATCTCCGCGTTCGGCAAGGTCCTGCGGCGGACCCATCTCGATGAGCTCCCCCAGGCCGTCAACATCATTCGTGGTAATATTTAGGTGGTGGGGGCCTCGTCCGGAGCAGCCGCACTATGTGGCCGAGCTCAGGAGCGTTCTGCCCTTCTACGACCTGCGTCACCTGGTGCGGCCTGGTCTCACCGGGTGGGCCCAGGTCACGTATCCGTGCGGGGCCGACGAGACCGACGCCAGAGAGAAGCTCCAGTACAGGCTCTGGTACCTACGGCACCAGAGCCTGTCGCTCGGCCTGCGCATCACCGGGCGCACGATCGGGAGCGTCCTCGGCGGTGGTGGGCGGTGACGTCGGAGGTCCCGACGGTCTCGGTGATCATCCCCGCCCTCGACGAAGTCGATGACATCGGTGGTTGTCTCGAGGCCGTCGCCGCTCAGGGGCTCCCGGCCGATGCACTCGAGGTGGTCCTGGTCGACGGCTGCTCGTCGGACGCAACGGTGGACGCGGCTCGATGTGCCGCCGCGACCCTCGGGTTGGTGCTGCATGTCGTCGAGAGCCCTAGGCGACGCACCTCCATCAGTCTCAACCGCGGGCTCGAGTCCGCGCGCGGTCGCTTCGTGGTGCGCCTCGACGCCCGCAGCCGGATCCAGCCCGGCTACGTCGCGACCACCACGGGCATCCTCGATCGCGAATCGACCATCGGTGTGGTCGGGGGAGCCAGGTCGCTGTGGCCCGCTCAGCGCGACTCATCGACCGCTCCATCGTTCGGGCGCTGTCGAATCGTTACACGACCGGGTTGTCGCGGTACCGGCGATCGAGCTCGTCCGGACCGTCCGACACCGTGTGGATGGGGGTGTTCCGCACCGAGGACCTCAGTGCCCTCGGGGGATGGGACCCCGACTTTGGGATCAACGAGGACTGGGATCTCAACCAACGGTTCCGCCTCCACGGCATGGGGGGGGGGTGTGGTTCGAGGCGGGTCTCGACTCCGGGTACGTGCCACGGGCAACCCTCCACAAATTGGCCCGCCAGTATTTCGGTTATGGCAGGGCCAAGGGCCGGTGGTGGGTCCGTGGCCAGCGGCCTGCGCTGCGGCAGCTGGCCCTCTTCGCCGCACCTCCGGCGTGCGTATTGCTGGTCTGGCGGCTCTCACATCGGGTCGGCGCCGCCGGATGGCTCCTTGCCCCCGCAGGGCTCCTGCTCGCCGATGCGGTGGGCGCCCGGGAGCCGCCGATCGGCGCTGCAGAGCGCACGGGCAGCGCTGCGGTGATTGCGACGTACCGCGCCGCGTGGTGGGCGGGAGTCCTTTCCGGAGCGATTGAGGAGCTGCTCGGCCTTCGCGACCGGCCGGCATGACCTCACGCTCCCGGGCCCGTACGTGGACCATCGGAGATCAGGTTCTCTCGAGCCTGACGAACTTTGCTGTCTCCGTGCTGGCCGCACGCCATCTGTCACCAGAGGGGTTCGGCTCATTCGCTCTGGCCATGGTGTTGTACTTCTTGGCGGTCGGAGTCACTCGGGCATTGTGCGGCGATGTCCTCCTCGTCCGGCATTCGAGGGATCGCACCGACGAGGCTGCACTCGGCTCGATGAGCGCCGCCCTGGTCATCGGCCTCGTCGGCGCGCTGTTGGTCGTTGTTGTCGCGGTGTTCGCCGATGCTTACGCCCGACCCGTGCTCCTGGCGCTCGCAGTCACGTTGCCCTTGCTCTGTCTGCAGGACACGTTGCGTTTCGTGTTCATCGCAGCCGCTCGTGGCGAGATGGCATTCGCGAACGACGCTGTCTGGGCCGCCAGTCAGCTTGCGGTGCTCGGAACCCTGGTTCTGTGGTTCGACCCCACCTCGTGGAGCCTCCTGCTCGGCTGGGGCCTCTCGGCCGGCGTCGCTGCCATCGTCGGCCTCCTGCAGACGACCGGGTGGCCGGCACCGTCGCGAGCCTGGGCCTGGCTCGACCGGGGGCGAGACCTCTGGCCGCGCTTCCTCGGCGAGTTCGCAGCCACGATGGGTGCCTGGCAGGTCGTTCTCCTGGGCGTCGGGGGCATCGCCGGGATCACGACGCTCGCGGCCATCGGCGGTTGCCAGGTTGTCTTCGGACCCCTCCACGTCGCCAACATCGGTGCTCGGCTCATCGCGGTTCCCGAGGGAGCGCGCGCCAAGGCCGACGCCCGAAGGGCGGTGCTGCTCGCAGCGCGGATCGCACTGGCGCTCGTGGCACTCGCAGCGCTTTGGACATTGGTTCTTCTCGACTTCCCAGACGCCTTTGGTATCGCCCTGTTGGGCGAGACATGGCCGCTCACACAGGGGGTGCTGTTCCCCTTCGGGATCTTCATGGTGGGTGAGGCCGCCATCTCCGGTGCCGGGATCGCGCTCCGGGTCCTTGCTGACGCCGCGGCGGCTCTCCGGGCTGCGCTTGCCGCGGCGACGGTCCTGCTGTTGGCGGCTCTCTCCGCAGCCTGGGTCGGCAGTCTGTCCACCATCGGGTGGGCTTTGGCTGCGTCCGGCGTCGTCGGTGCCATCGTGTGGTGGGCAGTCGTGGTCCGCCGCACGGAGCTCGGAGAGCCGTAGCCCGTGTTGCCGGAAAGGAAGCTCTGATGCAATCCGAACCGGCTGACCCCATTGATGCCGACCGGCTCCAGGCCTCGTTGAACGGCGTCGAGGGCTGGCTGCACTTCGATGAGGCGGCGGCGCTTGCATCCTCGTCGGGTGGGGGTCGCGTTCTCGCCGTTGACCCTCACACCGGGAGCGTGGAGCACCGAGCTGAGTACGACGCCGTCGACACTTTTCCGAGTTTTGCGCCAACAGCGATCGCTCGAGTCTCGGAGCGTTTATCGAACCCGTTCGCCGCCCGTCGCACGAGGCTCGTCCGCTCGTCCGCTCGTCCCGAATCGATCTGTTGATTCACTCGTCATCGATGGGTCACACGAGTACGTAGACGTTCTCCAGGACATCGATGACTGGGTGAGTTCACTTCGCCCCGGGGCTCGCGTGGCCTACAACGACGCGTCGTGGACTGGCGTCTACCGGGCGTTGCGCGAACGAGTCGTGCGTCGCGGCACCCCGTGCCGCAATCCGCGCCTCGTGCGAAGCACGCTGTTCGTGGAGTACGACCCATCGTCGCCGTTTGATGGACCTCAGAAGCTGAGGTGGTCGATTCTGGCGGCGACGTTGGCGGCGCGACCAGCTGCCAATGGGTTCGTGCCGTATCTGCCCGAGCGGCTGAAGAGGTGGGCCCACTCCGCAACTGCGTTCCTCGCCTGACGCTAGGCCTCACGTGATCGTCAGCATCCTGTCCAGCGCGACCTTTGCCCACTGTGCTGTCTCGGCGTCGACGGTGATCCGGTTGACCACCCGGCCGGCCACGAGGTTCTCGAGCACCCAGCACAGGTGGGGGGCGTCGATGCGGAACATCGTCGAGCACGGGCACACGAGCGGATCGAGCGAGACGATCGTCTTGTCGGGAGTCTCGTCGTTGAGGCGGTTGACGAGGTGGATCTCGGTGCCCACCCCGATGACCGAGCCGGGAGGTGCCGCCTCGACCGCCCTGATGATGAAGTCGGTGGAACCGACCTGATCGGCCAGCACGCACGTCTCGCGGGCGCACTCGGGATGGGCCACGACGATGCTGCCGGGGTACTGGGCCCGGAACGAGGCGATGTGCTCTGGGCGGAACCGCTGGTGCACCGAGCAGTGGCCCTTCCAGAGCAGAAGCGTGGCCTCCTTGGCCTCGGCGTCGCCGAGGCCCCCCATCTCGAGGCGGGGGTTCCAGATCCTCATGTCGCTGTCGCCGTAGCCGAGCTGGAACCCGGTGTTGCGGCCGAGGTGCTGGTCGGGGAAGAAGAGCACCTGGCGCCCACCGGCACCGTTGGTGGACCGATCACCGAGGGAGAGGGCCCACTCGAGCACGGCCTTGGCGTTGGTGGAGGTGCACACCGCTCCGCCGTGCTGACCCACGAAGGCCTTCAGTGCGGCCGATGAGTTCATGTAGGTGACAGGCACGATCGTCGAGATGTCGGTGACCTGGGCGAGCGCCTCCCAGGCTTCCTCGACCTCCTCGAGATCGGCCATGTCGGCCATCGAGCAGCCGGCGTTGAGGTCGGGGAGGATCACCTGTTGGTGGTCACCGGTGAGGATGTCGGCCGACTCGGCCATGAAGTGCACACCGCAGAACACGATGTAATCGGCGTCGGGATGCTCCTGGGCCAGCACCGAGAGACGGAACGAGTCGCCCCGGGCGTCGGCCCAGCGCATCACCTCGTCGCGCTGATAGTGGTGGCCGAGGATGAACACCCGCTCGCCGAGGGTCTGCTTGGCCGCATGGATGCGGGTGGACAGTTCGTCGAGCGAGGCGTCGGCGTAGCGCTCGGGGAGCGGGATCTGGAGCCGGAGCATGTTGTCAATAACCCCCACAGGGAAGTGGGCACCGATGGTGACCGGTGGGGGCAGCCTGGTCGCCGCTCCACGGGGATGGCGGTCTCGGTGTCCGAAATGGTGCCGGATACCAGGCCGGCAGGTCCACTCTAGGCCAAACTCGGCCGTTATGGACGGGGTGAAGACCGCAAGGTCGCTTAATGCGACTGCCCCCTGTCGATCCCGGAGCGAATCCCGCACGTTGGTGGGTCGTCGCGAGCATCGGCTCCCTCATGGCGGTCGCCGTCGTGGTCCGCCTCATCGGGATCGGGCTGGAGCCGCTCACCTTTCATGGGTCACGCCAGCTCTACGACGCCTTGATGGCCAGGGGGTTCTGGTTGGATCTCGGTGGCCAGGTTCCCGCCGGAACCGAAGGCGCAGTTCGTGCCGCGACCTCGGCGGTGATCGAGCCACCCGTCGGCCGACGGCGCTACTGATCGGGCTCGTGGCCGGGTGCCTGGTGCAGGCCCTTGTGTTCGTGCACCACACTCCGACGCACGTCTACTACCACCTGCTCGCGATCGTTCCGTTGGTGGTGGCTGTCGGATCCGTCGCCGGAGCCCTCGGCGGCGTGATCCGTCGCCGCACCGACCGCGTGGCATCACGAGTCGGTGCGGTTGCCTTGCTCTGCGCGTCCGTGCTGCTCCTCGTGGCACGCCCGTATCCCTACCTCGAGACATCGTTGCCCAACCGTCTCGCGATGATGGTGGCGGCAGCCAGGGAGGCCGGACCGGCGCTCGGGCACAGCGACCGTGTGCTGTTCGTGTCGAGGGCTTACGGGGTCGTGCAGCAGTACGACGGGTATCTCGCCGGTCCGGCCTGGCCGCTCCAGGGTGATCTCGACGCGGAAGCAAGGTTCGGTGTGCCCAACCGGTCGGCCGAGGAGCGATTCGCGGCGATGGAGGAGGCCCAGCCCATCGAATGGGTTCTTGTCACCGAGCTTGCGGTGCTGGAGGAGCAACCGGACCTCGCTCGACTCCTTCGGTCGCGCTTCGAGCTGTCGGTACAGGGCGACGGCTGGACCGCCTACCGGCGTCGCTGACGGCGATTCACGATCGCCGATCGAGGCCTGTCGGGATCAGCGTTCAGGCGGGTCGGGTGGCACCAGCGCGACCCCGGTTCCGTCGGTGGCGATGACGTGCCAGCCGCCAGCCTCCAGGGCTGTGACGATCTCGCTGGAGGGCCGGCTGAGCACGCAGGTGACGTCGGCGGCCCGGAGCTGGGCGATGACCGATTGCTGGTCACCGGGGGAGTAGAACCAGAGGAACTTCGAGAGATCCAGCCCGTAGACATCGTTGCGTCCGTCGATCGAAGTGGGGATGTCCGGTCGCGCCCACAGGACCCAGTTTCCGAGCGTGTAGTCGTTGGCCAGGCGACAGCCCGCCGGGAGCGCCGACGACGGGCCCACCGGAGTGTCTGCCCCCGGCTCCGAGGTGGAGACGATTCGGGGAATGGCGATCGCCACGATCGTCGGGAGGAGCACGTCGAGGCGCCGGTAGGCCGTGAACGCGAAGACCAGCACCACCACGAAGGCGATGAGGATCAGCTCGAATCCGCCCGAGAGTTCGAGGACCTGCCAGGGATGGGCCCATTCGCTCACATTGACCTTCGAGACCTCGCGCACGTACCGCGCGTAGCTCCACATCGAGGTGCCGTACGGGGTGGCCAGCGTGGCTAGGCCTGCGGCCACCATCACGACCGCGACGTCGAGTCCGCGCCGAGCGAGCCGCCGAATCTCCCGGGGCTTTTCGTCGAGGACGACACCGACGGTGGCGGCACCGAGGATGACGAGACCAACCAGAGCCGCAGAGTGCAGGTTGGTCCACACGGCGAAGATCACCGCAGTGGCGAGCTGGGGCCGTTCGGCGACGTCGCCGAGGATGAGCAGGATCCCGGCCATCATCCCGATCGTGGCGGCCCGCGACGTTGCTCCGTATCGTTGGGCGGCCTATCGGATCGACAGGCCGATGGCCACGACCATCAGCGGCTTGATCGCCGCCATCCCCGCGAAGCCGCCCGCCCAGAGCACAGCGGAGAGCAGCACTCCCCACAGCCAGCCGTTCGATTGCCAGGGGCTTCCGGCGAAGGTCCACGTGAGGGGATCCGACCAAGGCACCGCCCGGTTGTCGACGATCCAGCGGCCGGTGGCGGCGTACATCCAGGCGTCGGTGAGTTGCGCGGGTTGCCAGCTGATCAGGGCGACAGCCGACAGCGCACCCAGGGCGATCCAGTGATTGCGAAGCGTCTTTCGGACCCGCACGAGCCGGACCGTATCCCGACCGCCGTAGCCTGACCGCGATGGTGCAGCGACCTCCGGCGGGCTCGATCCCCGACGCTCCCGGCTCGTATCAGTTCAGGGATTCCCACGGGCGCGTCATCTACGTGGGCAAGGCCAAGAGCCTGCGCCAGCGCCTGTCGAGCTACTTCCAGAACCCCCGCAACCTCGCCCCGCGCACCGCTTCGATGGTGGCCACCGCCGAGTCGGTCGAGTGGATCCAGGTCCGCAACGACGTCGAGGCGCTCATGCTCGAGTACAGCCTCATCAAGCAGCACCAGCCGCGCTTCAACATTCGGTTGCGGGACGACAAGAGCTATCCGTTCCTGGCGGTGACCCTCGACGACGAGTGGCCCCGGGCCACCGTGATGCGCGGCGCCAAGCGCAAGGGCACCCGGTACTTCGGGCCGTACGGTCACGCCTGGGCGATCCGCGAGACGCTCGATCTGCTCCTTCGCACCTTCCCCGTGCGCACCTGCTCGGACAACAAGTTCGGCCGCCACGAACGCCTCGGGAAACCCTGCCTGTTGTTTCACATCGAGAAGTGCTCGGGGCCGTGTGTCGGTGAGATATCGGGCGAGGCCTACGCCGACCTCGTTGGTGAGCTCGTCTCGTTCCTGGCCGGGGACACCGACGAGGTGGTGAAACGGCTCGAGAACGAGATGCGCGACGCCGCCACCGAGCTCGAGTTCGAACGGGCGGCCCGGGTCCGTGACCGCCTCGGCGCCGTTCGTCGGGCCATCGAGAAGCAGCAGATGGTGGTCGAGAAGGACGAGGACGTCGACGTGATCGGGCTGGCCGACGACGAGCTCGAGGCCGCCGTCCAGGTGTTCTTCGTGCGTAAGGGGAGGGTGCTCGGTCGGAAGGGGTTCGTGGTCGACAAGACCGAGGATCTCACCGAGGGTGAGCTGGTCGACCACATCCTCGAGGGTCTGTACGCCGAGCTGCCACCTCTCGGCGTGCCCAAGCAGGTGCTCGTGTCCGTGGCGAGCGCCGATCCGGAGCTCTACGAGGAGTGGCTGGAGCTGCAGCGCGGGTCGAAGGTGACGATTCGGGTGCCTCAGCGAGGGGCCAAGCGCGAGCTCATGGCCATGGTCGTCCGTAACGCCGAGGAGGAGCTGACCCGCCATCGGCTCCGGCGCTCCGCCGACCACAACACCCGGGCCCGGGCCCTCAACGAGCTCCAGGAGTATCTCGACCTCCCTGAAGCGCCGCTGCGCATCGAGTGCTTCGACATGAGCCACATCCAGGGCAGCGACTACGTGGGTTCGATGGTGGTGCTCGAGGATGGGTTGCCGAAGAAGAGCGAGTACCGCCGCTTTAAGATCCGCAGCGGCCAGGGCAACGACGACTTCGCGGCGATGGAGGAGGTGCTCACGCGCCGGCTGACCGCGTACCTCGACGAGCGCCAGAAGCCCGTCACCGAGCGCGGGGGGCGGTTCTCGTACCCGCCCCAACTCCTTCTCGTCGACGGCGGGAAGGGTCAGCTCGGCGTGGCCGTGCGGGTGCTCGAGTCGTTGGGCCTCGACGAGGAGATCCCGGTGGCGTCACTGGCCAAGCAGTTCGAGGAGGTCTACCGACCGGGCAGCTCCGAACCGGTGCGGGTGCCTCGGCAGAGCGACGCGCTCTACCTCTTGCAACGGATCCGGGACGAGGCCCATCGCTTCGCCATCAGCTATCACCGCCAGCTCCGAGGTAAGCGGATGACGACGTCGGTGCTCGACGACATCCCGGGCCTCGGGCCCACGCGCAAGGCCCGACTGGTCAAGGAGCTCGGTGGGGTGGGGGCGGTGAAGTCAGCGTCGCTCGACACGCTGACCGAGCTCAGTTGGCTGCCCGATTCGGTGGCCGAGGCCGTCTTCACGAAGGTTCACGGTGATTCGCCCGTCGATGGGTGAGCATCTTCCCTGATGGCTGACGGCCATCCGCAGGACGCCAGTAGCTTCTGCGAAGTGAGTCCTCGTGAGCCGGAGTCGGTCGACAACGCCAGCCTCTGGGAGGACCATGCGGGCTGGTGGCAGCGGGCGTTCACCGAGGGAGCCGATCCCGAGTACACCGAGCAGATCCTGCCGATCGTGGCCGAGTGGACCCGTGGCTACGACAGGGTGCTGGAAGTCGGCACCGGGGAGGGCCAGGTCGCCCGGTTCGTCGCGGCCGATGGCGACCGAGTCGAAGGCACCCGCTTCGTGGTGGGCCTCGACCCCACGGCCAACCAGATCACCGAGGCCGAACGCCGTGACGGTGGCGTTCGGTATCTGCGGTCGGGGGCGGAGGCTCTTCCGCTCGCTGCGGTCAGCTTCGATGCCGTGGTGTGCTGTCTGGTCTTCGAGCACATCGACGATCTCGAAGGGGCCCTGGGCGAAGTGGCCCGGGTGCTTCGCCCCGGTGGTCGGTTCGTGTTCTGCCTGAACCACCCGCTGCTGTCGACCCCGGGCTCGGGTTGGATCGACGACCACGTGATCGATCCGCCCGAGCAGTACTGGCGCATCGGCCCCTACCTCACCGAGGCCGCAGAGATCGAGCAGGTCGAGAAGGGGGTCTTCATACGGTTCGTGCACCGCCCCTTGAGCCGGTACGTGAACACGATGGCCGACGTGGGTTTGCGGCTCGATCGGCTCCTCGAGCCACCCCCACCCCCGGGTTTCCTGGCTCGCGCGCCTGAGTACGTCGAGGCGGCCACCATCCCGCGACTGCTCACTCTTGTCGCCACCCGCACCTGACTGGGGCAGAGCCTCGAGCACCAGCCGAACCGATGTCCGACTGCGGGTGAAACGGGCCGGTAGCGTTCGGCCGTGAGCGACTTCGTGGTGATCACCGGGCTGTCCGGTGCCGGCCGCTCGTCGGCGGCCGACATCCTCGAGGACCTCGGCTGGTTCGTGATCGACAACCTGCCGCCGGCGCTGATCCCCAAGGTCGCCGAGCTGGCCCAGGCTCCGGGGTCGAGCATCGCCAACGTGGGCCTGGTGGTGGGATCCGGCCCGTACCACCTCGACGTCCTCCCGGCGCTCGAGGCGCTGCGCCGCCAGGGCAGCCGGCTCCGCATCGCCTATCTCGAGGCGGGCACCGATGTGCTCGTGCGTCGCTACGAGAGCAGCCGTCGCCGCCATCCCCTGTCCGGGCCCGAGCGCACGCTGGCCGACGCCATCGAGGCCGAGCGGGAGGTGCTCGGGGCGGTCAAGGCCGAGGCCGACGTCGTGATCGACACCACCGACCTCAACGTCCACCAGCTCCGCGCCCGCATGCTCGACCTGTTCGCCGCCGATGCTCCCACCACCGGCATGCAGACCACGCTCGTGTCGTTCGGCTACAAGCACGGGCTGCCTCTCGACACCGACCTGGTGATCGATTGCCGATTCCTGCCCAACCCCCACTGGGTCGAAGAGCTGCGCCCCCTCACCGGGCTCGACCAGCCGGTGCGCGACTACGTCCTCGGCCAGCCCATCACCGCGGCCTTCCTCACCGAGCTGCGCTCGCTGTTGACCCTCCTGCTGCCCGCCTACGTCACGGAGGGCAAGGCCTACCTCACCATCGCCCTCGGATGCACCGGGGGCCGGCACCGGTCGGTGGCGATCGCCGAGGAGATCGCCGCCGGGCTGCGTGAGGGCGGCTTCGATCTGCGGGTCACGCATCGCGACATGGGGCGCTGAGGCAGGAGATCGACTGGCAGCGGTGCGGCCGACGTGATCGGATGGTCGGCACTTCGTCAACGGGGACACTTGGGAGGCACGGAAATGGCGATTCGCGTCGGTGTGAACGGCTTCGGTCGAATCGGCCGCAACTTCTTCAGAGCGGTCAGGCAGACGGGGGCCGACATCGAGATCGTGGCGGCCAACGACCTCGGCCAGATTCCCGAGATGGCGCACCTGCTGAAGTACGACTCGGTGATGGGGCGCCTCGGTGCCACGGTCGAAGCCGTCGACGACGGCATCGTGGTCGACGGCCAGAAGGTCACGATCACCGCGATCCGCGACCCGAAGGAGCTGCCCTGGGGTGAGCTCGGTGTCGACGTCGTCGTCGAGTCGACGGGCTTCTTCACCGACCGCGACAAGGCGGCGGCCCACCTCGACGCCGGCGCGCCCTTCGTCATCGTCTCGGCCCCGGCCACCAACGCCGACGCCACCTTCGTCGTCGGGGTCAACGACGACACGTTCGACCCGGCCACGCACAAGGTGATGTCGAACGCCTCGTGCACCACGAACTGCTTCGTGCCGATGGTCAAGGTCCTCGACGACGCCTTCGGGCTGGAGAAGGGCCTCATGACCACCGTGCACGCCTACACCGGTGACCAGAACCTGGTCGACGGACCCCACACCGACCTGCGCCGCGCTCGGGCCGCCGCCGCCAACATCATCCCGTCCTCCACCGGGGCGGCGCGGGCCACCGGCCTGGTGCTCGAGGCCATGAAGGGCAAGCTCGACGGCACCGCCCTGCGGGTGCCGGTGACCGATGGGTCGGTCACCGATTTCGTGGGAGTGCTCCGGGCCGACGTCACCGTCGACGAGGTGAACGAGGCGTTCCGGGCCGCGGCGGCGTCAGGGCCGATGGCCAACGTGCTGGTGTACACCGACGAGCCCATCGTCTCGAGCGACATCGTCGGATCGCCGGCGTCGTGCACCTTCGACTCCAAGCTCACCATGGCCATGGGCAACCTGGTCAAGGTGCTCGGTTGGTATGACAACGAGTGGGGCTACTCGAACCGGCTCGTCGATCTCGTGAAGATCGTCGGCGCCGCCAACAAGTAGTCGTCGCCCATGCCCGTTCCCACGCTCGAGGATCTCGGCGACCTCGACGGTCGTCGGGTGCTGCTGCGCGCCGATTTCAACGTCCCCGTCGCCGATGGTGAGATCGTCGACGACTTCCGGATCAGGGCCGCCCTGCCGACCATCGGCTATCTCCTCGAGCACGGGGCTCACGTCACCGCGTGCACCCACCTCGGTCGGCCCGAGGGGGCACCGGATCCGGCGTACTCCGTCGAACCGGTGCGGCGCCGACTGGCCGAGCTGGCCCCGCCGGTCGAGCTGCTCGACAACCTGCGCTTCGACCCGGGGGAGACGGCCGACGACCCGGCCTTCGTGCAGCGGCTGATCGAGGGCCAGGACGTCTACGTGAACGACGCCTTCGGGGCGTCGCACCGCGCCCACGCCTCGGTCGTCGGGCCCCCCCGGTTCCTGCCTTCGGCCGCCGGTCGTCTCCTTCAACGGGAGATCGAGGTCCTTCTGCCGTTGCGTGACGAACCGGCCCGACCCTTCGTCGTGGTCCTCGGCGGGTCGAAGGTCTCCGACAAGCTGGGGGTCATCGATTCTCTGCTCGAGGTCGCCGACGCCCTGGTGATCGGCGGCGGCATGGGCTTCACGTTCCTCGCCGCCCAGGGGCACCGGATCGGCGATTCCCTGGTCGAGCTCGACCACGTCGACCCGTGCCGGCGACTGCTCGAGTCGGGCGCGGCGATCCATCTCCCGACCGACCTCACGGTGCTCGGCCCGGGTGGCGAGATCGGACGACCCGCCGCGGGGGGAGAGGTGCGCCAGGTCGGCGCCGACGTCCCCGACGGCTGGAAGGGCCTCGACATCGGACCGGGCACCGCCGCCGCCTTCGGGGATCTGATCGCCGAGGCCCGCACCGTCTTCTGGAACGGGCCGATGGGCGTCTTCGAAGACCCCCGGTTCGCGGCCGGCACCAGGACGGTGGCCGAGGCGATGGCCGAGGCCCGCGGGTTCACCGTGGTCGGCGGGGGCGACTCCGCCGCCGCCCTCGATTCCTTCGGGCTGGCCGACGAGGTCGATCACGTCTCCACCGGGGGTGGCGCCTCGCTCGAACTGCTCGAGAACGGCGACCTCCCTGGTCTCGAAGCTCTCAGAGGAGCCCCGAATGCCCACTGACCGCACACCGCTCATCTCCGGCAACTGGAAGATGAACCTCAATCACTACGAGGCGACGGCCATGCTCGATCGCCTGCGCTACCTCCTCGAGAAGGACGACTACGAGGCCGTCGACGTGTCGGTGCACCCACCGTTCACCGACATCCGCACGGTGCAGACGTTCCTGCAGAGCGAGAAGGTGCCGATCAGCTGGGGCGCCCAGGACTGCCACTGGGAGGCGAGCGGGGCCTTCACCGGCGAGGTGGCGCCGTCGATGCTGGCCAAGTTGGGTGTCGCCTACGTCATCGTCGGTCACAGCGAACGCCGTCAGTGGTTCGGCGAGACCGACGCCGTCGTCGGCCGTAAGGCCAAGGCCGTTCTGGCCCACGACATGACTCCGATCCTGTGTTGCGGAGAGACCCTCGAGGAGCGGCAGGGCGAGGCCACCCACGGGAAGGTGACCGGTCAGGTCCATGCCGGTATCGATGCGCTCGAAGCCGAGCAGGTCGCGGGCCTGGTGATCGCTTATGAGCCCATCTGGGCCATCGGCACCGGCCACACCGCCAGCGCCGGTGATGCCCAGCAGGTGTGTGGGTGGATCCGGGCCAAGGTGGCGGAGATGAAGGGCGCCGCCGCCGCCGCCGCCGTACGGATCCAGTACGGCGGTTCGGTGAAGGCGGCCACGATCGTCGAACTCATGGCCCAGCCCGACGTCGACGGCGCCCTGGTGGGGGGGGCATCACTCGACCCGGACGAGTTCGCCCAGATCGTGCAGTTCTGGCGCACCGCGGGCTGACGGCCGGACGATTCCTGGTAGCGTCCCCGCCCGTGGTCACCGCCGTTCTCGCCATCCACGTCCTTGTCTGCCTGGTCTTGATCGTCCTCGTGCTGCTCCACAGCGGGCGCGGTGGCGGGCTGTCCGACATGTTCGGTGGTGGGCTCGGGGCCTCGGCGGCCGGCTCGACCGTGGTCGAGAAGAACCTCGACCGTCTCACCGTGATCGCCTCGTTGGTGTTCACGTTCACCACCATCACGCTCGCCCTGGCCATCGACGCCTGACCGCATCGGACCTCAGGTCCGCCCCCACGCCCACCAGCGGTCGTGGCGTCGTTCCAGACCGAGGTCCATCTCGAAGCACGACGACAGCGCGTCGGCGGTCAGTACCTGTTCGAGCGGCCCTGAGGTCATGATCGTGCCGGCGTGCAACAGCAGCCCATGGGTGAACCCGGCGGGGATCTCCTCGACGTGATGGGTGACGAGCACGATCGGGGCCGTGCCGGGTCGGGCGGCGAGGGCGGCCAATCCGCCCACGAGGGTCTCTCGGCCCTCGAGGTCGAGGCCGGCGGTCGGCTCGTCGAGCAGCAACAGCCCCGGCTCGGTCATCAGGGTGCGGGCCAGGAGGACCCGTTGGCGTTCGCCTGAGGACAGCGATCCGAAGGTGCGATCGGCGTACGGCGCCATCGCCACCTCGGCCAGGCAACGCCGGGCTCGCTCACGGTCGTCGTCGTCGTAGCGGTGCCACCAGGGTTCCAGGGCCGCGTTCTTCGCCGTCATCACGACGTCGGTGGCGGTGAGATCGGGGCGGAGCAGGTCGGCCATCCCGGCGCTGGCCAGACCGATGCGGGTGCGGAGGCGGCGTACGTCGGTTCGGCCCAGGCGCTCACCCAGCACGTCCACCGTGCCGTGGCTCGGGTGCAGGTACAGCGAGGCGATCCTCATCAGCGACGACTTCCCGGAACCGTTGCGCCCGAGCACCACCCAGCGCTGGTGGGGCTCCACCACCCAGTCGATGCCCCGCAGGAGGTGGCGCCCGTCGCGGACGAGGCCGACATCTCTGATCGCCAACGCCGGGCCGGTCGACGGTGGCAGCGGGCTCGGCTCGGGCATCGGTCGGCGACGTTACCGTCGGCTGGGTTCGGACGGTCATTCGGTGAGTGGTGCCGGCGGACCAGTAGCGTAGATGCCCACCGGCGACCGTCGTCGGTTCCTCGCAGCGCCCGAAGAGACGACACCCCATCGACCTCGCGCTCGGCCTCCTCGCCGTCGTCCTGCTCATCGCCTTCAACGGGGTGTTCGTCGCGGCCGAGTTCGCGTTGGTCGCCGTCGATCGCAGCAAGATCGAGCGGGAGATCGCTGCCGGGAGCCGCCGCGCCCGCATCGCCGACGGCCTGCTGCGCCATCTGTCGTTCCAGTTGAGTGGAGCCCAGTTCGGCATCACGGTGACGTCGCTCGTGCTCGGTTTCCTGGCCCAGCCCGTCGTCGCCCCGTTGCTGCGACCGCTACTGGAGCCGTTCGTCGGAGCGCGGGCGGTGGCCGGGTTGTCGCTCCTGTTGGCGTTGGTCCTGACGACCGTGGTGCAGATGGTCGTCGGGGAACTGGTACCGAAGGGACTGGCCATCGCCCGTCCCGAGGCCACCACGTTGCGTCTGGCCCCGGTCATCCGGGCCTACGGCATCGTGGCCGGCCCTGTCCTCAGGGTGCTCGATGGTGCGGCCAACCGCATCGTGCGGGGGCTCGGTGTCGAGCCGCAGGAGGAGCTGTCGAACGTGCGCTCCCTCACCGAGCTGTTGGTGCTGGTCGAGACGTCCACCGAGAAGGGCACGTTGCCGGGAGGGGCCAGCGCCCTGCTCACCCGGTCCATCCGGTTCGGATCGAAGTCGGCCGGGGACGCGCTCATCCCGCGGGTGGCCATGCGGGCCTTACCGATCGACGCGACCGTCACCGACCTGGTGCTGCTCTCGGTCGAGACGGGTCACAGTCGCTTCCCTCTGTATGGCACCGACCTCGACGACGTGCGGGGCGTGGTCCACGTCCGCCGGGCCCACACCGTTCCGCGGTCGAGCCGTGACACAACGTCCGTCTCCGAGCTCATGAGCCCGGTCCTGGCCGTACCCGAGAGCCGCGACCTCGACGACGTGCTGGTCGACCTGCGCCGGGCCCGGACCCACCTCGCCGTGGTCGTCGACGAGTACGGCGGCACCGCAGGGATCCTCACCCTCGAGGACGTGCTCGAGGAGATCGTGGGGGAGATCGACGACGAGCACGACCGGCCCCCTGATCTCACCCGGGTCCGCCGACGGGGCGAGTTCGTGGTGGGGGGCACGTTGCACGCCGACGAGGTGTTCGACCTGTGCGGGCTCGAGCTTCCCGACGGTGAGTACGAGACGATCGCGGGCTTCGTGCTCGACCGGCTCGGGCGCATCCCAGCCGAGGGCGAGACGGTCGATGAGGGTGAGTGGAGCATCGAGGTCGTCACCTTGGATCGCCGGCGCATCGCCGAGGTTCGGCTCCGGCCCCGGGTCGACGGAGATGACCGACCGTGAACGGGTGGGCCCTCCTCGCGGTTGTGGTGCTGCTTCTCGTCAACGCCTACTTCGTGGCCATCGAGTTCTCCGTCGTCGGCTCGCGTCGCAGCCGGCTCGAGCCGTTGGCCGACGCCGGTGACCGCCGCGCCCGACGTGGGCTCGTTGCCATCTCCGACCTGAGCAACCGCCTGGCCGGCGCCCAGCTCGGGATCACCGTGGCTTCCTTGCTCCTCGGCCTGGTGGGTGAACGGGCGGTAGCGGTGGTGTTCGAGCGCCTCTTCGAGACGTTGGGCCTGCCCGAGGGTCTGGTGCGACCGACCTCGGTGGTGCTGGCCCTCGGCATCGTGGTGTTCCTGCACATGCTTGTCGGGGAGATGGTCCCGAAGAACCTGGCGCTGGCCAACCCCGAGCGCGTGCTGCGGGCGCTGGCCGGGGTCGACCGGCTCTACCTGGCGGTGGTCCGTCCGATCGTGCGGCTGCTGAAGGCCATGGGCAACGGCGGGGTTCGCCTTCTCGGGGTCGAGCCCCGCGACGAGCTGGCCAGCGCCCACACCGCCGAGGAGTTGGCCGTCGTCGTGGCGGCTTCGCGCCAGGAGGGCACCATCGAGGACTTCGCCGCGGAGCTGCTCACCGGTGTCCTCGAGTTCTCGGGACGCACGGTGGCCGACGTGATGGTCCCGGGCTCCGACATCTGTGCGATCCCGCTCTCGATCACCGTGGCCGAGGCCGAGGTGCTCGTGGTCGATCGGGGTCACAGTCGCCTACCGGTCACCGGTCCGGGGGGGCTGGACGACATCGTCGGGTTCGTGCACGCCAAGGACCTGTTGGCCCTGGCCGTGCCGGCGATCGATCGTCCGTTGCCCCTGCGGCTGGTGCGACGCATGCTCGTGGTCCCGGTCGACGGGTCGTTGGAGGACGCGATGGTGGCCATGCGGCGCTCGCGGGTGCACTTCGCCCTCGTGCAGCGACCGGACGGCACCACCGCCGGCCTCGTCACGCTCGACGACCTGCTGGAACAGCTCCTCGGCGACATCGTCGAGGAGCTCCACGGCGACGAGCAGCCACCCGCGACAGAACCCGGGTGGACGTGACGGTGCGGTGAGGGTGGCGGTGAGGGTGCCCGGCGGGTGCCGGGTGGTCTCGTAACGTGGCGGTAGACATCTGGATCGGAGAAGGTCATGGGACTACTCGACGGCAAACGGCTTCTCATCACCGGGGTCCTCAGCGACTCGTCGCTCGCGTTCGGCGTGGCGGCGCTGGCCCAGCAGGAGGGAGCGGAGATCGTTCTCACCGGTGTGGGCAAGGGCATGAAGCACACCGAACGGGCGGCGCGTCGCCTTCCCGTCGAACCGCCGGTGCTGGAGATGGACGTCGCCGACCCGGCCCAGCTCGATGCCGTGCGGGCCGATCTCGGCGAACGGTGGGGCGGTGTCGACGGCGCCCTGCACGCCATCGGGTTCGCCCCCCCGGTCTGCCTCGGTGGCACGTTCATGGAGGCGGGCTGGGACGACGTCGCCGTGGCCCTCAACGTGTCCGCGTACTCGCTGAAGGCGCTGGCCGAGGTGGTCGCTCCGCTGATGCCCGATGGTGGCTCGATCGTCGGGCTCGACTTCGACGCCACCGTGTCGTGGCCGGCCTACGACTGGATGGGTGTGGCCAAGGCGTCTCTCGAGTCCACGTCCCGCTACCTCGCCCGCTATCTCGGGGCCCAGCAGGTGCGGGTGAACCTCGTGGCCGCGGGTCCGATCAAGACCATCGCCGCCCGCTCCATCCCCGGCTTCTCCCGGTTCGAGGACGTGTGGGACGACCGGGCCCCCCTCGGCTGGGACGTGCGCGACTCCTCGGCGGTGGCGAAGGCCTGCGTGGTGTTGCTGTCGGACTGGTTCCCCCAGACCACCGGCGAGATCGTCCACGTCGACGGCGGCTTCCACACCACCGGGGCATGACCGACGGTTCGGGTCCGCCGGCCCCTGCGGTTGACCATCCCTCGCCCCGTTCCTCTAGGTTCGCCTCATGAAGATCGGCATCCTCGGTGGCACCGGCCCGGCTGGCAGTGGACTGGCGGCGCGGCTGGCGGCGGCCGGTCACGAGGTCGTCATCGGCTCGCGTTCCGGGGAGCGGGCCGACGAGGTGGTGGCGAAGTTGTGTGAGCGCTGGGCCGACCGGTCGCTCGCCATCACCGGGGCCGAGAACGCCGAAGCCGCCGACGCCGAGTTCATCGTCGTCGCCACCCCATGGGACGCGGCCTGGACGACGGCCAAGTCGGTTCGTGAGCACCTGGGCGGGAAGGTCGTGCTGTCCATGGCCAACGCGCTCGTGCGGGTGGGTCACGAGTTCCAGCCGCTCGCGCCGCCCCGCGGGTCGGTGGCGGCCAGTGTGCAGGCGGCGGTGCCGGGCTCCTACGTCGTGGCTGCGCTGCACCACGTGCCGGCGAAGGAGTTGGGAGACCTGCGCCATGCCGTCGAGAGCGACGTGCTCATCTGCTCCGACCACCCCGAGGCCAAGCGGCAGTGCCTCGACCTGATCGCCCAGATGCCCGACCTGCGGCCCCTCGACGCCGGCGATCTCACCCAGGCCGCTCCGATCGAGGCGTTCACCGCGGTGCTGCTCGAGTTGAACGTGCGCTACAAGACCCGGGTGGCGATCAAGTTCACCGGCATCGATCTCGGCTGACGGTCACCTCGCGGTGGGGGGTGGTCGGTGGCGCGGCTCGTCGGGAGAGCGCCGAGGGGGACGGGCCCGGCGGTAACGTGCTCGCCGGACCCGGAAGGACGCGGATGACCGACATGCCCCCCGAGGAGGCGCCACCGATGCGCCTCTACGACACCGCCCGTCGTGCCGTGGTGCCCTTCGAACCCGGGCCGATCGTCACGATGTACACGTGCGGCATCACCCCGTACGACGCGTCCCATCTGGGCCACGCCGCCACCTACATCACCTACGACGTACTCCAGCGGCGCCTGCGCGACCGGGGCCACGAGACCCGCTGTGTGCGCAACATCACCGACGTTGACGACGACATCCTGCGCAAGGCGCGCGAGCTGGGGGTGCACTACCTCGACCTGGCCGCCGCCGAGACGGCCCGCTTCGACGCCGACATGCTGGCGCTCGACGTCATCACGTCGTGGAGCGAGCCCCGGGCCACGTCGGCCATCCCCGACATCCGGGGCTTCATCGGCATGGTGCTCGACCGGGGCCACGCCTACGAGAACGGCGGTGCGGTCTACTTCTCGGTGGCGAGCTTCGAGAAGTTCGGGCAGGTGTCGCACTACTCCCGTGACGAGATGCTGGTGCTGGCCCGCCAGCACGGTGGCAACCCCGACGATCCGTACAAGCGCGACCCGCTCGACTTCGTGTTGTGGCAGCCGTCGGCCGACGACGAGCCCTCGTGGGAGTCGCTGTGGGGCTCGGGGCGGCCCGGCTGGCACATCGAGTGCTCGGCGTTGGCGTTGCGTGAGCTCGACACCACCATCGACCTGCACGGCGGCGGGTCGGATCTGATCTTCCCCCACCACGAGTGCGAGGCGGCCCAGAGCGAAGCGGCCACGGGGCAGCCGTTCGTGCGTCACTGGATGCACCAGGCGATGGTGCGCATGGACGGCGAGAAGATGTCGAAGTCGCTCGGCAACCTGGTGTTCGTCAGCGAGCTGCTCGAGACCCACGATCCGCGGGCCATCCGTCTGGCCGTGGTGGCCCACCACTACCGCGAGTCGTGGGAGTGGACCGATGCTCTGATGCCGGCGGCCGACGGTCGCCTGGCGGCGTGGTCCGAGGCGACCGAGGCCGACGGCGCGCTCGACAGCGCCGAGGCCCTGGCCGCCGTCCGGTCGTGCCTCGACGCCGACCTCGATACGGCGGGCGCGGTGGCGGCGGTCGACACGGCGGTGGCGGGCGGCGAGGCGGTGGCCTCGGCCGCGGCCCTGTTGGGCGTGGACCTCGTAAGGGGTCCGGCGGTGTAGGTCGCACCCGGGGCAGATCGTTGACCTGGGAAACTAGTTTCGTGATCTTCGTGACCTGCCATGGTGCGGCGGCCCGGGGTGGGGCAGACTCGGTGTCGTTCGTCACGCGAAGCGGAGTCGGTCATGGCACGAGAGGTGGGTCAGCTCTACAAGCCGGCTCGAGCCCTTCTCGACCCCCTCTTCTCCTTCCTCTGGAAGTGGGAGATCGAGGGCCTCGAGAACATCCCCGCCGACGGTGGCGCCATCGTGGCCCCGAACCACCTCTCCGTCTTCGACCACTTCGCCGTCGCCGCCACCCTCCCGCGGCGGGTGACCTACGTCGGCAAGGCCGAGTACATGGACAACTGGAAGACCCGTTACCTCTTCCCGGCCCTCGGCATGATCCCCATCGACCGGGGTGGGGGCAGCGCCGCGGAACGGGCGCTCGACAAGGCGGCGCAGTTGCTCGACTCCGGAGAGCTGTTCGGGATCTACCCCGAGGGGACGCGCAGCCGCGACGGCGATCTCCACAAGGGCCACACCGGGGTGGCCCGCCTGGCCCTGCGCACCGGTTGCCCCATCGTGCCCGTTGGCCTGCAGGGCACGCTCGAGGTGCAACCCCCGGACTGCTCGCTCCCCAAGGCGTTCAAGGCGATGCGGGTGCGGTTCGGTCGCCCTGTCGATGTCACCCGCTACCTCGACCGGGCCGACGACCGTTTGGTGCTGCGTCAGATCACCGACGAGGTCATGTTCGAGATCCGCGAGCTGTCGGGTCAGAACTACGTCGACACCTACGCCACGAAGAAGAGCGAGGACATTCCGACCGACACGGCGCGGATCGCCCGACCGGACCTCGTGGGCGCCCAGACCTGACGAACCCCGCCCGGGGCTCCTCGGCGGCGGCGTTACGCTCGGCCCATGGCCGACCTGCTCACCATCTCGCTCCCCGATGGATCCACGCGAGAGCTCCCGGTGGGGTCGACCGCCGGTGATCTGGCCGCGGCGATCGGCTCGCGGTTGGCCAAAGCGGCGGTGATCGCCGAGGTGAACGGCGTCGAGCGCGACCTCGTGTGGCCCCTCGACGACGGCGACACCGTCAGCATCATCACCGAGACCAGCGAGCGGGGGCTGTTCACGTTGCGCCACTCGACCACGCACGTGCTGGCCCAGGCTGTGCTCGATCTGTTCCCGGGGGCCACGTTCGCCATCGGCCCGCCGATCGAGAACGGCTTCTACTACGACTTCGAGTTGGCCGACGGCGGTACCTTCCACCCCGACGATCTCGGCCGGCTCGAGGTCCGGATGCGCGAGATCATCGCCGAGCGTCAGCCGTTCGTGCGTGACGAGATCACCGAGGACGCCGCCCTCGAGTTGTTCCGGGACCACAAGTACAAGTGCGAGATCATCCGGGGCGCCGCCGACGATCCCATGTCGGCCACCGACACCGGCCTGGTTCGCACCTACGAGAACCCCCCGCAGTTCATCGACCTGTGTCGGGGCCCGCACGTGCCCCACACCGGGCGGCTCGGGCACTTCAAGCTCATGCGGGTGGCCGGGGCCTACTGGAGGGGCGACGAGAAGAACCCGATGCTCCAGCGCATCTACGGCACCGCCTGGCCGTCGAAGAAGGAGCTCGCCGACTACCTGCACCGCCTCGAGGAGGCCGAGAAGCGTGACCACCGCAAGCTGGCGGCCGAGCTCGACCTGCTGAGCTTCCCCGAAGAGATCGGGGGCGGGCTGGCGGTGTGGCACCCGAAGGGCGCCACCGTGCGCAAGCTCATGGAGGACTTCAGCCGGCAACGCCACGAGCAGGGCGGGTACGACTTCGTGTACTCGCCGCACATCGGACGCTCCACCTTGTGGGAGGTCAGCGGCCACCTCGACTTCTACGCCGACGGCATGTACCCGCCGATGGTCATCGACAACGGCTCGTACTACCCGAAGCCGATGAACTGCCCGTTCCACATGCTCATCTTCAAGGCCAACCAGCGCAGCTACCGCGAGCTGCCGATGCGGCTGTTCGAGCTGGGCACGGTGTACCGCTACGAACGGTCGGGAACGCTGCACGGGCTCATGCGCATCCGCGGCTTCACCCAGGACGACGCCCACATCTTCTGCACCACCGAGCAGGTCGTCGACGAGATCGCCTCGCTGCTCGAGTTCGTGCTGTCGGTGCTGCGGGCCTTCGGCTTCGACGAGTTCGAGGCCAACCTCTCCACCCGCCCGGAGGAGAAGTCGGTGGGAACGGACGAGAACTGGGAGCTGGCCACCGAGGCCCTTCGCGCCGCGCTCGAACGCGAAGCCATTCCCTACGAGATCGACGAGGGTGGGGGCGCGTTCTACGGCCCCAAGATCGACGTGAAGGTGCGCGACGCCATCGGGCGCAAGTGGCAGCTCTCCACCATCCAGGCCGACTTCAACCTGCCCGAACGGTTCGGCCTCGAGTACGTGGGGGCCGACAACCAGCGCCACGAGCCGGTGGTGCTGCACCGGGCCCTGTTCGGGTCGGTGGAGCGCTTCTTCGGGGTGCTGCTCGAGCACTTCGCCGGGGCCTTCCCGGTGTGGCTGGCGCCGGTGCAGGTGCGCATCCTCCCCGTGCGCGACGACCACGACACCTACGCCCACCGCCTGGCCGACCGGCTACGGGCCGAGGGCTACCGCGCCGACAGCGTCGACGCCTCCGAGCCGCTCGGGGCGCGTATCCGCCGGGCCAAGCTCGAGAAGCTGCCCTACGTGCTGGTGGTGGGCGACGACGACATCGAGCACGGCACGGTGGGCGTGAACCCCCGCGGGGGCGAGGTCGAACGCGGGGTGCACCTCGACGCTTTCGTCGATCGTTTGGCGGCCGATGTCATGGCCCACGTCTGAGCCGGCGATGACCGCCGAGTCTGCCGGGGGGGACCCCGGTTCCGGTCCTGGCCTGGCTCACCTGTGGGCGGGGTGGCGCAGCGCGTACATCGCCTCGGTGAGCGCGCCCGACGACACCTCGCTGGCCCCCGACCACTCGGGGTCTCTGTTCGAGCGCATCCTGCGCCTGCCCGACACCGAGGCCTTCGTCGTGCACCGCGGGGCCCTCTGTTCGGTGCTGCTGAACGCCTACCCCTACTGCTCCGGTCACGTGCTGGTGCTGCCCAACCGGGCGGTGGCCGACCTCGAGCTGCTCTCGGCCGACGAGCTCTCCGAGCTGGGGGTGCTGACCCGCGACGCCGTGGTCGCCATCAAGGCGGCCTACCGGTGCGAGGGCGTGAACGTGGGCACGAATCTGGGCCGCGCCGGCGGGGCCGGGGTCCCCGACCACCTCCACACCCACGTGTTGCCCCGTTGGGCCGGCGACACCAACTTCATGACCTCGGTGGCGCTCACCCGGGTGTTGCCCGAGCCGCTCGACGAGACCTGGCGCAAGCTCACCGCAGCCTGGCCGACCTGATCGGTCCGGCCCGGACCGGCCCGGGATGGTGCCCGGCGGAGGGCGGCCACTACGGTAAGTCGGCCATGTCCGACGACACTCCTGCCGACGAGGCCCCGAGCGGCCCCACGGTGCCGCTGTCGGACGACGAGATCCGCGACGCCCTCCCCGACGATCTCGACGCTGCCGGCTACGTGGGCCCCTACCTCTTCCCCAACAACAACCGTCGTCGCATCCCCGCCTACTTCTACTGGGGTATCGCCGCCATTTGCCTGGCGCTGTGGGCCGCCAACCGGGGGGCCGACAACCCGGTCGTCAACAACGGGTTCCTGGCGGCCGGCATCGCCCTGATCCTCATGGGGATCTACAGCTTCGTGTCGGGCTGGAACCTCGACGTCGACGAACGTGACGCCTTGGTGGTGGCCACCCGCCAGGTGGGCTTCCCGGTCGGGCACGCCTCGGCCCAGATGGGATGGCGGGGCGTGCTCAGCCGCCCCACGTGGCGGATCCTGCTCTACTCGGCCGACGACCCGCCCGAGAAGCGGGGCCTGGTGCTGGTCGACGGCCTCGACGGCGCGGTGATCGAGTGGTTCGTCGAGGACAACCCCGAAGACTGGTCCGACCTGACGACCTGACGACCTGACGACCTGACGACCTGACGACCTGAGGGCCTAGCGCGAGCGTTGGGCGGCGAGGGCCTGGCCCGCCGTGTCGAGGTTGTCGCGACCGACGCGCACGGCGTCGCGGACGACGTCGAGGGCGGTGACCGAGGCGCCTCCGGCGGCCGTGGCCGAGCGGGTCCAGGTGTGGGCCGAGAAGTGCTCCACCTCGTCGCCGAGCTCGGTGGCCTCGTCGGCGAGTTGGGCGAGGGCGCCGGCGAGGGTCTCATGAACCGGCGCCTCCCATTGACGGGCGCTGGCATCGACCACCGCGGGGTGGATCACGGGCGTGTCGGCCAGGCGGATCTGGCGCAGCGCCTCCCGCTGCACCGTCCAGGTGCGCACGGTGTCGGCCACCACCTCCACCATGCTGAGCCCGTCGGGTCCGACCCGCTGGGCCATCTCCTCGATGCTCTCGTCATCCTCGATGGGCTGGAGGCTCTCCCGGTAGCGGCGCGGAAACGAGCGCAGGGCCACCAGAGCGTCGGCAGGAGGGAGTGACGAGAGGTCGTAGCCCACATCCGAACGCTAACCGTCTCTGCGTGACGCTCGCACCCGTGCCGGCGCAGGGGGCTTCGGATCGCCCGTACCCCTCGTTCCCGAGGGCCGTCCTGGTAGCTTGATTTGTTCACGGGCGGCGTCATGGACGACCGGCCATCACGGCAACAGGAGCAGCCATGCTCGACGGGCACTGGCGGACGAGCATCGAGAAGGGTTTGCGCCCAGTGGGGCGCAACCTGCGTCGTACCGGCATCTCCGCCGACCACCTCACCGGATTGGGTGTGGTCATGGCCGCGGCCGCGGCGGTGTCGATCGCCACCGGGAACCTCCACCTCGGCCTGCTCCTCCTCGTTCTCACCGCCCTGCCCGACGCCCTCGACGGCGCGGTGGCCAAGGCCTCGGGCACGGCTGGACCGCGAGGCGCGTTCTTCGACAGCGTCGCCGACCGCGTGTCCGATTCGCTGCTGCTCATCGGCATCGCCTGGTACCTCGCCGATACGCAGGGCGGCCTCGCTCCCATGCTGCCCATGGCCGTGCTGGCGGCGTCGCTCATCATCAGCTACGAGCGGGCCAAGGCCGAGGCGCTGGGCTTCAACGCCAAGGGCGGCATCATGGAGCGCGCCGAGCGCATCGTGCTGCTCGGTATCGGTCTGCTGTTCGAGACGCTGCTGGTTCCGGTGCTGTGGGTGATGCTCGTGCTCACCCTGTTCACCGCCGGGCAGCGGTTCGTGAAGGTGTGGCGCCAGGCCTCTCGTGAGCGGCCCCCGGTGGTCACCGCCCGCCGGGCCTCGCGTCGGCGCGCCGCCCGCTCGCCCTCCGTGCAGTGGCGGCGCAGCCTGCGGTCGCGAAACCAACGCTGAGGGCCATGGGCCTCGACCCCGTCACCGCTGCCTACCGGGGCAGCGCCGCTTTCGTGCGCCACGTCCCGCTCCCGATCTCCACCGCTGCGGCGCGGGTGCTCTCCCGGGCCGCCGCCGCCCTCTCCAAGGAGCGACGGATGCTCGTGGCCCGCCACCTGCGGCGGGCCGTGCCCGAACTGGAGGGGCGGGCCCTCGACCGCGCGGTGGACGCCACCTTCCACAGCTACGCCCGGTTCTGGGTCGAGTCGTTCCGCCTCCCCGGGACGTCGCTCGAGACCCTCGATGCCGGCATCAGGGTCGACGGCTTCGACCACATCACCGATGGGCTCGCCGCCGGTCGTGGGGTGATCCTGGCCACGCCCCATCTCGGCGGGTGGGAGTGGTGCGGGTTCTGGCTCTGTCAGGTGTCCGAAGTCCCGGTCACCGTCGTCGTCGAAACGGTCGAGCCGCCAGAGCTGTTCGAGTTCTTCATGGAGCTGCGGGCCGACTACGGACTGCACATCGTGCCGCTTGGGCCCGCAGCCGGAGGCGAGGTACTGAAAGCGCTCAAGGCCAACCACATCGTCTGCCTGCTGAGCGATCGCGACCTCGTCGGCGACGGGATGGAGGTCGACTTCTTCGGCGAGCGCACCACGCTCCCCGGGGGTCCTGCCACCCTCGCCCTGCGCACTGGCGCGCCACTGCTGCCCACCGCGCTGTTCCACGACGGCACCACGCACCGGGCCCTGGTGCAGCCACCGCTCCCGGCCGAGCGCGAAGGCCGACTCCGTTTCGACGTCGCCCGGGTGACCCAGGCCCTGGCCCACGAACTCGAGGACTTCATCCGGCTGGCGCCGCACCAGTGGCACCTCCAGCAGCCCAACTGGCCCAGCGACTACGACGCCCTCGAAGCCATCGGCAAGCCCCACCCTCGCCCGCTCGTCGGCCCCTCGTCCCAGGCCGCCGCCGCCGTCCGCGTTGCGGCCGCCGCCCACGCGGCCGTGGAGCGCTGAAGGTGCGCATCGGGCTGGTGTGCCCCTACAGCCTCACCGTGCCCGGCGGCGTGCAGGGCCAGGTGTTGGGATTGGCGCGCACGCTGCGCTCGATGGACCACGAGGTCAGGGTGCTGGGCCCGTGCGACGGTCCGCCTCCGGACGCCGGGGTGACCCCGCTCGGCGACAGCATCCCCACCGCGGCCAACGGCTCCATGGCCCCGGTGGCCCCCGACCCGTCGGCGCAGCTGCGCACCATCAGGGCGTTGCGTGACGAGCGCTTCGACATCGTCCACCTCCACGAGCCCCTCGCTCCGGGGTGCACCCACACCGCGCTGCTCTTCAAGTCCCAACCGCTCGTCGGTACCTTCCACGCCGCCGGCGAGAGCGCCTCGTACCGGTGGCTCGGTCCGCTGGTGCGTTGGGGGGCCAACAAGCTCGACCTGCGCTGCGCCGTGTCCGCCGACGCCCGGGCCATGGCGGTGAAGGGGCTCGGGGGGCAGTACGAGCTCACGTTCAACGGCGTCGAGCTCGGTCCTTACGTCCGCACCGAACCCTGGCCGACCGATGGGCCCACGATCCTCTTCCTCGGCCGGCACGAGCCCCGCAAGGGTCTGGATGTGCTCCTCGAGGCCATGGCCGAGCTGCCCGCCGGGGTACGGCTGTGGGTCGCCGGCGACGGCCCCGAGACCGAGGTTCTGCGCCGTCGGTCGGCCGGTGACGTCCGCGTCGAGTGGCTCGGGCGGGTCTCCGACGAGGAGAAGGCCGCCCGTCTGCTGGGTGCGGACGTCTTCTGTGCACCGTCGTTGAGCGGAGAATCGTTCGGTGTCGTGCTGCTCGAGGCGATGGCCGCGTGCACGCCGGTGGTGGCCAGCGACCTCCCCGGTTACGCCAACGTGGCCCGCGCCGACCTCGACGGCCTCCTCGTCCCCCCCGGCGACGCAGTGGCTCTGGCCGCGGCCCTGCAGCGGGTGCTCGGCGACCCGGACCTCGCGGCGGGCCTGATCGAATCCGGTCGGACCCGGGCCACGCGGTTCTCCATGGACCGGTTGGCCGAGACCTACCTCGAGCTCTACCAGAGGGTGCTCGGCCACCGGTGACCGCACCGGTACCATCGGGGCGTCCGTCGAATCCCCGAGGCTCTGTGACCGCACCCCAACGTCTTGCTGTACCCACCCGGCAATGGGTGATCGTGTTGGCCGCAGTACCGAGCGTGGCTCTGGGGGTGATCCTCACCGCGATCCTGATCGTGCTGTTCGGGGTCTACGGGCTCCTCCCCGGGCTGGCCGTCACCCTCGCCACGGTCATGCTCGCCGTCTCGCGGGCGGCCGTTGATCCGTCGGCCCGGGTGATCGACGAGCTCGACGCCCGCCCCGCCGAACCCTCCGGCGGGGCCCGCCTCCTGAACGTGATGGAGGCGCTCAGCGCCACCGGCGGGGTGGTCCAGCCCGCTCTGCACGTCATCGACGACCCGGCGGCCAACCTGCTGGTTCTCGGGGTCAGCGATCGTGGCACTCACGTGATCGTCACCTCCGGCCTTCTCGATCAACTCGAGCGGGTCGAGCTCGAAGCGGTCCTGGCCCGGGCCGTCACCCTCATCCGCCGCGGTGACCTGCCCGCCACCACCACCGCCCTTCAGGTGCTCACGGGTACCCGCGGCGGGACGGCGATGTTGATCCGACCGGTCGTCGGGGTTCTGCGGTCACGCCTGAGCCAGGGCGTTGCCGCCGACGACGACGTGCTGCTCGATCGGGACGCGGTGGCCCTCACCCGCTACCCCCCGGGGCTCATCGGAGCGTTGGGCAAGCTCAGCGCCTCGTCGACGACCGTCGAGTCGGCCGACGCCGCCGGTGCGTCGCTCTGGTTGGTCGATCCCCGTGCCGACGGCGGCGTGGGGCGAGCCCCGCTCGCCGATCGCATCGATGCCCTGGAGCTGCTGTGACGGTTCGTCGTGTCGGCCTGCTCGCCTCCGTGCTGGTTTTCGCCGGGTTCGTTGTTGCTTGTTCGTCCGACCAGCCCGAGGCCGCCGTGGTGGTGCCCACCACGGCCGAGCCGACTACCACCACGACTGCGCCTCCCGTCCTGTCGCCGCTGACCGGCCTCCCCGCCGCCGACCCGGCCGGCGAGCAGCACCCCGCCGTCACCGTGAAGATGGACAACAGCCCCGAAGCCCGGCCGCAGTCGGGCATCAACAACGCCGACCTCGTCTACGAGATGAAGGTGGAGGGGATCACCCGTTTCTCCCTCGTCTTCCACTCCAGCCTGGTGGAGGGCGTCGGCCCCGTCCGCTCGGCCCGTTCGAGCGACATCAACCTCGTGGCCGGGCTGTCCACCCCCCTGTTCGCGTGGTCAGGCGCCAACCCGGGGGTCACCGCCGAGGTGCTGGCCGCCGCTCGCAACGGGGTGCTCACCAACGTCTCCTTCGACGCGGCCGAGGAGTTCTACTACCGCGCTCGTGGCCGCCAGGCTCCCCACAACCTCTACGTCAACCTCCCGCCGCTCGTGTCGGCGCGCGCCCCGGAAGGTCAGGGCCCTCCGATGCCGGTCTTCCAGTACCGCCCCCAGGGGGGCACGGTGGGCGCAACTGCCACACCGACGCCGGGTCTCAGCATCAACTACGGCAACCGGCAGGTGGTCGAGTACGTGTGGGACGCCGGCCGCCAGGGCTGGGACCGATTCCAGGTGGACGAGCGCCACCCGCGGTCGGAGTCGGCCACCCTCGATGGCGGCGGGGTGCAGGTCGCGCCGGCCAACGTCGTGGTCATGTTCACCGAGTACGGCGTCAGCGCCGCCGACAGCCGGTCACCGAGAGCGATCACCGTCGGTGAGGGTGAAGCCATCGTGCTCACCGCTGGTCAGGCCATCCGCGGTCGATGGGTTCGTCCCGAGCCCAGTCAGGCGGCCCGGTTGGTCGACGTCGCCGGTGCCCCGATCCTGCTCACGCCCGGGCGCACCTGGGTGGCCCTGCCCCAGACGGGAAGCCTCGTGCTCCCCTTCGACCAGATCGCCGCCGACGAGCTGCTGGCCTTCAAGCGCTGATCCGGCGCCAAGGGTCACATCGCCCGTCCCGCTTCGTTCCGAGGTCGAGGTCGGTCGTACACTCGACTCATGGCTGATCAGTTCTCCGAAGGGTTCGTGACTCGACAGACCGGCACGCAGCTCGTGAAGCGTGGCCTGGCCGAGATGCTCAAGGGCGGCGTCATCATGGACGTCGTCGACCCGGAACAGGCCCGGATCGCCGAGGACGCCGGCGCCGTGGCCGTCATGGCCCTCGAGCGGGTGCCCTCCGACATCCGCCGTGACGGCGGGGTGGCCCGCATGAGCGACCCCGAGATGATCGAGGGCATCAAGGCCGTCACCACCATCCCGGTGATGGCCAAGGCCCGCATCGGCCACTTCGTCGAGGCCCAGATCCTCCAGACCCTCGGGGTGGACTACATCGACGAGTCCGAGGTCCTCACCCCGGCCGACGAGAGCCACCACATCGACAAGTGGGCGTTCGCGACGCCGTTCGTGTGCGGCGCCACCAACCTGGGGGAGGCGTTGCGGCGCATCTCCGAAGGGGCCTGCCTCATCCGATCGAAGGGTGAGGCCGGCACCGGCAACATCGTCGAAGCGGTCCGGCACCTGCGCACCATCCTCGGCGACGTGCGCAAGATCACCCAGGCCGACGAAGCCGAACTGTTCGAGTGGGCCAAGCGGCTCCAGGCGCCTCTCCCGTTGGTGCAGGAGGTCGCCGAGACCGGCGCCCTGCCGGTTCCGCTGTTCTGCGCCGGTGGCATCGCCACTCCGGCCGACGCCGCACTGGTCATGCAACTCGGCGCCGAGACCGTGTTCGTCGGCTCGGGCATCTTCAAGAGCTCCGATCCCGCCACCCGCGCCAAGGCCATCGTCGAGGCCGCCACCAACTTCCGTGACCCCGAGATCCTGGCCAAGGTCAGTCGCGGCATCGGCGGCGCCATGCCCGGCCTCGAGATCGCCGGCCTCGAGACCACCTTCGCCGATCGCGGCTGGTGAGCTCACCGGCCCGGCTGCCGCGAGGTTGCTAGGGTCGCCAGTTGTGCCATCCAACGCCCCATCGGAGCCCCCAGGTGCCGGCCCGGGTAGGAGTGCTCGCGCTCCAGGGCGCGTTCGACCTCCACCGCCGGGCCTTGACCCGTCTCGGCGTGGCCTCCCGAGAGGTGCGCACCGCTGACGATCTCGGACTCGTCGACGCCCTCGTGCTGCCCGGAGGCGAGTCGACGACCATGTCGAAGTTGCTCGAGGCCAACGACCTCTTCGAGCCGATCGCCGCTCGCCTCGCCGCCGGCATGCCCGTCCTGGGCACCTGCGCCGGCATGATCCTGCTCGCCGTCAGCATCCTCGACGGACGCGACGACCAGCGTTGCTTCGGGGTGATCGACATCGACGTGCGTCGCAACGCCTTCGGTCGCCAGGTCGACTCGTTCGAGACCGACCTCGACATGCTCGGCCTGCCCGAGACGCCGGTCCACGCCGTGTTCATCAGAGCTCCGGTCGTGGAGCGGGTGGGGGCGTCGGTCGAGGTCTTGGCCGAGATCGACGGGCGCCCGGTGGCCTGTCGGCACGACACTGTGTTGGTGACGGCCTTTCACCCCGAGCTGTCACCGGATCTTCGGATCCACGAGATGTTCGTCCGAGGGGTCGAGGCGGCGTGAGCCAGCGCATCGCCGTCGCGTTGTTCTCCGTGCTGGCCGAGGGGGTCTGATGTCAGGGCATTCCAAGTGGGCGACGATCAAGCACAAGAAGGGCGCGGTCGACAAGGCCCGAGGGAAGCTCTTCGCCAAGCTCATCCGCCAGGTCGAAGTGGCGGCTCGCGAGGGCGGCGGCGACACCGACATGAACCCGACGTTGCGCACCATGTACCAGAAGGCACGCGACGCGTCGGTTCCCCTCGACACCATCGAGCGGGCCATCAAGCGGGGCACCGGTGAACTCGAAGGCGTCACCTACGAACAGATCACCTACGAGGGGTACGCCCCGCACGGTGTGGCCGTGCTCATCGAGGTGCTCACCGACAATCGCAACCGCACCGGCGGCGACGTGCGTTCGCTGCTGAAGAAGCTGGGCGGTTCCATCGCCGAGCCCGGAGCGGTGTCGTGGCAGTTCGAGCGCAAGGGCGTGATCATCGTCCCGAACTCGGTGAGCGAGGACGACATCATGCTGGCGGCCCTCGATGCCGGCGCCGAGGACATCGTCGACGAGGGTGACACGTGGCGGGTCACCTGCGCGCCCACCGATCTCCCGGCAGTGCGTCAGGCCCTGGAGGGTTTCGGTGTGGCCTTCGACAGTGCGGACACCACCATGGTGTCGAGCACTGTGGTCCTGCTCGATTCACCCGAGGTGGCCAAGTCGGTCCTGAGAGTGATCGACGCCCTCGAGGACAACGACGACGTGCAGGACGTCTTCTCCAACTTCGACATCCCCGACGAGATCCTGTCGGCCGTCGAGGTCTGAACGCTTCAGGAACGATGACGTGACGATCCAGGTCGGCGAGATCGCCCCCGACTTCTCGCTCGATGGCGTGGCCGGAACCGACGACGCGATGTCTGGTCGGCATCGGTTCTCGCTGTCGGACTACGCAGGCGCGCCCGTCGTGCTCGTCTTCTACCCGGCCGACAACTCGCCGGTGTGCACGGTCCAGCTCACCAGCTACTCCGCCGACATCGGCCGATTCGCCGAGGTGGGGGTGCAGGTGCTGGCCGTCAGTCCGCAGTGTGTGGAGGAGCACGAGGCCTTCTCGGCGGCGCAGGGCCCGTTCGCCTTCCCGTTGCTGTCCGATCCCGACAAGGCCGTGGGCCAGGCCTACGGGGTGCTCGGACCGGTGGGTTTCTACCGGCGTTCGGTGTTCGTGGTCGATGCCCACGGGGTCGTGGGGTGGGCCCATCGGGCCACCGCCGGGCTCACCTTCCGCCCGGTCGACGAGATCATCGACGCCGTCGCCGTGCTCGAGGCCTAGCAGTGATCATTGCTCGTTGGCCACACCGAGCAGGCGGGCCCGGGTGAGCGAGCGGAACCCGGTGGCCAGGAGCGCGGCGGCGATGATCCACGCCACCACCCCGATCACGAAGGCCAGCACCGGGGTGCCCGACCCGAGCAGCGTTCCGGTGGACTGGCTGTAGGCGATGAGGATCAGGGGGAAGGTCACGAGCCCCGAGGCCTGCTGGGCCGCGGCCGTGGACTTGACCCGGGCCGACAACCGCAGCACCAGCGACAGGGCAATGGCCATGAACGGCGGCAGCACCCACAGGATGAGCAGCCACCACGACGCGGTGGGGAAGAACCATCCTCCGACCTGGCGCCCGACGAGCAGGTTGACGACCAGTGAGTAGATGCCGAACCCGACGATCGTCGTGAGGTACCCGGGGATCAGGCTGGCGATCAGCTTGCCCAGGTAGATCTCCCGGACGTCGGCCGGGGAGTGGGCGAGGGACTCTCCGGTGCCGCGCTCGCGTTCGCCGACGATGGTCGAGGCACCGACGGCAGTGGAGATCGTGAGAGGAACCACGACGGCGATGGGTGCGAACATGTACACCGCCAGCACGTAGCTGACCTTCGCCGACGAGTCGACTCCCTGGGGCACGGCCTGCTGGGCGGATTGCGGGAGGAGCTCCAGGGCTTGGGTGACCTGTTGGACGGCGTCGACGCCACCGATGGTGGTGATGATGCTGAGCAT
The DNA here is from genome assembly GCA_041688815.1 of Acidimicrobiales bacterium. Taxonomy (GTDB): domain Bacteria; phylum Actinomycetota; class Acidimicrobiia; order Acidimicrobiales; family Acidimicrobilacustridaceae; genus Rhabdothermincola_A. The sequence continues at coordinate 3,760 of JBDNHK010000057.1, read as the reverse complement.
GATCGCCGGCACGATGAGGAAGAAGAATCCGCCGAGGATCACCATCGGGATCCAGAAGTCCTTCGACTCCGCGAGATGGCGCAGATCGGTGCGCATCACCGTGAACATGCGGGCCCGATTGAACGAACGGCGCCGGGCGGGGCGGATTGCGGCGGTCGCCGGGGGTGGCGGGACGGGGTCGTGGTCGTGGTCGTGGTCACGGGTGGTGGTCGTGGTCACGGGTGGTGTCATCGGCATCTCGGAGGGCTGGCTGAATCGGTGATGGTTCCAGATGGGTCCATCCCCGGCGGTCGGTGGGGTCGGCGCTATCGTCGTACGGGTGTTCGTGCTCGGTATCGATCCTGGACTGTCGCGCTGCGGCTACTGCGTGCTCGAGTCCTCGCCTTCGGGCCGGGGCCGTTCGGCGGCCCCGGCCCGAGCCCGGGCGCTGGGTGTCATCACCACTTCGCCCGCCGACCCGGTCCATCACCGGCTGGCCGAGTTGCAGGTCGAGTTGCGCGACCTCATGGCCGAGCACCGCCCCTCGGTGGTGGCCGTCGAGCGGGTGCTGTTCCAGGTCAACGTGCGCACGGCCATGTCGGTCGGCCAGGCCAGCGGGATCGCCATGGCCGAGGCCGTCGCCGCCGGCAGCGAGGTCGTGCAGTACTCGCCCAACGAGGTCAAGGCCGCCGTCGCCGGGTGGGGTGGCGCCGATAAGTTGCAGGTGCAACAGATGGTGCAGACCCTCCTCGGCCTGAGCCGACTGCCCGAACCCCCCGACGCCGCCGATGCCGCCGCTCTGGCCCTGTGTCATCTGGCCATGGAACCGCTGCGCGTTGCGGCCGCAGCATCGGTGGCGGCGATGGAGGGAGGGCCGGCGCGATGATCGGCTCGGTGCGCGGCACACTGCTCGACCGGTGGTCCCACGGTGAGGTGCTGGTCGAGGTGGCGGGTGTGGGCTATCGGGTCACGGTTTCGCCGTCGACCGCGGTCGATCTCGGCGAGATCGGTGACGAGGTCTTCGTCCACGTCCACCATCACCGGCGCGAGGACGCCGAGACGCTCTACGGTTTCGTGACAGCCGAGGAGCGCTTGGCCTTCGAGGCTCTCCTCGGGGCTCATGGCGTCGGGCCCGCACTGGCCATGGCCATCCTCTCCGTGCACCCGCCGGCTCACCTGCAACGGGTGCTGGCCGACGACGACCTCGACGCGCTGTGCCTCGTGCCCGGAGTGGGGAAGAAGACGGCGGCGCGGCTTCTGATCGAGCTCAAGTCCCGGCTCGACATCCCGGGTCTGGCCGAGGCCGCCCTCCTCGTCGCCGGTGATGGATCCTCGTCCCGAATGGCCACCCCGCAGTCCGATGTACGCGATGCGTTGACCAACCTGGGCTACGGCCCTGACGAGGTCACGGCGGTGCTGCGCGAGTTGCCCGACGACGACGATCCGTCCGCGCTGCTGCGCGTGGCCCTCCAGCGCTTGGCGGTGGCCTGATGCGCGACGAGCTCCTGTCACCCGAGCCGGGCCCCGACGACCTCGATTTCGAACCCGAACTGCCCGCGGCGTCGGTGGGTGACACCATCGGCGAGGAGAGCGGCCTGCGGCCCCGCTCGCTCGACGACTTCGTCGGCCAACGCGAGCTCAAGGAGCACCTCCAGATCATCCTCGAGGCAGCTCGCCGCCGTGGGCAGGCCGTCGACCACCTTCTGTTCGCCGGCCCTCCCGGGCTGGGCAAGACCACGCTTGCCGGCATCGTGGCCGGCGAGCAGGGGGTGGCCCTGCACGTCACCTCGGGTCCCGCCCTCGATCGGGCCGGCGATCTGGCCGCCATCCTCACCCGCCTCGGTGAGGGTGATGTGCTGTTCATCGACGAGATCCACCGCCTGAGCCGCAACGTCGAGGAGGTCCTGTACCCGGGTATGGAGGACTTCCAGCTCGACATCGTGCTGGGCAAGGGGCCGGCCGCCCGATCCTTGCGGCTCGACCTGCCCCGCTTCACGCTGGTCGGGGCCACCACCCGCACAGGGCTGATCACCGGCCCCCTGCGCGACCGCTTCGGGCTGGTGGCCCGGCTGGACTACTACGACGCCGTCGATCTCGAGTCCATCGTCACCCGGGCCGCCGGCATCCTCGGGCTGCAGGTCGATCGCGAGGGGGCTTCCGAGATCGCCCGGCGGGCCCGGGGCACCCCGCGTATCGCCAACCGCCTCCTTCGCCGCGTGCGCGACTTCGCCGAGGTGCGCGGCACCGGGGTCGTCGATCGCGACGTGGCGCGGGCCGGCCTGGCCCTCTTCGGGGTCGACGAGCTCGGTCTCGACAAGGTCGATCGCTCCGTGCTGTCGAACCTGTGCTCCAAGTTCGGTGGTGGACCGGTCGGGTTGGGAACGCTGGCCATCAGCGTCGGCGAGGCCGAGGAGACCGTCGAGGATGTCTACGAGCCGTTCCTCATCCAGCAGGGCCTGCTCATGCGCACGCCCCGAGGACGGGTGGCCACTCCTGCCGCGTGGGCGCATGTCGGGCTCGTCGCTCCGGCCGGCGCGCCGCTGGCCGCCGCCGATCCGGGGTCGTCGCTCTTCGACCGGTAGGGGGCCCGGTCCGTCCAGTCCCTCCGCCCACCCCCTCCGCCCACCCCCCACCCCCTCCCTCGAACTGTTGAGTGCAGCGAGCGGTCTGGCGCTCCGAGGACGCAACAGTTCGGTCGGGGTCGGAACTGGTCGACCGTCCGTGGCAGGGTCGAGCAGCGGCTGTGCGTGGCGGCCGCTCGCCTGGGGTCAGGCGCTTCGTCGGAAGGCGATGCGCGTGCGTCGGGCGTCACGCAGGACGGCCACGACGTGGTCCCGTCGGTGCCACACCTCTTGTTCGCTGAAGCTCAGGACGAGATAGCCCATCTCGGCCCACTGACGTCGTCGCTCTGTGTCGCGCTGGCGATGGCGTAGTGCGGTGTGCCATCGATCGCCGTCGATCTCGACGATGATCCGGGCATCGGGGTAGAGCGCGTCGACACGGCCCCACCAGCCCTCCTCGTCGGTGAGGTCCACCTGGGCTGACATGGGCGGGAGTCCGGCCTCACGGACGATCTGGTGGAAGCGGCGTTCGAGGGCGCTCTCGCCGGCGACGTGGTCGGACCCGCGAGTGAGAACCATCTCCCGCAGCTCGGCCACGTTGCGCTGCCCGTGGCCCGACAGCTCGTCGATTGTCGTCATCATCGAATCGAAGCCGACCAGCCGACTCGCCCACGCATCGTCCAACGTGTCCTCGACCCGCCATCGGTGCGACAGCGTGCCGGAGAGATCGAAGACCGTTCGGGGTGGGGAGGTCACCCGGAGCCCCTCGATGTCGACCACATGGTGGGGAAGGAGACGCCGGGCCTGGTGGATGACTGTTCCTGGTCGGGCGGCGGGGTTCGTCCCGTGAGGCAAGAGCAGGTGGACGGGGCGGCTGCGAAAGCGGGCCAGGCCCCAGAAGGTGGCCGCCGTGTCGTGGGAGAGGGTGGCGCGGCCGCCCTGAGCGCGCAGGGCGGCGGCGCAGAGGTGGAGGTCGGTCGTCGGTGACCCCACCAAAGCCAGGCCGCGGCGTCCGAGAGCCCGCCACCGTCCGGACCGGACAAGACGACTGACCTGATGCCGGTCGAGACCCGTCGAAGCCGCCTGGACCCGGGTGATGACCCCGTGTTGTAGCGAAGCCAACCGGCGGAGCTCGGCTTCTCCCTGTGACCTGTTCATGACCGGCCATGCAATCAGCCGCCTGCGACAGTCACGAGCCCACCTCGCCGCGCTTGTTTCCT